>NZ_JBHSFH010000014.1:0-149147 GCF_042653885.1 Streptomyces ovatisporus
GCTGGGCGTAACGATGTATCTCCCACGAACAGCGACCCAGACCACCCTGCACGCCATCGCCACGCCTGGTTCTTCCCTCACCCAACGGCTCCACCATCGCTGCCTCTGCCGGCAACTCGCGGATAGCCGCAGGTTCTCTGCTCAATGCATCGGCTGTTGGTCACTGGCTCGCCTGCCACGGCTATGGGACGGCCGAACGGCCCGTCGCGCTCATCGCGTCAGGCGAGCGCTGGGCCGACGGTGGCCTGCGGCCTGCGCTGGAAGACCTTCTCGGTGCAGGCGCCATCGCCACCGTGCTCCGCGAGCAGGTCGGGGACACGCTCTCTCCCGAAGCCACCGCGGCTGCGATCGCATTCCAGGCAACGCCGGATGTCAAAGCAGCAGTCACCGCCTGTTCCTCCGGGCGAGAACTCATCGCGGGCGGATTCGCTCAGGACGTCGCCATCGCCTCCGAACTGAACCTCTGCACCACGGTTCCGTTACTCGTAGACGGAGCGTTCACCGCCGCAGGCTGACGGCGACGCGTGCCTCAGGCACCGAATGGAAGCTTGACGATAGCCACGAGTGACATCAATTCCCGCCGAGATTGATCATGAGCCCACGCTCTCAGTGACTCCCAGACTCACGTCGAAACGGCATCCACGGAAAATGACACAGCCACCGCCTGACCGCGGCAGTGCCGATGTACGTGCTGGAGGACATCTCCGAACAGATGAAGCTCGCCGAAGAGTCCTTCGCACCGTTCCGGCAGTTACCGGAGGAGGAGCGCGTGTGCGGGCCGGCCTTCGCCAGCAGCTCGGACCTCGGCGGCGCAGACGCGGACGTCATCGCCGGAGGACTACTAATCGACTGCAAGGCCACCACCCGCCCCCCAGTCGCTCCACCGGGCCGCGCGGTACAGCAGCTCGCTGGGTATCTCCTGCTCGACTACGACGACACCTACGGCATCGACCGGGTCGCCCTGTACCTCTCCCGCCAAGGCGCCCTGGTGCAGTGGACCGTGCCGGAATCCCTCACCGTTATGGGGGCTACAGCGCCACTGCCTCGACTGCGTGACCTGCTCCGAGAACACCTGCGAGGCACGCAAAGAGGGCTATGACATCGCGCCCTGAGCCGGCGGCCGCGAGCGCATGGACCGCGCCGTCCGCGTTCAAGAGGCCCCCGCCCCGCAGGTGTGTCTGTATGGCGCGCCAGGTACGAAGCGCTGCCATTCCTCAAAGGTGAGGTCGCGTCCGACCGTGGCGCAGACACGCTCAGAGGCGTGCCCGGGGTCGGTGCTCCAGAGCTGGGCGGTGTGATCGTCGCTCCCGGTGATCAGCGTGCGCCCATCGGGACTGAGGGCGAGTGTGCTCACGAGCTGCTTGTGACCGGTCAGTGTGGCCCACACGCCGCGTCGGTTGACGTCCCATAGCTCGGCCGCGTTTCCGGCGCCCGCGACCGCGAGCATGCTGCCGTCGCGGTTGAACGCCACGTCCAGCGAGGGTCCGGTCTTCCCGGCGAGAACCGTCTGGGCGGTGCGCCCGCGCACATCCCAGAGGAGCACCCGCTGGTCCTGTCCCGCAGTTGCCAGCAGACGACCGTCCGGGCTGAAGTCGAGGTCGGCGACAGGTCCGCGGTGCTGGCGGAGGACAGCGACCTGCTTGTGCTCGGAGACACTCCACAGCAGGGAGGAGTCGGCGTGGGCGGAAGCCAGCAGACGACCGTCCGGGCTGAAGGCCACGGCGTTGCCGCGAGTGCCGCTGTCGTATGTGGCGAGGCGCCTGCCACGCCGTCCGTCCCACAGCATGATCTTGCCGTCCGCGCCGACGGTCGCGACCTGGCGGCCGTCGGGGCTGAAGTCGACGCCCATGACGCGGTCGGTGTGGCCGGTGAGCCTCGTGGGAGCCTCGTCGCTGTCGACGTCCCACAGCGTGAGCGTGTGGTCTTTGGCGCCGGGCCGGTCACCGGTGCCGGTGGCCGCGGCGATCGTCTCACCGTCCGGGCTGAAGTCGATATCGTTCACCGGCCCGTTGCCCTTGGCGAGCCTCGCCTTGGGGACGCGTCGCCTCACGTCCCACACCACGATCTTCCGGTCGGCACCGGCAGTGGCGGCTGACCGTCCGTCCGGGCTGAAGTCCACGTCCATCAGACGGTCTTCGTGGGCGGAGAGGGGGATGCGCGCCGGGTCCCACAGGACGGCTTTTCCGTCCTCGCCGCCCGTGGCGAGGACGGTGCCGCGCAGGTGGAAGGCTATCGTGTAGATGTTGGTGGAGTGGCCGGTGAGAGTGGCTTTGACGGCGCGGCGCTGCGGGTCCCAGAGGATGACCGTGGCGTCGTGTCCGGCCGTGGCCAGAGTGTTTCCGTCGGGACTGAACGCCAGCGTCCGTACTTTCCCCGCGTGCTCGGTGAGGACTGCCGTGCTCTTGCGGTCGCGTACGTCCCACAGGCGTACGGTGTGGTCCTTCGCCGCGGTGGCCAGCGTACGGCCGTCGGGGCTGAATTCGACCGCGTCAGTGCTCCCGGAGTGGCCGCTCATCGCGGCCAGTTGCTTGCCGGTGTCGACCGACCACAGCCGCACCACACCGTCCTGGCCGACCGAGGCGACGGTCTGGCCGTCGGGGCTGAAGGCCACCGCGTTCACTCCGTGCGTGCTGGTACTTGAGCTGCCGCTTGAGGTGTCTCCGGGCACCTTCAGTGTGGTCCCCTCCGCTGGGTGTTCGAGGTTCCACAGCCGCACGGTGCCGTCTGCGGATCCGCTGGCGATCATGCGGTCGTCCGGGCTGAATACCACGCTGCGGACCGGGCCTGTGTGCCCGCCGAACGTGGTTGTCACATGGCGCTTCGCCTTGTCCCAGAGCACTACGCGCGTGTCATCCCCGCCCGTTACCAGCGATCGCCCGTCCTGGCTGAAGGCAACGCCCCGCAGCCAGGTGTCGTGCCCGTGCAGTACGGCGAGCCGTTTGCGCCGGGTCGAGTCCCATAGCCGCAGGGTCCTGTCGCGGCTCACTGTGGCGAGGGTGCCGTCGCGGCTGAAGGCTGCTTCGGACACCGCGTCGGAGTGCGCGTCGAGTTCGGTGCGGTAGTACTGATGCGCCGACATGGTCAACAGGGCGCCGCGTGCTTCGGGGGTCGGCGCGACGCGCCGGGCCTCCACCGCCAGCAGCATCGCGGTGTCCGGCTGAGAATCCGCCAACTCCAATGCTTGGGCGGCGAGTTGACGCGACAGCGTCTGTTCTCGTGCCGCCAGCGCCTCTTGCCGCTGCTGCACTGCGACGATGCCCGCGCCGGCCACCAGTAATAACAGCACGGCGAGAATGACAGTCAGACGGCGCAGTCGGCGTGAGCTGCGCGCGGCAGTGCGCTGTTCCTCGTCACGGGCGGCGAGCCCGGCGTCGAGAAACTCGGCCTCGATCAGCGTGAGTTCGCTACGGCGACCGGCCGCGACGAAGTGCTCTTCCGCCGCGGCGAGCCGGGCGCCCCGGTACAGCGCTCCCGGGTCCCGGTCCAAGGCTGTCCACTCGGCTGCGGCGTCCGTCAGGCGGCGGTGCAGCCGCAAGCGTTCGCGGTCCTCTTCGATCCAGTCCCGCAGCCGGGGCCAGGAGGTGATGAGTGCCTCGTGGGCGACCTCGACCGTCTCGCCGTCCACCGTGACCAGACGTGCACGCACGAGGCGCTCCAGCGCTGCGGCGGCGTCGCTGTTCTCCACCCGCCCAGCGCCCGCCCCTCCCAGGGTTTCTAACTCTGCGCGGTCGACTGAACGGCGTGTGTCCTCGGCGCCCTCCCCTGGTGTGATGAGGCGCAGCAGAATGCGGCGCACGTACGCCGCCTGGCGGGACGGCAGTTCGCCGTACGCCTCCTCCGCCGTGCGGGCGACCGCACCCCGCACGCCGCCGGCACCCTCATATCCGGCGACACTCAGCGTCCTGCCCTCACGGCGGCGCCACGTCTCTAGCAGCGCGTGCGACAGCAGCGGCAACGCGCCCGGCTCACCGGCGACCTCGTCCACGATCCGGGCTGTGAGGGCACGTTCGACGATCAGCCCCCGGGCCGCGGCGGGCTTAACGATCACTTCGCGCAACTCGGCGGACGTCATCGGCCCCACCATGAGGTGCGCCTGGCGCAACACTTCGGCGAGCGAGGGGTGTTCGGCGCAGCGTCCGTAGAAGTCGGCGCGGATCGCGGCGACGACACGCAGTCGGCTGCCCGGCTCGCGGGCGGTGAGCAGCGTGTCGATGAAGGCCGCTCGCTCGTGGGCGTCGTGGCAGAGGGTGAAGACCTCTTCTAACTGGTCCACCAAGACCCAGGTTTCTCCGGGCTCATCCCTCCCTTCCGGCGTCTCTCCGTCCGCTTCCTTTGGTCTCAGCAGCGGGCCGTAACGCATCGGATGCGCGCCCGGGGTGAAGATGCGGATCGCCGCCAGCCGCTCGCGGGGCTCCGTCGCCGCACGCAACTCGGGTATCAGACCGGCCCGTAACAGCGATGACTTGCCGCAACCCGAAGCCCCGACCAGTGTGACGAACCGGCTGGCGCGGGCGAACCGGAGCACATCTCCAACGAGTCCGCCGCGGCCGAAGAACCGTTCCGCGTCGCCGGGTTCGAAGCGGGCCAGCCCTTGATACGGCGAGTCAGCATCCTCGTCCTTCGCTGACTGCTGACGTGCGGCCAGCTCCCGCGCCTCGTCGGCCGCAGCGATCCAGCGGCTCTCCCACTCCTCGCGCTTCCCGCCGCACGCCTCGACGTACGCCAGCGCCATCGCCAGCGACGGCAGCCTCTCCCCGTCCACGGCGCGGGACAGCCCCGTCGCCGAGTACGGCACCCGTTGCGCCATCCACCGGTAGGTGGGATTGCCCGCCTCGCGACGCAGTTCGCGCATCTCCTGCGCGAACTGCTGGATGGGCCCCGCATCCGGGTCAAGCGGCTTCTCAGGTCGCCCCACAGGGATCCCCCATCCCTCGACTGGTCACCCACCACGCTATCGGCCGCCGTCCAGCAGCGTGCAAAGAACCGCTCGGCCGAATGAATTGATGAGGACGGCGGAGACGGGCTGCTCATCAACTACGTGGCGGCTTCACTCCTGAGCTGTGCCCGAACAACAGGCCAAAGCGGGGCACCCATCCGAGAAAGCGAGATACACAGTGAAACCAGGAACGACGCGCACTGCCCGGTCACGGGCGGGGGGGCGTAGCGCTCGCCGCAGCGACGATGGCGCCCACTCCGTCGCTGGCAACAGCCGCCACTCCATGGATCTCCACATCCTCCGACGGGCAACGTGCGGGCCATTTCTGGGTGAGTGGACCGGAGTCAAGCGTTCAGCACAATCAGCAACCTCTCCCACCTGTCCGCTTATGACCCATTTAACAGAGTTTGAAACTTTGGCTGCCCTAGCACCACACTGCCATTTGCATTCGACCCCAGGGGGATCATGAAAGCCCGCAAGACGCTCATTGCTTTGTGCGTCATTTCTTCGTTCGCCGCAGGCGGAACAACAATTGCTGGTGCGGAGCCCAACCCTGGCGCCAGCCCTCGCACAGAACAAACCAGTTCTACTGGTACGACTAATCGCACCCCTGACAGTCAGGCAAGCAACGATCCGGTCATCGCCACATACAAGGGTAGGAAGATCAATCTTTCCCTCACTTGGGGCCACGCAACGGTCTGCTCCGAGTACCCTGACCTGTCAGTGAAGTGCTTCGACAACGACAGTCAAGCACGGGCGGACTTGGCAGCCTACAAGAAGCACCATCCGAGTGCGTTCCCAGCCGTTCCTAAACACCCTGCTGGCATTCGTCCGAAGGCCGCCGGCATCGGCAATCACGCGGGCGCCAAATCGCAGACTGCGACTGCTCCCGACTCCTGCGCGTACGGTTGGGTGTGCATCTATCAGCACGACACCTGGAACGAGAACAACGACGGCCGCAAGCTGCAATGGTCCGCGGAGGGAAAGAAGACTCTCGGCAAATACGGATTCCGCGATGAAACCTCATCAACGTGCAACAACAATGAGATAGGAGGAATGGATCTAATCGACTACAGGAACAACCTGCCCGATCCGCGAGTTCCTACGCAACTAAGAACGTGCATCGAAGACCTAGAGGACGTTGACTACCCTGGTTGGGGTACCGGGTCGTGGGGCGACCGCGCTGACGCGGTCGAGTTCTGATTTCCGCCGCACCATGCAACGTCCACGGAACTCTCCAGCCAGAGAGCAGACACGTGGTCTCCAGCGCTACTGCGGACTTCTCGCACGGGGTGCGGCAGTTCGCCGACTTGCTGGCGGGGCGGGCACATCCACCGCACGGGGGAGGCCTGCCGCTGGCGGCGAGGCGATCGATATCGCACGGACAAGACCTGACCATCGCCACGGGCTGACGGGATGACAGGAGGGGGTCTCCGCAGCCCGAACGGGGGGGGGAGCGAGCGGCCCTCGCTGACCAACAACTGGTCAGCGAGGGCCGTCTCGATGAGAAGCGGGACGAATCTCAGGTGCAGGCGCTGAGCCGGCCGCCCTCCACGGCGAAGACGAACAAGGCCCAGCCGTCAGCCGCGAACGCGAGCAGGCTCTCCGGCGAGGCTGCCTCGCCTGCGGGCGACGGGACGCCGCTGCCGCGTATCACGCGGATAGACGGAGGCGAGCCGGCGTGGGCCCGCGTGTACCCCATGCGCATCCTGGCCTCCCGGACGCGAGGAGTTCGAGGGAGATTGTGACAGTTCCCGCTCCGACGCCTCCAGGGCCGCTTTCCTGCCCGCTCCCGGGCGGGATGCGCGGCTGCAGCGCTACAGGCGCGGGACCCGTACGTCCCGTCGTTCAACCGGGGCGTGAAGCCCCGCCTCCTCCCATCTCGCGCCGAATAGCGCTACCAGGTGTGCGGTCGGTAGCTACCGGGATGGGACCCCGCCAACCTGCTTCACCACAGCGTCGACGGTCACCCGCACGGGATCGGTGGCCACTCGCTGCGATAGCTGCCGCTTCGCGGGCGTTCGTCCTCCGTCGCTGGCCGGGAGAGTCCGAGCTTCTCGCTAAGGCCGTCGAGGTGGGCGGCCTGGGACAGCCTGCCAGTCGCTCTCCCCGGTCGGCGGATCGCGTCTGGGCATGGTCGGCTGCTACGGCGTCCTTCCCCGAACACGCCCGGCAAGCTGCCTTCGCGGGAGCCGCCATGTATCTCTGCCTCAGCGCGTTCGCGACGGGAGTCAGGCGAAAGGCCCACAGCTACCTCGCGGCCCGAGTCCTGGAGAACACCGTCTACACGGCCTTCGTCAACCCGCTCGGCCGAGCCCCCGCACCGCGACGGCGAGCTCCCCGCGACGGCGGCACGGCGGTCTACGGCCCGGACGGCAGACAGCACCGCCCTCGAGCATTCCGCGAAGGGACGCGAGACCTGACCGCCGTGAACCTCGGCTCCCCGCGGGGTCAGGTTCCCGCCGGGAACTCGCCTTCAGTGATGAACCATTCGCGGTTGATCGGCGGGAAGTCGATGTGCTTCGACGGGCGGTTGCCGATGATCACGAACGGCAGCTGCGCGAACAGCGAGCTCTCGAGGGTCAGTCCCCCGTACAGCTTCCACTGGCCGCTGCCTTGGGCGTCCGGTTCGTCGGTGTACTCGCCTGTCGCCCGCAGGTACGGTCCGATGAAGGCGACGACGCCCACAGTGTCGTAGAGGCTGACGTTCGCCTCGGGACCGACCGTCGTGCGCAGTTCGCCCTTGCCGGAGACGTCGACCTTGCCGCCCGGAAGCGTCTCGCCGTCCGCGTGGCTCTCCGGCTCCCAGCCCGACGCCTCCGAGTACCGCGTGCCCACCTTCACCGATCCGGCCGCGTCCTGGTCGACGTCGACCTGTACTTGGCCGTTCGCCTTCACCTTCGCCACCAAGCTCAGCTTCACCGTGACGACGACCGGCACCGGGCCGACCATGATCACGGGATGGGCCGTCGCCTCGGCCAGTGGGAGACGCCGGTCGACGTCGGCTTCGACGGTGCCCTTCACGCGCCAACTGGCCTTGTAGTCCGCGCCGATGCCGACGGACGCGGTGACGTCGGCCGGGTCGTCCGACCCGTTCCCGTCGTAGGAGAAGTCGACCTCGGGTGAGACCTCCAGGGAGCCGTCCAGCACGGAACCGGGGGTCTGCCCCTCATCGGGGGCGGGGAGCTCGGTGCCGAAGTCGAAACGCAGGTCGCTGCTTCTGGTGCCCGCGCCGAGCGATTCCTTGTCCGGCCCGGTCGTTCCCCGTGAGCTCTTCGCCCCGCTCCTTGCCACCTCGAGCCCCTGCACCTGCGGGTCGATCTTCCAGGCCGAGGACGAGACGGGGACCTTGCCGTCGGCCTTCGCCCCGCCGAGAACCTCCCCCAAGTTGGCGCGGGACGTGCGAAGTTCGGCCATGCCGCTCGCCTGGGACCGCACCTGCCTGACCTTGACGAGTGCACCCTCGGGTGCCGCCTTCGTGGGCGGACTGGCGATCACGTCACCCTTGCGGACGTCGATGCCTTCGGTGCTACCGCCCCGGTCCTTCTGGCTGAGAACGGCCCGGCCGGCCTCGGCGTCGTAGGAGGAGAGCGTGACGTCCGCGTCCTTGAGGGTGTTCGGCCCGCGACGGTCCGAGGGACGGCTGATCCTCGCGGAGTCGGACCGGGCTCGCTTGACGGTGAGTTCGGAGCCCGGGTCTCGGCTGCCGTCCGCGGAGGCGCCGCCGGGGCCGGCGGCCTCAGGGGTACCGAACGCGCTCGGAACCGCAATGCCAGCCGCCAGCAGGCCGGATATGCAGATCACGGAGAACCAGGCGCGGCCAGTAACACGCTTCACGTGGAACCTCTTCGCTCGCGCGGGCACACGGCCCGTGGGGGTGGGGGGCGCCACAAGCTACTCCTCGGTTACCCGGGTTCCAAGCGCGCGGCGAATACCTGTCACGATCCGAGCATTTGCGCGCCAACCTGGCCTGCCAACCGGGCCTGTTCCGGTGCCATGTGCACCTGCTGCCGGGATGGGCGCCGTTCGGGAAGGTGAAGGTCTCCCCCGCTGCGACGATCTTGTGGAAGAAGGGCCAGATGGCGGGCCAATCCTCGGTACCGGGAACCCGCCCGGCGTCCGCCGGAAGGCCGGTCCTGGCCTTCCGGCGGGCTCCCGTGACGGCACGACTCGTATGCGGAGACGTCAGACCGTGCCCGGCTCGGGGGATGTGACGCGGAAGAGGAAGGACAGGACGGCGGCGTTCTCCCGGACGCGGGCGAGGGCCTGCTCGGCGTCCGGTGCCGACGCGCGGGCTCGTGCGATACGGGCGAAGGAACCCTGGCCCGAGAGCTCCTCCCCCGGCGCCAGCAGCACGGTCACGCCCGCGTCAAGGTCGTCGGCCTCCACGCCGTCCGCGAGTCAACGTGGGTTCCCGACGCCTCAGGGGCCGTATACCAGATCGCCTCACAGCGCGGTTCGGCGTCCGCCTCCAGGACGGCGCGGATGTCCGGGAGGACCTTCTCGCCGAAGGCCCGCCGGGTCCGGAAGTCGATCATGTCGACGCCCACCGCGTCCTTGACCGGGTTGAAGATCTCGTCGCCGCCCACGCGCAGGTGGGTCTCGATGACCCGCGGCCCGTCGGCGGTCAGTACGACCTCGGTATGCGTGGGGCCGAACTCCACGCCCAGGGCGTCCAGGACGCGCCGTGCGTGGCCCTCGATCGCCTCCTCGACGTCCGCGTCCAGGGGCGTCGGCAGGACGTGGCCCGGCTCCACCATGTTGACGGGGTCCGAGTACTTGCGCGTGACGGCGAGGACGACGTGCCCGGCCGCCTCGGAGAACGCCTCGACGCTGAACTGCGGCCCCTCGTGGTACTGCTCCGCCAGCACCCCGAGCCGGGCGATGCCCGGGAAGTCTCCCGCACCGGTGCGGTAGGCGGCTGCCGCTTCCTTCGGCGAGCGGACGACAGTGACACCGGAACTCGCGGTGCCCGCCGGGGGCTTGACGATGAACGGGTACCCCGCCTCCTCGCCGATCGCCAGCAGGTCCGCCTCGTTGAACGCGCGTCCCGCCTTCGTGTCGTCCACTCCCGCCTCGCGCAGCCGCTCGCGCATGGCGTGCTTGTCCTGCACGAGACGTACGGTCTCCGGGCTGTGGGTGGCGACGCCGAGCGCCTCGCCGACGGCCGCCGCACGGTCCTGGTCGTGCTCCCAGAACGTGGTGATCCGGGTCACCGGCTCCAGCGCGTGAACGGCCCGCGCCAAGGCGACGACCTCCTCGACGGGGGTGTCCTGACGCACCGCCAGCACCCGCTGGTAGTCACCGCACTCGGTGATGCGGGCCAGGTACTCGGGCCGGCAGATCACCGAGATCCGCACCAACTCGTCGAGGGCGCGCAGCCGCGCGGCGTACTCCAGCCGCGGGCCGATCGCGAACATCAGGTAGTGGTCCGGCTGCGCTTCGGGTCCAGGTCTGCCGTGGGAGGGCCTTTCGTCGGGTCGGGAGGACGGGGACGGGTGCGGGCCATGAGGCGGAGAGCCGCTGTCGCGGGCGGGCGGAGCGAAGGACTTGACCGTGGCGGTCCGGAAGTGCGGGACGGCGTCCGGCACTTCCGCGACGTCGCGGAGATCCGGAAGAGAGGCCTTAGGGCACGTCGTTCGGGCCGGCTCACCCTCCCCAGCCGCTCCGCTACCTCCAGGGGAGGGTGAGCCAGGGACTCTCCGGATGCGACTCCAGCACCCGGTACGCGTCCAGCATCTCCGTGTACCAGTTGCCGAAGCGCTCCTCGTCGAAGTGGAGGCAGCGGCCGAGAACGTATCCGGACGCGAAGTCCTTCCAGGAGTGGTAAGTGACCTGGCTGACGCGGGAGGTTCGGATCACCGCCTGCTCCGCCTCCGCGATGTCGCAGAAGCGGGTGCTGACACCCCAGCGGGCCATGCTGGCGGCGCGTCCGTAGTCCCAAGCCAGGACGGAGCGGACCTGGTCGTCGGCCCCGAGGACGCCGTCGGCGCGGAACCGGGCCTCGTAGCGGGTGATACGGCCGATGAGCTGCTTCACGCCTGCGATCTCGGCCTCCGAAGCCCCTTCCCCTGACTCGGCGGCGACGGCCCGCAGTTGACGCTCGGCGGCGTCCCGCCAGAGCGCCACGTCGACCTGGCCTCCGAACTGCCGGGCAAGGGACCTGCGGACGTCCAGCACGAACTCCCAGGCACCGCTGACGCCTCGGCCGTTGAGGAGGTTTTCCTGGGTCTTCTGCCAGCTCTGCCGGTCCGTCACCCCCCACCCGTCCTCCAGGGTCTGCCGCTCCGCGAAGTAGCCTCCTCCGTGGTAGCCCATCGCGTTCCACAGTGAACCGTTGAGGACGCTCATCAGCGCGCCGCAGCCGAGGCCGTGGGCGACCGGCCCCTGAAGCACGCCGCCCACCCTGAGTGTGCGCAGCTTTCCCAGGTTCCCGTTCGGTCCCTTGCCCCGGCCGGCGTGCCATTTCCACAGAGCGGGATTCGGCGGGAAGTACGCCTCCAGCGGAGTGCCGGGATTGACGGCCAGCCATTCGGTGTTGTCCTCCCACAACTTGGCGACCGCGTCCAGGGAGAGGAGGATGAAGACGGGGTCGGGTGACGGGGCGGGCAACACGCCCTCGGTCACGACGACTTCGCACCACTGCCCGACGACGGGGCTCCAGAAGGGCTGAGCAGGAGGGCCGCCGTCCAGCCCGTCGGCCTGGAGCCGGGACATCGACATGAACAGTTCGCTTTCGGCGAGCACATCGAAGTAGGCGGCCCAGTCGCCGCGCATCTTCGCCTCGTACAGCCGCTGCTCCTGCTCTGTCGGTGCCTGCCAAGCCCCTGAGTTGGGCGGGGCGACCGCCGCCTGCCCGTTCCACGTCTCCATGTGCTCAGACCTTACAAACGCCGCCGGGCCGGTCTGCTCGCCGGTCCGGCGGCGGAGGATTCAAGCGGCCACCCGGGCTGCCTCGCAGCCCCGGGCGCCCACCGTCAGGCCGTCGGGTCGGGCATGAACTCGCGGACCTGCTGAGGACAGCGGCAGGCCCGGGCGATCCTGGCGGCCCACTTCACCGCGTCGTCGCGGGAGGCCACGTCGACGACCGCCAATCCGCCGAGGTGCCCCGTGCCGTCCCCCTTCGGGCCGTCGCTCACCGAACCGTCGGTGCCCACCACGCTCGCCTCCCCGTGGTCCTTCAGCCCGCCGCCGAACACCCACACGCCGGCGTCCCTGGCTTCCTGCTCCACCGCGTGCGCGGCCTTCGCCACTTCGAGCAGCTCCCCTTCGGGGAGGGTCATCGCCGCCTCGTCGAACGAGATCAGGTACTGCGTCATCTCTTCACTCCTTGTCCCGGCTGCTCCCCCGTCGGCCACTTCCCGCCTGCGCCCCGGAGACCTGGCTCCGCGTCCGGCAGGGCTGTCCGCAAGCCTCGCGGCCGGGGCCAAAGGGACGCTAAACGACGCCGCTTGCGCCGCCCGGGCTCCGCCGCGCCAGCAAATGCCGTCCGTGTCCGTGAGTGGAGTGTTGCGCGTCCTCTTCGCTCCGGCACGGCCGGTTGCACGCGGGAAGCTCCGGCACGGCCGGTCGCACGCGGGAAGAAGGGCGCCTGGGCAGACTTGCCAATGACGCACGGACAGTTCGTCAACCTCGCGGTCGCGCCGGGGTCATCGACACACCAGCACCCCGGCTCTCACCGACGGGCGCCTTCCCCGCTCTCACAAGTAGCGCTTGCCCGAACGGTCTTCCCGGAGCGGGATCAGGGCGGTGAGAGCCGAACTGGCATGGCGCAGATCTTCGGGGACGGACTCCGCTGATCCCGCGCCGCGGCGGCGATACGGCGTCGTGCGGAGGCCCGTCGGGATACGCAGAGTTCTGTGCAGCCCGACGGCTCTGATCAGATCGCACAGGAACAACCCGTGTGCGTCGACGTCACGGTGACCGGACCCGATCGCCCGGATGTCCGTGATCAGGGCGTCACGGACCGCCTGGTCCGGCAAGCAGCGCTCTCCCGTGAGGCAACGGGAGCGCCGACGGAGCACGCCCCGGTCCGTGAGCACTCTCCTGTGCGCCCGGAAGGCTTCACGGCGCCTCCGGAGCCACTGCTGGACGTTGACGCGCCCCTCTTCGGAGACCGGGGAGCGGGACAGGCCGGCCAGCACCTCGTCGGCCCACGGCAATCCGGTGGCGGTGGTGTCGAGCAGTTCGATCGAGGCACGGTGCGTCAGTTGGGCCCTGAGACCGAGCACGGTGGAGTTCCACGGCCGCACGAGGATCTTGCGCCGCACCGCGAGTTCGCCGAGTTCGGCCGCCGCGCAGCCGACGGCGGCCCGGCGGGGGCCGTGGATCTTCCCCGAGGGGAGGTGCGACAGCAGAACGAACTCCTCGGGAAGGGACAAGAGTTGAGGCTGTGTCGCGGCCATGGCCCTCCTCGGTAGACCCGTCCACTCTAGGTGGACGGTGAACAGGCACCGCCCGTATCAGTCACGGCGAACCGGCGGCTGCTGTCGTGATGCGGTCACCGCTTGTCGAGCTGCGATGTCTCGCCATGGGATCGATGACGTTCCGGTGCTTCCCCTCGACGAGCCGGTACGGGCGGGCGGTTCAGTGGCCGAGGCGGGCCAGCGCCTGAGCGGGGTAGCGTCCGCCGGTCACGGCCTGCGGTGGCACCGCCTCGCGCAGGAGAGCAACCTGAGCCGGAGTGAGCGTCACGTCCGCCGCTTCGCAGTTCTCCTCCAGGTACCGCCGGCGCTTGGTCCCCGGAATGGGAACGATGTCCTCGCCTTGGGCGAGGAGCCAGGACAGGGCTGCCTGGGCGGGCGTGCAGCCGATTTGTTCGGCGACGTCCCGCACGGCTTCCACCAGCGCGAGGTTGGCGTCGATGTTCTCCTCGGCGAAGCGCGGCCACCTTCGGCGGTTGTCCTCTTCGGACAGAGCCTCGCGGGAGTGCAGCATGCCCCCGAGCATGCCTCGGCCGAGCGGTGAGTACGCCACGACGGCGACACCGAGTTCGCGGCAGGTGGCGAGCATCTCGCCCTCCACCACGTCCCTGGTGAAGAGCGAGTACTCGAGCTGGATCGCGGTGATCGGGTGCACGGCATGCGCCCGGCGCAGGGTCTGGGGGCTGACCTCGGAGAGTCCGAGGAAGCGGACCTTTCCGGCGTCGACGAGCGCCGCCATGGCACCCACGGTCTCCTCGACGGGTACGGCCGGGTCACGGCGGTGCATGTAGTACAGGTCGATGTGTTCCGTCCCGAGCCTGGCCAGCGAGGCGTCGCAGGCCTCCGGTACGTACTCGGCAGAGGTGTCGACCTCGTCCACCCTCCCCGTCGTGGCGCCCCGCTTCAGTGCGAACTTGGTGGAGAGGAAGACGGCGTCGCGGTCTCGACGGCTCAGCCAGCGGCCGATGAGCTCCTCGTTCGCGCCGAGGCCGTAGACGTCCGCCGTGTCGAGGAGGTTGACGCCCAGCTCGGCGGCCCGGTCGAGGGTGGCGAGACTCTCCTGCTCGTCAGCAGGACCGTAGGCGATGGACATCCCCATGCAGCCGAGTCCCACAGCGGATACCTGCACGGCGGGATCGCCGAACGGACGGAACTTCATCGCTTGTCCCCCTCTGGTCAGTGCAACCCCCTAACCATGGACGCGGGTTCGGCATTCCCTGCCGTGAAGGCAGAGAGCGGGGCCCGTCTCCCAGGTCCCGCTCTCTGTCGTCGTGGTGGCAGGCGCGCGCGCCCGCACTCAAGGGCTCAACGCGCCTGCGGTGCGGCCGACTTGCTCACGCGCTCACCGCCGCCTTCCTCCCCGCAGGATCAGCGGAGGGCCTTGGTGTCGGTGGCCGGAGGCAGCTTCGCGGCGGGCGGAACGGTACGGCCCGCGGGGTCCGAGCAGCCGGCGATGGTGCCCTGGGGCACGCAGTTGTCCGGCCTGTTGCGGACGACTCGGCTGTCGGTGAGCGTGACCTGGCCGTCGGCCTCGTTGATGATGCCGCCGCCGGTGGTGATGGCCGTGTTGCGGGTGACGAGGCTCCGGACCAGCGTCGCCGTGCTGCCGTTGTTCGACATGCCCCCGCCGGACACGGCGATGTTGTCCCGCACCTCGGTCGACTTCAGGCGCAGGGTGGCGCCGAGCGTCTGGCGGATGCCGCCGCCCTCGAGTGCGGTGTTACCCCTGACCGACACGTGGTGCAGGTACGCGGTCCCTGAGATGTTCTCCAGGCCGCCGCCGTTGTTGAGGGCGCGGTTGTCGCGGAGCGACCCGCCGGTCATCTTCATCGTGCCCTCGCCCGTGTTGAAGACCCCGGCTCCCCAGGCGTCCGTGGTGTTGCGCTCGACGGTGCTGCGGTCGAGGTTGAGCTTGCCGCCGGTGTTGTAGAGGCCCCCGCCCATCTCGGCGTGGTTGCCCCTGACCGTCGTGCGGTTCAGGTTCAGGGTGCCGTCCTCGTTGGCGACGCCTCCGCCGTTGTCGTCGGCGAGCGAACCGCCGCTGATCCTGAGGGAGTTCAGGGTCAGCGTGCCGCCGGAGACCACGTGGAGGACGCGGAAGTCCTGGGTGGCGTTCGGGGCGCGCCGGATCGTGGTGTCGCGGCCGGTCAGCGCCACGTTCCCGGTGATCTCCGGGAGGCCGTCGTCCGCGTTGTCGGGGGCGGTCAGGGTGTAGGTGCAGCGGGAGGCGAGGGTGATCCGGCCGCCGCTGGTGTTCGCCTGATTGATAGCGGCCTTCAGCGCGGGGATGTCGTTGCAGGGGACGCGGGTGGTCGGCGACTGCGCGAACGCCTGTCCGGCGGGCAGGAGGGTCAGGCACAGGCCGAGGCCCGTGACTGCGGTGAGAGTGGTGCGTCTGAGCGTGTCAGTCATGCGGCTTCCCTTGGCTGTGGGGTGTGCACGGGTACGCGGGTCACGCGATGCGGCAGCACCCGGTCCACGGGCAGCCTTCGACCTGAGCGCCGCTGATCACCACTCAGAGATATGCGAAGTGCGCATTGCGCGCATGTCGGGATCGGCCGTTCAGCGCCCGGGCGTTACTCCACGTCCGTCGTGTGCTGTCCCGTCGCGTGCCGTCCCGTCATGTTCCGCAGCGCCGCCGAAACATGCCGGCGCGCCGTCCCGGAGACCGGGACGGCGCGAGGCGGCTCCGCGGCAGACGGGGGCTGCTCCGGGAAGCGTGAGCCGGGCCGGCCGCGGTCCCGTCCGTTCGCCCCGTCCCTTCGCCCGGTCCGCTCGTCCCGTCAGCCGGACGCGGCGAGCCGGGCCTTGCGGCGGCGGCCCAGCCAGGTCTGCACGACCACGACCACCACGAGGAACGCGCCGCTGGCGACCTGCTGGTACGCGGAGTCGAGCGAGCCGATCTGGTTGATGATGTTCTGAATGACCTTCAGCAGCAGCACCCCGACGAGGGAGCCGCTCACGTAGCCCAGCCCGCCCGTCAGCAGCGTGCCGCCGATGACGACGGCGGAGATCGCCTCCAGTTCCATCCCTGGCCCAGGATGGTCACCCCGGAGGCCAGCCATGCGGCGTTGAGCGCCCCGGCCAGTCCGGCGAGCAGACCGGACATCGCGTACTCCGTCACCATGCGGCTCACCGAGGTGCCCATGAGCGAGGCAGCGTCCTCGTTGCCGCCGACCGCGTAGACCTGCTGGCCGAAACGCGTACGGCGCAGGAGGAGACCGCCGAGCAGGAACAGGGCGAGCGTGATCCACACCGGTGCTCCGATGCCGAGCAGTTTGCCGCGCCGTGCGGGAGACGCCCACCTCGTCCGCCACCGTCTGCAGCGTCGCCCGTGATGTACGGGGCTCCATAGCCGGCTCGCCCGCCCTCTGTATCGATCAAGTCTGTATCGATACAGCCCGACAGCTGTTCCCCAGCGGACCGGTACGCCGGCCCGGACTCAGGGCTGCCTGCGCGCCTGCTCGTTGGCGCGCGAGGCGGCGTCCCGCTCGGAGCTCGCGCTGCTCGTGCTCAGCGCGCCGCCCGCACTCTCCAGATGCGCACGCACGAACCACTGGAAGAGCTCCAGACCGCGCAGTTGCTCGATGAGCATGTCCTGGGTGACCGGGTCGCTCTCGTCGGTGGCTCTGGCCGCCGCACGGTGGTCCTCGATGACGCCCGTGTAGACCAGGTCCAGGGCACCGAGATGGTCGATGGCCTCGGCGCGACCGATCGTGTAGTCGCCCCAGTGCCGTTCGGCCACGATGGCGCCGGGAGTGCCGTGAGGAGAGCCACCGAGTGTGGAGATGCGCTCGGCGGTGGTGTCGGTCATGTCGCGCACGGAGTCGACCTGCGGGTCGAGCATCTCGTGCACCGCGATGAAGTGCGGCCCCACCACGTTCCAGTGGATGTGCTTCAAGGTCAGGGCGAGGTCGTTGAGGGCGTGCAGGCGCGACTTCAGCAACTGGATGACGTCGCCGCCGTCCTGCTGGCTCATACCGGGGACGGTGTATTTCGGTTCGGGGGCGCTGCTGGACACGGCTGTCTCCCTCTCCACGTCGACGGCCCGCCCTCGCGGCGGGGGCCACACCCATGCCACCACCGCGGGCCGGGCAGCGCCTGCCGGGACGGCCCGCCCGTACCCCATTCGGGAGGCCCGCGGATCAGGCCGGACGCGCGCTGTGGCGTGGTACGCCCCGGTACGCTCCGGCGGCGGCGAGGGTGTGGCCATGACTGTGCTTCACGGCGGCGGCCTGAAGAACGCGTTCGACAGGGCCTCCGGAGCGTACGACTCACTGACCTCGGTGAACCCCGGTTACCACCGTCACCTGCGGCTCGCGGCGAGGGGCATGCTGAGCGGCGCCCAGCGGGCCGGCGGGGGTGCCGGCATGCGCGTCCTCGACCTGGGGTGCGGTACGGGCGCGTCCACGGCGGCGGTGCTGCGGGCCGCGCCGAAGGCCCGGATCGTCGCGGCCGACGCGTCGGCGGGGATGCTGGAGCGCGCGAGGGCCAAGGAGTGGAACGGCAATGTCACCTTCGTCCAGGCACCGGCCGAGGCGCTGGAGGACGCGGGGGTGCACGGGCCGTTCGACGCGGTCTTCGCCGCCTACCTGGTCCGCAATCTGAGCGAGCCGGACACGGTGCTGCAGCGTGTCCGGGGGTTGCTGCGTCCGGGCGGGCGGCTTGCGGTGCACGAGTACACGCTCAGCGGGGCGGTCGTGCACAGGGCGGTGTGGTCCGCGGTGTGCGGGGGCGTCATCGTGCCGCTCGGCTCGCTCGGCCCGGGGGGCTCGCGGCTGTACCGGCACCTGTGGCGCAGCGTCCTCCTCTTCGACACGGCCGGCGCGTTCAGCCGCCGACTGAGTGCAGCGGGGTACGAGGCGGTGTGCTGCAGAGCGGTGCGCGGGTGGCAGAGGGGCATCGTCCACACGTTCTACGCCCAACGGCCGGGCGGCGAGCGGGAGAGTTGAGGGGCAGCCGTCAACTGACGGCTGGCGGCTGTGGCCTGCTAACTGCCGGGGTGTCTCCTGGCGACGCGGCGTACGAGTGCGGGAAGCCGCTCGTCCGCCGGGGACTGGAGACGGGCCTGCTCGAGAGCCGTGAGGGCGTCGGCGGTGAGTTGTTCGATCCGGGCCTCGACAGCGTCGGCGGCGCCGAGTGCGGTGAGGAGGTCGCGTACCTGCCGGAGATCCTCGGGCGCCAGTTCCGTGTTCCCCATGGCGTCGCGCAGTTGCCGCTCGGCCTCGTGTCTGCTGTGCGCGCGTGCTCGCTGGAGCGCGATGGCCACCAGATAGGTGGAGGCACCGTCCTTGATGTCTTCGCCTGCCGGTTCTCCGGCGCTGCCGCTCCCGCCGAACACGCCGGTGAGGTCGTTGCGCAGCTGGAAGGCGACGCCTGCGCTGCGTCCCGCCCGCCGCAGGGAGGCGATGAGGTCGGGGCCGGCTCCCGCCATGGCCGCGCCCAGATGGAGAGGGCGTTCGACGGTGTAGAGGCCGCTCTTGAGGTAGGCGACGCGCAGGGACTCCTCCGGTGAGTCCACACCGGTGCTCTGCCCGTACAGGTCGAGGTACTGGCCGGCGATGATCTCGGTCCGCATGGCTTGCCAGGGCGATGCCGCGGCCCGGCGGGCCTTGGCGTCCAGACCGGCGCTTTGGAAGAGGTCGTCGGCCCACACCAGGGCCAGATCTCCGGCGAGGACGGCGGCGGACGCACCGAAGGATTCGGCGTCGCCGCGGAGTCCGGCCGCGCGGTGCCGGTCGGCGAAGGCGACGTGGGCGGAGGGAGCGCCGCGTCGCGACGGCGAGCCGTCCATGAGGTCGTCGTGGATCAGTGCGCACGCCTGGAGCAGTTCCAGCGCGGTGGCCACCTTCAGCACGGCTTCGGCGTTCGCACCGCCGGACTCCCCGCCGCAGCCGCGCCAGCTCCACCACAGAAAGGCAGGCCGAGTGCGTTTGCCGCCGCGAAGGACGACGTCGACGAGCAGGTCGATGACGTCCTTCGCGAACTGTTCGCTGCTCCGTGCGGCCTCTTCGCGGCGCTGCGTGAGGTACCGCGCGAGGAGTGTGCCGATGACGGCGGCGGTGTCCTGGTCGGGGTCGGCACCCAGGGCGTGGGCGGGGGCGTCGTGGCTTCCCTCGCGTACGTGGGCGCTCGGTCGGCGCTGCATGGCGGCTCCTTCCTGAGAGGTCGGCCCGGCAGAGCACACCGAGTGCGGTCACGGACGGCGAAGAAGGGGCTGCGGAGAGTTTTTCAGCAGCTGAGCGGTCGTGCACTTCGGCCTGCGCCGCCGGCGGGACGCGCCGCAGGCATTCACCGGCCGAGGGCGGGCACTCGGGGCATGGACGGGCAAAGCATCTGAAAGGCATGGATAAATGTCGAGGGGCAGGAAAACGGACAGGGGCGGTCGGCGCTCCTGGAGAACGCAGGGAAACGTTGCGGTCGGGAGGGTCCGCCGCAAGATCGCGGAGGGTACGCGGGCCGTCGGAGGCACGGACAGCCCCCTCCCCGCACGGCCGGGACATACGGAAGCGCTCCGGGCACCGAGCGCCGGCAGCGCCGCACGCGGTGCAGAGGACCTGCACGAGGGAGGTGGCCGCAGCTCATGAGCGACACCGAACAGCGCACACAGCGCGAGCAGCTCTTCACCGACTTCGAGAAGAGCGTGAACATGCCTGCGGGACAGCTGGAACGCTGGCTCGCCACCGCCGACTCACGGAACGTGGGACGTCACAAAGGCCAGAGCGAGAGCCACGGGCACGCCGCCGGGCGCCGCATCGTGCGGCTGCTGCGGACCCGCAGGGCCGATTTCACCGCCGATGATCTCGTACACATGCGCAAAGCCATCCGTCATATCGAGCGGCAGTTGCGGCACCGGCCGCGTGGTGACGTGAGTGAAACGGCCTGGCGCTTCTCCCTGATGAACTGGGGCCACGATCCGCAGCGCCATGATCCGGCACGCTGAACCGCGCCGCCCGGTGCGGGGGTGCTGCACGCCGGGCGGGGCCGGGCGAGGATGGCACCATGCTGCTGGCTGAGATCGCCCGTACGTCCCGGGACATCACGACGGTCTCCTCCCGCAAGGAGAAGGTGGCGCTCCTCGCGCGGATGTTCCGCCGCGCCTCGCCGGAAGAAGTGCCGCTTGTGGTCACGTACTTGGCGGGGAGGCTGCCGCAGCGCAGGACGGGTGTGGGGTTCAGTGCGCTCTCCGAGCGTCATCCTCCCGCTGTTGAGGCGCAGTTGACCGTGGTGGCGGTGGACGGGGCGCTGGGGCGGATCGCCGCCGTCCGGGGCAAGGGCGCTCAGACGGAGCGGGCGCGGCTGCTGGGAGTGCTGATGTCCGCGGCCACCGAGGAGGAGCAGCACTTCCTCTTCCGGCTGCTGACGGGCGAGTTGAGGCAGGGCGCGCTGGACGCGTTCGCCGTGGAGGGGCTGGCGGAGGCGGTCGGGGCTCCTCCCGCCGAGGTACGGCGCGCGGTGATGTTCGGTGGTTCCCTGGGGGCCGTGGCGCGGGCGCTGCTGGAGGAAGGACCGTCTGCGCTGGGCCGGTTCGAGCTCCAGACGGGCCGTCCGGTGCTGCCGATGCTGGCGCAGAGCGCGAAGAACGTGCTGGAGGCGCTGACGAAGCTCGGTCCGTCCGTGGTGGAGGAGAAGCTGGACGGCATCCGGGTGCAGGTGCACAAGGACGCCGGAAGCATCAAGGTCTACACCCGCACCCTGGACGACATCACCGACCGGCTGCCCGAAGTCGTGGCCGCTGCCGTGGAGTTGGCGGCACGGCAGGCCGTACTCGACGGCGAGGTGATCGCGCTCGACGAGCGGGGGCGTCCGCGTCCGTTCCAGGAGACCTCCCAACGGGTGGGCTCACAGCTGGATGTGGCGACTGCACGCACGACGCTGCCGGTCACCCCGCGGTTCTTCGACGTGCTGTCGGTGGACGGCCATGACGTCGTTGACCTGACGGTGCGGGAGCGGCACGAGGCGCTGGCCCGGGTGGTGCCCGAGGAGCTGCGCGTGCGGCGTCTCGTGGTGGAGGATCCGGGGAGCGCCGAACAGCGCGCCGCAGCCGAGGAGTTCGCGCGCGAGGTGCTGGAGCAGGGCCAGGAGGGCGTCATGGTCAAGGCGCTGGACTCGGCGTACAGCGCGGGGCGGCGTGGCGCGTCGTGGCTGAAGGTGAAGCCGGTGTACACACTGGATCTGGTGGTGCTCGCTGCGGAGTGGGGCCACGGGCGGCGTACGGGCATGCTCTCCAACCTGCATCTGGGAGCCCGGCGCCCCGACGGGAGTTTCGCGATGCTCGGCAAGACCTTCAAGGGTCTCACCGACAAGCTGCTGGTCTGGCAGACCGAGCATCTGCGCGGCATCGCCGTCGCCGAGCACTCGTGGGGCGTGACGGTGCGGCCCGAACTGGTCGCGGAGATCGCCGTCGACGGGCTGCAGCGCTCCACGCGCTATCCGGCCGGTGTGACGCTGCGTTTCGCGAGGGTGGTGCGCTACCGCACGGACAAGACCGCCGCCGAGGCGGACACGGTCGACGACGTCCTCGCGCTGCGCAGGTAGCACGTGCGGACGGCACGCGGCGGTGGAGCGCCGGGGCGCAGCGCGAGGGCGTCGGGGTCGAGCGGGCGCCGGGACGGGCCCGTTCAGCCTCGCGGCACCACCATGGAGAGGACCGAGGGCAGCGAAGCCCAGTCCGACGTGGTGAAACTGGCGTGTGAGGCGGCGAGTTGGGTGACCCGGTCGCGGGCCTCCTGCTCGGTGGGGCTGGTGCCGTCGATCTCCGGCGCGACCTTGTGCGCGTCGGTCATGACCACGAGGTAGCCGTTCTCCCGGTACCAGGCGGTGTCGATCTCGCCGCCGGTGAAGGTGGAGGCATCGCCGTCGAACAGGACGAACCACGGGCGCAGAGCCTCTTCGTAGCGTTCGGTGCGGGGGTCGCCCTTCTCGGCGCCGTGCACCGCGGGGAAGGCGCCGGCTTCGGCGAGGGTGCCCTTGCCGGCGAGGTCCCTGAGGTGGCCGGCGTACTCCTCGTCGGTCCAGAGGTCGTCCACCGGGTTGCCCTCCTCCAGGGTGCCGGGGATGAGTTCGATGACGAACTTGCCTGCGAGGGCGTCCCGGTCGGGCCATCCGGCGGCTCCGACGGCCTCGTCCAGGGTGGCGTGTCCGCCCACCACGTCGGCGGGGCGCAGCAGCGCGTCGCCCAGCTTCTCGCCGAGGAGGGTGTCCAGTTCGTCGGGGCCGCGGTCCGCCTTGTCGTAGAAGCCGTCCTTCATCTCGACCTTGATGAGTACGGGCGGGTGTCCTGGATTCGCGTCGTGCCAGGCGCGCATGTCGGCGAGGCAGCCGTCGAGGGTCTGGTCGCGCTTCTTCGTGCGCAGTTCCTCGGGCGACGCGGCGTTCTCGCAGTTGTTGTCGTTGCCCGTGGGGTTGCTGTGGGAGACGCGCCATCCCTTGCCGACGATGTTGGTCCACACGTCGAGTTCGAGGAGCGAGGCACCGGAGTCGAGTGCGTCGGCGAAGTACTCGTACTTGTCCTTCTCGTAGGCGTTGTGCACGCCTACGGACGTGGTCTCGCCGTAGGTCGCCGCGGCGGCCTCCGGGCCTGCCTGCGCGGAGAGAGGTACGGCCACGGCTGTGGCCGCCGTGACGAGGGCGGCCACCGATACGGCGACGGCAAGGCGGGGTCTGCTCATGAGCTGATACCTCGGTCTGTGGGGGGCCAAGTGAGCATCAGCGTAGAGCTGTTCGGGCAGCGTGGGGCGGGCTTGCGGCAAGACGGGCAGCGTAGGGCCTCGGCTGCCCGTGCAGCGAAGCCTCCTGCTGACGGCGACGGTCAGCAGGAGGCGGCTGCGATTTCTGTGTGTACCGGGCCCGTTCAGCGGCGGCGACGCTTGGAGCGGTCGAGCGCAGCCACCCCGAGGGCCGCGAGCAGCAACTGTATGAGCCACTCTGTCCAGTCGACGCTCTTGGTGTCACCCACTCCGAAGTAGGTGGCGATGGCCGATCCGACCAGGGCGGCCACGATGCCGACTCCGATCGTCAACAGGATTCCGACGCGCTGACGTCCGGGAACGATCAGCCGCCCCAGCACACCGATCACGGTCCCGATCACGATGGCGCTGATGATGCCTGAGATCTCCATGATCTCCCCTTGTCCGTCGTCGTGTTCCCTTCTCTTGCCCGCAACCGGACGCCGCACTCGGCGCTCTTCCGCACGGTCACGAGCGCGCCGGGGCCGTGGGGAACGCCGCCGCCGGTGGTGGTTCCGCGGTGCGACACTGGCCCTGACGCATGCCTTGGCCCTGGCACTGGCGCTGCCGCACGCCACGTCCCGTCATGAGAGGAGGCGGCGATGGACGCGCTGCTCCCCCTTCCTCCGGCGCACCTCGGTCCCGGCGCCGTGCACCTTCCCGGCTGGCTCACCCTGGAGCAGCAGCGACGGCTGGTGGCGGCCTGCCGGGAGTGGGCGAGCGGGCCGGTGCCGCTGCGGCACACCAGGCTGCCGCGCGGCGGAGTGATGTCCGTGCGGACGGTGTGTCTGGGATGGCACTGGCAGCCGTACCGCTACTCCCGGACAGCGGACGACGTGAACGGCCGCCGTGTGGCCGAACTCCCGGACTGGCTTGCCGAGTTGGGACGCCGTGCCGTGGCCGACACCGCGCGGCACGACAGTGCGCAGGGAGACCGCTGGGCGGCAGAGGACTACGACCCGGACACCGCGTTGGTCAACTTCTACGATGGCCGGGCGAAGATGGGCATGCACCAGGACAAGGACGAGAGATCCGGCGCCCCCGTCGTCTCACTGAGCATCGGAGACACCTGCCGTTTCCGCTTCGGCAACACCGCCGGGCGCGGCAGGCCCTGGACCGACATCGAACTGGCCTCGGGCGACCTCTTCGTCTTCGGCGGTCCGGCGCGCTTCGCCTACCACGGCGTGACGAAGGTCTTCGAAGGCACCGGCGACCCCGCCACGGGCCTGGCCTCGGGACGGCTCAACCTCACCCTGCGGGTCACCGGCCTCAGCGGCTGACCCCCGCTGACGCGGCGGCCAGCGCCTCCTCACACCCGGCATGTGTAAGACCGCCCGTACGTGCGTACCCGTAGGCCATGGACGAGAAGTACCCCGACCCGGACGAGCCCGGTCACACCCCGGGCCTGGAGCCGGGCGGACAGGTTCCGCCCGGCGAGACCCCGCCCGGGGAGGACAGCACGGCCGGGGCGGGCCCGGACGAGCGCCACAATCCCGCAACGGGGTGGGCCAAGGCGCCGGTGATCATTCTGGCGGTGCTCGTTCTGCTCTTCCTCGTCTACTTCCTGGCCTGGGCGGTGGAACTGTGAGCCGCCCGGACCGGTACGCCGGCATGTGGACAGGACTCGTGACGGTGGCCTGACCGCCTGCCGGCGGTGAAGAAGGCCGCGGGTACGGAAGCGCATCCCTTCCGGCTTCCGTACCCGCGGCCTCTCCATGTTGAGTTCTGCGCGCCCCTGCCCGCGCGTCCCCCTCGTACCTCGTCTCCGCGTCTCTCCGCGTCTCTCCCCCGTCTCCGCGTCGCGTCAGGTGTCGTCACCCGCGCTGCGCACGGCCGGCGAGCGCCGCCTGCGGCGCGGCGCAGAGCGCCTCACGGCGGCGGCGGCGCCGGCTGCGGCTCGGGCTCCGGGGGGACCGGCTCGGGTCCCGGGGACGGCGGCTGAGGGATCGGATCGGGTGCCGGACCCGGCGGCGGGCTCGGTTTCGGCGCCGGAACAGGGTCGGGGGCGGGCCCCGGAGGCGGTGTGGGCTTCGGTGGAACCGGGTCGGGCCGCCGGCTCGAAGGGAACCCCGTGCCTGACTGCTGTGGCATGGAAACTCCAGCGGTCTCACATAGCGGCATGTACCTGTACACGCGCCGGGTGCCCGTTCGCCGGGGAGCCACTCCCCCGCCCCCTGGCCGCTGCCCGCACGGCCCGGGGAGAGAGGACGGAGGCATCCGACAGGGGGCCCGTGCCAGGACGGGCCCGCCCGCGGTCAGTCCGCGGCCACCTCGCTGCGGTCGCCGCCCCAGAGGGTGTGGAAGGAGCCCTCGCGGTCCGTCCGGCGGTAGGTGTGCGCCCCGAAGAAGTCGCGCTGGGCCTGGGTCAGGGACGCGGGCAGCCGCTCGCTGCGCAGAGCGTCGTAGGAGGCGAGAGCCGCCGAGAACCCGGGCACCGGAACGCCGTGCTCCACAGCGGTGGCCACCACGGCACGCCAGTCGCCCTGGGCATCGCCGATCTCCTTGGCGAAGTGGTCGTCGGCGAGCAGCGTCGGCAGGTCGGGCCGGGCGGCGAACGCGGAGCGGATACGGTCCAGGAAAGCGGCCCGGATGATGCACCCCGCCCGCCAGATGGCGCCGACCGCGCCGGGGTCGATGCCCCACCCGAACTCGTCGCTGCCGCTGCTGATCATGTTCCAGCCCTGGGCGTAGGACGTGATCTTCGAGGCGTACAGGGCCTGTTCGACCTTCTCCGCGAAGCGCTCCGCCTCGTCCGGCGCCAGGGCGGCAGCCGCCGGACCGGGCAGGTGGCCGCTCGCGGAGCGCAGGTCGGCATGGCCGGACAGGGAGCGGGCGAAGACGGCTTCGGCGATACCGGACACCGGCACCCCCAGGTCGAGCGCCGTCTGGACCGTCCAGCGGCCGGTGCCCTTCTGTTCTGCCTGGTCGGCGACGATGTCGACGAAGGGCTTCCCGGTCTCCGCGTCGGTGTGGGAGAGGACCTCCGCGGTGATCTCGATGAGGTAGGAGTCGAGGCGTCCGGTGTTCCACTCACGGAAGGTCTCGGCGACACGGGCGGGGCTGAATCCGGCGACGTCGCGCAGCAGGTGGTAGGCCTCGCCGATGAGCTGCATGTCGGCGTACTCGATGCCGTTGTGCACCATCTTCACGAAGTGCCCGGCACCGTCGGGGCCGACGTGCGTCGTGCACGGAGTGCCGTCCTCGGCCTTGGCGGCGACGCTCTCCAGCATGGGACGCAGGGACTCGTACGCCTCTGCGGAGCCGCCCGGCATGATGCTGGGGCCGTGCAGCGCGCCCTCCTCACCGCCGGAGATGCCCGCGCCGACGAAGTGCAGACCCCGCTCACGCAGGGCCGCTTCACGGCGGCGGGTGTCGGCGTAGTGGGCGTTGCCGCCGTCGATGATGACGTCCCCGGGGTCGAGCAGGGCGGCGAACTCGTCGATGACGGCGTCCGTGGGCGCCCCGGCCTTGACCATGATGATCAGCCGCCGGGGCCGCTCCAGCGCGGCGACGAACTCCTCGGCCGTCTCGGCGGCGACGAAGCTTCCCTCGTCGCCGAAGTCGCGCACCAGGTCGCGGGTCCTGGCCGCCGTGCGGTTGTGCACCGCGACCGTGTACCCGTTGCGGGCGAAGTTCCGGGCGAGGTTGCGGCCCATCACGGCGAGGCCGGTGACGCCGATGTGTGCGGTGGTGCTCATGCGGATGCTCCTGGGTGTGGACGGTCCGGGGTACGGACGCGGTCGGCGGGGGCAATTCTGCCGGTCGTCAGACGGTGCGCGGCGGGAGGGGCAGGGGCAGGCCGGGCAGACCGTCGAGGCTCACCCCCACGTGTTCCTTCCTCTCGCAGTAGTCGGCGAAGGAGTCGGCCGTCTCCCGGGCGAACCGCTGCGTGTGCAGGGGACGCTCTCCGCGGTGCTCCATGAAGGGCACGGCGAAACCGCAGGTGTCGCTGATCCTGACGGCCTCGACCGTGATGACCGCGCGCAGGTCGGTACGGCGGCGCATCTCCTGACTGAAGTGCGGCAGCAGCTGCGGCCAGCGCGGATCGTCGCGGAAGACGGGGGTACCGCGGCCGTGGATGCGCACGATCCGGGGCGGGCCCTCGAAGGCGCACCACATCAGCGTCACGCGTCCGTTCTCCCGCAGATGCGCGATGGTCTCCGCACCGCTGCCGCCGAGGTCGAGGTAGCCGACTCTGCGGTCGTCGAGGACGGCGAAGGAGCCCGCGAGTCCCTTCGGGGAGAGGTTCACATGGCCTTCGGCGTCGAGCGGAGCGGTGGCGACGAAGAGGACGTGCTGCTTCTCGATGAAGGCACGTACCCCGTCGTCGATGCTTTCGAAGATCTTGCCCATGAGGGCATTGTCGGCCGGGCGGCAGCCCGGTGGACGGCGATTGCCCAAAGGACTCAAGGCCGTTGGCTCCAGCCGTCTCGCCGGTCAGCTCAGCGTCCCGCCGGTCAGCTCAGCGGCTCGCCGTCGACGAAGGTCTCCACGCCGTCTGCGAGGAAGCACAGGTGGCGTGCGATGCGCCGGGCCTCGTCCAGTGGCTGCTCGTAGCACCAGGCGGCGTCGTCGATGACGGTGCCGCCGTCGCGCAGGGACAGGTAGGACGCGCGGCCCTTGTAGGGGCAGAGGGTGCGGGTGGCACTCGGTTCGAGCAGTTCGCCGCGGACGTCGCTCTGCGGGACGTAGAAACGGTTGGGAAGGCCGGTCTCCGACAGGAGCATCGTGCGGCGGCTCTCCGCGATCTGCCGTCCGGCGGCCTCGACCACCACGTGCCGGCTGGTGGGGCGTACGTCGACGCGGTGGTACGGGTCGCGGATGTGGCCGACGGCCTCGTCGTCCTCGTCGAACCAGGTGTCCATCGACGCCCAGTACACGGCCATGTGTCCACGGAGCCACTCGGCGCCGGGGAGCGGTTCGGGGTAGCTCCACACGGCGTTCTCGGCGAGCTGCTCCCCCACGCGGACGCTCCAGTAGCGGGCGTCGCCCTTGAAGGGGCAGTGGGTGCTGTGGCCGCTCTCCTCCAGCAGTTCCGGCCGCACGTCGGCGGCGGGGACGTACACCTGGGGCAGCAGATTGCTCTCGTGCAGGAGCTTGGCGTTGTCGCTGTCGAGAACCTTCTCACCGGAGAGCAGTGCGCGTACCCGGCGCGGGAAGGGCTGCCACAGCAGCCGGTGAGCAGGGCCGTCGATGCTGTAGTTGACGGTGGCCGGTGGCCGCGATGCGAGCGGTCCGCCACCGAGTGTGAGTGACATGGCGTGACGACCTCCGGGGCATGGCGGTGATTGCGCTGCTGCTTTCCACTGTCGCACCGGTGCGTCCGGCGGGGCAGTGCGGCGGGTCCCGCCGCACTGCCCGTCGGTTCCGCGCCCGTCCCGCGCCTCGGCTACCGGATCGGCATGCCGGAGAGCGTACGGGCGATGACCAGGCGCTGGATCTCGCTCGTCCCCTCGAAGATCGTGTAGATCGCGGCGTCCCGGTGCATGCGCTCCACGGGGTATTCACGGGTGAAGCCGTTGCCTCCGAGGATCTGCATGGCCTGCGCGGTGACCTTCTTGGCCGTCTCGCCCGCGTAGAGCTTGGACATCGAGCCCTCGGCGGAGTCGAACCTCTTGCCCGCGGCGGCCATCCACGAGGCGCGCCACACCAGGAGCCGGGCGGCGTCGATGCTGGTGCGCATGTCGGCCAGCTGGAAGGCGACGCCCTGGTTGTCGATGATGGGACGCCCGAACTGCTCGCGCTCCTTGGCGTAGTCGAGGGCGACCTCGTAGGCGGCCCGGGCGATGCCGACGGCCTGCGCGCCCACAGCGGGCCGGGATGCCTCGAAGGTCGCCATCGCCGCGTTCTTCACGCGTTCACCGCTCTTCGCCTTCTCACGGGCGCGGGCGAGGCGCTCGTCCAGCTTCTCCTTGCCGCCCAGGAGGCAGTTCCCCGGGACGCGTACGTCCTCCAGCACGACTTCGGCCGTGTGCGAGGCGCGGATGCCGTGCTTCTTGAACTTCTGGCCCTGGCTGAGTCCGGGGGTGGCGGGCGGGACGATGAAGGAGGCGTGCCCCTTGGAGCCCAGCTCGGGGTCGACGACGGCGACGACGACGTGGATGTTGGCGATGCCGCCGTTGGTGGCCCAGGTCTTCGTGCCGTTGAGGACCCATTCGTCCCTGGCCTCGTCGTAGACGGCCCGGGTGCGCATCGCGGAGACGTCCGAGCCGGCGTCGGGCTCGGAGGAGCAGAACGCGGCGACCTGCACGTCGTTCGCGTCGCCGTACATCTGCGGCACCCACGTGCCGATCTGCTCCTCGGTGCCGTTGGCGAGGACGCCCACCGCGGCGAGACCGGTGCCGACGATGGACAGGGCGATGCCCGCGTCGCCCCAGAAGAGCTCCTCCATCGTCATGGCGATGCCGAGACCGGTCGGGTCGAAGAACTGCTGCGCGTAGAAGTCGAGGGAGTAGAGTCCGATCTTGGCGGCCTCCTGGATGATGGGCCACGGGGTCTCTTCGCGTTCGTCCCATTCGGCAGCGGCCGGCCGGATCACATCCGCGGCGAATCCGTGTATCCACTCACGGATTTCCTTCTGGTCCTCGTTCAGATCGAGCGCGAATGCGGGGTCGGCCATTACTCGTCCTTCCGATCGGCTAAGTTACCTCTGGTAATAGCCAGTGTGTTACTGGCCGGTAGCAATGTCAACTCCCGGTCGCCTCCGGCCTTCCGCACCACGCGGTGTTACGTTTCGCTGGGGCAGCCGGAAAGGAACGGGTGGGGAGGCGCCATGGAGACCACACAGCAGACGGACCAGCGCAGCGCTGCGGAGCGCCGGCGCAGAGATCTGCTGGAGGCCGCCGACCGCGTGGTGCTGCGGGACGGGCCCGGCGCATCGATGAACGCCATCGCCGCCGAGGCCGGCATCACCAAACCGATCCTCTACCGGCACTTCGGCGACAAGGAGGGCCTCTACAGGGCACTGGCGGTCCGGCACACGGACGCCCTGCTGAGTGCGCTGCGCAGCGCGCTGGACGCACCCGCGGAGCGGCGCCGGCGGGTCGAGGCCACCCTGGACACCTACCTCGCGGCCATCGAGGCACGGCCCCAGGTCTACCGCTTCCTGATGCACCCCTCCGAAGGAGGCACCGGCGGAGACCAGGGCTTCGAAGCAGGTCAGCACTCGGCCCCGCTGCTGCGACGGCTGGGCGAGGAGCTCGGCAAGGTCATAGAGGAGCGCCTCGACCTCGGCCCCGGCGGTGCAGAGCTCGCACGGGTGTGGGGTCACGGTGTGGTGGGGATGGCATACGCGGCCGGTGACTGGTGGCTGCGTGAACGTCCCTGCAGCCGGGCGCAGTTGGTCAGCCAGCTCGCCGACCTGCTGTGGGGCGGCCTGGCGATGGCCGAGGACCGCCGCGGCGCACCCGGCCTGTGAGCCGCTGAGCAGACCAGGCCCGGAGACGCCCACACGGCGTCCGGGGCACAGACGGAGCGCGGACGCGTGCCCGGGGCGGTGCGCACCGGGTGAGGCGGTTCGGGCGCGGCGCAGGACCTCGGTAGGCTGCTCCAGGACCGAGGGGCAAGGAGGAGCAGGACGATGGCAGGCAACCCAGAGCCGCTGTCCCCGCGCGCGAAGCTCGCCGTGACGGCGGGCAGGGCCGCAGCGGCGGTGTCGCGGGCGGCGGGCCGCGGCAGCGGATCGGTGATCGGCGGCAAGGTGGCGCTCAGGCTCGACCCGGACCTGCTCGCGGAGGTGGCCCATCACCTGGACATCGTCCTGGTGTCGGCGACGAACGGGAAGACGACCACGACGCGCCTGATCGCGGAGGCCCTGCGCGCCAACGGCGGTGTGGTCTCCAACGCGTTGGGCGCGAACATGCCCGCGGGGATCACCTCCGCGCTGGCCGGCGGCAGCGACGCCCAGTACGGCGTGATCGAGGTGGACGAGAAGTACCTCGCCACTGTCGCGCGCGATGTGACACCCAAGGCCATCGCCTTGCTGAACCTCTCCCGCGACCAGCTGGACCGCGCGGCCGAGACCCGGATGCTGGCCGAGCGATGGCGCGAGGGGCTCTCCGGCTCCAAGGCCGTGGTCATCGCCAACGCCGACGACCCCCTCGTCGTCTGGGCGGCCTCCTCCTCGCCGAACGTGGTGTGGGTGGCCGCCGGGCAGGAGTGGAAGGACGACGCCTGGTCCTGCCCGGCGTGCGGCGGCGTGATGCAGCGGCCGGGCGACGACTGGTTCTGCGGGGAGTGCGGGTTCCGCCGTCCCACCCCGAGCTGGGCGCTCTCCGGGGACGAGGTGCTCGACCCGCACGGGTCGGCGTGGCCGATCAAGCTGCAGTTGCCGGGCCGGGCCAACAAGGCGAACGCCACCACGTCGGCGGCGGTCGCCGCCGCGTTCGGCGTACCTCCGCAGACAGCGCTGGAGCGTATGCACGCGGTCACCGCGGTGGCCGGGCGCTACGACGTCGTGACCTTCCAGGAGCGGGAGGTGCGGCTGCTGCTGGCGAAGAACCCCGCGGGCTGGCTGGAGACGTTCTCCCTCATCGACGCGCCCCCGGCTCCGGTGATCCTCTCGGTGAACGCCCGCGGCGCCGACGGTACGGACACCTCCTGGCTGTGGGATGTGGACTACTCGAAGCTCACCGGGCACCCGATCTGCGTGATCGGCGACCGCAAACTCGACCTCGCGGTGCGGCTGGAGGTCGCCGGAGTCGATTTCCAGGTGTGCGAGAACGCGGTGGCGGCGGTACGGGCCTGCCCGCCCGGCCGCATCGAGGCCATCGCCAACTACACCGCGTTCCAGGACCTGCGCCGCGTCGTCGGCAACTGACCCATCGACCCGAGGAGTTGGCGAGCATGAGTGACACGGGCCTGCGGGTGGTGTGGGTCTACCCGGACCTGCTGAGCACCTACGGCGACCAGGGCAACGCGCTCGTGGTGGAGCGCCGGGCGCGGCAGCGCGGGCTTGCGGTGCACCGCACCGACGTCCGCTCCGACGAGCAGGTGCCCACTTCGGCGGACATCTACCTGATCGGCGGCGGTGAGGACCGGCCGCAGCGGCTGGCGGCGGAGCGGCTGGTGCGTGACGGCGGCCTGCAGCGGGCCGTCGACAACGGCGCCATCGTCTTCTCCGTGTGCGCCGGGTACCAGATCCTCGGCCGGGAGTTCGTGAACGACCTGGGCGAGCCGCAGAAGGGCCTCGGGCTGCTGGACGTGGTGAGCACCCGCGGCGAGGCGGAGCGTTGCGTCGGGGACGTACTGGGCGACATCGACGAGACGCTGGGTCTGCCGCAGCTGACCGGCTTCGAGAACCACCAGGGCATCACCCATGTCGGGCCCGGCGCCCGCCCGTTGGCGCGGGTGCGGCTGGGCAAGGGCAACGGCACGGGCGACGGCACCGAGGGAGCGTGGAACGACACGGTCTTCGGTACGTACATGCACGGGCCGGTGCTGGCCCGCAACCCGCAGATCGCGGACCTGCTCATCAAGCTGGCGCTCGACGTCAACGCGCTGCCGCCGGTGAACGACCAGTGGTACGAGGCGCTGCGCAAGGAGCGCATCGCAGCCGCCCTCCAGCCGGCCTGAGGTCCCCGCGTCTCCCTTCTCCTGCCCGTTCCTGCCGGTCGCCTTCCGGGTCCGCAGGGACGGGCAGGGGCGCTCTCAGGACGCCGCGGGGCGCGTTCTACGCTGGTGCGGGCGGATCGGCGCAAGGCGGGAGACTTCGGATGGACCACGACGGGCACGGCATGCCGGCGGATCTTCCGCCGTTCACACTCGCCCGTGGCCTGGAGTTCACGGGCGAGCCCTTCTTCCTGACGGGATGCCTGCTCGCGCTGGTGCTGTACGCGGTCGCGGTGGTGCGGCTGCGCAGGCGGGGCGACGGCTGGCCCGTGGGCCGTACGGTCGCCTGGGCGCTGGGCGTGCTCACCGTGGCGCTGGCGATGTGCACCGGACTGAACGAGTACGGCATGGTGCTGTTCAGCGTCCACATGGTCCAGCACATGATCATCAGCATGCTCTCGCCGATCCTGCTGCTGCTGGGCGCACCGGTGACGCTGGCGCTCAGGGCGCTGCCCGCCGCCGGGCGGGGACGCAAGGGGCCGCGGGAACTGCTGACGGCCCTTCTGCACAGCCGCTGGATGCGGGTGGTCACCCATCCCGCCTTCACCATTCCGCTGTTCATCGCGAGTCTCTACGCGCTGTACTTCACGCCGCTCTTCGACTTCCTCATGGGCTCCCAGCCGGGGCACCTGGCGATGATGGTGCACTTCCTGCTCGTCGGACTGGTCTTCTTCTGGCCGATCATGGGCGTGGACCCGGGGCCGCACCGGCCCGGGTACGTGATGCGGATGCTGGAGCTGTTCTCCGGGATGCCCTTCCACGCCTTCTTCGGGATCGCGCTGATGATGGCGTCCGAGCCGATGATCGCCACGTACGCGGACCCGCCCGCCTCTCTTCAGGTCAGCGCCCTGTCGGACCAGACAGCGGCGGGAGGCATCGCGTGGGCCTTCAGCGAGATCCCCTCGGTGCTGGTGCTGATCGCGCTCGTCTTCCAGTGGCACAAGTCGGAGGAGCGGCAGGCGCGGCGCCAGGACCGGGCAGCGGACCGGGACGGCGACAGGGAGCTGCAGGCCTACAACGCCTATCTCGCCTCGCTGGAGGCCCGGCAGCAGCGGTGACGTCCGGGTGGTAGCGCTACGGGCCGCGGGGGAGCGACCATGGAGCTGTGGCCCGGCCCGTTTTGTGCGGGAATCCCCGTCACCGGCCGGACGACGGGAGGAAGGTACCCAATGCCTGGAACGCCTGGAACGTCTGGAACGCTGCCCCGCTCTTCGAAAGCACTGACGGTCGGCACCGTGGCGGCTCTGGTCCTTGTGACCGCCTACACCGTGACTCTGGGGGGAAGCGGCTGGCTGTGGTTCGCCTGGGTGGTGCTGGGGCTGGTGACCGTCGGCGTCGTGACGACGCAGCGGGACTGAAAGCGGAGCGAAAGCCTCACAACGTCCGGTCCGGGGGTGGCCCCCCTCCCCCGCCGCCCCGCCGGGGGACTACTCTGCGATCTCACCTGAACGCATGGGGGAAGGCCGTAGCGTGTTCTACAACTTGTTCAAGTACGTCCTGCTGGGGCCCCTGCTGCGGCTGTACTTCCGCCCCAGGATCGAGGGCCTGGAGAACATCCCCGACGAGGGGGCGGCCATCGTGGCGGGCAACCACCTCTCGGTCTCGGACCACTTCCTGATGCCGGCCATGCTGCGCCGTCGGATCACGTTCCTCGCGAAGTCCGAGTACTTCACCGGGCCCGGCATCAAGGGGCGCCTCACTGCTGCCTTCTTCCGCAGCGTCGGGCAGATCCCCGTGGACCGGTCCGGCAAGGGCGCCGGGCAGGCCGCCATCGACGAAGGTCTGGGGGTGCTGCGCAAGGACGAACTCCTGGGCATCTACCCGGAAGGCACCCGCTCGCACGACGGGCGGCTCTACAAGGGCCGGGTGGGCGTGGCCTCGATGGCGCTCCAGGCGGGAGTGCCCGTGATCCCCTGCGCCATGGTGGGGACCTTCGAACTGCAGCCGCCGGGGCGGAAGATGCCCCGGCTCGGCCGGGTCACGATCCGGTTCGGCAAGCCCCTGGACTTCTCGCGCTACGCCGGCATGGAGAGCGAGCGTACGATCCTGCGCGCGGTCACCGACGAGATCATCCACGAGATCCTGCAGCTGTCGGGTCAGGAGTACGTGGACATGTACGCCCCGGAGGCGAAGGCCCAGCAGCAGGAGGAGGCCAAGGAGCGCGAGGCGGCACGCAAGCGCGAACGGCGCGAGGACGGCCGCAAGGCCTGAACCCGCGCAGGTCCACCTGCCGGGGCGGTGCGGGGCGGTGACTCCGAGGCGCTCGAACGGTCTGGCGGACCGGCTGCGCGGCCGTGACCGGCGGTCGGCGTTCCCCGAGAACGGCCGAGGCGTACGACCCGCTGGGCGGCTACTTCGACTACTTCGACTACGCCTCCGAGGACCGCGGCCGGCGGAACGGAGTCACAACGGCCCACGCCGACACGGCAGTTGACGGCCGCTCCGGCAGGCAGCCGAAGGCGTCCGGGACGCACGGAGGGGACGGCCGGAGATCCGGCCGTCCCCTGCGCTGTGAAGCGGTGCGGCTGCGCCGCCTCAGCGGCGGTGTCTGTCAGGTCACGGAAGCGCGGGCAGCTGCGCCCTGGCGTCGGCCGTGCCCTCGGCCGGCTCCTTCTCCGGTTCCGGGGTGGCGTGCGGGCCGCAGGTGACGTCCTTCTTCCCGACGGTGCCCTTGAGGAGGTAGGCGTCGACGCGCTTGTTGATGCACTCGTTCTCGACGTTGGTGATGCCGTGCGAACCGGCGTCCTTCTCGGTGATCAGACGCGAGCCCTTCAGCCGCTTCTGCAGCTCCACGGCGCCGCCGTACGGAGTGGCCGCGTCACGCTCGGACTGCGTGATGAGGACCGGCGGCAGACCCTTGCCGCTGCGGACCTCCAGCGCCTCCTGCTGCTCGACGGGCCACGTCGCGCAGGGCAGGTTCAGCCAGGCGTTGGACCAGGTGAGGAACGGGTACTTCTCGTGCAGCTTCGAGTTGTCCTTGTCCCACTTCTCCCAGCTGGTGGGCCACTTGGCGTCCGTGCACTCCACCGCTGTGTAGACGGCGTTGCCGTTCTCGGACTGCTTGTTCCCGGCCTTGTCCGCCATGTCGGGGCCCGCGGCCTCGACCAGTGCCTTCTCGTCACCCTTGAGGTAGGCGGACCACACACCGGCGACCTCTGCCCATGCCTGGTCGTAGTAGGGCGCGCTCTGGAAGAAGCCGAGAAGTTCGGCCGGGCCGACGACTCCGCCGACGGGCTCCTTCTTCGCGGCGGCGCGCAGCTTCTCCCACTGCTTCTCCACCTCGGCGGGGGTGTCGCCGATGCCGTACGTCGCGTCGTGCTCGGCGACCCACTTCTTCCAGTCGTCCCAGCGCACCTGGAAGGCGACGTCCTGGTCCAGGTTGTTCTGGTACCAGATCTGGTCACGAGAGGGGTTCACCACGCTGTCGACGACCATCCGCCGGACGTGGGAGGGGAAGAGCGTGCTGTAGACCGAGCCGAGGTAGGTGCCGTAGGAGACGCCGAGGAAGTTGAGCTTCTTGTCGCCCAGCGCGGCGCGTACGACGTCCAGGTCGCGGGCGGTGTTGGGCGTCGTCATGTGCGGCAGGAGGCCGTCGCTGCGCTCCTTGCAGCCGTCCGCGTACTCCTTGGCCAGCTTCCGCTGGGCCGTCTTGTCCGCCTCGTCGTCCGGAACGGGGTCCAGCTTGGGTGCCTTGACGAACTCCTGGGGGTCCATGCAGGAGATGGGCGCGGAGTGGCCGACGCCGCGCGGGTCGAAGCCCACGAAGTCGTAGGCCTTGGCCGTCTTCGTCCACAGCGGGTTCTTGTCGGTGACGCGCGCGGGGAAGCGCATGCCGGAGCCGCCCGGGCCGCCGGGGTTGTAGACGAGCGACCCCTGGCGGTCCTCCTTGCTCCCGGTGCTCTTGGCACGGTTGACGGCGATCTTGATGGTGCGGCCGTCCGGCTTGGCGTAGTCGACGGGAACGGTGACGAAGCCGCACTGGATGGGCTTCTCGAATCCCCAGTCCTTCGGGCAGGTCTTCCAGTCGATGCCGGCCTTGGCGGCGTGGGCGGCGGCGGCCTTCACGCCGCGTGCCTCGGCGCTGCCGGGCCCGTCCTGGCCGGCCCCGTCCGCGAGGGCGGACGGAACCACGATGAGGCCGGCTATGAGTGCACCGGCGCCCGCTGCACCGATGGTTGCTTTTCTTCTGTTCACGTGGGGGCTCCCCCTGGGGTGGCTGACCGCCTGAGGCGGCGGGTGATCAGAGATCACGGTCCTGTGAGGCGGATCCTTCCGCCCCTCGACGGGCAAGGGACAGGTCACGCTGATGATCTTTACCAAGTCGTGAATCTACCGGCTCCGGCAAGCATGCGCCTCAGCTGAAGGGCATCGGGGGCAACGGCGGTGACCAGCACCGCAGGGCCCGCCAGGGGTGTCACGGCGGCGCTCGCACCGTCCCCGAGGGGGCGCGGCGGAGGCGGTGAGCCGTCGAAGTCCGGGTCGACGACGAGGAGTTGGCCGACGGCGCGGTGCTCTCCCAGTACCGCGCCGCTGTCCCAGCCGGGGACGCCGGGGCCGTAGTCGATCTGCTGCTCCAGCAGGGGCCGGCCGGCCCGGTGCACCGTGATCCGTGACGTCACCCGGCCGGTCTCCTCTCCTGTACGGCCCAGCACCTGCTCGTCGCGGAGGACGAGACGGGCCGAAGGAGCGAGGCTCACGCGGATGCTCTGGCGCAGAACGCTGCCCCGCACGGAGATGAGCGGTTCGGGAAGCCACCGCATCCGGGCACCGTGCTCGACGCTCAGGGCCACGTCGTAGCGGGCGGGTTCGCCGTCGGGGCCCGGGAGGGCGAGCGTCGCCGCTGCCGAGTCCACAGTCAGCTGCGCTCCCGGCGCCGCGTGCGCCGTCAGGGTCAGGTGGTCGCCGCCGAGTGGTGCGCTCATCGCACCGACGATCGTGACCGTCGCCCGGGGGCCTTGCTTCCTCGTGCGGCGCAGCGCGAGCGGGCCGGCGCCGCTGAGCACCGGGAGGGCCGTCCCGCCGCGGCCGTCGGGGGCGGCGCGGATGCGGGCGGTGGCCCGCAGTCCCGACGGGGTGCGCTCGTCCGCCGGGGACGGCGCGGTCACGGCCGGCGGACGGCCCGTCTCCGGGGCCGCCGTCCGGGCTGGGGCTCTGCCGGGCCGCGGGCCGGGGTCTCCGGGGCTCATGCCCGGCTCGCGGCCGGGGAGGACCGCGGCTGCGGCCACGCGGCCAGCTTCTCGCGGACCCAGCTCGCGACAGGTGCCACGCCGTCCTCGGCGGCCAGCGAGGTGAGGACGACGGGCAGCGGGCCACGCTGCGCCTCGGCGTCCGCCGCCATGGCGGCCAGGTCGCACCCGACGTGGACGGCGAGGTCGGTCTTGTTGATGACGAGCAGGTCCGACGTCGTGATGCCGGGGCCGCCCTTGCGGGGGATGTCGTCGCCGCCTGCGACGTCGATGACGAACACCTGGGCGTCGACGAGACCTTGGGAGAACGTCGCGGTGAGATTGTCGCCGCCGGACTCGATGAGAACGAGGTCCAGCGGCCCGGTGGTCTCCTCCAGTTCCTCGACGGCCTCGAGGTTGGCGGAGATGTCGTCCCGTATCGCGGTGTGGGGGCAGGCCCCGGTCTCGACGGCGGTGATCCGTTCGGCCGGCAGGACGGCTTCCCGCAGCAGGTACGCGGCGTCTTCGCGGGTGTAGATGTCGTTGGTGACGACGCCGAGGGAGAACGAGGAGCGCAGGGTGCGGCACAGCGCCGCGACTGTCGCCGTCTTCCCGGAGCCCACCGGCCCGCCCAGGCCGATGCGCAGCGCGCGCCGGGCACCGTCTCCGTCCCGTACTGCGGCCGGGGCACTGTGGGTGTGGCGCTGAGGGAAGGCGGCGGGCTGTTCGAGGTGCATGTCGGCTTCTCCTAAGTGATCGGGCGTCTACGACGCGAAGAGGCGTACGGGCCAGGCGGCGTGGGCCTCGGCCGCCGCCTCCAGCAGGGGTGCGGAGGCGGCGGGCAGGTCGGCGGCCTCTCCGGTCGCCGCCGACTGCGCCGCCTCCTGTGCAACCCGGTCGACGGCGGGGGCCAGCCGGGCGAGCACGGCGGTGGCGTCGTAGGGGTCGAGGCTGAGCAGTCGCACGGCCGCGGTCGCGGGTCCCGAGACGGATTCGTACGCCGCAGCCCGAGCGGCCTCCAGGGGGGTCAGGCCGGCCGAGCGTGCGGCGAGGCCGAGGACGACCGGCTGGTGGGCACCTCGTGGCCGGGCGGCCGCGAGAGCTTCGAGGTCCGCGGAGGGCCACGTTGCACGGGCGGCGCGCATCATCTGGCGGCCGAGCTTGCGGGAGGTGTTCCGGAGCGCGAGCGAGGGCGTACGGGCGTCCGCGGCGTCGTCGAGGATGAGGTGGTCGTGGACCGTGCCGGCGGCCGCCGACGCCAGGGATGCGGCGACGAGGCCCGCGGTGTGGAGCCGTCCCTCGCAGAAGCGCGCGAGGGAGGCGACGCCGGTGATGCGGCCCGCCTTCACGGCCGCTTCCGCTCCTCCGGAATGTGCGTGGCTCCCGGCGGGGAAGCGCCCGTCGGCGAGGACGAGCAGGGCTGCCCTGGTCATCGTCTGCACGTTCCTTCCTTCGCTACGGACGCCTGCGAGGACGGCGGGGGCTGCGGGCCGCGGGCTGCGGGTTCAGAAGAGGAAGTAGCGCTGGGCCATGGGCAGTTCGGCGGCCGGTGCCGGCTCGATGCGTTCCCCGTCGACGGTGACGGTGAAGGTGTCCGCGTCGACAGCGACCCGCGGGCAGGCGTCGTTCTCGCGCATGTCGGCCTTGGTGACGGCCCGGGTGCCGCGGATGGCGGCGAACTGCTTGCCGAGGCCGAGCTGTTCGGGCAGCCCGGCGTCGAGAGCCGTGCCGGTGACGAAGTTGAGCGAGTTGGCCGCCGGGGCGCTTCCGCGGGCGCCGAACATGGGCCTGGGCAGCACGGGCTGGGGCGTGGGGACCGAGGCGTTGGCGTCGCCCGTCTGCGCGTAGGCGATCTGCCCGCCCTTGAGAACCAGTTGCGGCTTCACGCCGAAGAACGCCGGGTCCCACAGGACCAGATCGGCCAGCTTGCCCGGCTCGACGGAGCCGACCTCGGCGTCCAGGCCCTGGGCGACCGCCGGGTTGACGGTGTACTTCGCGACGTAGCGGCGGGCACGCCTGTTGTCGGCCTGCCCGTCACCGGGGAGCGGACCGCGGCGTTCCTTCATCACGTGCGCGGTCTGCCAGGTGCGCAGCACCACTTCCCCTGCGCGGCCCATCGCCTGGGCGTCGGAGGAGATGATCGAGATGGCGCCCAGGTCGTGCAGCACGTCCTCGGCGGCGATGGTGGTGGGCCGGATGCGGGACTCCGCGAAGGCGAGGTCCTCGGGGACGGACGGGTTGAGGTGGTGGCAGACCATCAGCATGTCGAGGTGTTCGTCGACGGTGTTGGAGGTGTGCGGCCGCGTCGGATTGGTGGACGACGGCAGGACGTTGCTCTCCCCGACCACGGTGATGATGTCCGGTGCGTGACCGCCCCCGGCTCCCTCGGTGTGGTACGCGTGGATGCCCCGGCCGCCGATGGCGGCGAGGGTGTCCCCGACGAAGCCGGCCTCGTTCAGCGTGTCGGTGTGGATGGCGAGCTGGGCGCCCGTCGCCTCGCACACGTTCAGGCAGGCGTCGATGACGGCAGGTGTGGCGCCCCAGTCCTCGTGGATCTTGAACCCGACTGCTCCCCCTCGCAGTTGGCTCAGCATCGCGTCGCGGGAGACCGTGTTGCCCTTGCCGAGGAGTCCGACGTTGACGGGCATGCCGTCCATCGCGGCGAGCGTGCGGGCGGTGTGCCAGGGCCCGGGGGTCACGGTTGTCGCCTTCGTGCCCTCGGCCGGGCCGGTGCCTCCGCCGACGAGGGTCGTCACTCCCGACGCGAGGGCAGTGTCGACGAGTTGGGGGCAGACGAAGTGCACGTGGGTGTCCACGGCGCCCGCGGTGAGGATCTTCCCGTTGCCGGAGATGATCTCGGTCTCGGGCCCGATGACGAGGTCAGGGTCGACGCCGTCCATGATGTCGGGGTTGCCCGCCTTGCCCAGCGCGGTGATGCGGCCGTCCCGTATGCCGACGTCGGCCTTGACGACGCCCCAGTGGTCGAGGACGAGCGCACCGGTGACGACGGTGTCCGGGGCGCCTTCGGCGCGCGTCGCGCGGGACTGCCCCATGGATTCGCGCAGCACCTTGCCGCCGCCGAAGACGGCCTCGTCGCCCGCGCGTCCGGGACCGCCGCAGCGGTCCTCCTCGATCTCCACGAACAGGGCGGTGTCGGCGAGGCGTACGCGGTCACCGGCGGTGGGTCCGTAGAGGCCCGCGTAAGCGGCGCGGGTGAGTTCAGTCATCGAGATCCCCCGCCGTCTCCCCACGCAGCCCGGCGACGACACGGGCACCGCGCAGCGGCACCAGTTCCACCTCCAGCGGGAGGCCGGGCTCGAAGCGTACGGACGTGCCGGCGGGGACGGCGAGGCGCTTGCCGTATGCGGCGTCGCGGTCGAAGTGGAGCCCGGGATTGGCCTCGGCGAAGTGATAGTGGGAGCCGACCTGTACGGGCCGGTCCGCGGCGTTGAGCACGGTCAGCCGGCTGACTTCGGCGCCCTCGTTCAGAGGCACCGGGGCGTCGGCGTAACGGATCTCTCCAGGTGTCACGGGCGGCACCCTCCTGTTCGGGCGTGCGGGGCAGTGGGGCGAGGGTCGGGCCCGGCGGGTGCCACGCAGGTCACTCGACGGGTGCGTGGACGGTGACGAGCTTCGTGCCGTCCGGGAACGTGGCTTCGACCTGCACGTCGTGAATCATCTCCGGTACGCCCTCCATGACTTCGTCCCGCGCGAGCACGGTGCGTCCGGACTCCATCAGCTCGGACACGCTCCGCCCGTCGCGGGCACCCTCCAGCACGTGCGAGGTGATGAGCGCGACCGCTTCCGGGTGGTTGAGCAGCAGCCCGCGCTCACGGCGCCTCGCCGCCACGTCCGCCGCCACATGGATGAGCAGACGTTCCTGCTCGTGCGGGGTCAGTTGCACGGTGTCCTCCGCTCCGTCTCACGCCCCGGGCGGGCATCCCCGTTCACAGGGGGTCCGCCGGTCCCGGCAGATCGACGGAGAGTAGACGAGCGTCGTTTCGGTGGCGTTACGCGCCGGAGTCTCCTTCCGGCAGAGCGCTGTGCACGGCGCGGGGAACTTGCTTCGTCCAAGTCGCAGCAATGCCCCTCCGCTTCCCCCGCGAATACACAACTCCTCCGGGCGGCACGGCAGTTCAGACGGTGTGCGGCCGGCGTACGGCAGGGCCCTGGCGCTCCGTGCTCTCCGCATGACGCAACGTGCCGTCCGGGAAACGCTCTTGACGCAACGCAGGGATCACGAGGATTCTCATGTGCTAGCCACACCCGTCAGTAACTTCGAACCCCCCACATCATCGGAGTCCCTGTGAACCGCACAGCGAAGCGCCGTACCCTCATAGCCGCGTCCGCCAGCGCCGCACTGACAGCCTCCCTCCTCGGGGCCACGGGCGCGTACGGCGCCCTCAACGAGCCCGCAGCCGCGGCCGCTCCCGACATCCCCGTCGCCGACGTGCAGCAGGACCTGAAGGAGCTGCAGTCGCTCGCCGAGGCCAACGGCGGCAACCGGGCGCACGGCCAGCCCGGCTACAAGGCGTCCATCGACTTCATCAAGGGCAAGCTGGACAAGGCCGGATTCGAGACGAAGGTCCAGGAGTTCGACGAGGCCGGCGGCACCGGTTACAACCTCATCGCCGACTGGCCGGGCGGCTCCGCGGACGAGACCGTGATGGCCGGCTCCCACCTGGACTCCGTCGAGAGCGGCCCCGGCATCAACGACAACGGCTCCGGGTCAGCCGGCATTCTCGAGGTGGCCCTCGCGGTCGCCGACGCGAAGCTGGAGCCCAAGAAGCACCTGCGCTTCGCCTGGTGGGGCGCCGAGGAGCTGGGCCTGGTCGGCTCGCAGCACTACGTCGACAGCCTCGGGGACGAGACCAAGAAGATCTCCACCTACCTCAACTTCGACATGATCGGCTCCCCCAACGCCGGTCACTTCGTCTACGACGACGACGCGGCCGTCCAAGGCGTCTTCAAGGACTACTTCAAGGAGAAGGGCATCGAGACGGAGACCTCCTCGGAGGTCAACGGCCGCAGCGACCACGCCTCGTTCGCCGCCGCGGGCGTCACGGTCGGCGGTACGTTCACCGGCGCCGGCGACACCATGACCGAGGAGCAGGCGACGAAGTGGGAGGGCAAGGCCGGCGAGGCCTACGACAAGTGCTACCACTCGGAGTGCGACGACATCTCGAACATCAACGAGAAGGCACTCGACCTGCACACCGACGGGATCGCTCACGCCGTGTGGCAGCTGAGCTCCTGACGCCGCACATCCCGACCACCGCCGCCCGGCGGTGAGTTCTCCTTCCGGAGCTCAGCCCTCCCGGCCCGGCCGCCTGTCACCGGCGGCCGGGCCGCTGTGTTCCGCGGCGATGCCGAAGCGCCGGCGTTCGCCCGCAGCGGACGAGGGGCTCTCGCGGACGTTCGAGAGGGTGCTGATGACACCGTCCTCGGCCGCGGCGTTCGCCTCCTGGAGCCTTTCCAGGTCAGCCGCCGAGACGAGTGCGACCAGCGGCTTGCCGTGCCGGGTCACCACCACGCGCTCGCCGCCGTAGACCACACGGTTGATCAGGTCGGCGAGGGCGGCGCGCGCTTGCGTCACCGGAATCTCGTAGGTCATGACTCCAGCATAACGTCACGTACGTCCTGTACATTTTTTACAGAACGGTGGAACTACGAGAGGTGACGCCATGCCGAACAGACCCACAGCCCGCTACGTCCTGCCGGAGCTGAGCGAGCGCACCAGCGACGGGACCCGGACTCTCGATCCGTACTCGAAGCTGCTGGACGAGCGGATCATCTTCCTCGGCACCCAGGTCGACGACGCCGCGGCGAACGACGTGATGGCCCAGCTCATCCACCTGGAGTCGGCGGCACCGGAGCGGGACATCTCGCTCTACATCAACTCCCCCGGCGGCTCGTTCACCGCGATGAGCGCGATCTACGACACGATGCAGTACGTCAGCTGCGACATCGAGACCGTGTGCCTGGGCCAGGCCGCCTCCGTCGCGTCGGCGCTCCTCGCCGCCGGCGCGCCCGGCAAGCGTCTGGCGCTGCCCGGGGCCCGCATCGCCCTCCACCAGCCGTACCTGGCCGGGACGGTGCAGGGTCAGGCGGACGATCTCGCCATCCGTGCACGGGAGTTGGTGCGTACCCGTGAACTGCTGGAGGAGCTGTACGTACGCCACACGGGCCGGCCGCCGAGCACCGTGCGGGCCGACCTGGACAGGGAGAAGATCTTCGACGCCGAGGAGGCGACGGCGTACGGGCTCATCGACCGGCTCACTGTCAGCCGCAAGTCCCCCGGCACCGCGCAGCCCAGGAGGTGAGTGCGGTGTGGCCCCCCGAACTGCCGCCCCTGCCCGCGCTGACACGGGCGGAGGGAAAGGTCGTCGACAGCTATCTGGAGGTGCTCGATCTGCTGGGCCGCATCAATCCCGCGCGGGCCGAGGACACCTACCGCGGGCTGCGCGCGGCGCAGGCGCTGGTGGGGAAGGCGTCGACCCTCCGCGACGCCCTGGCGCTGATGCACGAGCGGGGTGAGAGCGAACTGCACGGCCCGACGCTCTCAACGGCCCTGCGGGTGCTGGACGGTGAGCGGCGCGCGGCGCGCGTGGCGCTGCCGCCCCTCGCCCGGGGGCGCGGGCCCGACCCGAAGTGAGCGCAGGGCAGTCGGGCGACGCCCGGGCCGAAGGATCCGGGCCGGAGGGAGCGGGCCGAGTGGCTGCGGCGCCTCTCGTCCGGGCGTGTCAGACGATCGCCCCGGCGGGTGCCGTACGCACGATCGTGCTTGTCGCGGCGGCCAGTTGGGCGTCGCCGAGGTCGGCGCGCGCGGTCAGGCGCAGACGGGAGATCCCGTCCGGCACCGACGGCGGACGGAAGCAGCCCACCTGCAGCCCGGCCGCGCGGCAGTCGGCTGCCCAGCGGACCGCCGCATCCGGTGACGGGGCGCGCACGGAGACGACCGCGGCGTCGGGGCGTGCGGCGTACAGCCCCGCGGCGGTCAGCCCGTCGTGCAGGAGGGCAGCGGCGCGACGGACCCGGGCGGCGCGGTCGGGCTCGCGGCGCAGCAGCCGCAGCGCCGCGAGGGCGGCTCCGGCGGCGGACGGGGCGAGACCGGTGTCGAAGATGACGGTGCGGGCAGTGTCGACGAGGTGGGCGATGACCCGGGCGGGGCCCAGGATCGCGCCGCCCTGGCTGCCGAGAGCCTTGGAGAGTGTCACCGTCGCGACGGTCGACGCGGTGCCGGAGAGCCCGGCGTCGTGCACGGCGCCGCGGCCGGCGCCGCCGACGACGCCGAGGCCGTGCGCGTCGTCGACGAGCAGCGCGGCGCCCTGGCCACGGCACACCTCGTACAGGGCGCGGAGCGGAGCGGCGTCCCCGTCGACGGAGAAGACCGAGTCGGTCACGGCGAGGGCGCGCCCGTCGTGACCGTCCAGCGCCTTCGCCACGGCCTCGGGCGCCGCGTGGGGGACGACGGCTGTCTCCGCGCGGGAGAGGCGGCAGCCGTCGATGAGGGAGGCGTGGTTGCCGGCGTCGGAGACGACGAGGCTGCCGCGGCCGGTGAGCGCGGTCAGCGCTGCGAGGTTCGCCGCGTACCCGGAGGAGACGACCAGCGCCGCCTCGAACCCGCAGAACAGGGCGAGTTCGTCCTCGAGTTCGGCGTGCAGAGCCGTGGAACCGGTCACCAGCCGTGAGCCTGTGGAACCGGCGCCCCAGAGGCGGGCCGCGTCCGCGGCTGCCGCGGTCACCTCGGGATGGCGGGTGAGTCCGAGGTAGTCGTTTCCTGCCAGGTCCAGCAGGCCGGAGTCCGCGGAGCGGTGACGCAACGTCCGTACGAGACCGGCGCGTTCACGCGAGGCGCGGGCCTCGTCGAGCCAGGCGAAGGGGTCGCGCCGGGAAGCGGGAGGCCCGGAGGGACCGGACGGGTCCGAGGGCGTGCGGGGCTCCTCTGGCATGGCGGGCGTCCTAGGGGTCCGTGACGGGCGTGTGGCGAGGCGGCGCCGGCGCGCTGCTCGGGGCGCGTTTGTAGGCGGTCCATAGACCGTAGCCGCTCGCACCCTGTCGCGCGGTGTGGCGATACACACACCTCCGGCGGCCTTTGTTGTGACCCTTCTCCTTGGCTCTGAGCGGGGAGATCAGCAAGGATCGGCGGCATGGACCTGCTGAAGACGCTCGTGGAGAAGGGGCTCCGGCGCGAACTGCCGACCCGCGAAGAGGCACGCGCCGTTTTGGAGACCTCCGACGACGAGCTGCTCGATGTCGTGGCTGCCGCCGGGAAGGTGCGCCGCCACTGGTTCGGGCGGAGAGTGAAGCTGAACTATCTGGTCAACCTCAAGTCCGGGCTGTGTCCTGAGGACTGCTCGTACTGCTCCCAGCGTCTGGGGTCGAAGGCGGAGATCCTCAAGTACACCTGGCTGAAGCCGGAGGAGGCGGCCTCGGCGGCCGCTGCGGGGCTCAAGGGCGGCGCGAAGCGGGTCTGCCTGGTCGCCAGCGGCCGCGGGCCCACCGACAGGGACGTCGACCGTGTCTCGCAGACCATCTCCGCCATCAAGGAGGAGCACGAGGACGTCGAGGTGTGCGCCTGTCTCGGGCTGCTCTCCGAGGGGCAGGCCGGCCGGCTGCAGGCCGCCGGAGCGGACGCCTACAACCACAACCTCAACACCTCGGAGGAGACGTACAAGGACATCTGCACCACCCACACCTTCGACGACCGGCGGGAGACGGTGCGTCAGGCGCAGACCGCGGGCCTCTCAGCGTGTTCGGGACTGATCGCGGGGATGGGCGAGAGCGACGAGGACCTGGTCGACGTCGTCTTCTCGCTGCGGGAGCTCGACCCCGACTCGGTCCCGGTCAACTTCCTCATCCCCTTCGAGGGGACGCCGCTCGCGGACGAGTGGAATCTGACGCCGCAGCGGGCCATGCGCATCCTCGCGATGGTCCGCTTCGTCTGCCCGGACGCGGAGGTGCGCCTCGCCGGCGGGCGTGAGGTGCATCTGCGCTCGCTGCAGCCGCTCGCGCTGCACGTCGTCAACTCCATCTTCCTCGGCGACTACCTGACCAGTGAGGGCCAGGCCGGCCAGGCGGACCTGGACATGATCGCGGACGCCGGCTTCGAGGTGGAGGGCACCGGCACCACGACGCTCCCCGAGCACCGCTCGGAGGAGCTGGTCGCCGTGCGCAGGCGGGGTGCGGGGACGGCACTGCCGCCCAATGCGTGACGGAGCCGCAGAAGCTACCCGCAAGGTGAACCACCCATGAGACATGAGCAGTTGCTCGACCTCGACCGGCAGCACGTGTGGCATCCCTACGGCCCGATGCCGGGACGCACGGAACCACTGCTGGTGGAGTCGGCGGCGGGCGTGCGGCTGAGACTGGCCGAAGAGTTCTGCGGGCAGCGGGAGTTGGTCGACGGGATGTCGTCGTGGTGGTCGGCCGTGCACGGCTACAACCACCCCGTGCTGAACGAGGCGGCGCACCGGCAGCTGGAGCGCATGAGTCACGTCATGTTCGGCGGGCTCACCCACGAGCCGGCCGTGCGGCTGGCGAAGCGGCTCGTCGACGTCACTCCTCCAGGGCTGGAGCATGTGTTCCTCGCCGACTCCGGGTCCGTCTCGGTCGAGGTCGCCGTCAAGATGTGCCTGCAGTACTGGCGTTCACAGGGGCTCGGCGGAAAGCAGCGTCTGCTGACCTGGCGCGGCGGCTACCACGGCGACACGTGGCAGCCCATGTCGGTGTGCGACCCCGAAGGCGGCATGCACGAGCTGTGGTCGGGGGTGCTGCCCCGCCAGGTCTTCGCCTCGGCACCGCCCTCCGGCTTCGACGCCCCGCCGGACGAGCAGTATCTGCGCCACCTCCGGGAGACGGTCGCCCGTCACGCGGACGAGCTGGCCGCGGTGATCGTGGAGCCGGTGGTGCAGGGGGCCGGCGGCATGCGCTTCCACTCCCCCGCGTACGTACGGGTGTTGCGCGAGGCGTGCGACGAACACGGTGTGCTCCTGGTGCTCGACGAGATCGCCACCGGCTTCGGGCGTACGGGCGCGCTCTTCGCCTCGGAGCACGCCGGGATCGTCCCCGACGTGATGTGCCTGGGCAAGGCCCTGACAGGCGGTTATCTCACGATGGCCGCGACGCTGTGCACCCCGCGGGTCGCCGAGGGGATCTCCCGCGGCGACGTGCCCGTCCTCGCGCACGGCCCCACGTTCATGGGCAACCCGCTCGCGGCCGCTGTCGCGGACGCCTCGGTCGGGCTGCTCCTCGACGGCGACTGGGCGGGTGAAGTGCGGCGCATCGAGGGCGGGTTGCGTGCGGGCCTGGCCGAGGCGGCCGGCCTTCCGGGCGTGCGGGAGACGCGGGTGCTCGGGGCGATCGGGGTGGTGCAGCTCGACCACGAGGTCGACATGGAGCGGGCCACCCGCGCCGCCGCCGGGGCGGGTGTGTGGCTGCGTCCCTTCCGCGACATGGTCTATGCGATGCCTCCGTACGTGACGGGTGACGAGGACGTGGCGCGCATCTGCACGGCCATGTGCGCCGCGGCGGCGGAAGGCTGAGGCGCATGAGGGGGGTCGTCGTCGTCACCGGTACGGGCACCGGCGTCGGCAAGACGGTGACCACCGCGGCGCTCGCGGCGGCGGCGCTGGCGGCGGGCCGTTCGGTGGCGGTGCTGAAACCCGCCCAGACCGGCGTGGCGGAAGGCGAACCGGGGGACGTGGCAGAGGTGCGCCGCCTCGCCGGAGAAGCGGTCACCGGTGCCGAACTCGCCCGGTATCCCGAGCCGCTGGCGCCTGCGACGGCTGCGCGCCGGGCCGGGCTGCCGGGTGTACGGCCGGAGGAAGTCGCGGATGCCGCCCGGGACTTGGCCGCCCGTCACCAGCTGGTGCTCGTCGAAGGCGCGGGCGGGCTGCTGGTCCACCTCGACGAGAACGGCGCCACCCTCGCCGAGGTGGCGGGGATGCTCTCCGCCCCGGTACTCGTGGTGGCGGCGGCCGGCCTCGGCACCCTCAACGCCACGGCGCTGACGGCGGAGGCACTGCGTACGCGGGGGCTGCACACGGCGGGTGTGGTGATCGGCAGCGTTCCGGGCACGCCGGACCTGGCGTCCCGCTGCAATGTGGAGGACCTGCCGCGCGCGGCGGGAGCGGCTCTCGTGGGAGCGGTGCCGGAGGGAGCGGGCGGCATGGATCCCGCTGATTTCCGTGCGGCTGCCGCGAGTTGGCTCTCTCCGGAACTCGGGGGCCACGGAGACGCCCACACGTCCGGCCGCTCCTTAGGACGCGACGCCTCAGGGCGCGGCGCCCCTCTGCACCTCCCGCCCCGGGCCGCAGCCCTCCGCCCTTCGGTTCACGGCCCGGCTCAGGAACGCCGCCGGCAAGCGGCCGCTCCGACGTAGTCGCCGTGTCCCCGGGTCCCAAATGCGATTGCCGGGGGAGAATCAAGCATTGCCGCAGATTCCGGACAGTCCACGGAAGGACGTACCCATGGCCGTAGGAGGCGCAGAGCCCGCGCACCGCTCCGTCAACCGCCCTCTCTTCGCCCGCTTCTACACGCGGCTGAGCGAGGCGGCAGACGTACGGGCCGGCGTGGGCGCGCACCGGGAGGAACTGCTCGCGGGCCTGTCGGGCCAGGTGATCGAGATCGGACCGGGCAACGGACTGAACTTCTCCCGCTACCCCGCCACCGTCTCCAAGGTGCTCGCGGTCGAACCCGAGCCGCATCTGCGGAAGTCGGCCCACGAAGCGGCGCGGCACGCACCGGTTCCGGTGGAGGTGGTGCCGGGCAGCGCGGACGAACTGCCGCTGGCGAGCGAGTCGTGCTCCGCGGCCGTCTGCTCGCTGGTGCTGTGCTCCCTGCCCGACGTGCACAAGGCGCTCGCCGAACTGCGCCGCGTGCTGCAGCCGGGAGGCGAACTGCGCTTCTACGAGCACGGGTTGGCAGAGGACCGGCGCTCGATGATGCGGATTCAGCGCGTACTGGACCGTACCGTGTGGCCGATGCTGTTCGGCGGCTGTCACACCAGCCGGGACCCCGTCGGCGACATCGGGGCGGCCGGGTTCACGGACATCTCCTTCAGGCGTCTGCTCGTACCGAAGGAAGGCCCGGTCTTCCCGTCCTCGTTCCATGTGCTGGGCAGTGCGCGCCGGCCGTGATCCGTCGACGGGCCGGGCACCGTGCGGGGTACGCGGGCCGGGGGACGCGGGCAGGCGGACGCGGCACCGTCCCCCGCGGCGTCAGCCGGTCCAGGTGCGCAGCTCGCCCGCGATGTCGCGGACGCCTGCCTCACCGTCCTTGACCAGCCGGGCCAGGTCGCGGATCTTCTCGGGCGAGGTCGTCACCTTCAGACCGCTCGCGACGAGGTACGCGTAGGCGACCGCGGACGCGAACAGTGCGTTGCCGCGCTCCAACGCGGGGACGTGCAGCAGCAGTTGGAGCAGAGCGGCAGCACGGTCGTGCGGTTCTGCGTAGACGGGACGGTCGAATATGGCGGCTTCATGCCTGCTGACCGCGGCCACGAGAGCGCCGTAGTCGGACACGAGGGGGTCGCCCGGGGCTTTCGCCTCGGCGACCATGAGCAGCCAGGCGAGATCGATGCGGAGAGTCACGTACGCGGACGGCCCTCGCCTCCGCGACGGCCCGTGCGGCCGGGTTCGGGAAACTCCTCGGCGAAGAGCGATTCGTAGCTCTTCATGAAGTCGGAGGCCGCTTCGACGAAGGTGTGCCCCACCTCGCCGGCGTCCCGTTCGACCAGTTCCTCGATGTAGCGGTTCACGCTCACCCCCCGCGCGAGGGCGCGCTCTCGCGCCGTCTCCGCGGTCGACTCGTCCACCCGGACGTTCAGCTGAGTCTTGGCCACACCACCACGCTAGCACTCACCTGCTAGCACCCGCCAGGGTGGGCCGGGCACCGGTTTGCGGGCCGGGGCCCAGATGCCGTACGCGCACGCGCTCCTCCTCATGCCGTGTCCCTGCGGACCCGCGGCTGAGCGCTGCGGACGCACCGCCCGACGCGGCCCGGCTGTCGCCGGAGCAGCTCCCCACCGGTGCGGTATGTCAACGCGGGGGCATACGGCGGCACCGGCCGGGGAACTCGCTGCGGGCCCTGCCCGTCTACCATGAACAGCCGCCGTCACGATCGTGATCAGCATCGATCGATTCCCGTCACAGCGTCCCCGCCCCCGGGCCGGGACAGCCCTGACCGAAAGGTGTGAGAGTCCGCCCATGGGCGACCCTCCCAACAGCACACAGCGCGGCGGCAGACGCCGCTCGGCCCTCGCTCCCGCCCCCCGTCCCCGTGCGGAGGCGGCCCGATGACCGAGGTGCTGTTCCTCCTGGTGGCGCTGCTGCTCTCGCTGGCCTGCGGCGCGTTCGTCGCCGCGGAGTTCTCCCTGACGACCGTCGAGCGCGCCGATCTGGAGCGGGCGGTCCAGAAGGGTGAACGGGGTGCGCAGAGCGCCATGCAGGCGGTGAAGTCCCTGACTTTCCAGCTCTCCGGGGCGCAGCTGGGCATCACCGTGACCAACCTCGTCGTCGGCATGCTCGCCGAGCCGTCGATCGCGCGGCTGATCACGGGACCGCTGAAGGCCCTGGGCGTACCGGCGTCGGCGGCCTCCTCGGTGGCGCTCGTCCTCGGTACGGCCGTCTCCACCGTCGTACTGATGGTCGTCGGAGAGCTGGTCCCCAAGAACTGGGCCATCTCCCGTCCGATGCCCATCGCCAAGGCGGTCGCCACTCCGCAGCGTGTCTTCTCCGCCGCGTTCCGGCCGCTCATCAGGCATCTGAACAACACGGCCAACCGCATGCTGCATCTGATGGGGCTGGAACCCACCGAGGAGCTGGCCTCGGCGCGGTCACCCCGTGAACTGGTCGCCCTGGCCCGCCACTCCGCCAAGGAGGGGGCGCTGGAGCCCGATACGGCGGACCTGTTCGTGCGCACGCTGCACCTGGCGGAGCTGACCACGGAGAACGTGATGACCCCGCGTGTGCAGGTCACCTTCCTCGACGTGCAGGCCAACGCCGAGGACGTCGCCAACGCCACGCGCGCCACCGGCCTGTCCCGGTTCCCGGTCGTACGCGGCAGCCTGGACACCGTCGTCGGCATCGTACGGATCAAGGACGTGCTGGCCGTGCCCGCCGAGGAGCGGATGCGGTACCCGGTGACCGAGCTGATGCGGGAGCCGCTGCTGGTGCCCGAGTCGCTGACGGTCGACAGGCTGCTGGACCGGATGCCGGGCGGCGACCGCAGCATCGCCGTCGTCATCGACGAGTACGGCGGCACCGCGGGCGTGGTGACGCTGGAGGACATCATCGAGGAGGTCGTGGGCGAGGTCCGCGACGAGCACGATCCGCAGGAACCCCCGGACCTCGCCCCGGCCGGCACGGACGTGGACGGCCGGCGCATCTTCGACGCGGACGGCGCCACCCGTACCGACCAGCTCGCGGCCATCGGGATGCGCGCCCCGGAGGGCCCGTACGAGACGCTGGCCGGTCTGGTCGCAACCGAGCTGGGGCGCATCCCCCAGCGGGGCGACACCGCGGACGTGGCCGGCTGGCACATCGAGGTCGTCGACGCCCGGGGCCGCCGGGCCGCCCGTGTCCAGCTGACCGCCCCGCCCGGGACGGACGAGGAAGACGTGGAAGGGGAGGACGGCCGGTGACCGCGGTACAGCTCTTCGTCGGACTGCTGACGCTGGTGGCCAACGCCTTCTTCGTGGGCGCCGAGTTCTCGCTGATCTCGGTGCGCCGTGCGCAGATCGAGCCGCTCGCCGAGGAGGGCGACCGGCGGGCGCGGAGCGTCATGTGGGGGCTCGAGCACGTCTCGGCGCTGCTCGCCGCCGCCCAGCTCGGGATCACGCTGTGCACACTGGTGCTGGGCATCGTCGCCGAACCGGCCATCGAGCACCTGCTGGAGCCGGTGTTCCACTTGATGGGCGTCAGCGAAGGCTACGCGGGGCTCATCTCCTTCATCATCGCGCTGACGCTGGCGACGTACGCGCACATGCTGCTGGGCGAGATGGTGCCGAAGAACATCGCGCTGGCCGCCCCGGAGCGCACGGCGCTGCTGCTGGGGCCGCCGCTGGTCGCGCTGTCGCGGGCGCTGAAGCCGGTGATCTTCACGGTCAACGCCTTCGCCAACACCATCCTGAAACTGCTGAAGGTGGAGCCCAGGGACGAGGTCGAGTCGACCTTCTCGGACGACGAACTCGCCCAGATGGTGGCCGACTCCAGTGAGGCCGGCCTCATCGACGACCGGGCGACCGAGCGGCTGCGCGACGCCCTGGAGCTCGGCCGGCGCCCCGTCGGAGAGGTGGCACGGCCGACGGAGCGGGTGGTGGCCGCGCGGCTCGGCGTCACCCCGGAGGAACTGGAGCAGCTGTCGGCGAGTTCCGGTTTCTCGCGCTTCCCCGTCGTGGACAGCAGGGGCCGTGCCCTCGGCTACTTGCACGTGAAGGACGCCCTGGACGCCATCCCGCGCGATGCCGCCTTCCCCGCCACGGCGCTGCGCCCGATCGCGCGAGTCCGTGCGTCCATGCCGCTCGACGACGTGCTCGGTGCCATGCGCTCCAGCCGTACGCACCTGGCTGCCGTGATGGGCGAGGAGGGCCGCACGGAAGGCGTGGTCACCATGGAGGACGTGCTGCGGGAGCTGGTGCACCAGAGCCCGGCGGAGGAGTCCCGCTGAACGTCCTCCCGTCCGGGCGGCGGGCGGGGACCACACGACAGTCGCCTGGAGCAACCGGATACGATGAGTGGCCGTGACCGAAACCGCCACCGCCCCCGCGATCAGCAGCTTCGTAGCTCTCGGCGACTCCTTCACCGAGGGCATGTCGGACCGTCTGCCGGACGGCACGTACCGGGGTTGGGCCGACATCCTCGCCGCGCGGCTCGCCGCCCGCAACGCGGGCTTCCGCTACGCGAACCTCGCCGTACGCGGCAAGCTCATCGGGCAGATCGCCGCCGAACAGGTCGATGCCGGGGCGGCGATGGGCGCCGACCTGGTCACGCTGGTCGGCGGCCTCAACGACACCCTGCGGCCCAAGTGCGACATGGGCAGGGTCCGCGGGCTGCTGGAGGAGTCCGTCGCGAAGCTCGCCCCCAACTGCGGGCAGCTCGTGCTCATGCGCAGTCCCGGCCGCCGCGGTCCGGTGCTGGAGCGCTACCGGGCGCGCATGGAGCAGCTGTTCGCGTGCATCGACGAACTGGCAGCCGAGCACGGCGCGCTGGTCGTCGACCTCTACTCCGCCGAGACGCTGGGCGACCCCCGGCTGTGGGCCGAGGACCGGCTGCACCTGACCGGCGAGGGGCACCGCCGCGTCGCCGAGGCCGTGTGGCAGCGCCTGGGCCACCCCGCGGAGTCGGACTGGTGCTCGCCGCTGGCACCCGCCCCCGTCCCGTCGTGGCTGACGCGACGCCGCGCCGATGCGGCCTTCGCACGGGAGTACCTGCTGCCGTGGATAGGCCGGCGTCTGACGGGCCGCTCCAGCGGTGACGGACGGGCACCCAAACGGCCCGAACTGGCGGAGCCGGCCTGCGGGAACAGCCCGTAGGGACGGGTCGGGCGGCCCGTTGCTCACCCTGCCGTGGACGACGTCCCGCGCCTCGGCGGCCGATCAGGATCAGGGACGCCCGGGGTGACGTACTCCGCCCGGTGAAGCGGGCAGGTGTGCGGCCCGCCCCCGTACGGGCGGGCCGGGCGCCGGTGCGAAGGCGCCGCCCGGGTCCGGTCGGCGGCTGCCGGACGATTCGCGCAGCGGCTTCCGCGCCGGGCGCTTCGTGACGGAACCGGGGCCGAAGCGCTGACCTGGACTTTCAGTAGCGCCATGGGCTGTCCGGGCTGCCACGGACAGTCGGTAGGCTTGGGCGGCGTGACTGACAAGCCCCGCATCCCGAACGTCCTGGCCTCCCGCTACGCCTCGGCCGAGCTGGCCCGTCTGTGGTCCCCCGAAGAGAAGGTGGTGCTGGAGCGGCGGCTGTGGCTCGCGGTGCTGCGGGCCCAGCGCGACCTGGGGGTGGACGTTCCCGGGGAGGCTCTGGCGGACTACGAGCGCGTGCTGTCCGACGTCGATCTGACCTCCATCGCGGAGCGGGAGAAGGTCACACGGCACGATGTGAAGGCCCGCATCGAGGAGTTCAACGCGCTGGCCGGCCACGAGCACGTACACAAGGGCATGACGTCACGCGACCTGACGGAGAACGTCGAGCAGCTGCAGATCCGCTCGTCGCTGGAGCTGGTCCGGGACCGTACGGTCGCCCTCCTGGCGCGGCTGGGCCGGCTGGCCGGCGAGCACGCCGGGACCGTGATCGCGGGGCGTTCCCACAACGTGGCGGCCCAGGCGACCACGCTGGGCAAGCGGTTCGCGACGGCGGCCGACGAACTGCTCGTCGCCCACGGCCGGTTGACCGAACTCCTCGACCGCTACCCGCTGCGCGGCGTCAAGGGACCCGTCGGAACGTCCCAGGACATGCTCGATCTGCTGGGCGGCGACGAGCACCGGCTCGCCGAGCTGGAGAGCCGGGTGGCCGCGCACCTCGGCTTCACGAACGCCTTCACCTCGGTCGGGCAGGTCTACCCGCGCTCCCTCGACTACGACGCCGTCACCACGCTCGTGCAGCTCGCCGGCGCGCCCTCGTCGCTGGCGAAGACGATCCGGCTGATGGCGGGACAGGAGCTGGTCACCGAGGGGTTCAAGGAGGGCCAGGTCGGCTCCTCGGCCATGCCGCACAAGATGAACACCCGCTCGTGCGAGCGTGTGAACGGCCTGATGGTGATCCTCCGCGGCTACGCCTCGATGGCGGGTGAGCTGACGGGCGACCAGTGGAACGAGGGCGACGTGTCGTGTTCGGTGGTGCGGCGTGTGGCGCTGCCCGACGCGTTCTTCGCCTTCGACGGTCTGGTGGAGACGTTCCTGACCGTGCTGGAGGAGTTCGGTGCCTTCCCGGCCGTCGTGGAACGCGAACTCGACCGCTATCTCCCGTTCCTGGCCACCACGAAGGTGCTGATGGCGTCCGTACGTGCCGGAGTCGGCCGGGAGACCGCACACGAGGTGATCAAGGAGCACGCGGTCGCCTCCGCGCTGGCACTGCGCGCGGGAGCCGACCGCAACGAGCTCCTGGAGCGCCTGGCGGCCGACGAGCGGATTCCGCTGGGACGAGCGGAACTCGACGGGCTGATGGCCGACCGGCTGGCGTTCACCGGCGCGGCGGCGGGTCAGGTCGGTGCGGTGGTCGCCCGTATCGAGGAGCTCACCAAGCGGCATCCGGAGGCGGCTGCCTACTCGCCGGGGGCGATCCTCTGACACCGCGTGAGCGTGCACCGCGCTTCACCCGGGAGCAGCTGGAGGCAGCGCGCGACCGGGTCGTTCCGGACGTGGTGGCGGACGGTCTCCGCGTGCTGTTCTGCGGCATCAACCCGGGTCTGATGTCCGCCGCCACCGGGCACCACTTCGCCCGGCCCGGCAACCGCTTCTGGCCGGTGCTGCACACCTCGGGTTTCACGCCGCGGCAGTTGCGGCCGGACGAGGAGCGCGAGCTGCTCACGTACGGGCTGGGCATCACCAACGTCGTCCAGCGTGCCTCGGCGCGGGCCGACGAGCTCGGCGCGGAGGAGTACCGGGCGGGCGGAAGGCTGCTGGCCGGGAAGGTGCGCAAGCTGCGTCCGCGGTGGCTGGCAGTGGTGGGGGTGACCGCCTACCGGGTGGCGTTCGAGGACAAGAAGGCCCAAGTCGGGCCGCAGGAGTGGCGGATAGGGGATACGCGGGTGTGGGTGCTCCCCAACCCCTCCGGCCTCAACGCGCACTGGACTCCGCAGATGATGGCGGAGGAGTTCGGACGGCTGCGGGAAGCTGCCGGGACGGACGCGGGAGAGGCAGGAGCCACCGGCCGCGGGTGAGGCGGTCGCACCCGTGCCTCCGCTGCCGTGTCGGAGGCCGCTGCGAGGATCGGCGGGGCAGGCGGGACGCTCCCCGCACGCGCACCGCAGTCGGCAGAGAGGCGCACCATGAGCACAGCAGGCAGCGGCCAGGACGAGCGGGCCGCCCGGCCGGAGGACCTCGGCCGGCTCGTCGTGGAACGGCTCAACGCCGGGGATGTGGAAGGGCTCGTGTCGCTGTACGAACCCGGGGCCGTCCTCGCGCTGCCGGGCGGAGGCCAGGCCGCCGGACGCGCTGAGATCCGCCGCGCCTACGAGCAACTCCTGGCGGACAGGCCGCAGTTCACGCCCGGAGAGCAGCAGCCCGTGCTGCGCAGCGGAGATCTCGCGCTCACTGCGGTTCTGCTCCCGGACGGCGGTGCCACCGTCGAGGTGGCCCGACGGCAGCCGGACGGTACGTGGCTGTGGGTCATCGACCAGCCGGCCTTTCCCGCACGGCCACCTTCGCCGAAGGTCACGGAGGGTCGTTGACGGTGACGGCCGCCACGAGCTGGAAGGGCAGTTCGGCGTCCTGCTGGCAGACTGCCAGCGCTATCCACCGCCCGTCGGCCCGCCACAGCTCCAAGCAGGGTGCGCTGGCGCTGAGTTCGAGCCAGGGCTGCTGCGTGTGAGCACCCTCGGTGCTGAGCACCAGGGTGCTCCACAGGCTCACCTCCCGGGGTTCGCCCCAGCGCGCGGACAGCACGGCGCTCAACGCCCGGCACTCCGCCTCGTACTGCTCATGTGCTTCGAGTCTGGCCGTACCGTCGTCCTCCCAGAACCCCTCGCTCGTGGCCAGCTCCGCGAGGTGGTACCCGGGGCCGCTGACCACGCAGCCCGACCTGCCGCGCTGCGCCGGGAAGGGGCGAGCACGTAACAGGTCGATCGTCGCGAGGTGTTGCTTCCGGCTGGTGGCGGCCATGGGGCCAGTAAACCGTCCGGCACTGACACCGGGTTTCTGACTCTGCCTCAGCGATTCCCGCGAGGAGGTGCGGAGGTCGCCCGGCAACTGGTGGTCGGCACCGAGACGGTGAAGACTCACGTCAGCTCGCTGCTGGCGAAGCTCGGGGCGCGGGACCGCACGCAGGCGGTGATCGTCGCGTACGAGTCCGGTTTCGTCGCCCCGGGCCGACTGCCCCCTACTCGTGGTAACGGGAGGCCGGACGGTACGATCCGCCTCACGGGACAGGCAGGGAGGCGGACTTGGCGCGGCTCTCCGGCAGGGACCCTTCTCTGCTGCGACGGATCAACTCGACTGCCGTACTGCGCGTGCTGCGCTCCCAGTTCGGCCGGCCCCCGCTGACCCTGACGGACCTGGCCCACGCCACGGAGCTCTCCCGGCCGACCGTCGAAGGTGTCGTCGAGGGCCTCGTCGACGCAGGACTCGCGGCAGAGGCCGAGGAGGAGCCGGACACCGTCGCCCAGGCCGCGCGCCGGGGCCGGCCCGCCCGGCGCTTCCGCTTCCGCGCCGAGGCGGGCTACGCACTCGGGGTGGAGGTCGGGTCGCACCGCGTCGCGGCCGTACTCGCCGATCTGACCGGCCGGTTCACGGGCACGGTCGCGCACGAGGTGGGCGAGGACGTTCCGGAGGACCGGCGCCTGGCCGAGGCCCACGACGCCGTCGACGCACTGCTGGAGAGCAGCGGCGTGCGGCGCGAGTCGCTGCGGGCGGTCGGTGTCGGGACGCCGGGCATCGTGGAGGCGGACGGGACCGTGCGGCTCGGGACCGCCCTGCCCGGCTGGACGGGCCTGCCGCTCGGCGAGCGGCTGAGAGAGCGGTTCCGCTGCCCCGTGCTCGTCGAGAACGACGCCAACGCCGGTGTCGTCGCCGAGCGCTGGAAGGGCGCGGCAGTCGGCGCCGAGGACGTCGTGATGGTGCTGGTGGGCCTCAGCCCCGGTGCCGGGTCGCTGATCGGCGGGCGGCTGCACCGCGGATTCGGCGGTGCGGCAGGAGAGATCGGCGCACTGCACCTGCTGGGGCGCGAGGCGACCCCCGAGCGGCTGCTGTCGACGACGGACGAGCCGCTTCACCCTCTCGACGAGGTGGCCGTCGCGCGGGTCTTCGCCCTGGCACGCGCCGGTGACGTACAGGCGCGGAGGGCGGTGGAGCGCTTCGTGCAGCGGCTCGTCCACGATGTGGCCGCGCTGGTGCTCGCGCTGGACCCGGAGCTGGTCGTGGTCGGTGGCTGGGCGTCGGGGCTGGACGACGTACTGGAGCCGCTGCGCCGCGAGTTGGAGCGCTACTGCCTGCGGCCCCCGCGCGTCGCGCTGTCGGTGCTGGGCGAGGCGGCGGTGGCCACGGGAGCGCTGCGGCTCGCCCTCGACGAGGTCGAGAGCGAGCTGTTCAGCGTGGACGCCGGCTGACCGCGACAGCAGCAAGGACAGCCGTACGGTCATGCGGGGGACACGCGGTGGGCGGAAGGCGCGCAACCGCCCACCGGGGTCCGGGACCCGGGACCGGCCTCAGCCGGCCATCAGGGCGCCGGGCTGGGCGTCGCCGAAGGTGAGCCGGCAGGTGTCGGCCCGGTAGGTGGAGACAGCGACGGCGGCGGTGGTTCCGCGGGCGAGGTAGCGGGTGGTGACGACGAGCACCGGCGCCCCCGGGAGCCTGTCCAGCTGACGGGCGTCGTCGGCGCGGGCCGAGCCGAGCTCCACCGTGCGTTCCTGGCCCTCGAGTTCGAGGCGGTGCAGTTCACGCAGTACCGCGCGCCCTCGCGCGGAACCGCCCGCCGCCTCTATGGCGGGCAGGCCGGGAACGGACGCGTGCGGCACGTAGAGGAGTTCGGTGGCGACGGGCTGTCCGTGCGTCATGCGCGTACGGCGAACCGAGTGCACCGGCGAGCCGGCGTCCTCGCCCAGCAGCCGGGCCACCGGGGCGGGCGGTTCGACGTCTTCGCAGTCGCCGGTCTGCCACGCGTCGTCCGGCGCGCCGGGCCAACTGTCCTCGGCGGGACCGACGTCGACCCCGAAGCGGGGCGGCGCGACCGTGGTGCCCACGCCGCGCCTGCGCTGCAGACGGCCTTCCAGCTCCAGTTGCTCCAGGGCCTGGCGCAGGGTCGCCCGGGCGACGCCGAAGCGGGCGGCGAGTTCGCGCTCGTTGGGCAGGATCTCCCCCACTTCGAACTCGGAGTCCAGCGCGTCGGACAGCACGGTCTTCAAGTGCCAGTACTTCGGCTCCGGCACAGCATCCACCTGTGTGGTCCCCACAGTGGCCTCCGCTTTCCCCGCGTCCAGCCCGGCTTGCAGCGGCCGGACTTTATACGTGCTTGTTTTTTAAAGGTTGTTGCGTATGGCCGACCATAGGGCGGGTCCCCAGCTTGGTCAAGACCAATCCGGTGACCGGAAACTGTTCCCCGATGCCCGCTTCACCTGGGATGATCGATCATCGTTCGCCGCGGCGTGGAGGTATCGGGATGGCAGGACAGCAGCGGGTCACCGTCGTCACGGGCGGCAGCAGAGGCATCGGTGCGGCCGTCGCCGTGCGGCTCGCGCGTGCCGGTCACCACATCGGTATCGGCTACGAGCGCTCCCGCCGGGACGCACAGGAGACGGCGCGCGCCGTTCGGGCCGAGGGGGTGCACGCGGTGCCCGTACAGGTGGACACCAGCGCGGAAGAACAGGTGGAGCGGCTCTTCGACACGGTGCGCGACGAGCTGGGTCCCGTGACAGGGCTGGTCAACAACGCTGCCGTGACCGGCCCGTTGGGCGGCTTCACCCGGACTCCGTCCTCCGTGATCCGCCGGGTCCTCGACGTGAACGTCCTCGGCGCACTGCTGTGTGCACGGCGCGCGTTGCTGGAGATGTCGACGGCCCACGGCGGCGAGGGAGGCAGCATGGTCAACATCTCCTCCTGTGCGGCCACCCTCGGAGCTCCGGGCGAGTACGTGCACTACGCGGCGTCCAAAGCGGCGGTGGACGCGATGACTGTGGGCCTGGCCAAAGAGTTCGGGCCACAGGGCGTCCGCGTCAACTCCGTACAGCCCGGGGCGGTGCTGACCGGGATGCACGCGGCGATGGGCGATCCGGACAGGGCGTGGAGGAAGGCGGAGGCGACACCGCTGCGCCGCCCCGGCGAACCGCGGGAGATCGCGGACGCGGTGGCCTGGCTGATGTCGGACGAGGCGTCGTTCACGACAGGTGCCGTGCTGCGCGTCTCCGGCGGAGTGTGAACGGGCCCCTCCCGACCGGGAGTCGGGAGGGGCAGGGGAAGCGCCGGGACGCGTCGCGGAGCGGACGGGCTACGGCCTGAGACGGGCCAGCTTGTCGGGATTGGCGACGATGTAGACGCTCTGGATGCGGCCGTCGGCCACGTCCAGCTGCAGGACGGCGGAGGGGACGCCCTGTTCCGTCGCGAGCAGGGCGGGAGCGGCGTTGACCTCGATGAGGCTGAAGTCCATGGTGGCGAGGCCCTGTTGGGCGATCGCCCCGAGGAACCGGCCGACCTTGTCCGCGGTGGTGATGGTGCGCAGCGGCGCCTTGGCCTTGCCTCCGCCGTCGCCGAGGAGACGGGCGTCCGGGGCGAGCATCTCCATCAGTGCGGCGAGGTCGCCCCGGGTGGCGGCGGCCAGGAACCTTTCGGTCAGGTCGCGTTGGGCTTCGGGGTCGACGTCGAAGCGGGGGCGGCGCTCGGCCACGTGTGTGCGGGCACGGCCGGCCAGCTGGCGTACGGCCGGCTCGCTGCGGTCGAGGACGGCTGCGATCTCCGCGTACGGAAAGCCGAAGGCCTCGCGCAGCACGAAGACCGCACGTTCCAGGGGCGAGAGGGACTCCATGACGACGAGCACGGCGAGGGAGACGGACTCGGCCGTCAGCACGCTCTCCGCGACGTCCGGTTCGGCGGTGTCCCGCCCGGGCCGGGCGCGCACGTGGGTGACGAGCGGCTCCGGCAGCCACGGGCCGACGTAGGTCTCACGGCGCGTCTGCGCCGCCCGCAGCCTGTCGATGGCGAGCCGGGTGGTGACACGTACGAGGTACGCGCGCGGCTCCCGCACGGCATCCGTGCCGGCGGACGCCCAGCGCAGCCAGGCGTCCTGCACGATGTCCTCGGCGTCGGCGACGCTGCCCAGCATGCGGTACGCGACGCCCATGAGGACCCCGCGGTGCTGCTCGAAGACGGCCGTGGCGTCCAGGGCTGCGTCCGGGCCAGCGCCGTCCGGACCGCCGCCGTCCGGGCGCCCGTTCGCCGGGCGGCCTCCGGCGTCGCGGTCGACTGCGCTCTGTTCGGCGTCCACCCGTCCATCATCTCAGTCCGCCTGCGGGCGCCTGCAGGGGACCTTCCACGCGGGTCGACTTGCTGACATCGTGTCTACGAACTGCCGTGCCCGACCCGCCCGTCCGGCGTCCGTGGCCCGAACCCTGACAGGAGTGCCCATGACCGCTGTCGCCTCCCCTCACGCACCCGTGCCCGAGACCGAGTCGTTCGTGCGCGTCTCCCCGGCCGGGAAGCCCTCCTTCGACCTCGCCTACGAGCGGCGCGGCAGCGGCGAACCGGTCGTGCTGCTGCACGGCATCGGCCACCACTGGCAGGCGTGGGAACCGGTGCTGAGCATCCTGGCCGCGTCGCACGAAGTGACCGCCGTCGACCTGCCGGGGTTCGGCGCCTCGCCGCCACTGCCCGAGGGCGTCTCCTACGAACTGGACAGCGTCATCCCGCTGCTGGCCGAGGGCTTCCGTGCGCTCGGTCTCGAACGGCCCCACGTGGTCGGCAACTCCCTGGGCGGGCTGCTCGCCTTGGAGCTGGCGCGGCACGGCCACGCGCGTTCGGTCACGGCCCTCTCCCCCGCCGGTTTCTGGACGCAGGCGGAGCGCCGCTACGCCTACGCCGTTCTGACGGGCATGCGGGCAGGCGCGAAGGCCATACCGGAAGGGATGCTGCGGCGGCTGGCCCGCAGCGCCGCCGGACGCGCCGCGCTGACCGGCACCATCTACGCCCGGCCCGGCCGCCGTTCGCCCGAAGCCGTCGTCGCCGAGACGCGCTCCATGCGCGAGGCCACCGGCTTCGCCCCGACGCTCGCTGTCGGCAGGCGCCCCGACGTGGTCTTCGACCAGGACCTTCCCCACGTGCCCGTGACCATCGGCTGGGGAGCCAAGGACCGCCTGCTGCTGCCCCGTCAGGGGGTGCGCGCGAAGAAGACCATCCCCGGCGCCCGGCTGGTCCGCCTTCCCGGATGCGGCCATGTGCCGATGAACGACGACCCGGCGCTCGTCGCGCGTCTCGTGCTGGAGACGGCACGGGCCGTGTGACCGCGCCGGGCCGGCGCCGCCCGGGGCCGGGGACGGCGGAGGAGCTCAGGGCCGGTGGCCTGCCGGTACCTCCTCCCCCGCGGGTACCGGTCCGGGCGGAGTGCCGTCGCCGAAGGGACGTCCTCCGAGCTGCTCGCGGTGGTGCGGGGAGGTCCAGGCGGACAGGTCCGGACCGCACGGCACGATGCCCGTCGGGTTCACCCCGGTGTGTACCTCGTAGTAGTGCCGCTTGATGTGGTCGAAGTCGACGGTGTCACCGAAGCCGGGCGTCTGGTAGAGGTCGCGGGCGTAGGCCCACAGGACCGGGTCCTCCACGAGCTTGTGGCGGTTGCACTTGAAGTGGCCGTGGTAGACGGCGTCGAAGCGCACCAGTGTGGTGAAGAGGCGGATGTCGGCCTCGGTGATGCTCTCGCCCACCAGGTAGCGGCGGTCGGCCAGCCGCTCGGAGAGCAGGCCGAGGCGGCGGAAGACGTCGCTGTACGCGGCCTCGTACTCCTTCTGTCCGGTGGCGAAGCCCGCGCGGTAGACGCCGTTGTTGAGGTCCCGGTAGACCCCTTCCATCACCTCGTGCATCTCCTCGCGCAGCGCTTCCGGATACAGGTCGGGGGCGCCCGGCCTGTGCAGGCCGCTCCACTCGGTGGCGAGGTCCAGGGTCATCTGCTGGAAGTCGTTGGTGACCAGCCGGCCGCTCGGCACGTCCACCACCGCCGGGACGCTCACACCGCCCGGATAGTCCTTCTCGCGCGCGTCGTAGGCCTCGTGGAGGTAGCGGATGCCCAGGACCGGGTCCTTGCCGCCCGGGTCGAGCGTGAAGCGCCAGCTGCGTGCGTCCTGCAGGGGGTCGGTGACGGCGAGCGACAGCGCGTCCTCCAGGCCCAGCAGGCGCCTGGAGATCGCTGCCCGGCTCGCCCAGGGGCAGGCTCGGCTGATCACGAGCCGGTAGCGGCCCGCCTCGACGGGCCAGCCGTCCGCGCCGTCCGCCGTGATCCGGTCCGCGAAGTGGCTCTTCGACCTTTTGAAGGGCTTCCTGCCGTATTTCTCGTTGCCGTCCGTGGTGCCGTCGCCCTCGCGGCTCATCGTGCACGTTCCTTTCGCTGTCGGGTCCCCGTGCGGAGACCTGCCCTCGTCGAGGAGCCTGTCACGGGCTCCTCCTCCGGACCGCCGCCGCGGCGGTACTCGGGCACCTCGTCGTCTACCCACTCCCGCGTGCACAGCACCAGCCGGTAACCGTCCGGATCCTGGACGGTCACGCCCCAGGTGTCCCAGTACGGGTTGCGTGCCGGTACGCGAGTCCCGCCGTGCTCCTCCAGCCTCGCCACGAGATCCGCCGGCACGGGACCGTCCAGGTAGATCACGAGCAGGTCCTCCTCCCCCGGTGCCGGCTCCAGGGGACGCTCCTCGTCCCGGGCCAGTTCCAGGTGCCAGCCCGCACCGCGCCGTCCCGCCATCAGCAGGGCGTACTCCTCGCCGCCGCCCCGGGCGGGGCCGGGCTCGCTGCGGTGGAGCACGTCGAGGCCGAGGCCCCGGACCCAGAAGCGTTCGGCGGCTGCCAGATCACGCGAGGGACGGGCGATACGGATGTGGTTGCGGACGCTGATCGTCATGGGCTCCGGCTCCCTGTCTGCGCCCGCGGGCGCGGCCTGCCGACTCGGTGCGCGGCGGCGGACCGCCGCACCGGAACCGTAGACGGGACGCCGTCCGGTCTCCTCGGGCTCAGGACCCGAGCGGCATCCGCCCGGAGACCTGGACCCGGCGGCCGGGGTCAGACGATCTCCTCGCTCATCTCGGCCAGTTCACGGTCGTCGCCGCCGGAGCGGTAGCCGGGCGTGGTGTAGGAACCGCGCCCCGCGACGATCCACCACACGGTGGCCAGGCCGAGGACGCCGATGAGTGCGAGTGGCGCGTAGTTGAAGGACTCCACGTCGACGGGGGTCTTCTGCGGGAGGCAGAAGAGCACGGTCACGAAGACCACCCACGTCACGGCCGTCCAGCCGATCGGCACTCCCCAGCGTCCGAGGTTCCACTTGCCCTGCCGGAAACGGTCCTTGTTGCGCAGCCGCAGGTAGATGGGGATGGCGTAGGCCGGTGTGACGCCGATGACGGCTATCGCGGTGACCGCGCCGTACGCGGCTTCGCTGTAGAGCGCCGGCAGCGTGAGCAGGGCCGCGACGGTGACCGTCAGCACCACCGCGCGTGCCGGCGTACCGGTGCGCGGGTGGACGCGCCGCCAGTGCGCGGAGAGGGGCAGCGCACCGTCGCGGGAGAAGGCGAAGACCATGCGGCTGGCAGCGGCGACCTCCGCGTTGCCGCAGAAGAGCTGCGCGACGATCACGACGAGCAGCAGCAGCTTGGCCCCGGTGAGGCCCAGGGCGTCGAGGAAGATCTGCGCGGGCGGCACTCCGGTCGCGCTGGCCTGTGTTCCGGCGTAGTCCTGGATGGCGAAGGTCAGCCCGACCAGCAGCACGAAGCCCGCCAGCCAGGACCAGCCGACGGCTCGCACGATGCCCCGTGCCGCGCTGACCTCGGCGTTCTTCGTCTCCTCCGAGAGGTGGGCGCTGGCGTCGTAGCCGGTGAAGGTGTACTGGGCCAGCAGCAGCCCGATCATGACGACGTACACCGGACTCGACCAGTTGGTGCCGTTGACGAACTCCCCGAACACGAAGGACGCGGGACGGTGTTCGGACGGTACGAGCGTCAGCGCGGCAACGATCACGGCGACGCCCGCGAAGTGCCACCACACGCTGATCGAGTTGAGCACGCTGACGAGCCGCACACCGAAGAGGTTGAGCGTCGCGTGCAGCACGAGGATGCACAGGAAGATCAGCATCACGTTCTCCGGCGTGGGCTCGATCCCCCACTGGAGGTGGAAGAGCGCTCCGGTGAACATCGCGGCGCCGTAGTCGATCCCGGCCAGGGTTCCCAGCAGTCCCAGCAGGTTGAGCCACCCGGTGTACCAGCCCCAGCGGCGCCCGCCGAGCTGGTCGGCCATGTAGTACAGGGCGCCCGATGTGGGATACGCGCTGGTGACCTCCGCCAGCCCGGCGCCGACGAACATCACCATCAGGCCCACCAGGACCCAGCCCCAGATCATCACCGCGGGCCCGCCCGTGACCAGGCCGAAGCCGTACAGCGTCATGCACCCGGAGAGGACGGAGATGACGGAGAAGCTGATCGCGAAGTTGCCGAACGAGCCCATGCGCCTGATCAGCACCGGGTGGTAGCCGAGATCGCGGAGCTTGGCGTCGTCGTCTATGCGGCCGGGGCGACGCGACCTGCCGGTGGGGAACACGGAACCTCCTGAGGGACTTCGGAGTGCGGAACGGCGAGGGGGGTGGCGGAGCGGGTGGGAGTCAGTCGTCCGCGGCCAGGCAGTGGTCGCGCGCTCGGAGGAACTCCGTCTTCGCCGCCTCGGGCTGTTCGGGATCCTCGGCGACCTGCAGCCAGGGCTGCGGAGTGAAGTACGGGCCGAGGGCGGCGAAGACCCGGGCGGCGTCCGACGTGCGCTGCCCCGCCCACAGGGCGTGGGCCAGGTGGTTCAGGTCCAGTACGGACTGGGTGGTGGGGTCCGTCAGGTCGAACCACCCCTGCAGCGCGGAACGGGCGTCGAGGGCGACCGGGTCGTGCGACCACTGCCGGCTCAGCAGCAGATGACTCCTCGGCTGCTGGGCGCGCTGGCGCCGGTACTGCTCCACGTAGGCGTACAGCGGCAGGGCCAGCAGCTCCGAACCGGCGGGCGCCCACGAGGAGACCCAGCGGACGAAGTCGATCGCCGAGGCACGCGAGCCTGCGTTCCCCGCGTCCTGCTCGGCACGCGCATGCAGGAAGTGGAGCATGCGGTGGTGCGCCTCGCGGTTGTACCGGTCACGCTCGTAGACGCGGTAGAGCAGACCCCAGGGGCCGGGCGGAAGCATCGGCTCGGCAGCGCGTTCGCGGTGCTCGGCACGTTCCTGGCGGTGGTCGAGCCTCGCGAGGGCGAGCAGAGCGACCCACGGCACCGGGTCGGCGGGCTGCAACTCGGCCGCGGCGTAGCACTCCTGACGGGCTTCGTTCTCCAACTCCGCCGCGGTGTGGTGGTGTTCGCGGCGCGCCCGGACGGCGCGCTCCACCGCCACCCGTGCGTGCATCATGCGCGCGTCGGGGTCCTTCGGTGACTCCTGCAGCCAGGTCTCCACCACGTGTGAGCCCGCTGCGACCACGCCGAGCACCTGGGAACGCGTCGTCCGCAGGCCCCACGACGTGCCCGTACGGGCCAGGAGCGTACGCATAGCCATCCAGCGGCCGGCCCTCAACTCCTCGACCGCGCCGCGCAGTTCGAAGTCGAACCCGGCAGGGCTGTAGACGATGCGGACGCCGCGGCCGTGACTGCCGGCCGTCCCCCTCACCGGCGCTTCTCCGCAGCCGCGTGGCCTGCGCACCCCGGCGGCGGGCACGACTCGGGGGCGGGCGGGCTGTGCGGCATCACAAGCGGTCCTCAACAACAGGGGCAGGGACCGCTCCGGCATTCGTGCATCGCTGGTCAGGCGAGCAGGGATGCGCGACGACGGGTCCCGGATTCGCCACCGAACCTAACCTTTCCCCGTCGCCTGTCGGCGGTCGGAAAGTGTGACGGTTCTGCGCCGAAAGCCCGCAAGCGCAGACAGCTTTGGAGTCATTGTCGTTTCAGTCCGTTCTCTGTACGTGCCCTGCCCGTTTCGCGCCCGTTTCCAGTCCGCCGTCCCCGTTCTCCGCCGCCCGCGGGCAGCACCTCCGTGAGTGGGGTGACGTCACTCTTCCCTCCCGGCGAGCCGCGAGGGAAGAGTCCTGCGTCAATCGAGACCCGACCGCGTCATATGAGCCCCGGCCGCCTCGTCCGGCAAAGGTGCAGCGCAGGGCCGCCCCAACGCCCCGGACACCCCGCACGCCCCGGAAGCCCCGGACACCCCGCACGCCCCGGAAGCCCCGGACGCCCCGCACGCCCTGGACGCCCCGGACGCCCCGGACGGCGGGAGATGCACCACGCCGATCATCCGGAACCCTTTCAGCCGTTGCGGCGTCGGTGTTCACTGAGTCCAGTCCCGATGCTGCGCTCCAAGAGGCGCCGCGTGCACCGCTCCCCGCGGTGCCACGTGTCGCCGTGTTCGGCCCGTACCTGCCTGCTCCGTACCGACCGCGATCCAGGAGGCTCGTCCATGGCGCACGAGGAACCCACCACCCCGCTCACCCCCGGCCTGGTCCCGGGACGCCGCACGCTGCTGCGCGGCTCCCTGGCGGCGTCCGCCGCGCTGTCCCTGTCGGGGGCGGCTCCGGCCCAGGCGCTGAAGGGCCGGCCCGCGGCGAAGTGGGGTGTGCAGGCGGGTGACGTGACCTCGTCGTCCGGGCTGATCTGGGTGCGTTCGGACCGCCGCGCCCGGATGATCGTCGAGACCTCGGCGACCGGGTCCTTCCGCAACGCGCGCCGCTGGACGGGACCCGTCGTGGGCCCCGACACCGACTTCACCGGCATGACGCCGGTGCACGGACTGCCCGCCGGGGAGCAGGTGCACTACCGGGTCACCCTGGCCGACGCGGACGATCCGCGGCGCACGGGCAGGCCCGTCCACGGCACGTTCCGCACCGCACCCGACAGGCGCCGCCAGAAGGTGCGTTTCCTGTGGTCGGGGGACCTGGCCGGGCAGGGCTGGGGCATCAACCCGGACCGGGGCGGCTTCCCGATCTTCGAGGAGATGCGCCGTCTCGACCCGGACTTCTTCCTCAACAGCGGCGACACCATCTACGCCGACGGGCCCCTCACCGAGAAGGTCGCCCTGCCGGACGGGGGCGTGTGGCGCAACGTCGTCACCGAGGAGAAGTCCAAGGTCGCCGAGACGCTCGCGGAGTTCCGCGGGAACTTCCGCTACAACCTCCTCGACGAGAAGCTGCGGCGCTTCCAGGCCCAGGTGCCCTCCATCGCCCAGTGGGACGACCACGAGGTCCTCAACAACTGGTACCCGGGCGAGATCCTCGACGACGACCGCTACAAGGTAAAAGACGTCAGCACCCTCGCCGCCCGCTCCCTGCGTGCCTTCAGCGAATACCACCCCCTGACCACGCTGCCGCCCAAGGACGAGGACGGCCGTGTCTACCGGGTGGTGCGCCACGGCCCGCTGCTGGACGTCTTCGTGCTCGACATGCGCACCTACCGCGGCGCCAACTCGCCCGGCGAGCAGGAGCAGGACGCCCGCGGAATCCTCGGACCGGTGCAACTGAAGTGGCTCAAGCGCGAGTTGTCGCGCTCCCGGGCGGTGTGGAAGGTGATCGCCTCCGACATGCCGATCGGCCTGGTCGTCCCCGACGGGAAGACCGACTTCGAAGGCGTGGCACAGGGCGATCCGGGTGCCCCGCTGGGCCGTGAACTCCAGCTGGCCGAACTCCTGCGGCACATCAAGACGGAACGCATCACGGGCACCGTGTGGTTCACCACGGATGTGCACTACACCTGCGCCCAGCACTACGAACCGGAGAACGCCGCCTTCAAGGACTTCGCACCGTTCTGGGAGTTCGTCTCCGGCCCGCTCAACGCCGGAGGCTTCCCCGCCCTGAAACTCGACGGCACTTTCGGCCCCACGCAGTCGTTCGTCAAGGCACCGGAGAAGGCCAACGTGCCGCCGACGGAAGGCGGTCAGTACTTCGGCCAGGTCGACATCGACGGCGAGAGCGGCGAGATGACCGTGCGGCTGCGGGAGGAGGGCGGCGCTGTGCTGTTCACGAAGGTGCTCCAGCCCGGCCGGGTCGGTCAGTGAACCGATGACCGGTGCTCGGTTGAACTACCCGGCTGCGGGGGCGACCCGGCACGGCCCGGAACGCTGGCCGGACGGCTACCGCAGGCTGCGGGTGCGGACGCAACTGGGGCACGGGCGGGCCGACTTCGAGACCGCAGCCGACGCTTTGTCGACATGGCGCCTGCACCGGGAAGCGGGGGTCCGCTTCGACACGGACGCACTCCGCGCGTCCCCCGGCACCGAGGTCGTCGTCGGCCTGGGCTTCGGGGCGCTGCGCCTGCACGCGCCGTGCAGGGTGGTGTGGACCGTCGCAGAGGATCGCCGCGCCGGATGGGCGTACGGGACGCTGCCGGGCCATCCGGTGCGCGGCGAGGAGGCGTTCGTCGTCAGCAGGGACGCCGACGGCACCGTCTGGCTCGAAGTGCTCGCCTTCAGCAGACCCGTGTCGTGGTTCACGGTCGCCGCCGGACCCCTGCTGCCCGTCTTCCAGCGCTGGTACGCACGCCGGTGCGGCGCCGTCCTGCGGCGGCTGGTGACCCGGGCGCGGGACACGGCGCACAGACCCGGGGCCGGGCGGGCGGAACAGGGGTGACGGCGGCGCGGGAGCGGGTGCAGATCCGCCGGAAGCATCCTTAATGCGCCGGTCACAAAACGTTCTTGATCGGGCAATGCCAGTGGGTGAGAGTGGTCGCATGACTGACATGTCGCAGAACGAGCAGCCATCCCGTCACGGCTTCCTGCGTCTGGTCGGGGGAAGCGTGCAGGACAGCTGGGGCCGGCTGCGGCGGCGCTGCGCCTCCGCGGCGGAGCCGCAGCAGAGCGGCGCGGGGGACGTGGAGTCCCCGGTGGGCGCCGGGGCCACGTCACTGTGGCTGATGCGCACCACCGTGCGGGAGGAGCCGGGGGCCCTCGCGGAACTGTGCACCGCACTGGCGCGTGAACGCATCGACATCGTCTCGCTGCAGACCTTCCCGCTGGGCCCCCGGGAAGGAGACCCGGCGGGCGCACCCGCGGGAGCGGGTTCCGATCACCGAGAGGACGAACCGGCCCTCGGCGCGGCGCACTTGCCCGAGCAGTGCATCGACGAGTTCGTGCTGCGCGCGCCCCGTGAGATCGAGGCCGCCGAGCTGCACCGGCTGGTCGCGGCGGCGGGCGGACGCCACACGTGGGCGGAACGCGCGGATGAGGACTCCCTTGTCGACATCCCGACCCGGGTCCTGCAGCTCGCCACCCGCACCGCACTCGACACGGCCGAACTGCCGCTGGTGCTGCGTCAGTTGCTGGGCCGATGCACCATCCGTTCGGTGCCTCCCGTCTCGGCGTCCGGCCGCAGGCCCGACCCCGGAGTGCTGGACGTGCCCCCGGAGGGCCGGTGGGAGGGGACCGTGCTGCGGCTGCCGGACCCGGCAGGCGGCGTCCTCATCATCGAGCGCCCCCAACTGCCTTTCGCGCCGAGTGAGTTCGCCCGCGCCCGCGCGCTCGTCGAACTGGACCGGCAGCTGGGCGCCGGGACGAGGGTCCCGCACTCCCCGGACAGCCTCACTCTTCCCGAGGGCCCGTCCGTCACCGTACGCAGGGCCGACACCAGGGACGCCCGGGCAGCGCTGGCGATGCACGAGCGCTGCTCCAGGGAGACCCTCTCGAAGCGTTACCACGGCCCGGTCTCCGACGCCGACGCCTACCTCGCGCACCTGCTCTCGCCCCGGTTCGGGCGGTCGCTGGCCGTGGAGACCGCCTCGGGGAAGCTCGTCGCACTCGGCCACCTGCTGTGGGACGGCGACGAGACCGAGGTCGCCCTCCTCGTCGAGGACGCCTGGCAGCACCGCGGCATCGGCGGCGAACTGCTGCGCCGCCTCGTCGCGTCGGCCGTCGAGGCCGGTGCCGGCAGCGTGTACGCCGTCACGCAGGCGTCCAACACGGCCATGGTCGCGGCGATGCGCGGCCTCGGCCTGCCGCTGGACTACCAGATCGAGGAGGGCACGCTCGTCGTCACCGCACAGCTGACGGGCGCAGCTCCTGCCGTACTGGCCGCGGCGTGTGCCCCGTCGGTGCGGGACTGACGCCCAGCGCCTGGTCCAGGTCCTGCCACAGGTCTTCGGCGTCCTCCAGGCCGACCGACATGCGCAGCAGGTTCTCGCTGATCCCGGCGCTCCGCCGGTCGTCCTCGGCCACGATGCGGTGGCTGATCGACGCGGGGTGCTGGATGAGGGTGTCGACGGAGCCGAGACTGACCGCCGGGGTGATCAGCCGCACCCCCGCGGTGACCGCGTGGGGATCGCCCTCCACCTCGAAGGCGACCATCGCCCCGCCCAGCCGCGGATAGTGCACGCGGGCGATCCGGGGGTCCGCCGCCAGCCTCCCGGCGAGTTCGGCTGCTGTGCGGGACTGTGCCCGTACGCGCACCGGCAGGGTGGACAGTCCGCGCAGCAGCAGATACCCGGCGAGCGGATGCAGCACACCGCCGGTCGCGAAGCGCACCTGCCGCAGGCGGCGGGCGAACTCCTCGTCGCAGGCGACGATTCCGCCCAGCACGTCCCCGTGTCCCCCCAGGTACTTGGTGGCGCTGTGCAGGACCAGACGCGCACCCGCCTCGCGCGGGCGCTGCAGCACGGGAGTGGCGAAAGTGTTGTCCGCGAGCAGCGGCACCGAACCGCAGGCGCGGGCGAGCGCGGCCAGGTCGACCTCCGCGAGCGTCGGATTCGCGGGACTCTCGACCATGACGAGCCCGGTGTCGGGGCGGACGGCCGCCGCGACGCCGTCCGGATCCGTCCAGGTGACCTCGGTTCCCAGCAGCCCGCTCTCCAGCAGGTGGTCGCTGCACCCGTACAGCGGCCGTACGGCGACGACATGGCGGAGTCCCTCGGCGGCCCGCACCAGCAGCGTGGCGGTGAGCGCGGCCATCCCGCTCGCGAACGCCACCGCGGACTGCGTCCCTTCGAGCCGGGCGAGCGCGTCCTCGAAGCGCGCGACCGTCGGGTTGTCCAGGCGGGCGTAGACCGGCGGACCGTCGAGCCGTGCGCCGCCCGCCGCGAACTCGTCGATACGGGCAGCCTCGGCGCGGGTGTCACGGGCCGGGTAGGTCGTGGACAGGTCCAGCGGAACGGCGTGCAGACCGAGGGCCGCGAGATCGTCCCGTCCCGCGTGCACGGCCTCGGTGGCCTGCGAGCGCGGCGGGGGGCCGGCGGCCGGCGCACTCGGACGTTCCGGCTCGGTGCTGGTCTGCATGTTCTCCATGCCCGCATTCTGAACAACCGCCGGACATCTGGCTGCATCGACCGTGCTACGTTCGCCGAATGACCGATTCTGTCGCACTCGATCCGGTCGACCTGGAGATTCTCCGTCTTCTGCAGAACGACGCCCGGATGACGTACCGCGATCTGTCCGCCGCCGTGGGCGTCGCCCCGTCGACCTGCCTGGACCGGGTGGCACGGCTGCGCCGCAGCGGCGTCATCCTGGGCCAGGAACTGCGCCTGGACGCGGCACAGCTGGGCCGTCCCCTTCAGGCATTGCTCTCCGTGCAGGTGCGGCCGCACCGCCGGGAACTGGTCGGGCCCTTCGTGGAGCGGATCCGGGCCCTACCGGAATCGCGGGCTCTGTTCCATCTGGCGGGCCCCGAGGACTACTTGGTGCACGTCGCGGTCACGGGCACGGCCGATCTGCAGCGCCTCGTACTGGACGAGTTCACCTCGCGCAAGGAAGTCGCCCGGGTGGAGACCAGGTTGATCTTCCAGCGCTGGGAGTGCGGTCCGCTGCTGCCGCCGGGCTGATGATGATGACGGCGGGGGCCTGCACGTACGAGGATGGCCCCATGTCCGATCCCAAGAACTCCACCCCCCTCCCGCGACAGGTCGCCGACGCCTACGTCGACGCTCTCGTCGAACTCGACCCGATCACCGGCAGCTACCTCGGCGTGCCCGAAAGCCACAGCAGGCTGCCCGATTTCTCCCCCGCCGGGCAGGAGGCCCTCGCCGAACTGAGCCGCATCACCCTGCGCAAGCTCGCCGAGGCGGAGGAGCAGCCCGGCGCGGACGACGACGCGGAGCGCCGCTGCGCGCGTCTGCTCCGCGAGAGGCTCACGGCCGAACTGGCCGTGCACGACGCCCGGGAGGGTCTCCGCGCGGTCAGCAACCTCCACTCTCCGGTGCATTCGGTGCGCGGCATCTTCACGGTGATGCCCTCCGAGACCCTCGAGGACTGGACGGCCGTGGCGCAGCGGCTGCGCGCCGTCCCCGAGGCGCTGGAGGGCTACCGCGAGTCGCTGGCCGCCGGCCTGGAGAGCGGACTGCATGCCGGGCCGCGCCAGGTCTCCACCGTCCTGGGGCAGCTGGACGAGTGGGTCGGCGACGGTGAAGGAGGGGACGGACGGGGCTGGTTCTCGGCCTTCGCCGCCGAGGGCCCCGAGTCGCTGCGTGACGTGCTCGACGCGGCGGCGGCGGACGCCACCGGCGGCATCGCCCGGCTGCGCGACTGGCTGCGCGACGTGTACGCACCCGGGATCGAGGGTGCTGCGGAGATCGTCGGACGTGAGCGTTACGCGCTCTGGTCGCGCTACTGGAACGGCACCGACCTCGACCTGGACGAGGCGTACTCCTACGGCTGGTCCGAATTCCACCGGCTGCTGGCCGAGATGCGCACGGAGGCGGAGAAGGTCCTCCCCGGAGCGTCGACCCCGTGGGAGGCGCTGCGCCACCTCGACACCGAGGGCGAGGCCGTCGAGGGCGTCGACGAAGTGCGGGAGTGGCTGCAGGGGTTGATGGACGAGGCCATCGAGAAGCTGGACGGCACGCACTTCGAACTCGCCGAACCCGTCAAGCGCGTCGAGTCGCGGATCGCCCCGCCCGGCAGCGCGGCGGCGCCGTACTACACGCAGCCCTCGCTGGACTTCGCCCGGCCGGGACGCACCTGGCTCCCGACGATGGGCGAGACCCGCTTCCCGGTCTACGACCTCGTCTCGACCTGGTACCACGAGGGCGTTCCCGGACACCACCTGCAGCTGGCCCAGTGGGTGTACGTCGCGGACGAACTCTCCAGGTACCAGACCACGGTGGGCATGGTCAGCGCCAACGCCGAGGGCTGGGCGCTGTATGCCGAGCGGCTGATGGACGAGCTGGGTTTCCTGGTCAACGCGGAGCAGCGGCTGGGCTATCTCGACGCGCAGATGATGCGTGCGACGCGGGTGATCGTCGACATCGGCATGCACCTGGAGCTGGAGATCCCCGACGACTCGCCGTTCCACCCGGGCGAGCGGTGGACGCCGGAGCTCGCGCAGGAGTTCTTCGGCCTGCACAGCGGCCGTCCCGCGGACTTCGTGGAGAGCGAGCTGGTGCGCTACCTGGGCATGCCGGGCCAGGCGATCGGCTACAAGCTGGGCGAACGCGCCTGGCTGAAGGGCCGGGAAGCTGCCCGTAAGGCGCACGGCGACGACTTCGACCCGAAGAAGTGGCACATGGCGGCGCTGTCCCAGGGCTCGCTCGGGCTCGACGACCTCGTCACCGAGCTCTCCGCCCTGTGACGAGGACTCTCTCCGGGCGGTAGACGTGCCGTGCCGGTACGAACGACCCGCAACGGCCGCAGGCCGAGGGGATGTTCGTGACCGCATGTCGACGGGTCGACTTCTTGAGAAATCGGCCCGTCGACTCACCGGTCCGGCCCTCCCGCTTCGGGCGTCCCGGCTCAACGGCAGAAGCCGTTCTCGGAGTTGATCACCTCACCGGTGATCCAGCTCGCCTCGTCCGTGGTGAGCCAGGCGACGAGCCGGGCCGCCACGTCGGGGGTCGCCCACTCCCCGCCGGGGAAGAGCGCGGCGACTGCCGCATGGTCCTCGCCGCTGCGGTAACCGGTGTCCACGGGGCCCGGGTTGACCGCGTTGACGGTGATCCCCGGCGCCAGCGCCGTGGCGAGGGCACGCACGGACGTGGCCAGAGCGCCTTTGGCGAGGGCGTAGCACAGCTCGTCGGGCATGCCTCCCCTCACGTCCTGGCCCGACGTCATCGTCACCACCCGCCCCGTGGGCGCGTCCTCGCCGCGGTGCTGAGCGGCGAACGCCTGCACCAGCAGGATCACCGAGCGCGTGTCGACCGCCCAGTGGGCGTCGAGCATCGCGGCGTCGACCGAGTGGAGCGGTCCGTCGCTGCCGCTGAGCGCGTGGTTGCAGACCAGGATGTCGAGGTGCCGCGCGCCGAGCGCCTCCGTTGCTGCCGCAACAAGCCGGGCCGGGGCGCCGGCCTCGGTCAGATCGCCGGGGCCGTGGGCGACGAGCGCACCGGCGGGCGCCGTCTCCCGGACGTTCCGGGCGAGCTCGTCGGGCCCGTCCGGATCGGCGCCCCAGGGCAGTGCCGCATCATGCGGGCGGTGATGGTGCATGTAGACGGATGCGCCGTAGGCGGCGAGCCGCCGTGCGACGGCGAAACCGATGCCGTTGCGGCGGCTCGCCCCGGTCACCAGGGCGGTGCGGCCGCGGAGGGGCAGGGGATCACGCTGCGGTGCGGCGTCGGGCCGGGGCTGCCGGGACTGCGTGCCGGGCTGTCGGGATGCGAAGGTCATGGCGGCCAGCCTGATGGCTGCCCTGCCTGCCGTCACAGCGTTTTCGGCGCGGGCACTCCGGCCGGCCCCACTGCGTACCGCGGTCGCCCCGCGCGTCAGCCGAGAGCCACTGCCGACCGGTGGCGCAGGGCCGAGCCCTCCCGGGACTTGACGACCTCCAGCTGTGCGGGGATGCGCTGACGCAGGTCGGCGACGTGGCTGACGATGCCGACACAGCGGTCGCGTTCCCGCAGGGAGTCCAGGACGTCGAGGATCTCGTCCAGGGTCTGCTCGTCGAGGCTGCCGAACCCCTCGTCGATGAAGAGCGTCTGCAGCCGCGTGCCGCCCGCCTCGTCCGTGACGACGTCGGCGAGGCCGAGCGCCAGGGCGAGGCTCGCGGAGAAGGTCTCTCCCCCGGAGAGGGTCGCGGTGTCGCGCTCCGCCCCGGTCCAGGCGTCGATGACGTGCAGGCCCAGGCCCGACCGGCCGCGTCCGCCGACGCGTTCGTCGGAGTGGACCAGGGTGTAGCGGCCCGCCGACATCCGGGACAGCCGTGCGCTCGCCGCCGCCGCGACCTGCTCCAGCCTGGCGGCCAGGACGTACGACTCCAGGCGCATCCGGTGCTCGTTCTCCACCGAGGTGCCTGCTGCGAGCCCCGCGAGCCGGGCGACGCGCTCGTAGTCCGCTCGCAGTGGGGCGAGGCCCCGGGCGTCGGCGAGGGCCTGCCGGGTGAGTACGTCCAGTTCGCCGCAGCGGGTACGGGCGGCCTCCAGCGCGGCCGAGGCATGCCGCAGCCGCTGTGTGGCCTCTTCGGTCGCGCGCAGGGCGGCCCCGGGGTCGGCGGCCGGGAGGGCTGCCGCCTCGGTGAGTTCGGGGTCCTGCAGGGCGGCGGCGACAGCGGCCTCGGCTGCCTGCCACTCGTCGAGGCGCTGTTGCAGGGCGTGCTGCTCCGCCTCGCCGAGTACGGCTGCCGCGGCGGCAGCAGCATTCGTGAACCCCGTACGAGTGGCCGCGTCGGCGAGCTGTGCGTCTGCCTCCGCGACCCGCTGGGCCGTCGCCTGCGCACGGCGGGCGGCCTCCGCCGCGTCGGCGAGCAGGCCCGCGCGGCGCTGGAGCAGCGCCGCCCGCTCGGCGACACCGGCCGAGTCACCACGGGCCTTCGCCAAGTCGCCTTCGAGAGCGGCGCGTTCGCGCTGCAGTGCTTCCCGGTGCGAGGTGCGGGCAGCCGCCCTCCGCTCCGCGGCCTGCTGCTGCGCGAGACGTCCCGAGTGTTCCCGCTCCGCCTGGGCGAGGGCTTCGCGGGCGGCGTGTGCACCGGCTGCCTCGGTGTGGGCCTCCGCGTGGTCCTTCTCCAGACCGGCGACGGCGGCCGTCAGGGCCTCGGTGTCCTCGTCCTTCGATTCCGCGCGGGCGGCGGCGAGCGCCTCCCGTACGTCCCGCGCCGCCTGGTCCGCCGCCTCACGGGCGCCCTCGGCCTCGCGGTACGTGCCGAGGGCGGCGTCCTCGGCGGCCTGGTCCACATGGCCGGCGCCCGCGCGGGCCGGGACGGGGTGCGCGGTTGCTCCGCACACCGTGCAGGGCTCGCCGTCCCGCAGGTCCGCCGCGAGTTCCGCGGCGATGCCCCGCAGCCGGAGATCCTTCAGGCGCAGCCACTCCTCGTGGGCGGCGGCTGCGCTCTCGCGCGCCCGCAGGAGCTCGTCCTCGGCCTCCCGCGTCCGGTGGAGGAGTCCGTCGCGGCGCCGGGCGGCCTCCAGGCGCTGCCGGGCGGGCTCGAGCCGGCCGGCGAGGTGTTCGGCACGCGCTGCCGCCTCCTGCGCGGCGTCCACCCGCCGCTGATGGGCGGGGTGCGCCGTCTCCCATCCGGCCAGCCACTCCTCCGCCTCCCGCAGGACCTCCTCGTCCGCTTTCGATTCCCGCTCCAGACCTGCCAGTTCGGCCTCGATACGGGTGCATCGCTGTTCCGCCCGCCGTGCCGCGTCGAGGGTGCCCAGCTCCTGCCGTACCTCGCCGGCAAGGCGGGCGAGGTGCTCAGGCTGTGCGTCCCCCAGCTCCGCAGGCAGCCGGGCGCGGCACCGGGACTCGGCCGACGCCGCTTCGGCGTGCGCCGCCGCCGCCGAGTCACGGAGAGCGAGCGCCGGGGCGACGCCCGCTGCCGCCCGGGCGCGGTCCAGGCGTCCCCGGGCCTGCTCGCGGTCGGCGGCGCGGGCCGCCAGCTCACGGGCACGTTCCTCCGCTTCCGCGAACTGCCTCTGCCGCCGCGCGACTTCACGTGTCGCGGTGAGGTGCTCCATCGCCACGGAGTGCTGCTCCTCGGCCGCGGTCGCGGCGATCGAGGCGATGTCCGCTCGCTCACGGGCGTTCGTACGGGCCAGCGCCGCCCACTCCAGGACGGCCGCCGCGAGCCCCGGGTCCCCGGGTGCCGGGTCGACGCCGCTGTTTCCGGCGCTGCCGTCGGTGGCGCCGCCGTCGCCGCGGCCGCGCTGGTCCGGAACGGCCGTGCGGGCTGCTCTCCCGGCCGCAGGCGCAGGTGCGCGGTCGGCGGGCGAGCCGCCGGACAGCGGCAGTCCGGCCAGTCCCTCCTCGCTGCCGACGGCCTGCCTCATCCGGTGCAGAAGGCGCAGCAGCGCTTCGTCGCCGGCGCGCACCGCCTCCTGGGCGTTCCTGCGCATCCTGGCCAGCTGTTCCTCGGCCGCCGCGAAGCGGCCCGTGTCGAAGAGCCTGCCGAGCAGCTTGGCGCGGTCCTCGGCGCCGGCTCGCAGGAACCGGGCGAAGTCCCCCTGCGGCAGCAGCACGACCTGGCAGAACTGGTCACGGCTCATGCCGGTCAGCTGCGCGATCTCCTCGCCGATCTCCTGGTGGGAGCGGCTCAGCGACCGCCACTCCCCCGGCCCCGCGTCGTACTCGCGCAGCCAGGACTGGGCGCGCTCCCGGGTGGAGCCGGTGCCGCGGCGTTTGGGGCGGCTCTGCTCGGGACGGCGGGTGATCTCCAGGCGCCGTCCCGCGATGGTCAGGTCGAGGATCACCTCGGTGAGGGTGCCCGGTGCCGCGTAGTCGCTGCGCAGGGTGCCTCCCGGCTGCTGGCGGGCGCCGGGCACCCCGCCGTAGAGCGCGAAGCAGACGGCGTCCAGCACGGATGTCTTGCCCGCGCCGGTCGCGCCGTGCATCAGGAAGAGCCCCGCGGCCGAGAGTTCGTCGAAATCGACCCGTGCTTCGCCGGCGAAGGGCCCGAAGGCGGTCAGGGACAGCCGGTGGAGTCTCATCCCGCGGCCTCCGCATCGGCCGGGACGGAGTGCATCCGTGCGGAGCGCGGCGGGGTACCGCCGCGCGGGCGGTGGCTCTCCTCCTGTGCCTCCTCGACGCGGGCCGCTTCCAGGGCCTCCCCCAGCATCTCCCGTTCCAGCGCGTCCGCCGCGCGCCCCGTCCGCACGTGTCCCACGAAGTCCTCGGCGATCTGCTGGTCGCTGCGCCCCCGCAGGCGGCGTGCGTAGGACACCTGTTCACCGGTGTCCCGGATCTCGGGGTCGAAGACGATGCTGACGATGTGCGGGAAGCGGGTCGCCAGCGTGGCCATCGCCCCGTGCGGACGTACGCGGTCGGTCACCGTGGCCTCGACCCACGCCTGCTCGTGCGTCTCCAGTCCGGGCTCCTCCAGCAGCTGCTCCAGAGTGCCGCGGACCCGGGCCAGGGGACGCGGCACCGGGCAGTCCAGGCGCTGCGCCGCGACGGCCCCCTCGGCGTCGAGATCGACGAGCCACACGGACTTGCGGTGGGTGCTCTCGGAGAAGGAGTAGGCGAGAGGCGAACCGGAGTAGCGCACCCGGCCGTTGATGGTCTGACAGCCGTGGAGATGTCCGAGCGCCGCGTAGTCGACGCCCTCGAAGACCGATGCGGGCACGGCGGACACCCCGCCGACGGTGATGTCCCGTTCGCTGTCGGAGCTTTCACCTCCGTGCACGAAGGCGTGGGCGAGCACGACGGAGCGCGTGGTGCCGGGACGGGCGGCGAGGTCCACGCGCACCCGCTCCATGGCCGCGCCGAGCACCGCGGTGTGACCGCCCTCCTCGGCGCCCAACGCGGCCCGCGCGAGCGTGGGTTCGAGGTAGGGGAGCCCGTAGCAGGCGACGTCGCCGTGCTCGTCGGAGAGGACGACGGGCGTGCCGCAGCCCTCCGGGTCGGTACGCAGATGGACCCCGGCGTGCCGCATCAGCCCGGAGCCGACGCCCAGCCGCCGTGCGGAGTCGTGATTGCCGGAGATCATGACGGTGGGCACGCGCAGCTCCGCGAGCCGGTGCAGAGCCTGGTCGAACAGCTCGACGGCGGCCAGCGGCGGCACCGCCCGGTCGTACACGTCGCCTGCCACGAGCACCGCGTCGACCTTCTCCTCCTCGACGGTGGCGAGGAGATGGTCGAGGAAGTCCCTCTGTGCATCGAGGAGGCTGATGCGGTGAAAGCTCCGCCCCAGATGCCAGTCGGACGTGTGCAGCAATCTCACAGCAGTGCTCCCACCCGCACGTTCAACTCTCCCCGCCCTGGTGCTGATCCGGATCACCAATGGTCTACCAGCCGGCACTGACATCGGTCTCTCAGGGCCCGTTCCGGCGTGCCCGGAGGAAGCCGCGCCGGGCGGCCGAGCGGTTCGGCCGGTGCCACCGGAGCGGACGTGCGTGCAGGGATGAGCCCGGACACGGCGCAAAGCAGGGGCAGTTGACGGACGCGCCCAGCTGATGAGCCGTCAACCAAGCTACGCGACCACGGGCGTGGCCGAGGGGGAACCGCCCCGCCCGGCGCCTGCTCACCGCCCGCGGCGCCGGGACGGACCTCGGCGGACTGCCCGTCACCGTCCGGCGGGCGGCTCCGGCGGGCGTATGCGCAGCCCCTGCATGCCGCCGTCGACCGCGAGGGCCGTACCGGTCGTCGCACCGGCGAGGGGGCCCGCCAGGTAGCACACTGCCGCCGCGACCTCTTCCGCCGAGACCAGCCGTCCGGAGGGCTGCCGGGCCTCCAGTGCGGCACGTTCGGCGCCCGGGTCGGGCGCGGTGTCCAGCAGCCGCCCGATCCAGGGGGTGTCCACGGTGCCGGGGTTCACGCAGTTGACGCGGATGCCCTCACGGACATGGTCTGCGGCCATGGCCCTGGTCAGCGCGAGCACGGCGCCCTTGCTGGCGGAGTAGAGCGCACGCCGGGGCAGCCCCGCCGTGGCGGCCACCGAGCAGGTGTTGACGATCGCGGCGCCGTCCCCCGCTGCTGCGGCGCCCCTGCGCAGCAGCGGCAGGGCGGCGGCGGAGACGCGCGCCATGCCGGTGACGTTGACGTCCAGCACGCGGCTCCACTCGTCGTCGCCGTTGTCCTCGACAGTGCCCTGTGCGCCGATCCCCGCGTTGTTGACCAGGACGTCGAGGCGGCCGAAGCGTTCCCCGATGCGGCCGAAGGCCCGCTCCACCGAGGTGCGGTCGGTGACGTCGCAGGCCAGCCCGTGCAGGCCCTCGGGCACCGCGTCGGCGGCCAGGTCCAGCACGCAGACCTCGGCTCCCCGGCGGGTCAGCTCCCGGGCGACGGCCAGACCGATACCGGAGGCGCCCCCGGTCACGGCGGCTGTGCGTCCGCTGAACTCGCCTTTCGCGGCTGCCACTTGCTGCGTCATCGCTGCTTCGCCGTCCTTCCCACCTGCGCGGGCCGGTCCCTGGTGCACGGTGAGGACGGCCGGGGCCGCCTTTCCTCACCTGTTCCGGCTGTTCGGGAAAGCGTACGGGCGGGGCACGCGCGTCGGACCGGTGGGCCGGGCGACGGCCGCCCCGGCTCGTGCCGGTGCCCGGATGGGATTCGCGTACCGCAGGCGCGTCGAAGGCCGCGCGGCCGGGCTCGGGGGGTCAGCCGCCGGTCTCGGGCGGGCCTCCCGTCGTCCTCCCCACCGCCAGGTCCCTCGGACGGCCCCGCTGGTAGAGGGCGAGGGTGACGGCCAGACCGACGGCGAAGAACCCCGTCGCCCACCAGTAGGCGACCGTGAAGCTGTGCACCTGGGCCCGCGCGGCCACGTCCGGTGCACGCGGGTGGCTGCGCGCGTACTCCGTCGCGGCAGCGGCGGCCATGGTGTTGAACAGCGCTGTGCCGACCGAACCGCCCACCTGCTGCATGGTGTTGACGGTGGCCGAGGCGACGCCCTGGTCCCGCTGCGCGACACCCAGGGTGGCGAGAGAGATCGCCGACGGCATCACCAGCCCCAGTCCCACCCCCAGGATCACCAGCGGAGGCAGTACGTGCGCCGCGTACCCGCTGTGCAGACCGAGCGGGGTGAGCCAGATCAGCCCGGCGACGGCCAGGCCCATCCCCGTGGGCACCACGGGCTTCGGCCCGAGGCGCGGGATCAGCACGTTCGTGGAGAGCTGCGCCGTCAGCATCAGCGAACCCACCAGCGGGAGAAAGGCGAGCCCCGTGGTCACGGGTGAGTATCCGAGCGTCCGCTGCAGGTAGTAGGTCAGGAAGAGGAAGACCCCGAACATCCCCGCGCCGGCGATGAAGACGCTCAGGAAGGAGGCCGCCCGGTTGCGGTCGCGCAGCACACGCGGCGGCAGCAGCGGACGTTCGGCACGTACCTCGTGCACGGCGAAACCGGCGATCAGTACGGCGCTGACCGTCAGCGCCCCCCAGCAGCGCCAGTCGCTCCAGGCCTCGGTGTCGGCGGCGGAGAACCCGTAGACCAGGCAGAACAGTCCGCCCGCGACCAGCACGGCACCCGTCAGATCCAGCCTGGGACGCTCCGACGGCCTGTGCGGGGGCAGCAGCAGCATCCCGAGAAGCACCGCGACAGCGGCGATGACCACGTTGACGTAGAGCGTCCAGCGCCAGGTGAGATGCTCGGTGAGCAGCCCGCCCAGCAGCAGCCCGATGGCCGCACCCGACCCCGCGATGGCGCCGAAGACGCCGAACGCCCGTGACCGCTCACGCGGTTCGGTGAACGTGGTCGTCAGCAGCGACAGGGCGGAAGGGGCGAGCAACGCCCCGAACATGCCCTGCACGGCGCGTGCGCCGATCAGCCCGGAGAAGCTGCCGGCGGCGCCGCCCAGCACCGAGGCGACGCCGAAGCCGATGAGGCCCGTCACGAACGTCCGGCGGCGGCCGAAGTAGTCGGCCAGCCGTCCGCCCAGCAGCAGCAGGCTGCCGAAGGCGAGGGTGTAGGAGGTCACGACCCACTGCCGGCCGTCGTTGTCGAAGCCCAGAGCGCGCTGCGCGGACGGAAGGGCGATGTTCACGATCGTCGCGTCCAGCACCACCATCAGCTGGGCCAGACTGATCACCGCCAGGGCCGGCCAGCGGTGCGGGGTGTGCGGCGGGGCCGTGTCCCGGGACGCCGGGCCGGCGGCGCCTCCGGGACCGTCCGGTGGTGCGGGCATCGGCGGACCTTTCGGCTCCACGGCGCCATGGCTGTACGGCGGCAGGCGTCACGACGACTGGACAGCGGAATCTCCGCATGCGTCACGCTATGTCCGCCGCACCCGCCCTGCAAGAGATCCACCCGCCCGGCCCCGGGCGGCGCAGCGCCCCCGCGGCGCGCAGGGGATCAGACGCTGCCGTACGTCTCGCCGCCGAGCGCGAGGCGCGCCGTGCCCGCCGTGCTGTCCGCGAGCCACCGCCGGAAATCGCCGATGTCGGCTTCGGGCAGGCCGAGTTCGAAGGTCACCTCCGCGCCGTACGTCACCTCCCGCACCGAGCGGCCACTGCTGCGCAGGTCGTTCTCCAGCCTGCCCGCGCGCTGGTGGTCGGCGGTGACGGTGACGAGGCGGTAGCGCTGCCGCACGCTGGAGCCGACGGCGTCCAGTGCCTCCCCCACGGCGCCGCCGTACGCCCGGATCAGCCCGCCCGCACCGAGCTTGGTACCCCCGAAGTAGCGGGTGACGACGGCGACGGCACAGCGGATCCCGCGACGGTTGAGCATCTGCAGCATGGGGAGACCGGCCGTACCGCCCGGCTCGCCGTCGTCGCTCGCCTTCTGCACGCCGCCGTCCGTGCCGATGACGTACGCCCAGCAGTGGTGCGACGCCCCCGGGTGCCGGGCGCGGACGCGTTCGATGAAGGCGCGCGCCTCCTCCTCTGTCGCCGCGGGGGCCACCGCACACAGGAAACGTGAACGGCTGACCTCCGTCTCGTGCACACCCTCGCCGGCGACCGTCACGTACTGCTCCTGCATACCGGCACCCTACGCAGCGCCCGCGGACGGCGGGGCAGCGCGGGAATGCGCAGGGGGGTCCGCCCGTTGCACGGGACATGTACGCAGACACGGAGACGGTGCGCAGGATCCTGACGGAGACGGGGGACACCTGGGCCGTGGTGGGCCTGTCGACCAACCGGCGGCGCGCTGCCTACGGCGTCGCGGAGGTCCTGCAGCGCTTCGGCAAGCGCGTGGTGCCGGTGCATCCCAGCGCGGAGAGCGTGCACGGCGAGACGGGTTACGCGAGCCTGGCCGAGATCCCCTTCCCGGTGGACGTCGTGGACGTCTTCGTCAACTCGCAGCTGGCGGGAGATGTCGCCGACAGTGCCGTGGAGATCGGCGCCCGGGCGGTCTGGTTCCAGCTGGGCGTGATCGACGAGAGTGCGTACGAGCGTACGCGCGCCGCCGGCCTGGACATGGTGATGGACCGCTGCCCCGCGATCGAGATTCCCCAGCTGACCTGAGGGGCGTCACCCGTCCCGGCCGGCGCGCTGGGCGGAACGGCGAACACCTCTGCCGGGCACCGGAATTCACCGAGCACGCGACCGCGCCGCTTCCCGCACTTCCGCGGTCCCGTCGGCACGTCCGGCACGTCCGCCCGGGCGGGTCAGCCGGAGACCGGGACGCCCAGCTTCTCCAGCACCACGGCACCGGGCAGTTCGGTCAGCGCCCTGCCCGGCACGATGAGCTTCCCCCGACGCCGGCCACTGCCGATGAGCGTCCACGGCAGCTCCGCGACGGACCGGTCGATCAGCACCGGCCATCCACCGGGGAGACCGAAGGGTGTGATGCCGCCGTACTCCATGCCCGTCTCGGTGACGGCGGTCTCCGCCGGCGCGAACGATGCCTTTCTGGCGCCGAGTTGACGTCTCACCACACCGTTGACATCCACGCGGGTGCGGGAGAGCACCACGCATGCGGCGAGAGTTCGCTCACCTCCGCGCTTCGCGGCGACCACTACGCAGTTGGCCGAGGTCTCGTACAGGTCGGCACCGTAGTTCTCGATGAAGACGGCGGTGTCGGCCTTCTCCGGGTCGGTGTCCACGTACAGCAACTGCCCGCCCGGAACGGTGCCTTCCCACTCCCGTACGGCGTCGGCTGCGGGGCCGGCGAACGCGGCGGCTTCCGCAGCTTCGGCGGCCGGAGTGGCCGAGGGGAAGTCTCCGATGGGTGCGCGCATGCGGCGCACGCTAACACCGCACCCCTGGAGTAGCGGCCCCGCACGGTGCCGTACGGGGCCGGTTCGGACGCGGAGGCCCGGACGGGCGGCGGACGTCAGCGGGGTGCGGGCACGGACACGGCCATGGTCATCTCGACGGGCTCGGCACCGTCGTTCCGGTAGCCGTGCGGCACGTTCGACTCGAAGCTCGCCGAGGTTCCCGCCGGTACGCGGTGCTCACCGCCCTCGACGCACAGGGTGAGTTCGCCGGCCGTCACATGAACCAGTTCGGCGGTGCCCGCCGGGTGGGGGTCGGAGTCGCTGCCCTCCCCCGGCATCAGCCGCCACGACCACAGCTCCAGCGGCCCCGGCGCCTCCGCACCGGCCAGCAGGGTGCTGTGGCTGCCCGCCTCCGTCGACCACAGCCGGACCGCCTGGTCCGCGGGCACGAGCCGCACCTGGGGTTCCTGGTCGAAGTCGAGCAGCGTGGTGATGCTGACGCCCAGCGCGTCGGCCACCTTGACGACGGTGCCCACGCTGGGATTCGTACGGGCCTGTTCGATCTGGATGAGCATCCCCCGGCTGACGCCCGCGCGGGCCGCCAGGCCCTCCAGCGTGAAGCCGCGCTCCTGACGCCAGCGCTTCAGATTGCGGGCGAGGGACTGCGTGAGGTGGTCGAGGTCCGTCACGGTCTTCGAATACCGTCCATTATTGTGAATGACAGAGTTCAGCGTGCTGTACTACGGTGAGCTGTACTTCCGCGTTCACACCACTGTACTTGGGGGCGTTCCCATGACCGCTGTCCTGGCCCTGACGACCAGCCTGATGTGGGGGCTGGCCGACTTCGGGGGCGGACTGCTGACCCGCCGCATGTCCGCGCTGACGGTCGTGGTCGTCTCGCAGGCGCTCGCAGCCGTCGCCCTGGGCGCGCTCGTCGTCGCCACCGGAGGCTGGAGCGAGTGGGGAGAGCACCTGTGGTTCGCGGCGGCAGCCGGCGTCGTCGGGCCCGTCGCCATGCTCGCCTTCTACAAGGCGCTCTCCAAGGGGCCGATGGGCGTGGTCTCCCCGCTCGCCTCGCTGGCCGTGGTGGTACCGGTCGCGGCGGGACTGGCGCTGGGCGAGCGGCCCGGCTGGCTGCAGGCCGTGGGCATCACCGTCGCGGTGGCGGGCGTGGTGCTCGCCGGCGGGCCGGAGCTGCGCGGTGCGCCGGTGCAGCGGCAGACCATCGCACTGACACTGCTGTCCGCGGTGGGCTTCGGCGCGGTCATGGCGCTGATCGAGCACGCCTTCACCGCCACCGTGGCGGGACTCTTCCTGGCGCTGTTCGTCCAGCGGGTGTGCAACGTGGTCGTCGGCGGAGCGGCCCTGTACGTGCAGGTGCGGCGCGGCGTGCCGGCGCTCCCCTCCGACGCGGACGGCGGCGCCCGCGCCGTCACAGCCGCCCTGCCCGCGCTCGCCTTCGTCGGCCTGGCCGATGTCGCCGCCAACGGCACCTACATGATCGCGACCGTGTACGGCCCGGTGACCACTGCCGCCGTACTCGCCTCGCTCTATCCCGTCGTCACGGCACTCGCGGCGCGCGGCCTGCTGAAGGAGAGGCTGCGCGGCATCCAGGCCGCGGGTGCCGGCCTGGCCCTGTGCGGCACGGTGCTCCTGGCCTCGGTCTGACGGCGGCGCGTCCCCTCACCCCCGCGGCCGCCCCGCCGCTTCGCGTCCCTGCTCAGGGCCCGCTACTCCGCGTCCCTTTTCAGGGCCCGCTACTCCGCGTCCGCAGCGAACTCGGCCGCTGCGAGCAGCTCTTCGGACGAGACACCGGCGGGCACCGGCACGGGGGCCGGGGTGCGCAGTGGCGGCTGCCAGCCCCGCTCCGCCTCCCAGCGCCGTACGATCCGGGCCGGCGCTCCGGCGACCACGGCGTGGTCGGGGACCTCTCCCCGTACGACCGCGCCCGCCGCGACGACCACGTTGCGGCCCAGCCGGGCGCCCGGCAGGATCACCGCTCCCGCGCCCAGCCAGCTCCCGGCCCCGATCTCGACCCGGGCGGTGCGGGGCCACTGCTTGCCGACGGGCTCGTGCGGGTCGTCGTAGGAGTGGTTGGTGGACGTGACGTAGACGTACGGCCCGCAGTAGACGTCGTCCCCGATCGTGACCGAGCGCCGCGTGTCCCCGATGACGTGGCTGCCGCGGCCGAGGACGACGCCGTCGCCGAGGCTCAGCACGGGGTCGGGTCCCAGGTCCAGGCCGGGCAGCATCCCGGCGCTGAGGGTGACCTCCCGCCCGATGACGCAGTGGGCGCCGAGTTCGATCCAGGGCGTGCCGAAGACCGTCCCCTGCGGGAAGGCCAGCCTCGTCCCTTCGCCGATGCGGCGGAAGGCGTACGGACCCTGGCGCTCGGCGGTCACCGCGCCCGCGTTCTGCACCAGGCGCCAGACGCCGTGCACCGCTCGGGAGGCCAGTGCTGCGGGGAGGTTCCGGATCGATGGCACGCCGTCACGGTAGTGCGAGCGGGGCCCGGTGGGAGGGGACGGTCCCCTGTGATCTTCGACCCATCCATCACATACGGTTCAGCGGGAAACCGGTGAACGGCCGGGCGGGAAGCGAACGGAGACGATGACGATGACGGAGCAGCGACCGGTGATCGCGGCCGTGAGCGGCAGGGTGCCCAAGATCGACGAGGACGCCTTCACCGCGCCGACCTCGGTGGTGGTGGGCGACGTGACCATGGGAGCGGCTTCAAGTCTCTGGTACGGGGCGGTACTTCGCGCCGACTGCGACGCCGTGACGCTCGGCGCCGGCTCCAACATCCAGGACAACTGCACGGTGCACGCCGATCCCGGCTACCCCACTCACGTCGGCGAGGGCGTCTCGGTGGGACACAACGCGGTGCTGCACGGCTGCGTCGTGGAGGACGGCGTCCTGGTCGGGATGAGTGCGACGGTTCTCAACGGCGCGCACATCGGGGAGGGTTCCCTGATCGCCGCGCACGCGCTCGTGCCTCAGGGCATGCGGGTGCCGCCGGGTTCGCTGGTGGCGGGCGTGCCCGCGAAGATCAAGCGCGAGCTGACGCCCGAGGAGCGCGAAGGCATCAGGGCCAACGCGGAGATGTACCAGCACCTGGCGCGCGCTCACCGCGACGAGGTCTCGCCTGCCGCAGGCGGGTGACCGTCAGTCCGTCCGTTCGGCAGCCGGGACCGTCTCCCGGCCGCTGCCGCTGTCGCCGCCCGGCGCCCCCTCGGCTCCACCCGGCGCACGGGGAGTGCCGTCGTCCGCCGCTGCCGGCTCCCGGGAGCCGTCCGGGGTCTGGGCGCTGGAGGCCAGGGGCTCGCCCTGCACGGCCGTCTGCCGCGCCTCGGCCTTACGGGAGCGCCGGCGCAGGACGATCATCGAAGTGAGCCCGAAGAGGACGGCGACGACCAGGCCCAGCCAGGAGAAGCGCTTGAGCCACGCCTCCGCGACGATGCCCACGTAGTAGATGACGGCCGTGGTGCCGCCCGCCCACAGGATCCCGCCGAGCACGTTGGCGATGACGAACTTCCAGTACGGCATCCTCAGCACACCGGCGAGCGGTCCCGCGAAGATCCGCAGCAGGGCCACGAAGCGGCCGAAGAAGACCGCCCACATCCCCCACCGCTCGAAGGAGCGTTCCGCGGTCGCGACGTGGTGCGGGCCGAAGTGCCGTGGGAACTTCCGCCCGAGCCAGGCCAGCAGTGGCTTGCCGCCCCTGCGCCCGATCGCGTAGCCGATGGAGTCGCCGACGATGGCTCCCGTGGTGGCGCACGCTCCGAGGATGAGCGGGTCGATCTCACCGTGCTGGGAGGCGAGAAGCGCGGAACTGACCAGGACGATCTCGCCGGGAAGCGGGATGCCCAGGCTCTCGAGCCCGATCACCACCCCCACGAGGAGGTAGATGCTCACCGCGGGCACGTTCTCGAGCCACTCCTGGACGTGCAACTGGGCATCCTCCCGCCGGTGATGAACGCGGGAGGCAGTCGGTCCGGTGGTCAACCCGCGCACGCCGCCCGCACACCGCGGGCACACGTTCCGGCAGCCTAACCGATGCACGGAAACAGCGGTCCACGCCGCCGCAGACGCCCCGGCACGGCGGCTCGGAGAGAGCGGGGAAGTGGTCAGGCGGCGTGCGGGCGGAGCGTCCAGATGATCTTCATCTCGCCGGTGACGGCGCCGTCCTCGCGGGTGATCGAGACGCGCACCGGGAACTCCGGCCGCTCCCCCGCGTCGAGTTCGGCGAGCACCTCCGCCACGGGCCGGCCGAGTTCCGCGGTGGCGGTGACGGCCCCCATGGCGAGCTTCTTGTAGTCGATCTCCGCACGTACGGCCAGCGGCACCGCCCGCTTGAGCTGATCCCCGAAGGCCGCGAGCACGATGGCGCCGCTGGCCGACTCGGCGAGTGTGAACATCGCACCCGCGTGCGGGCCGCCCACGTGGTTGTGGAAGGCGCTCTGGTCGGGCAGGACCACGACGGCCCGCTCGGGGGTCGTCTCGGAGAACTCCAGGTTGAGCGTGCCTGCCATCGGGACGGTGGCCGCCATCATCTCGCCGACGGACGGAAGGGATTCTGTGGGCATGACGGGAGGTTACCACTCGGTAACCATGATCCGTAAGCCCTCTCGGGCAACGGTTCCCGCTGACCGGCCGCAGGTCCGGCGGCGGGCGGCGCGACCGGTCAGCCGATGGTGAAGGCGCCCCGGGGAGGCACCGGCGAGGGCGTGGCGTCGCCGTCCTGTACCGGGGTCCTCCCCTCGCTGAACCGTGCGAGCGCCGGACCGGATTCCACCCGGGCCGGGAAGACGTCCGAAGCGGCGCGGCGGGAGAGTTCGGCGAGCGGGAGCGGCTCGTGCGCGGCCACCAGGACGGTGTTGCCGAACCGACGGCCACGGAGCACGGACGGCTCCGCCATGAGGCACAGGTGCGTGAACACCTCGCCGAGTGTGGCCAGTTGGGCCCCGACGAAGGGGAAGGGCGCCGAGTCGGCGAGGTTGGCGACGTAGAGGCCGTGCGGGCGGAGGACCCGGCAGGCCGCACGGGCGTAGCCGAGGGTGGTCAGGTGCGCCGGCACGTGCACACCGCCGTAGACGTCGGCGATCACGATGTCCGCCGACTCCGCGGGTGACGCGTCGAGGAAGCTGCGGGCGTCCAGGGCCTCGACGCCGACACCTGAGCCTTCCGGCAGGGGGAGGTGCTCCCCGACGAGTGCGGACAGGGCCTCGTCCGTCTCGGCCACGCGCTGCCGGGAGCCGGGCCGGGTGGCGGCGACGTAGCGGGGCAGGGTCAGGGCGCCGCCGCCCAGGTGCAGCACGTCGAGGGGCTGCCCTGCGGGCGCGGCGAGGTCGAGGACGTGGGCGACACGGCGGGTGTACTCGAACTCGAGGTGCGTGGGGTCGCGCAGGTCCACGTACGACTGGGGGGTGCCGTCGACGGTCAGCAGCCAGGCGTCCGGCTGGTCGACGTCCGGCATGAGCTTGGCGGACCCTGAGTCGACGGTCCGCATCACGGGTATCGCCTCGGCCGCGGACGGCGCTTGCGGGGACGGCGCTTGCGGGGACGGCGCTTGCGGGGACGGGGCTTGCGGGGACGGCGCCGCCGGTGGCGCGGACGCACCGGCGGTTTTCTGCTGTTCGGGCTGTTGCTTCTCCACCGTCCCATTGTGCGGGCGACGGAGTGCGGCCCGTACGCGCGGCTGTGTGCGCTGTGCCGCTGCCGCACGTACGGGCCGTTCCGCTCACTCCGCGCTCACCCCGCGCTCACTCCGCGCCGACCTCCGTCACGGTGCCGGCGCCGACGGTGCGCCCGCCCTCGCGGACGGCGAAGCCGAGACCGGGTTCCAGCGGCACCTCGTGACCGAGCTCGACCCGCAGTCTCACAGTGTCGCCGGGCAGGGCGATCCCGTCCTCGCCGAGACTGATGTCACCGACCACGTCGGCGGTGCGCAGGTAGAACTGCGGCCGGTATCCGCTGTGCACGGGGGTGCGGCGCCCGCCGTCGGCTGTCGGCAGCAGGTGCACCTCCGCCTCGAACCGCCGGCGGGGGGTGAGGCTGCCTGGCTGCGCGACGACGTGCCCGCGCCTGACCGTCTCCCGTGGCACGCCGCGCAGCAGCAGCGCGACGTTGTCACCGGCCTGTGCTTCGTCCATGGGCTTGCCGAACGTCTCCACACCAGTCACCACGGTCTCCACGCCGGCGCCGACCACTTCCACCCGGTCCCCGACGCGCACCCGGCCCCGTTCGACGGCACCGGTGACGACGGTTCCGCGTCCGGTGATGGTCAGCACGTTCTCCACCGGGAGCAGGAAGGGCGCGTCCACGTAGCGCTCCGGCACCGGGACGTGGGTGTCGACGGCGTCCAGCAGCGCCTCGACGGCAGCGGTCCAGCGTGCGTCGCCCTCCAGGGCCCGCAGCCCGGAGACCCGCACGACGGGGAGGGCGTCACCGGCGTAGCCGTGGGCGGTCAGCAGCTCGCGGACCTCCAGTTCGACCAGTTCGGTCAGCTCCTCCTCACCCGCGTCCGCCTTGTTCAGCGCGACCACGACGTGCTCGACGCCCACCTGCCGGGCCAGCAGCACGTGTTCGGCGGTCTGCGGCATCACACCGTCGACGGCCGAGACGACGAGGATCGCCCCGTCGAGCTGGGCGGCGCCGGTGACCATGTTCTTGACGAAGTCGGCGTGGCCGGGCATGTCCACGTGGGCGTAGTGCCTCGTGTCCGTCTCGTACTCGACGTGCGCGATGGTGATCGTGATGCCGCGGGCCGCCTCCTCGGGGGCCTTGTCGATGCGGTCGAAGGGCACGAAGGCGCCGGCGCCGCGGTCGCTGAGGACCTTCGTGATGGCGGCGGTCAGCGTCGTCTTGCCGTGGTCCACGTGGCCCATCGTGCCGATGTTCAGGTGGGGCTTGGTACGCACGTATGCCTGCTTGGGCATGGGTTCTCTTCCTCGTCTGCAGCGCGTGCCCGCCTCGCTCCGGAGGCGGTTTCGCGCGGTGGGAACGGGGACCCCGGGGACCCGCCGACCCTCCCCCTGCGGGGTCCTCGGTGCGTTCCGGGAAGGGTCAGCCTCGGGCGCCGTCGGCGGCTGCGCCCGCAGTGGCGGCTGCGTCGGCAGCGGCGTCTGCGGTCTCAGTGACTGCGGTGACTGCGGTGGAGGCAGCGACAGCAGCGACGGGCTTGCAGAACGGGGAAACGGCAGCCCTCTGCGCGTCCGCTGCTGCGGACGTCGCTGCGAGAAGGGCCTGCCGGAACATGTGCACGATCCTGACGCCCCAACAGCCCTGCGTCGACTGATTTTTCCCGTCGCCGGCCGTCTCCCGGCAGTCGCCCGAGCCGCCGGACGACAGCCCCGTCCGGCGGGGCTTCCGCCGCGAGCGGCGGCGTGCGGCGCGACGTCCGGTCCGGGTGTGGGACGCCTTACTCCCGGCGTTCTCGCCCCGCGGAGGGCTGTGCACGTCCGATACGCTCACCGACGTGCCGGACACCGCCACGCAGCCCGCCGACTCGACCAGCCGGCTGGCGCGGACTCTGCTCTCGCCCAGGTACCGCCTGGCCCTGCTGCTGGTGCTCCTGTGCGCCGCAGGCATATCGGTGCTGGTGTACGAGCCGCAGCGGTTCGTCATCCACGGTCTGCCTCCGCACCTCTCGGGCAGTGTGGCGGGAATCGTCTTCACTCTGGCGTACGGCCTGTGCACGGCCGCCTTCGTGCCCCGACCCGTTCTCAACGTCGCCGCCGGCGCCCTCTTCGGCATCGAGGCCGGCACACTCTCGGCCGTCCTCGGCACGGTCATCGGCTCCGGAATGGCCTTCGGCCTCGGCCGGATGCTCGGCCAGGACGCCCTGCGCCCCATGCTGCGGGCCCGCTGGCTCACCGCAGCAGACCGCCAGCTGAGCAGACACGGTTTCCGTTCGATGCTGGTGATCCGGCTGCTGCCCGGCATCCCGTTCGCGGCCTCCAACTACGGAGCGGCCGTCTCCCGCATGACCTGGCCGGCCTTCCTCGCCGCCACGGCACTGGGCGTGATCCCCAACACCGCCGCATACGTGGTCGCCGGCAGCCACGCCGCCGCCCCGACGTCGCCCGTCTTCCTCGCCGCCTTCGGCTTCATCGCGCTGTCGGGACTGGGCGGCGCCGTCCTCGCCTGGCGCAAGCGCGAGGTGCTGCGCGGAGCGGAACCGGGCTCGTAGGACCCTCTCCACGCCCCCCTGAGGGCGCGTCATTCTGCCGCTGTAGTCTGCTCCGCGTGATCGCGCTGCGTACTCGCGCGGGTCACCGGCATGTCTGATGACAGGACGGGTCTTAGTAGATGTCTTGGTTCGAATCGTTCATCCTCGGGCTCGTCCAGGGGCTGACCGAGTTCCTCCCGATCTCCTCCAGCGCTCACCTCAGGCTCACCGCGGCCTTCGCGGGCTGGGAGGATCCGGGAGCCGCCTTCACCGCCGTCACGCAGATCGGGACGGAGGCAGCGGTCATCATCTTCTTCCGCAAGGACATCGCCCGCATCGTCTCCGCCTGGTTCCGGTCGCTGACCGACCGCGGGATGCGACGCGACCACGACGCCCAGATGGGCTGGCTGGTGATCGTCGGTTCGATCCCCATCGGCGTGCTGGGCCTGACGCTCAAGGACCAGATCGAGGGTCCGTTCCGGGACCTGCGCCTGATCGCCACCACCCTGATCGTGCTGGGCATCGTCCTCGGCATCGCCGACCGGCTCGCGGCCCGCGACGCACGCGGCGGCGAGCACCGGCAGCGGCGGGAGCGCAAGACGCTGGAGCAGCTGACGGTCAGGGACGGGCTCCTCTACGGATGCGCCCAGGCGCTGGCCCTGGTCCCGGGCGTCTCCCGGTCGGGCGCCACCATCAGCGGCGGACTGTTCATGGGCTACACCCGTGAGGCAGCGGCGCGGTACTCGTTCCTGCTCGCGATCCCGGCGGTGATGGCCTCCGGCGTCTTCGAGCTGACGGAGATCGGCGAGGGACACGTCTCGTGGGGACCGACGATCTTCGCGACCCTCCTCGCCTTCTTCGTGGCGTACGCCGTGATCGCCTGGTTCATGAAGTTCATCTCCACCCGCAGCTTCATGCCCTTCGTGATCTACCGCATCCTGCTGGGCGTGCTGCTGTTCACCCTGGTCGCCACGGGTGTGCTGAGCCCGAACGAAGGCGCGTCGTCCGGCGGCGTCTCCTCGGACTGACCGCCCGCGGGTCCCCGGGGCCCCGGGGATCATGTGGGCCTCAGGGTGCACCCCGGCGCGGGGGTGCGGTCCTGAGGCCGTACGGCAGTACCCACCTGAGGTACGAGGACACCCGGCCTCCGTAAGAGGCACAGTTGACGGTATGAACCGGATGCACCTATTCCGACTGGTTCGGCCGTGAACGCGCTCATCGCCGCGGTGCTGCTGGCACTGCTCTCGGCCGTCTGCTACGCCACTGCGGCCATCGTCCAGGAACGCATCGCCGCGACGACGCCGCCCAGCCGGTTCGGGCTGCTGCGTTCGGCCCGGTGGTGGGGGGCCGTCGCCCTGAACGGCCTGGGGGCGCTGCTGCACGTGGGCGCTCTGGGCCTGGGGCCTCTCTCCTTGGTGCAGCCGCTGGGCGTACTGACTCTCGTCCTCGCGCCACCGCTGGCAGCCGTCATGGTCCACCGGCCCGTGAGCCGCGTCGCGTGGCGCGGCATCGCCCTCGTATCGGCGGGGCTCGCCGTGCTCCTCGTACTCACCAGTTCGACGCCGTCCCGTGCGCTCGCCGGGGGCGAGCAGCTGACGCTCACGGTCGCCGTGGCCTGCGCGCTCGCACTGCTCGTGGCAAGCGCCGCGACCGTCGGGCGCCGTGCCCGGCTGATGCGTACCGTCTCGCTCGCGACGGCGGCGGGCGTCGCCTACGGAGCAGCCTCGGTCTTCATCAAGACCGTGGCGGACAGCTGGAGCGCCTCGTCCCTGCTGGTCCTCGCGCCGCTGATGGGCCTGATCGCCGTGCTCGCCGCAACCGGGCTCGCGTCCTCGCAGGCCTCCTACCGGGGCGGCGGGCTGGCCACGCCACTGGCGACGACCACGGTCGTCAATCCGGCCTTCGCTGCCGCTGTGGGCATCGTGCTGCTCGGCGAGGGATTCCGGTTCGGCGCTCTGGGAGCTGCGGGCGCCGTCCTCGCGGCCTGCGTCGCCGCCTGGGGGCTCGTCGTACTGTCCGCCGACCACGCGGCGCGCACCCGTGGGCGGCGCACTCCCGCTCCGTCCGCACCCGTGCGGGGGCCCGGCCCGGTGGTGATCCACCCGCCCGGCAGGCTCTCCCGCGTCCTCCACACGGCGGCCGCGCACGGACATCTGGGCCTCCATCCGCGGCGTGCGCGGATCGGCGCGCACCCGCCCGGACCGCGGGTGCCCGGCTCGCGGCGCTGACCCCGGCACTGCTGCGGAGCCGGCACGAGCGTCTATCCGTGCCGCTCCTGCCATTCGCCGAACGGGACGCGGGCGATCTCGCGGATCTCCCCGACGGAGGCCCACTCGTTCCTGCCCATGCGGGTCAGGGGGCGCATCCTGCCGGCCTCGGGGTGGCCGTCGACGAGGACGTCGTCGGAGACGCAGGCGTGTACGACGCGGCCGAAGACGACAGTGGAGTCACCCAGCCGGACCGTGCTGTGCAGTACGCATTCCAGGGCCGCCGGCGAGGCGGCCACTCTCGGAGGCTTCACCCGCAGGCTGGCCTCCCGCTCCACGCCGACCGCGTCGAACTCGCCCGTCCCGCGGGGGAAGTCGGTGGCCGTGGCGTTGATCTGCCCGAACAGCTGCTCGGGTGCGAGGTTCACCACGAACTCACCGGTGTCCTCGATGTTGCGCAGGGAGTCCTTGCGGCCGACCGAGGAGAACTGCACGACGGGCGGTGACACGCACGCGACGTTGAAGAAGGAGTGCGGTGCGAGGTTGTCGGTGCCGTCCGGTGTGGTGCTGGAGATCCAGGCGATCGGGCGGGGTACGACCAGTGCGGTCAGCAGCCTGTAGAAGTCGTCCCGGGGAAGGCTCCCGGGGTCGAAGTCGGTGCGCATACGGACAAGTATCCACGCCCGCAGGCCGGCTTCCGCCAAGCGCCCCGGCAGCGGGGTGAAGTGCCGTGCTCAGGCGCGGAGTTCGCCCTCCAGCAGCCCCATGGTGAACATGTCGTACCACTCGCCGTCGCGCCGGAAGACCTGCCGCAGGCGCCCCTCCTCGACGAACCCGACCTTCCTGTAGACGTGATGGGCCGAGTGGTTCTCGGTGACGACAGTCAGCGAGATCTTGTGCAGACGCATCTTGCCGAACCCGTAGCGGCAGACCGTGCGCACCGCGTCGGTGGCGTGGCCGCGCCCCCAGTACTCCTTCTCGCCGAGGTAGATGTCGAGTTCGGCGCATCCCCGCTCGGGCTCGGCGTCGCGCAGCCGTACGAGACCGATCAGCTCGGCGTCGTCGAGGACCTCGATGCCGAAGAGGACGTCCCCGTAGGCGTTGGGCGGACGTCCCTCCAGGCGTGTACGGACCTGCGCCAGGGACTGCGGATGGCCGTCCTTCATCCAGCGCATGACGTCCGGGTCCTGATTCCAGCGCCACAGCCGCTCCGCCTCGGAAGGCTCCAGGGCCCGCAGACCGATGCGTTCTCCGGGAACCATGCCGGGGTGCCTCCCCTATGTCTGACGAAACCTCGCGAACCACCGAGAAGTAGCACCGGCCGATTGCACGCTCAACTGAATAAAAACGGGGGGTGGTTGGCGTGACACTCGGGGCCTCGGGCCGCGCGGGCGCCGCCGGGGGACGTCCGCCGCTCCCGGTGCCCACCGGACTCCGGCCGTGCGCCCGGCACTTGGAACCGGGGTTTCCTCTTCACCACTCGATCTTCACTTCTTCTTCACGCAGGTCTGTGACGTGCGATCTCTCACTGCCCGCCGGGCCGAATGTCGCAATTCAGCGGAACACGAGGAACAGGCAGCAGATCCTTCCCGTCGTGATTGGCGGGGAAGACAGGAAACAAGTGGAAAACCCCTGACAACAAGTTCTTTGCCTGCCAGGGCTGTTAGTTCGCCATTCTCTGCGCGTAAGCGAACGCCGCACCTATACACGAGAGAGACGACCGACAACCGCGGACCGATCGGATCCGGCCAATGTTCCCGTCACAAGGAGGCCCGGCCTGTGAAGACGCAGTGAGCAGTGGATCCATGACAAATGGTTCAGAACGGCGGTGCGGTGACGGGGGCGTCCGGAAAGGCCGACGTGATTCCCCGCCACATCGCCCCCGGCCGCCGACCCCGCCACGACCGGGTGTTTCCCCATGCCCGGACGCCCGGAAACCAAGCCCCGGGGTACCCCGGTGAAACTCCCCCGGCCCGTCAGGAGCACTGCCGCTGCGGCAAATTCCCGCCACGTGACCGCAACGCGCACCGGCGTCAACGACAAGCCCCTCCGGGCATTCGGCAGGGTTTCGTGCGCAGTTGAGCGGCATCATGCGCAGTGGGGGACCGGGGGGCCGGACTGTCAACCAAGAGTGGTGACGCATGCGAATACGGCTACTGCCCAGCGGACCTGAGAAAAAGGCGACACAGTTCACAGGGGGATTACTGAATCTTTCCGGCTCACTCGCGTTCCGGGCTGGCTACACTCACGCCCCATGCGATCCATGAACGACAGCCGTCGGAGGCGTGAAGACCAGAATCACCCGATATTCATTGCCAGTTCAGGTAGGCGTAGGAGACTCGTGCGCTACGCGGCAGTGACCATCGGGTGTGCCTGCACCGGGTATCTCGCCATCTTCGCAGTTGTGTTCGGAGGTCTGCAGGAATCCACCGGCGAGAACCCGCCGCGCATGGACGAGCCGCTGCCCAGCAGTTCCTCCCAGGACGACTCGGACGTGCCCGCGGGAGCCCAGTTCCCCGCGCGCTCGGAGTCGCCCGGAGCGAACCCCTCGCCCAAGTCCTCGACGGACCAGGGCCGTAACCCCTCACAGCCCCCGACCGCACCCGCCACCTCCCCGGCCCGTCCCGGCGGCGCGAGCAGGTGAGCCGTCACGCGCTGCGCCGGGACCCACGGGGGCACTGGCTGCTGCTGCTGCTCTTTCTCCCCGTGGTCATCGCCGCGCTCGTCTTCGAGGGCTGGACGAACCACGAGGTCGACTCCGCGCGCAACAAGCGCCCGTGCACGACGCCCATGCCCAGGGCGGCGGACACCGGCGACCCGATACTCCGCCTGAACGACGGCACCGTACAGACCGCCTCCATGCCGCCCCGCACGGCCGCACTCACCTTCAACGGCGGCCCCGACCCCGTATGGACGCCGCGGGTACTGGATCTGCTGCGCAAGCACCGCGCGCAGGCCACCTTCTTCATCTACGGCTCCCAGGCGACACGCCACCCCGAACTGGTGCGCCGCATCCGCGCCGAGGGCCATGAGATCGGTTCGTACACCTACACCGGCGGCGACCTGGGCTCGGCCTCGCCTGTGCGCTCGAGCGTGGAGCTGTCGCTGACGCAGACGGCGCTGGCCGGCTCGGCGGGAGTCAACACGGGGCTGCTGAGGCTGCCGCACACCACCGCGGCGGACACGCTCTGCGGTGAATCCTGGGACGCCGCTGTGCGCAGCGCGGAGCAGGGTTATCTGATCGTCGCGGCGGACCGCAAGTCCCGGAAACCGTCGCAGGGCGTGGTGCGCCAGTACAGCAATTCGGATCTCGGTTATCACGAGGCTGAGCAATTGCTGCGGAACCGGAACGTGGAGAGGTTCACGACCGTCACAGACGGGCTGGGACGGCCCTCCCCCACCACGACCGTCTCCGCCGCCGAGCGGCTCCGGGGCGAGGGCCTGATCTGGGCGAGGATGCTCGGCGCCTTCTTCACCAGCGCGATGGCGTGGGCCCTCGTGGCCGCGGGAGGACTGAGCCTGCTGAGGCTCATCCTGCTGCTGATGTTCGCGCGGATGCACCTGCGGCGTCTGCAGAGGTTCCGGCCGGGTTCGCCCTGGCTGAGGGAGGTGAACGAACCGGTGACGGTGCTGGTACCCGCCCACAACGAGGAGGCGGGCATCGAGTCGACGGTGCGTTCACTGCTCGCGTCCACGCATCCCTACATCCAGGTCATCGTCATCGACGACGGCTCGACCGACGCCACCGCCGAGATCGCCGAACGCATCCGGGACCCCCGTGTCCTCGTCGTACGGCAGGGCAACACCGGCAAGCCCGGTGCTCTCAACACCGGTCTGGCGCACGCGAGAACCAACATCGTGGTGATGGTCGACGCGGACACCGTCTTCGAGCCGGAGGCACTGCACCAGCTCGTCCAGCCGCTCGCCCACCCCGCGATCGGCGCGGTCAGCGGGAACACGAAGGTCGGCAACCGGCAGAAGCTGCTGGGCAAGTGGCAGCACCTGGAGTACGTCTTCGGCTTCAACCTCGACCGGCGCATGTTCGAGGTGCTGGAGTGCATGCCGACGGTCCCGGGAGCGATCGGTGCCTTCCGCCGCGACGCCCTGCTGGGCATCGGCGGCGTCAGCGACGACACCCTGGCCGAGGACACCGACCTGACGATGGCCCTGTGGCGTGCGGGATGGCGCGTCGTCTACGAGGAGACGGCCATCGCGTGGACCGAAGTGCCCGAAAGTCTCAGCCAGTTGTGGCGGCAGCGCTACCGCTGGTGCTACGGCACGCTGCAGTCCATGTGGAAGCACCGGCGCGCAGCGCTCGAGGTGGGACCGGCAGGGCGCTTCGGACGCCGTGGCCTGAGCTACCTCACGCTCTTCCAGATCGCCCTGCCCTTCGCCGCGCCCGTCGTCGACGTGTTCTTCCTGTACGGGCTCTTCTTCCGGCACCCCCTGGAGGCGCTGGGCGTCTGGCTGGGCTTCCTGCTCATGCAGATGGTGACGGCCGCGTATGCGCTGCGGCTCGACCGGGAGCCCATGCGTGAGCTGTGGGCGTTGCCACTGCAGCTGTTCGTCTACCGTCAGCTGCTCTATTTCGTGATCATCCAGTCCGTGGTGACCGCGCTGCTGGGCAACCGGCTGAAGTGGCAGCGCATGCGCCGCTCGGGCACCGCCGACCAGCATCTGCTGAGCGAACCCGTCAAGCAGCGGAGTCTGTCGTCGAAGTGACCGAGAGCGCGAGAGAAGCGAAGTGACCGGAACGAAGTGAGCGAGGGGAGAGTCGGGCCATGAAGGACCCACACGACCAGTGGGCCGAAGGTGGCCGCGGCGGTGCGCGGGCCGGATCGCGGAAGGGTCGTACCGCCCCGCGTTCCGGGGGCCGGCGCAGGCGCGACGCCTTCGACACGGGGGAGTACGCGGTGGGCGACCCCGTGAACGTGGTGAGCCCCACCCGGCCCGGAGGACCCGTCACCTATCCGCCGAGGCCAGGAGAGGACCGGCAGGGTCCGAAGCCGCCCACCGGCGAGGTCATCCAGGGCGAGGCGGTCGCACGGCGCACCACGCCCCTGCCCGCCCAGGAGTCTCCGGCCGCCGCGGGCCGGCCGGGAGGGGTTCCGCACGGTGTCCAGGGTCCCGGAGCGGTCCAGCCCCACCAGCCGGGCGCCGTCCAGCCCGGTTTCCAGCCCGGCGCCGTCCAGCCCGGCGGCCCCGGCAGCCCGGCCTTCCCGCCCGGAGGGGGCGGCCCCGTGGGTCCGGGCGGCTTCTCCTCGCGCTTCGGTCCGGAGGCGCCCCGCGCCGGCCGTCCGCGGCGCCGGCGCCCGCTGCGGCGTGCCGCGGTCGTCCTGCTCGTGACGGTCCTGGCCGGCTCCGTGGGGACGTACGCATGGGCGGAGACGAAGCTCCAGCGCAACGTCGACCTCGACAAGTTCGACTCCCGCCCCCCGGCCGGCAAGGGCACCAACTACCTCATCGTCGGCTCCGACAGCCGTGAGGGGCTCTCCGAGGAGGACAGGAAGAGGCTCAACACCGGCGTCTTCGGCGGCCGCCGCACCGACTCGATGATCCTGCTGCACAAGGGCGCGAACGGCACGACGATGGTCAGCTTCCCGCGCGACTCGTGGGTGACCCTCCCCGGGTACACCCACCCCTCGACGGGCAAGACCTCCGGGCCTGTGGAGAACAAGCTCAACGCGGCGTTCTCACAAGGCGGTCCGGAGCTGCTGATCAGCACCATCGAGCAGAACACGGGTCTGCGGATCGACCACTACGCGGAGATCGGGTTCGCCGGCTTCGTGAACATCGTCGATGCCGTGGGCGGTGTCCCGATGTGCGTCGACCGGAACATCAAGGACAAGGACTCGGGCGCCAATCTGCGGAAGGGCTGCCAGAACCTCGACGGCGCCGAGGCGCTCGCCTTCGTACGCCAGCGCAAGCAGGAGGCGCAGGGAGACCTCGGCCGGACGCAGAATCAGCAGAAGTTCCTCTCGGCACTCGCCAAGAAGGCTGCCGACCCGGACACGGCCCTCGACCCGGGCGCCGTGTATCCCGCGGTGAGCGCCGGGCTCGACACGCTGGTCGTCGACCAGGGCATGAGCCTGAAGGAACTGACCACCATGCTGCGGTCGGTGCAGGGCATCTCGGGCGGCGGCGGCAAGCGGATCAACGTCCCGACCACCGGACCGATCCGCACGTCCAAGGGCGACGCGGTGGCATGGAACACGGCACAGGCCGAGAAGCTCTTCGGTCAGCTGAAGCGGGATCAGAAGGTGACGATCAACCAGCGGTAGGCCCGGCCCGGCGCCTCTCGGGCAACACACGTCACACTCGTCCCGGCCCAGGCCGAACCGGCGGTCCCCAAGTCCGCCCTGGTGAAGCCGCCGGGGCGGGGTGCCGGATACGGTGCTGCCATGCGGAACGGGGCGTCGAACGGGCACAGCGGGCAGGACCGAGTGGCGGAACGCGGCTACGGGTTGCTCGTGGCCGCCACCCCGCCGGGCAGGTATCCCGCGATCGACGCGACCGAGGCGCTTCCCGCGCTGGCGGCGACACCGCCCGCCGTACTGCTCGGCACGGCGACGGGCAGCGTCGTCCAGCTCGCCGACCCCGGAGACCCGCACACCGTTCTCTCGCACCTGCGTACGGCAGCGGCCCATGACGGCCCGCTGCTGGTCTACCTCGCCGGGCAGCTCATGCTCGACTCCCGTCAGAAGCTGCCGCATCTGGCATTGACCAAGTCGACGCCGCGGTCGGTGCGTTACACAGGTCTGCCCTGGCACTGGCTGGCTGCCGAATTCGCCCACCGCGCCCCCGGGCTCACCACCGTCGTGGCGGATCTCGTCTCCGACGACGCAATGTGGCAGCGCGGCGCACACCATCACCTGGGCAACGGCCTTGCTCTCTACGGGACGTTGACCCCGCCGCCGGCCAAACGGCGGACGGCCGCGCCGGAGTACAGCCGTGCGCTCGCGGCGATCCTGCGCGGGAGCACGGCCCGTCCGCCTCTGGAGACGCTGCATCAGCACGTCGTGCAGAGCGGGCAACTCACGGGGCTCACCCGGGTGTTGCTCGGCGGCGGGCTGCCGGTCCAGCGGCCCTCCCGTCACGTCTCTCCCCCGGCTCCGGTGCCGGTCGCTGCCGTGCACACCACATCGGTGCCCGCCGCCTCGGCGCCCGTCGAACCCGTATCCGCCCCGTCCGTGCCCGCCGCACCCGCCGCACCTCCGGTGCAGGCCCCCACGAGGCCCGCGGACCCGCACGGCGCCGTCTACCAGGCGGTCCGGGAGGGGCGGCACCGGGAGGCGGCGACGATCGCGGCGGCGTGGGAGACCGCCGCCCTTCGCGAGGGCGGGCCCCATTCGCCGAAGGCGATCCACTGGGTCGAAGTACGTGCCGACCTCGCCCACCAGGCAGGCGACGCGTCCCGCGCCTGCACGCTGTGGCTGCAGGCCGCCTCCGTCCGGCTGCAGAGCGGCCAGGACCCCGACGCCGAGGACGTCTTCGGCGCGGTCGACCGTGCGCACCACTGCTGGCACCAGGTCGGCGACCCCGGGCAGGCCCGCCAGCTCGGTCTCCAGCTGGCGCAGCTGAGGGAGCGTGCACCGGGGCGCAGGCCGGGAGCGCTGCGCGACGTACGGAACCGGCTGACCTCCCTGGGTGACGGGCGGTAGTGCCCGGCCGACGGGTGAGGGGCACGGTAAGCGGACACGGCGGCCGCGGTTCAGTGCGAGTGCCGCGGCACCTGGTCGCCGCTGCCGCCCGTCAGGAAGTCCAGGTCCGCCCCGCGGTCGGCCTGCATGACGTGTTCCGTGTAGAGCTTCTCCCAGCCCCGCCGGCGGCCCTCGGTACCGGCGCTGTCCCCGGCGGCTCGCAACTCCTCGGCGCGTGCCGCGAGTTCGCCTTCGTCCACACAGAGGTCGAGCCGCCGCGCGGGCACGTCCAGTTCGATGACGTCCCCGGTGCGTACGAGCGCCAGCGGTCCGCCGACCGCCGACTCGGGCGCGACGTGCAGCACGCACGTGCCGTACCCGGTGCCGCTCATGCGGGCGTCGCTGATGCGCACGACGTCCTCGACTCCCGCCTCCAGCAGGGACTTCGGCACAGGTACGTTGCCCACCTCGGGGAAGCCCGGGTACCCCTTGGGCCCGGCGTTGCGCACGACGATGACGGTGGAGGGGTCGACGGGCAGACCCGGGTCGTCCACGACCGCGTTGTAGTCCTCGATGCGGTCGAAGACGAGTGCTTTCCCGCGGTGCCGCAGCAGGTTCTCGTCCGCTGCCGAGACCTTGATGACGGCTCCGTCGGGGCAGAGCGTGCCGTGCAGTACGGCGGTTCCTGCTCCGGGCGGCATGAAGGGTTCGGACATCGTCCCGATGACCTCGCGGTTGTAGCACTCCGCGTCCGCGATCTCCGCGCCGATGGACCGCCCCGTGACGGTGATCGCCTCGCCGTGGATGAGTTCGCCCAGTTCGCGCATGACGACGGGAAGACCGCCCGCGTAGTAGAAGTCCTCCATGAGGAAGCGGCCGGAGGGCATCATGTCGGCCAGCACCGGCACCTCGGCCGTCAGCCGGTCGAAGTCGGCCAGCTGCAGCGGCACGTCCACCCGTCCGGCCAGCGCCAGCAGATGCACGACCGCGTTGGTGGAGCCGCCGAGAGCGGCGTTGACGCGGATCGCGTTCTCGAAGGCCTCGCGGGTGAGGACACGGGAGGGCCGCAGGTCCTGCTCCACGAGCTGTACGGCCTGCCTGCCGGACGCCTGTGCCAGCGCGTAACGCCGCGCGTCGACAGCGGGGATGGCCGCACCGCCCGACATCTGCATGCCCAGTCCCTCCGCGATGCAGGCCATGGTCGAGGCGGTGCCCATCGTCATGCAGTGGCCCCGGCTCCGGGACATGCAGCCTTCGGCTTCGCGCAGGTCCGCGGCGGTCAGCTTCCCCGCCCGCATCTCCTCGCTGAGCTTCCACACCGCTGTGCCCGAACCGATGTCGCGTCCACGGAACTTGCCGTTGAGCATCGGGCCGCCGGTGACCATCAGCGCGGGGATGTCGACGCTGGCGGCGCCCATGAGCATGGCCGGCGTGGTCTTGTCGCAGCCGGAGAGCAGTACGACGCCGTCGAGGGGGTTGGCCCGCAGGGTCTCCTCCACCTCCATGGCCATCAGGTTGCGGAAGAGCATCGTGGTGGGACGCATCAGCGTCTCGCCCAGCGACATGACGGGGAACTCCAGCGGCAGGCCCCCCGCCTCCCACACCCCCCGCTTGACGGCTTCGGCGACGTCCCTCAAGTGCGCGTTGCACGGAGTGAGTTCGGACCAGCTGTTGCCGATGCCGATGACCGGCCGCCCGTCGAAGACTTCCGGGCCGAACCCCTGGTTGCGCATCCAGGACCGGTGGATGAAGCCGTTGCGTCCCTCTGCTGCGAACCATGCGGCACTGCGCCGGCCGGTGGCCTCGTGGTTGCTCATGCTCACTCCCTGTACGGTCTCGCTGCTTGGCGGCCCGACCTGTCCCCTCCTGACCTGACGTGACCCGGGAAGCGATCTTGCTGGGCGCGCCGCCGCCCGGTCAACGGTCCTGCTGCGTCTGTCTGTGCAGCGAGGGCGGGGCGTCGTCCTCGTCCGTCCCCCAGTCCGACGGCTCGCCGGCCAGCTCGAAGTGCAGGTCGCGTCCGCGCCGTATGTCGTCCGTGCTGATCCACGTACGGGAACTGTCCGAGACGCCGAGCGAGGCGGAGCGTACGTAGCGGCTGCCGTCCTCCATGCCGTCCGCGCTGACGGTGAAGCCGCCCTCCGGGTACCACCGGCGGTCCAGGGTCAGTTCGACACGGTCGAAGGCGGGCGTGTTCAGGCCCCAGGTGTCCGTGCCCGGCGAGACCGGGAAGACGCCCATGGAGGAGAGCACCATCCACGACGACATGGTGCCCAGGTCGTCGTTGCCGGTGACGCCGCCGGGGGTGTCGTCGAAGAGGCAGAGCGCCGCGTCGACGACGTCCGTGGTCTTCCACGGCGAGCCCGTGGAGAGGTAGGTGTACGGGGCGATGAGGTCGTGCTCGTTGTGCGGGTTGTACTTGTCCGAGTCGTAGTAGTCGTACGGGCCGTGCACCCACGTACCGCGGGCCGTACCCTCCGGGTCCCCGGCCAGGTCCTCGTGGGCGAAGAAGGAGTCCAGACGCTTCTCCGTGGCCTCCCGTCCTCCCATCAGCGACATCAGGCCGGGTATGTCGTGCGGCACCGACCACTGGTACTGCCACGACGTGCCCTCCTGGAACCCCTTGCTGCGGGCGGGGTCGCTGGGCCCCGTGAAGTCCCCCTCGGGAGTGCGGGCCCGGGGGAAGCCCGTGTCCGGGTCGAAGGTTCTCCGGTAGTTGCGGGAGCGCTCGGCGTACCGCTCGGCGTCCTCGTCGTGGCCGAGGTCGCGCGCCATGGCGGCGAGGGACGCGTCGGCCGCGGCGTATTCGAGGGTGGCCGAGGCGCTGTGGCGCCAGTCGGGGCTGCCGGGCTTGCGCCGCGGCTTGTCCGGTATATGAGGTATGTAACCGTCCTTGATGTACTCCTTGTTGGCCATCCGGCCGAGATGAGGAGAATCGTCCGGCGGCACCTCGTCGGCGTTCTTCTTCAGCGCGCGGTAGGCCCTCTCCTCTTCCTCCCCCTTCAGCAGTCCCTGCTGGTAGGCGTTGGCCAGGAAGGGGGTGACGGGGTCCCCCGTCATGATGTTCGTCTCCGTGGTGCCGTAGCCCCATCTGGGCAGCCAGCCGCCCTGGTCCTCCACGTCGAGCACGGAGAGCGCCATGTCGCGGGACTCGCGCGGTGCGACAAGGGTGAGCAGCTGTGCCTGCGTGCGGAAGGTGTCCCAGAGTGACCAGTTCTGGTAGTAGGTGTGCCCTTTCGAGCGGTGGATCCTCTGATCCCATCCGCGGTAGCGGCGGTCGGCGTCCTCACCGATGTTGGGGTGGAGCAGCGACCGGTAGAGGGAGGAGTAGAAGACGCGGCGCCTCTCCGGACTGCCTCCCGTGACCTTCACCCGGCCGAGGCGCTCCCGCCAGTCGGACCGGGCCTTCCGGCGCGTCTCGTCGAAGGAACGGCCGCCTTCCGCGGCGAGGTTGCGGGCCGCGCCCTCGGCGTCGACGTACGACAGAGCGGTCACCGCTTCGACGTCCCGGTCGCCGTCCCTGGTGTCGAAGCGCGCGTAGGCACCGCGCCGCCCGCTCCCCTGCGAGGACCGGCTCCCCTCGGTGACCTTCTCCCCGTCCCACGTCCCGTAGGAGTCGAAGGGACGGTCGAAGCGGGTCACCGCCCACACGGTGTACGGCTCGGTTCCCTGGCAGAAGCCGCTGCCGGTCACGGCGGTGGCGACCGTCCGCTCGTCCAGTACGCGCACCGAGCTGTCGGAGACCTCGTGCAGGGCCTGCCCGGAGTTGAGCATCACGTTGGCCTTGCCGGTCTCCGGGAAGGTGTAGCGCTGGTGGCCGGTGTGCCGGGCGGCCGTCAGCTCGGCCTTCGTACCGCCGTAGTCGTCGAGCGTCACCTCGTACGAGCCGGGTGAGGCGCTCTCCTTCCCGTGCCGGAAGGAGGAGGCGTACTCCGCGTTGTCGGTGGTGGTGACGTCGCCGGTCGTCGGCATCACGGGCAGGTCGCCGCCCAGCTTGCAGCCCACGCCGGAGAGGTGGACCGAGGAGAAGCCCCGGATGCGGTCGTGGTCCCAGTCGTAGCCGGTGCTGGAGCCGGTGTCCGGCGAGAGCTGCACCTTGCCGAAGGGGACGGCGGCACCGGGGAAGGTGTTCCCCTCGTTCCGGGTGCCGATGAAGGGATTGACGAGGCTCACAGGGTCCGTGGCGGGCTTTCCGTCCGAACCCGCCCCTACGCTGCACGGAGCGGTGTGCGGTGACACGCCCACCAGTCCCGCGCACAGGGCGGCACCGGCCAGACCCAGCAGGGTCCGGATGCGTTTCACTCGTACCACAGGGCCTCCGAGGCCGGGACATCGTTGTCGGGCGGCCAGGGTTCGCCACGGGACCTGCACCTGTCTATGCCCCAGGTCACAACATGTCCGTACGATTGCCGCGGTGCATGCGCACCCGACCACCGGGGAAACCCTCCGCACAGTCGGCGCTCCTGTGAAGGAGCGAGAGAAGCGGTGACGGGAAACGGAGGCTGCGGATGGCCGCAGGGCGAGTACCGGGGCGGCTTGCGGCACCCGAATCCCGGGGGGTGCGCGCCGTGCTCACCGTCGTGGCGGGGGCGTTGCCCGCGCTCGCCTTCCCCGCACCCGCGCTGTGGTGGCTGGCCTGGGTGGCGCTGGTGCCGTGGGTGCTGCTGGTCCGTTCGGCCGCCTCCGGACGTCAGGCGGCGGTGAGCGGCTGGCTCGGCGGCGTGGGCTTCATGCTGGCGGTGCACCACTGGCTGCTGCCGAGCCTGCACGTCTTCTTTCTCCTCCTGGCCGCTCTGCTGGCCCTGTTCTGGGCGCCCTGGGGGTGGCTGGTACGGCGGCTGCTGCACGGACGTCCGGGACCCGGGCGGCTCGCGGCTGCGGTCGGCCTGGTGCCCAGCGGATGGCTGATGATCGAACTGGTCCGCTCCTGGGAGTACTTGGGGGGACCCTGGGGGCTGCTCGGTGCGAGCCAGTGGCAGGTGGCACCGATGCTGCGGCTCGCGTCCGTGGGTGGCGTGTGGCTGGTCACCTTCGTCCTGGTGGCCGTCAACACCGCGCTGGCCGCGCTCGTGGCCATGACCGCCGGCCGCGGCGTCCCGGGACCCGGTCGCAGATCAACCGGCGTACGCACGGCGGAGGTTCCGGCCGCGGAGACGTCCGGCCCGGCTCCGGGAGGCGGCGCGGTGGCTCCGGCGGCCGTGGGCGCCCTGGCGGCGCTCGCGGTGACCGCCGGCGCCGTCGCCGCAGCATGGGCCTGGGCTCCGGTGCCGCGTCCCGACGGCGAACTGCGCATCGCGGTCGTGCAGCCCGGTGTCGTCGTCGGCCAGCGTGCACGGCTGGAGCGCAGCGCGGAGTTGACGCGCCGGCTCGCCGGCCGGGACGCCGACCTCGTGGTGTGGGGGGAGAGCAGCGTCAGCTACGACCTGAGCGCGCACCGGAAGGTACGCGATCAACTGGCCGCCCTCTCCTCGGAGGTCGGCGCGAAGATCCTCGTCAACGTGGACGCCCGGCGCTCCGACCGTCCGGGCATCTTCAAGAGCTCGGTCCTGATGGGGCCGGACGGACCCGTCGGCGAGCGGTACGACAAGACGCGTCTCGTGCCCTTCGGCGAGTACGTCCCCGCCCGTTCGCTGCTGGGCTGGGCGACCTCGGTGGGCCGCGCCGCCGACGAGGACCGGCTGCGCGGGGACGGTCCGGTGGTGATGGAGGCGGCGGGGGTGAAGTTCGGGCCGCTCGTCTGCTTCGAGACCGCCTTCCCGGACATGAGCCGTCAACTGGTCGGCCAGGATGCCCAGTTGCTCATCGCACAGTCCTCCACCTCGACGTTCCAGCACAGTTGGGCCCCGGCCCAGCACGCTTCCCTCGCCGCGCTCAGAGCGGCGGAGGCGGGACGTCCGATGGTGCACGCCACTCTCACGGGCCGCACCGCGGTGAACGGTCCGCGCGGCGAGCCCGTCGGCGAGTGGCTGGGCACGGAACGCAGCACCGCGGAGATCTACGACGTTCCGCTGGCCACGGGCGAGACCCTTTACGTGCGCCTGGGCGACTGGGCGGTGTACGCGGCCGGGGCCGGGCTGGTCCTCTTCGCCGGTGCCGAGGGCCTCCGGTCGATGCGCGGCCGGCGGCGGAGCCCCCGGGGGCGCGCCGACGGCCCGCTCACAGAGCGGTCTTGACCACTCGTTCGCACAACTCGTGTGTCCGCAGGGCGTCTTGCGCGGACAGCACCTCCCCTTCGCGTACGGCGTCCAGGAAGCGCAGCACGATCTGCTCGACGCCGCGCTGCCGCGCCACAGGCACCCAGTCCCCCCGGCGCCGCAGGCTGGGCTGCCCCTTGTGGTCGACGACTTCGGCGATGTTGCGCACCTCGCGCTTGGTCTCCTGACCGGAGACCTCGAGGATCTCCTCGGCAGATCCGGACAGCCGGTTCATGACTCCGACGGCGGTGAAGCCGTCGCCGGACAGTTGCAGCACCACGTGGTGCATCAGCCCGCCCCGTACCCGCGTCCGCACGTCGATGTGGTCGACGGTGCCCGGCACGAGGAAGCGCAGCGTGTCGACGACGTGGATGAAGTCGTCGTAGACCATGCGGCGCGGCTCTTCCGGCAGTCCCAGACGGTGCTTCTGCAGCAGGATCAGGTCACGCGGGTGTTCGAGGCACTGGGTGTAGGCGGGCGCGTAGCGGCGGTTGAATCCGACGGCGAGGCTGACGCCGCGGTCCTCCGCGAGGCCGACGAGGCGTTCCGCGTCCTCGAGCCGGTACGCGAGCGGCTTGTCGACATAGGTGGCGACCCCGGCCTCCAGCAGCCGCGTGACGATCCCGGGGTGCGCTGCGGTGGCGGCGTGCACGAAGGCGGCGTCGGGCCGGGCCGCGAGCAGATCCTCCACCTCGGTGTGGCGGTGTTCGGCGGGGATGCGGTGGGCCGCACCGAGACGTTCGAGGGTGGCGGTCGTGCGGGTGACCAGATGCGGTTCCAGGCCCGGTTGGGAGGCGAGAAGGGGCAGGTACGCCTTCTGCGCGATGTCGCCGAGACCGATCACGCCGATCTTCACGGTGGGGCTCCTCACTTCGGTGGGGACGGTGCCACCGTACTGTCACGCAGTCACGCGGTGACGCGGGACGCATCGGTGTGGCCGGGCGGGCTCCAGTCGGCGATGCCGTCCAGGGCGCGCAGGGCGAGGTGGGGTGCGAGCCTGTTGACGACGGTCATCGCGGTGTCGCGAAGAACGCACCCCGGCAGGGACGTGACGGTGACGAGACGGCTGACACGGACAGAGCGCCGTACGACCTCGGTGGTGCGGGGCAGGCGGTCGGCGGTGTAGCCCGCGAGCGCCTCGGTGACGCGGCTTCCGGAGTGTCCGGCGACGTGGTGGGCGAGCACGACGCCGTCCTCGATGGCCTGGTTGCCGCCCTGGCCGAGGTTCGGCGGCATGGCGTGCGCCGCGTCCCCGAGCAGGGCCACTCGCCCGCGGTGGTGGGCGGGGAGCGTCGCGGCGGCCCGGTAGACGTCGTTGCGCAGGATCTGTCCGGGGGTGACGGCCTGGAGGATCGCGGGCACCGGTTCGTGCCAGTTGCCGAACAGCCGCCTGAGCTCGGCCAGTTCGCCGTCGGGGGCCTGCTCGCCCGCGGGCACGGTCGCCGCGGCGTAGGCGTAGATGCGCCCGTCGGCGAGCGGCTGGGTTCCCCACAGCGTGCCGCGTCCCCACGTCTCGTGAGGCGGGTGGCCGGTTCCCAGGGCGGGGACGACCATGCGCCATGCGGTGAAGCCGGCGTAGCGGGGCGCCGGGCTGCCGGGGAAGAGCACGCCCCGTGCCGGGGAGTGGATGCCGTCGGCTGCGACCACCACGTCTGCTTCCCACCGCTGCTCACCGCTGCGGACGAGCGCCGGGCGGTCGCGGTCGCCCGGGTCGGCGATCCCGGCCGGAGTGCCGGTGATCACCGTCCCCTCCGGCAGCCGCGAGAGCAGCAGCGAGATGAGCGTGGCCCGGTGCACCGGGACGAGCGGACCGCCGAACCGTTCGGCCGCCGCTTCCGGGTCGGTACGGGAGAGCCAGCGCCCCGAGGGCGTGCGCAGGCCCCCTTCGCGTGTCCAGGTGCGCTTGGCGCGGAGGGTGTCGCCGAGGCCCAGAGTGTCCAGCGCGCGGAGGGAGTTGGGCGTCAGGCCGAGGCCCGCGCCCACCGCCTCGACGCTCGAGGCCCGTTCGAGCACCGTGACGCGGAGGCCGCGCTGGTGGAGGGCGAGGGCGGCGGTGAGCCCGCCGACGCCGGCGCCGATGACGAGTGCACTGGGCTGGGACACGGCGGGGCTCCTCACAGGCGGGGCCACGGCCCCCGAGGCGATGCGGGACCGTGCCGGCTCGACTACAGCCGTAGTCTACTACAGGTGTAGTTCTCTTCCTTGCGCGGCCCTCTCCCCCGCGTACATTGCTGCCATGCGCAGCTCCCCTCCTTCACGACCGGCGGCACGCTCCGAGTTGATCGCCGACACGGCGATCGACCTGCTCGCCCGACGCGGGCTGCGTGGGCTCACGCACCGCGCCGTGGACGAGGCAGCCGGACTGCCGCAGGGGTCGACGTCGAACCACGCCCGTACGCGCGCGGCCCTGCTGGAGGCAGCGGTGCGGCGGCTCGCCGTCCGGGAGTCGCAGGTGGTCTCCATGGACGAGCTGCCCCGCGGGGAGGGGCCCGGTGAACTGGCAGACGGACTCTCCCTCGCCCTGTACCGCTACCTCACCGGGGACCCCGAACTGCTCATCGCCCGCTACGAGCTGGCGCTGGAGATCACCCGCAGGCCGGAGCTGCGGGAGATGTACGTACGCACGGGCACCGCCGCCTTCCGCGAACCGCTGGAGGCGATGCTGCGGCGGGCCGGCTCGTCCGACCCCGGGAGGCACACGCTCTCGCTGGTCGCGTGGTGCGACGGCATGCTCTTCTCCTGCACCGCCGGCTCCTACTCCGCGCACGCCCCCGGGAGGGACGAACTGCGCCGCGGACTGCTGGAGTTGCTGGAGGGGATGCTCGGCCGGGCCCCCGCCCGTCCGGAAGCGACGGGAGAGCGGCCCTCCTGAACGGGCCGCGGGAGTCCGGCGCGAGCACGGCGCACCGGGCTGCGGCGGACGGCGAGAGTTCCGAGGCGGAACCGCACCGGCCTGACCGTCCCTCAGCCCGCTGTCAGCGTCCGCTCCAGTCGCTGGGCCGCGGCCCTGACACCCGCGCCGTACTCGTCGTCGGCCAGCGTGCTCAGTACGTCCTGAGCGCGCCGCAACTCGCGGCGGGCGGCCGCGACTTCACCGAGCCTGACGTGATCGGCCGCCAGGTTGAGGTACAGCGAGGGGTACAGGCAGCGGACTGCCAGGGAGTGCTCTCCCCACTGCACCTCGTCCTCCGTCAGGGCGTCCGCCGCCGCCAGCGCCCTGCGGTCCCACTCGAGTTCCTCGCTCGGGTCGTCCTGGGTGTCGGCCATGTAGTGCGCGATGGTGCACCGTTGGAAGAGGTCGTCCTCACCCGTCGTCTGCGACCACAGCAGCGCGAAACGGTTGCGGGCCTCCTCCCGGTCCCCCGCCCGGTGAAGCATGATCGCTTGACCGATCCGGACCATGATGGCGTCCGGAGACGTCTCCTGCTGCGGCTCCGCCACGGGATTCCTCCTGCTCACCAGCGCGCCAGGCTCCTGCCGTCCTGTGTCTGTCCCGAGACGCTAGCGGCCGGTACTGACAATCGGGCTCAGGCGCTCGCAGCGCCCACCCGCCCGCACGCACAGCGCACCCGCCCGCACCCGGACGCGGGATCCGGACACGGGCGGGAGCCAGTCACGGGCGGGACGCGCGCCGGTCCGCGGTGAGGTTCAGCCTCGCGGGCCGAGGTCCGGGATGCGCCAGTCGATCGCGGCGTGCCCCTGTGCCGCGACGGCCGCGTCGATCTGGCTGAAGGGGCGGGAGCCGAAGAACTTCTTCGCCGAGAGCGGTGAGGGGTGCGCGCCCTGCACGACCGTGTGCTTGCCCGTGTCGATCAGCGGCAGCTTCTTCTTCGCGTAGTTGCCCCACAGCACGAAGACGGCCGGGTCCGTACGGTCGGCCACGGCGCGGATCACCGCGTCGGTGAAGGTCTCCCAGCCCTTGCCCTTGTGGGAGTTGGCCTCCCCTTCCCTGACCGTCAGCACCGCGTTCAGCAGCAGCACCCCCTGCTCGGCCCAGGGCATCAGGTAGCCGTTGTCGGGCACGGGGTGCCCGAGGTCCTCGCGCATCTCCTTGTAGATGTTGCGCAGCGAGGGCGGGGTCGGGACACCGGGCCGCACCGAGAAGCACAGGCCGTGCCCCTGCCCGTGGCCGTGGTACGGGTCCTGGCCCAGGACGAGCACCTTCACCTGGTCGTACGGCGTGGCGTGCAGCGCGGCGAACACCTCGTCGCGCGGAGGGAAGACCCGGACCCGCTCCCGCTCCTGCTCGACGAACTCGGCGAGCTCCTTGAAGTAGGGCTTTCCGGTCTCCTCGCCCAGGACCTGCTGCCAGGACTCGGGCAGCGTGCCCAGCATGTCGCTCAACTCACTTACCTCCGCGGTGCGTTCGTAGCTGTTGCGGAAGAACGTACCGGCGGCCGCTGACAGCGGCGTGCCCTGGCCCGCGGAGGGCCCCGGCCGGGCCCCGTGCTTCGGGGGCCCGGCCGGCTCGCCGTCTACCAGCTGGACTTCTTCTGCAGCTCCCACAGACGCGGCAGGGTGGACGGGTCGAGCACCCACTCGACGCCCGAGACGTCCTTGACCGAGGCGACGTAGACCCGGCCCTGCCACAGGGGCAGGAGACGCGCGTCCTTGGCGATGATCTTCTGTGCACTGGTGAACGCACGGCTGGCGGTCGCGCGGTTGCTCTCCTTGCGCGACGTGGGCAGCAGCTCTTCCGTGATCTCCCGGTTCTCGTACGGCGTGCCGAGGGCGTTGTTCTCGCCGACGAAGGGCGCGACGTAGTTGTCGGCGTCGGGGAAGTCGGGGAACCAACCGCGGCCGAAGGCCGGGTACTTGCCCTTGCTGTACCCCTCGACGAACTCGGACCACGGACGGCCCTTGACGGTGATGTCGAAGAGGCCCGACTTGTTCAGCTGCCGCTTGATCTCGGCGAAGGTGTCCCCGGTCGTGGAGCCGTAACGGTCCGTCGTGTACCAGAGGGTCAGCCGCACCTTCTTGTTGATCCCGGCTTCCCTGAGCGTCTTCTCCGCCTCGCTCCTGCTGGGCTCCCCGTACGCGTCGTAGAAGGCGCTCGTGTGGCCGGTGATGCCGCCCGGGACCATGGAGTACAGCGGGTCGGCGGTGCGCTTGTAGACGTTGCGGACGAGCGCCTTGCGGTCGATCAGTTCGGCGATCGCCTTCCGGACGGGAGCCTTGCCCGCCGTGGGGTCCTCGGGATTGAAGACGAGATAGCTGATCTCGGAACCGAGGATCTCGTTCAGCTCGATGTCGGTCTTGCCGTTCGCCTTGTCCTTCTGGAAGCCGGTGACCTGATCAGGCGTCAGACCTCGGTAGGCCACATCGATCTTCTTGCTCTTGAGAGCCTTCACCATCTGGGAAGACTCCTTGTAGTAATTGACTGTGACGACGTCGTTCTTGACCTTCGCCGGCCCGCGGTAATCGTTGTACTTCTCCAGCTCGGCGCTCTTGCCCTTGGAGTACGACTTGAGGGAGTAGGGGCCGGAACCCACGAGCTTGCTGCCCTTGTGCAGCTTCTTCGCGGGATAGGTTTCGGGATCGACGATCGCGGTCGCCGGAGTCGCGAGGATGAACGGGAAGGTGGCGTCCGGCTTCTTCAGGTGGAAGACGACGGTGCTCTTGCCGAGGGTCTCGACGCGGTCGAGGCTGCCCAGCAGACCGAGCGGACCGGACTTCGACTTGATCGCCCTGACGCGGTCGACGGAATGCTTCACGGCCTCCGCGTCGAGGCGATTCCCGTTGGAGAACTTCAGGCCGTCCTTCAGCGTGCAGCGGTAGACACGGCTCGCGTTGTCGGTGAAACGGCAGCGCTCGGCGGCGTCGGGCTCCGGCGAGGAGCTGCTGCTGGGGAAGGAGAGCAGCGTCTGGAAGGTGTTCTTGTACAGCTCCCAGGAGCCGTCCCACGCCGCAGCCGGGTCCAGGGTGCTGGGCGCGCTGGTGGTTCCCGTGACGATCTCACGGCGCTGCTCCTCGCTGCCGGTCCCGGACAGCGAACTGCACCCGGCGACCAGGGACGTCGATATGACGACGGTCGCTGCGATCCTCAGAGATCCGTTCCGGTCGGACACCTACGCGCTCCTCATTCGGCGGGGCCACTGCTGCTGATGCGTTGCAAAAGGGAAAATGCCGGTCGGCCGGTCAATGCGTTCTTTGCGTTTCTCCGCGTCGCCGTAGCGCTACGCCGACGCCATACGCGGACCCGCTGGCCGAGGGGCGAGAGAGACCTTACCTCAGCCCCCGAGCTCAGAACATGCACTGGTCAACCATTCGTCAATTGCTCTGCCGGCCCCGAACCCGCTGATGACAGCGGGTGCCGGTCCGACGACGGACCGGCACCCGAATTACACTCCGCGCCAAGCGCGGAACACAGCGAATATTCTTACTCCACACCCGCGTTGAGGGACAGCCCGCCGTCGACCACCAGAGTCTGACCGGTGATCCAGGCGGATTCGGCAGACGTGAGGAAGGCCGCCGCCCCGCCGATGTCCTGGGGGACGCCCAGCCTCTGCATCGGGTAGCGCGCCACGGCGTCCTGCTCGCGCCCTTCGTACAGCGCGGCCGCGAATTTCGTCTTCACCACCGCCGGTGCGACTGCGTTCACCCGGACCGTCGGTGCGAACTCGTGCGCGAGCTGCTGAGTGAGATTGATCATTGCGGCTTTGCTCATGCCGTACGCGCCGATGAACGGCGACGCGGACATCCCCGCGATGGACGCGATGTTGACGATCGTGCCGCCGTTCTCGCTCTGCCAGGCCGCCCAGGTCGCCTGGGCGAAGCCCAGCGCGGAGACCACGTTGGTCTCGAAGACCTTGCGTGCCACTCCGAGGTCGAGTTCCGCGATGGGCCCGAACACCGGGTTCGTACCGGCGTTGTTGACCAGGTGGTCCACGCGCCCGTACGCCTCCATGACCCGCTCGACCGCGACGCGGCGGTGGTCCTCGTCGTGCGCCTTGCCCGCGACGTACATCGCACGCCGCGCGCCCAGCCCTTCGACGGCCTCCTTGAGTGCGTCCTCGTTGCGGCCCGTGATGCACACGCGGTGGCCGCGTGCGATCAGCGCCTGCGCGACTCCGTATCCGATGCCCCGGCTGCCGCCGGTGACGATCGCGACCTCGCCGCTGTCCTGCTGTGCTGTGCTCTGCTCTGTCATGTTCCCGAGCCTTCCGGTCAGTTGAGCGGGCCGCCGGCCACGTACAGGACCTGACCGGAGACGAACCCGGCATGCTCGCCGCTGAAGAAGGCGATGGCGTTCGCGATGTCCTCCGGCCGGCCCACGCGCTGTACGGGGATCTGCGAGGCGGCGGCGGCCTGGAACTCCTCGAAGCCCATGCCGACACGTTCCGCGGTGGCCGCCGTCATGTCGGTGACGATGAAGCCGGGGGCGACGGAGTTGGCGGTGATGCCGAACTTGCCCAGCTCCTTGGCGAGGGTCTTGGTGAAGCCCTGCATTCCGGCCTTGGCCGCGGCGTAGTTGACCTGTCCGCGGTTGCCCAGCGCAGAGGAGGACGAGAGGTTCACGATGCGCCCGAATCCGGCGTCGACCATGTGCTTCTGGCAGGCGCGGGACATCAGGAACGCACCGCGCAGGTGGACGTTCATCACCGTGTCCCAGTCGGAGTCGCTCATCTTGAACAGCAGGTTGTCGCGGAGCACGCCGGCGTTGTTCACGAGCACGGTCGGCGGCCCGAGTTCGTCGACGACCCGCGCCACGGCGGACTCCACCTGCGCCGAGTCGGAGACGTCGCAGCCGACGGCGACCGCCTTGCCGCCCGCGGAGGTGATCTTCTCGACGGTCTCCTTGCAGGCTGCCTCGTCGAGGTCGAGCACGGCGACGGCGCGGCCCTCGGCTGCGAGCCGGACCGCGGTGGCGGCGCCGATTCCCCGGGCCGCACCGGTGACGATCGCGACGCGCTGGTCGGTGGTGGACATGCTGTTCTCTCCTCGCCCTGAAGTGGTGAGCAACCGCTTAGTACCTGTGGCAGTCGTGACGCTATGAGTCCCGCCACCTGCTGTCAACGGGACCCTGCGACATGAGATTCACCGCACGAGCAGGTCCAGCAGCCGCTCCGCCTCCCCCTCGGGGTCCGCGGTCAGCCCGGTGTGCACGGGGCCGGGCTGCACCACCGTGCTGCGCGGGGCGACCAGCCAGCGGAAGCGCCGCCCCGGTTCGTCCGCCGCGGCCTGGCCGGCCGCGTCCCCGCCGCCGCAGACGCACTCGGCGGCGCGCAGCGCGGCACGCACGCCCGCCACATCGGCGTCCGGGTCCAGGGCACGCAGCCGCGCCTCGTCCAGGTGCGTACGGGCGAGGACCAGGGACCTGGCACGGCAGTACACGACGACACCTGCGTTCATCGTCTCCCCGCGTTCCACGCGCGGCACGACACGCAGCAGTGCGTACTCGAACACGTCGCGCCCGGGGCCCTCTTCGGCGCTCACCGGTTCACGCCCCGCCGCGCGTGCGGCCAGTCACCGGTCAGCCAGCCGGGCGCCCTCGAGGCACTGTCCCTGCTGGGCTCGCCCAGTGTGACGCGGTCGTGCACGGAAGGGGCCCGCTCCAGGAGGACGTCCACGTACGCGGCGCGCACCGCGCCGAGATCCATCGCGCCGGGCTCCCCGCCGAGCCATTCGCCGGGTACGTCCCCGACGCACTCCTCGAGGAGTCCGCGCGTCACCAGCGGCGCCAACTCGGCCGCGGCGGCGGCCACATCGGGTGCGAACGGGGACAGGACGTGGTCGGAGGCGTCGTAGGGCTTCGCAGCCGCGGCATGGGCGGACGGCCAGTTGTGGTGCCAGATCATCGTCGCCCCATGATCGATGAGCCACAGCTTCTCGTGCCACACGAGCAGATTCGGGTTGCGCCAGGACCGGTCGACGTTGCCGACGAGTGCGTCGAACCACACGACGCGGCCGGCCTCGGCCGGGGTCACGCCGAAGGCGAGCGGGTCGAATCCCAGCGAGCCCGGCAGGTAGTCCATCCCCAGGTTGAGGCCGCCGCTGGCCTTCAGCAGCGCCTGCACCTCCTCGTCGGGCTCGCCGAGTCCGATGACGGGGTCGAGCTGAATGCCCACCAGTTCGGGTACGCGCAGCCCGAGACGCTGGGCGAGCCGGCCGCAGACGACCTCCGCCACGAGCGTCCTGGGGCCCTGCCCGGCGCCGGTGAACTTCATGACGTACGTGCCGAGATCGTCCGCCTCGACGATCCCCGGCAGCGAGCCGCCCTCCCGCAGAGGCGTGACATAGCGGGTGGCGGTGACCTCTTTCAGCACTTTCCCAGGCCACCCCCCTCTTCAACTTTGAAATCCACGAACACTCCCCGAGAGGACGGCGAAAATCACCCGTCAATGGCCCTGGGGAGAATCCGGCGAGTGTCGACCGGCATCCAGTTCCCCCGCTCACCGAGCAGTCCGTCGACGGCGATTCGCCCCGTGCTTCCTGCCTCCGTCGACGGCGTCACTGCGGTGCCTGCGGTTGGACCCGGCGGGCCTTCTTCCGTAGCCAGTCGCGCTGCTTCTCGTCCATGGACACGTGCCACTGCATATAGCCGCAGGTGGCGCAGACCAGGACCGTGAAGGACGTCCCCTGGCTGACCATCGCGCCCGGTTTGCGGAGCCCGAAGTTCCCGGCAGCCGCAGTCTCGTACACCTCGCCGCCCTCACAGATCGAGCACCGCCCGCTCTGCATGTTTTCCATCGCCATGCCTGCCGACTGTAGCGGTCGCTTCCCCGGCCACCGGTGAGACGGCTGGAGGGAGTCCAGGCTCGCCGGTGCGGCCTCCCGGTTCAGCGAGTCTTCGGCGTGCTCCACGGAGAACGGGTCGACGAAGCTGGGTGGCCACCGACGGCCGCCGCACGCGCTTCTCGATCCAGCTCGCGGACAAGGACCTCGGCCGGCCGTGGACTTGGCGCCGCCGCTCGGAATGCCGTCACCCGGCGAGAGTGCTCGTCGTCACCCCAGGGCCGACCGTCACATGATCCGCCGGACAGCACCTGCAGGAGTCGACAGAATCCGTCGCGTCACTTCGCCTCGCACTCCGGAGGCCATGCGCGCCTCCCGTGGCCGGCCCGCACCCGTTGGGCACGATGATTTCTGCCGTCGTCTCCGGTCAGTACCTGAGAGGAGATTCATCCAGCCCGGGAGGAACCGTGACCGAGCAGACAACCAGCGCCCTACCCCCAGTGGTCGACCGGCAGACCTGGCAGGCCGCGCTCGACGATCTGCGAGTGCGGGAGAAGGCTGCCACCCGTGAACTCGACGCCATCGCCGCACAACGCCGCAGACTGCCGATGGTCGAGCTCCCGGACTACACGCTGATCGGTCCGGACGGCTCCACCCGGCTGGTGGACGTTTTTGACGGGCGCTCCCAACTCATCGTCTACAACCACATGTGGTCCGACGGCGCGGAGTGGCAGTGCGGCGGCTGTACAGGGCTGACGTCGCAGTACGTCCGGCTCGGCTTCCTCGACAACTATGACGCCCGCTTCGTCATCGTCACCAACGGGCCCATCGAAGAAGCGCTGGCCTACAAGGCCAAGGTCGGCAACAAGATGGACTGGTACTCGTCGTCGGAGAGCTCGTTCGGCGCCGACGTGGGCGCGCCACCCGGCGCGGGATTCGCGGTGAACGTATTCCTCCGCGACGGCGACAAGGTCTACCGCACTTGGCACACCGACGGCCGCGGTACCGAACAGCTCAGCTACACCTTCGCGTTGATCGACATCCTGCCGTGGGGCCGCCAGGAGGAATGGCAGGATTCACCCGACGGCTGGCCGAAGTCGCCCACCTATTCCAACTGGCTCGACTCTCCCGACGTCGCTCGGCTCTACGGCACGGATGAAGACGCCACAGCGAAGCCCGCGAGATCCGCTGGTCACTAGGCCGTGTCCTGCGCGGTGACAGCGGACCGCGCTGGGAGGCAAGCCACCCGCCGGCCGCCTCCCCCACCTCACCGGGGCAATACAGCCAGGGCACGTCCGCTGCGGGGCTCCCACCGTTTACTCGCGTGCCCCCGCCGCGGCGCGGTGTCATTGTTCCCGCATGGCTGAAGCTGACGATCCCCCCGCAGACAGCAGCGTGCCGCACGGAGCCCCGTCACCGCTCCACGCCGCCGCCTTCCCCCAGCAGTTCGCACGTACCCGGCGCTTCTCACTCGGTGCCGTCCGGGACGTGACGCTCTCTCCGGACGGGCAGCGCGCGCTGTTCGTACGCACCGGCGGCGACGATCCGCTCGGCGCCCTGTGGCTGTGGGAAGACGGGCGGGAGCGCCTGCTCGCGCATCCCCGCTCCATGGGGACGGGTCCCTCGGAGCCGACCGAGGAGGAACGTACGCGCAGGGAGCGCGCCCGTGACCTGGCCTCGGGCGTGACCGCCTACGCGGTGGACGACAGCGCCGAGTTGGCCGCCCTGGCTCTCGACGGGGCGCTGTGGGCCGTGCGTACGCGGCAGGGGGAGCCCTTCCCCGTACCGGCTGCCGGACCGGTCACCGATCCCCGCCCCTCTCCGGACGGACGGTTCATCGCGTACGTCACCGGCGGCGCCCTGCACGTCGTCGGCACGGACGGCAGCGGAGACCGCCTGCTCGCGGCGCCCGAGGCGGACGAGGTGACGTACGGGCTGACGGACCACGTCTCGGCGGAGTCGATGGACCGCATGCGCGGCTACTGGTGGGCTCCGGACGGCAGCGCCCTGCTGGCCGCCAGAGTCGACACGAGTGCGGTGCGGCGCCGCTACCTCGCCGATCCGGCCGAACCGCACAGGCCGCCGCGCGTGCAGCGCTACCCGGTCGCCGGAACGGCGAACGCCGAGGTCACCGCGTGGCTGCTGCGCCTCGACGGGAGCAGGATCCAGGTCGGCTGGGACCGGGCCGGGTTCGAGTACCTCGCAGCCGCCGGCTGGGACGCCCACGGCCCGCTCGTCACAGTGCAGAGCCGCGACCAGCGCACGGTGCGCACCCTGGCCGTCGATCCCGGGAGCGGCGGGACCAGTGTGCTGGCGGAGCAGCTGGACGATCACTGGGTCGAGCTGCTGCCCGGTGCCTACTGCCGTACGGCGTCCGGCGCGCTCGTGGTGCCCTGCGAGAGCGAGGACACCCGGCGGCTCCGGGTGGGCGGTGAAGTGGTGACCCCGCCCGGTCTTCAGGTACGGGCAGTGCTCGGAACCGAGGGGGAGACGGTGCTCTTCAGCGCCGCCGAGGAGCCCATGGAGACGCACGTGTGGTCCTTCTCCCCCGGGTCGGGCCGCGTGCGGATCAGCGGCACGCCCGGCGTGCACACGGGCCTGTCGCGGGGCGGTACCACCGTGCTCGACAGCCTCACGGACGAAGGCCGGCAGGTGAGCGTTCTCCGTATGGACACCCCGCCTGCCGTGATCGCCTCACGGGCCGAGGAGCCGTCGCTCCGGCCGCGGCCCGTCCGTATGGCGCTCGGCGAACGGCAGCTGCGCAGCGCCCTGTTCCTGCCGTCCTGGTACGACCCGGAGGCGCCGGACGCAGCCTCGCTCCCGGTGCTGCTCGACCCCTACAGCGGGCCCGGAATGCAACTGGTGGTGCGGGGGCGGACGTGGAACGCGTGCGTGTCGCAGTGGTTCGCCGAACAGGGGTACGCGGTGCTGGTCACCGACGGCAGGGGTACTCCGGGGCGGGGACCGGCATGGGAGAAGGCCGTCTGGGGCGATCAGTTCACGCCCGTGCTGGAGGACCAGATCGACGCCCTGCACGCGGCGGCCGAGCGGTATCCGTGCCTCGACCTGGACCGGGTGGGCATCCGCGGATGGTCGTTCGGCGGGTCGCTGGCGGCGGCGGCCGTACTGCGCCGTCCGGAGACCTTCCACGCCGCCGTCGCGGGCGCGCCGGCCATCGATCCGAGGCTCTACGACACGCACTGGAAGGAACGCTTTCTCGGGCACCCCGACGAGCACCCCGAGCACTACGACCGCTGCACCCTGACGCGCGAAGCGAAACTGCTGCGCAGGCCACTGCTGCTGGTGCACGGGACTGCCGACGACAACGTCGCATTCGCACACACTCTGCGGATGTCCGCCGCGCTTCAGGCCGCGGGATGCGAGCACGCCGTGCTGCCTCTGCCCGGCCAGTCGCACATCGTAAGCGACGAGGTGACCAGCGCAAGGCTGTTGACCACTCAATTGGTCTTTCTTGACAAAGCCCTTCGCCTCTGACAACCGCGAAGGCAGGATGCGCAACGCAGAGGCAAGCGTGCAGCCCTCCGACAGAACAGGATGTGTTCGCCCATGACTGCATCGACCAGCCGCCGGTCCGTGCTCGCCGCCGCGGGTGCCGCCACAGCGGCCGTTTCACTCGCCGCCTGCAGCTCGGAGAGCGGCGGAGGCGAGTCCGGCAGCGACAGCAACTCGGGCGAGGGCGGCGGAGACGGCGGCGGTGGCGATGCGGCGTCGGGAGAGCTCGGCAAGGCGGCCGACATCCCCGAGGGCGGCGGCAAGGTCTTCAAGGACCAGAAGGTCGTCGTCACCCGTCCCAGCGCGAACGAGTACAAGGCCTTCGACTCGACGTGCACCCACCAGGGCTGCGCGGTGAAGGAGATCACCGGCGGGAACATCGTCTGCCCCTGCCACAACAGCAAGTTCGACATCAACGACGGCAGCCCCACCGGGGGCCCCGCGAAGAAGCCTCTGGCGCCGAAGAAGGTCGTCGTCGAGGGGGACAGCATCAAGCTGGCCTGAGCCGGTTCTGCCGGTTCTGCCGAACCTGAGCCTGCCGGGCGCTGCAGGGCGTGGTGCACTGTCGAGTGCGTTACGCCCTGCAGTCGCGTTCGGGGCCGGCCGCCTCCCCTTTCTGCTCCCCTCTGCTCACTTCCTGCGGCCTTCAGTCGTAGCGCCTCGCCTCGCCCGGCCGGAGCGCCAGGGCGACCGCCCCCGCGAGGTCTTCGACGTCGTCCATGGCCAGCTGTGAGACGGTCAGGCGCACTCCGGGCGCCGATGCGACCCGGAACCGCGCCCCCGGCGCGACCGCCCAGCCGGACTGGAGGAGCCGGGCCACTGCCCCGGTCTCGTCCGGGACGGGCACCCAGACGTTCATCCCCGTACGTCCGTGCGCGTCCACACCCCGGGCCGCCAGCGCCTCCACCAGCGCCTCCCTGCGCTCTCCGTACGCACGGGCGACGCTCCCGGCGTCCAGCGCCTCCGTCTCCCACAGGTGCAGCACCGCCGTCTGCAGCAGGTGGGAGACCCAGCCCGGGCCGAGCAGCTGGCGGCGCTGCATGCGGTCGAGCGTGAGGGCGTCGCCGGTGACGACGGCCAGTCTCAGATCCGGCCCGTAGGCCTTGGCCGTGGAACGCACCAGTACCCAGCGCTCCGTCGTGCCCACGACCGGGTTGAGCGGTGCGTCGACGATGCCGTGCCCGTGGTCGTCCTCGACGAGGAGCGTCTCCGGGCGGGCGGCGAGCACCTCACGCAGCCCGCGGGCGCGCACCGCGCTGACGGCGGCTCCGGTCGGGTTCTGGGCCCGGCTCGTGACGACGAGCGCGCGGGCGCCTTCACCCAGTGCACGCTCCACTTCCTCGGGACGGGGGCCCTCGTCGTCCACGGCCACCGGTACGGGACGCATTCCCAGCGCGGGGACGAGGTCCAGGAGGCTTCCCCAGCCCGGGTCCTCGACGGCGACGGCGTCCCCCGGGTTCAGCTGTTCGGCCAGTGCCCGGCCGATGGCGTCGAGAGCGCCCGAAGTCAGCGCCACGGGTCCGTCCGGTACGCCGTCCCCGTCGAACAGCGCCCGGGCCGTACGGGCCAGACGGGCGTCGACGGCCGGGCCGCCGTAGAACATGCCCCGCCCGGAGGCGGCCTCCGCGGCCGCTGCGAGAGCCGCGTGCAGCGGGGGAAGCAGCCGGGGATCGGGGTTGCCGGAGGCGATGTCCCTCCCGCCTTCGGGGACTTCGACGCGGATGGCTTCCCGCGGCGTGCTCTCCGCGGGCCGCTCACGGACCCTGCTGCCGCGCCGTCCGGCCGTCTCGATCACTCCGCGCTCCCGGAGAGTGCGGTACGCGGAGGCGACCGTGTTCGCGTTGACGCCGAGATCCGCCGCCAGCTCCCTCACCGGCGGCAGCAGCCGTCCCGGGGCGAGCGCTCCGGTGCGCACGCCCCGCTCCACGCTGGCTGAGATCTCGGCTGCGCGACGCCCTTCGATCAGATATCCTCCTAGCACAAAGGCAAGTATGCACTAGTACAAAACTCCGAGCAAGGGAGAGCGCTTTGCCGGCCACCGTCCCCGATCACGGCTCCGCCTCCGGCGGCTACGTCCCGACAGAGCGCAGCACCCCGACCCGCAACCGTGAACGCGCCGAGTACGACCGCGAGTCGGTGCACGCGATCCTCGACGAGGACTACCTGTGCCACATGGGGTACGTGCGCGACGGCGCCCCCGTGGTGCTTCCCACCTTGTACGTCAGAGTGGGCGAGTGCGTCTATCTGCACGGCTCCACCGGTTCCCGGCCACTGCGGGAGGCGGACGGCGAGGGGCTGCCCGTCTGCGTGACGGTCACCCGGGTCGACGGGCTCGTGCTGGCGCGGTCGGCCTTCCACCACTCGGTCAACTACCGCTCCGTCGTGGCTCACGGCCTCGCCCGCAGGGTCACCGAGCAGGACGAACTCACCGCCGCCCTCGACGCGTTGATCGACAACGTGGTCCCGGGCCGCGCTGCCGACTCCCGTCCCGCCGACGCCAGGGAGCTGGCGGCGACAGCCGTACTGCGGCTCGATCTGTCCGAGGTCTCCGCCAAGGTGCGCCGGGGCGATCCGCACGACGAGCCCGAGGACCTCTCCCTCCCCCACTGGAGCGGCGTCCTCCCCGTCAGCCGCACCTACGGCACACCGGTGCCCTCGGGGGACCTCGCTCCGGACACCCCCCTGCCCGGGTACCTGGCCGGTCGCTGACGTCCGGCCGTATCTGGTGTGAGCACCCGAAACCGACCGCACCCGCGCACCTGTCACACACGGAAGAGAGGCCGGCGCACCGATGCTCATTCACCCCTGGGACGCAGCCCGCGACGAGACGGAGTGGCAACAGTGGCTGGCCGAGCACGACTTCGGGCAGCTCGCCGTCAACGGCGGCCCGGGTGAACCTCCCCTCGTGCAGCCCCTCCACTTCGTCTACGACCCGGCCGACGCGCACGTTCTCGCCCATCTCGCGCGGCCCAACCCCTTCTGGGCGGCCCTCGAAGCGACCCGGGAGGTCCTGCTGAGCGTCGTGGACGACTACGCCTTCATACCCGGCCCCTGGCAGGCCCCCGAGGGCTCACCGTCCGAACACGGCGTACCCACCAGCTTCTACGCCGCCGTCCAGCTGCGCTGCACCGCCCACGTGATCGACGAACCGCGGGCCAAGGCCGCCCTGCTCCAGGCCCAGATGGAGCACTTCCAGCCGGAGGGCGGTTCGGCGGAGGTCGTCGCGGACGCACCGCCGTACGGGCCGAAGCTGGCGGGCATCCGGGGTCTGCGCCTCCAGGTCAACGCCGTGAACGCGAAGTTCAAGTACGCCGACAAGAAGCCGGAGTCCGTGCGCTACCGCATCGCCTCCGGCCTCGCCACCCGGTGCGAGGGCCGGGACAGCGGGGCGCTGAAGGTCCAGCTGAGCCGCATGCCCAACTGCCAGTGAGCGGGAGGTCCCGAGGCCGGGGAGGCGGCCGGGGAGGCGCCCGGCGCCTGCCCGATCGGAGCTGCGTACTGCGCGTACACGCTACGGAGCGGGAACGTCCCCGGGCCGGGACTCCTCGGCGACCGCGGCCCCTCCCCCGGACGCGACCGGCTCGCCGGCCGCGTCCTTCGGCGTCGAGCTCTGCGCGATGAAGGCGCCCAGCAACACCACCGCCCCGCCGGCCAGTTGCACGGCCGCCAGGTGTTCGCCGAGCAGCACCCACGCGAGCACGGTGGCGATGACGGCCTCCAGGCAGGCGACGACGCCGGCGACCTGCGGGGAGAGCCGGCGCACCGAGACCACCCCCGTGAGGTACGCGGCCACCGTCGCCACCAGCACGATCCACGCCAGCAGCACCCAGGCGGGCACGGACGTGCCGTTCATCGACGAACTCCCGCCCAGCACGGCCCAGTTCATCGTCCACGGCTGCGAGAGCACGGTGAGCACGAGGGCGCCCGCCAGCAGCCCGTACGCGATCACACCCATCGGGTCGGAGGGCGGCCGGCCGTCCTTGCCGTCGGTGCCGTGGTCGGAGAGGACGAAGTAACCCACCTGGCAGCAGGCCGCTCCCAGCGCGAGCAGCAACCCCAGTGCGTCCAGGGTCAGTCCGGACCACACCCGCACCACGCAGGCGAGGCCGCCGACGGCGAGGACGACGCCGACGCCCGCTGCCCGTGTCACCGGGCGGCGCTGCACGAACCGCACCCAGCCCAGTACCAGCGCGGGAGCCAGGTACTCGATGAGAAGGGCGACACCGACCGGGATGCGGGAGATCGCGGCGAAATAGCAGGCCTGCACCCCGGCCACGGCGAGCAGCCCGAACCCCGCCAGCAGGCCCGGCCGTTCGCGGAGCAGTCCGCGGTGACGCCATGCCAGCGGCAGCAGGACGAGCGCGGCACCCGCCGCCCGCAGCCAGGTGACGTGCAGCGGTTCCAGACCGGCCGCGATGAGCGGTTTGGCGGCGGGCCCCGACCCGCCGAACGCGAAGGCGGAGACGAGAGCGAGGGTCAGCCCCGAACCGCGCGCGTGCGACGGCGAATCCGGGCCGCCGCCGGGGCGGGTGGTGTCGTGCATGTGCTCATCATGTCAACGAGCGACAGCAGTGTCACCCCGCATACTCCTGACACCTCACGCCCCGGAGAGAGCCTCGGCTCCGACTCCCGAGGCGCGCAGCACGTCGACCGCCCGGCAGCCCTCGTCCGCCGCGAGCGCGGCGAACAGGTCGACGCCTTCCACGGACGAGGCACCCCGGGCCTCCGCCAGCCCGAGAGCGACCCGCAACGCCCGCGCGGCTCCCGGCGACCAGCCCGGCAGCGAGGGCGGAGCGGCCTCACCGGCGCCGGGCGGGGGCGCGTCCTCGACGGTGTCGCGCCATCGCATCCCGTAGCCGATGGATCTCTGCGCCAGATAGCCCAGCACCTTCGCCGTACGCACGCCCTCACCCCCGAGCAGCGCGCGGACCGCCGGATCCGACTCGAGAAGGCTGTGCAGCAGGTGCGCCGTGTCCAGGTCGCCGTCGCCGCTGCGGGCAGCACGCCGGCGGGCATCGGCGACCATGACGGCCAGCTGCTCACTGAAGCGGTCCTCGGTGCCGGGCGAAGGGCCCGCGAGCGCTGAAGGCGTACTGCTGTTCACAGGAACACCACATCACAAACACTCCTTACGGGCATCCTCGTTGCGAGGCATATGCACATCACACCGTGGGTGGTGCTCCGCTCCCCGCTCCTCCTTCTCAGGGAGGAGCAGGGGCGTAGGCCCTGTCTGAGCGGCGGGGCTCCGCCTCCGAGGGAACCGTGGTCCGAAAAAGCGCGTCTTGACACACAACACCCCCTTGTACGGCAGCACTTGGAGACTTCCATGGCCAAGAACCATGCTCGCTCCGCTCTCGCCGCCCTCGCCGTCGGTGCCGCCCTCGCCGCGACCGGATGCACCGCCGGCGCAGCCTCCTCGACGGACAGACCCGCCTCCGTCGGAGAAACAGATTCCGCACCGCACGGTTCACGGGACGGCTCCGCGGAGTCCGCCCCCGTGCAGCAGACCCCGCAGTCGACCGAAGGTCAGGGACGCGGGCAGGACGAGCCCGGCTCCGGGGGCAAGATCAAGAAGCGGCCCCCCTGGTGCACGACCGACGCGCTCTCCGTGTCGCTGCGCCCCGGCCGGCCGGCCGCCGGAAACCGCTACGGGACTCTCGCCCTCACCAACTCCTCCGGCACCCCCTGCCGTACACAGGGCTGGCCCGGCCTCCAGCTGACGCGGAGCGACGGTGGACCGATCCCGACCGAGGTCGTTCGGGACCGCTCCCGCCCGTCGCGCCCCCTCACGCTCGCCGCCGGGGAACAGGCCTCGGCCCGCCTGCACTGGACCGTGGTCCCGAGCCAGGGCGACCCCGCGAACGGCAAGTGCCCCGAACCGGCGAAGCTCCGGGTGATCCCGCCGGACCAGCGCACCGCCAAGTCCACCTCGTGGAAGCTGGGCACCGTCTGCGGCGCCGGCGAGATCGACGTGCTGCCGCTGCGGACGGACTGACGGCGGCGGACCCGCGCGCCGCTCCCCCGGCGGGGCGCGGCGCCGAGCGCCCTGCCTCGGCCCTGTTGCTCCCCGCCGCTTCTCAGTCCTCTTCGGCGAGGATGAGGTACAGCTTCTTGCGGGCGTCGTTGACGACACCGAGGGCCTTCTCACGCTGGTCGGGCGTGCCGTTGGCCCACACCTGCTGGAAGGCGCTGACGAGACCCCCGCCGGCCTTGCGCACTTCGTTCATGGCTTCCCAGTCGATGCCGCGCCCGGCGTCCTCCCAGGGGGCCTCCGGGCCGGCCTCGGCCTCCGTACGGCCGGCGTCGGTGAGCGAGAAGAGGTTCTTGCCGCCCTCGCTCGCGCTACTGATCAGGCCCTCGTCCTCCAGGAGCTGGAGTGTGGGGTAGACCGAGCCGGGACTCGGCTTCCACGCGCCTCCGCTGCGCTCGGCGATCTCCTGGATCATCTCGTAGCCGTGCATGGGACGGTCCTTGAGCAGCGCGAGGATCGACGCCCGCACATCGCCGCGCCGCGCGCGCCCGCGTGCGCCTCCCCGGCCCCGGCCCCGCGGACCGAACGGCGGCCCGTCACCGAACGGCGGACCGAAGGCGCCGAACGCCCTCCGCTCCCAAGGGCCGTGCCCACCGTGCCCGCCGGGGCCGCATCCACCGGGCCCTCCCCCGTACCCGCGGCTTCCGCCGCTGCGTCCGTGCTCTTCCTTGCGCATCGCAGACATCCTTCCGTGATCTGTCATTGAGCTTCTCTAATCTGTCGCGATGCCTCAACGATATATCGGCGATTGCTCGACGACAAGCCGCTGTGCCGGACCTTCCCGTGACCGTCCGGTCCACATCCCCGGGATTGGCCGTGGCCTGCGGCAGCACCTCCCGCCTACCGTCCTGCCATGAGGATCCGCACAGTCGACGCCTTCACCGACCGCCCGTGGACGGGCAACCCGGCCGCCGTCGTACTCCTGGAGGACAGCTCCGGCTACCCGTCCGACGAGCGCCTCCAGCGGGTCGCGCTGGAGATGAACCTCTCCGAGACCGCCTTCGCCCACCCGCTGCGGGACGACCCCGGAGCCGACTGGGCGCTGCGCTGGTTCACTCCCACCGCGGAGGTGGACCTCTGCGGACACGCGACCCTGGCCACCGCACACGTCCTGCACGGCGACGGCGCGGCGGACGGCCCGGTCCGCTTCCGTACGCGCAGCGGCGTGCTCACCGCGGTCACCGGTCCGGACGGCGACATCACTCTCGACTTCCCCACCGCTCCGCTCACTGAGGTGGCACCACCGGCGGACATGCACACCGCGCTGGGCGCCGCCCCGGTCGCCGTGTACGACACGGGACCTCTCGGCGACCTCCTCGTAGAGCTGTCCGGCGAGGAGGCGGTGCGCTCCGTGACGCCCGACTCGACGGCGCTCCTGCGGCTGCCGCACCGGGCGGTCATCGTGACGGCCCGCGCCGACGACCCGGCGAACAGCGGCTACGACTACGTCTCGCGGGTCTTCGGTCCGGCCGTCGGCATTCCCGAGGACCCCGTCACCGGCAGCGCGCACACCGCTCTGGCTCCGCTGTGGTCCGGCCGCCTCGGCAGCGACGTGCTCACGGGCCTGCAGTGCTCCGCGCGTACGGGCCGGGTGCGTACGGCACTGCGGGGCGACCGTACGGAGCTGACGGGCAGTGCGGTCACCGTGCTGGACGCGGAACTGCGCGTGGAGTTCTGACGGGCACGGTCACACCGGCGGGGAGGGGCGCGCACACACGGAGCAGCGTGCCCCGCCCCGTCCGTCAGGGCGTGGGCAGCCAGTCGACCTTGCCTTCGAGGGCCGCGTACCCCGTGAAGGCGACGATGTCGATCAGCGCGTGGGCCGCCACCAGCGGCCCGACCCGGCCCCAACGCCGGTACAGCCACACGAAGATGACGCCCATCACCATGTTCCCGACCATCCCGCCGAGGCCCTGGTAGAGGTGGTACGAGCCGCGCAGCACCGCACTGACCGCCAGCATCGCCCAGGGCGAGAACTGCGTCGTCCGACCGAGCCGACGCAGCAGATAGCCGACCACGATCACCTCTTCCACCACCGCGTTCTGCAGCGCCGAGGCGATCAGCACGGGAATGCGCCACCACACGTGCGGCAGCGACTCGGGCACCACGGTGAGGTTGAAGCCCGCCTGCACAGCGCCCAGATACAAGACGAGTCCGCTGCCTCCGATCGCTGCCGCGAGCAGCGCCCCCCGCGTGAGGTCGAACGCGGGCCTGCTCCGGTCGAAGCCGATGGCGCGCAGCCCGCCCGCTCCCTCCCGCGTCAGCAGATGAGCCACGAGCGCCACGGGCACGAGCGCCGTGGCGACGCCGAACAACTGCCAGGCCAGGTCCAGCCACGGCCTGTCGGGCGCGCGCGAGGTGTTCATGCGCGCCGCCTGGTCCGCGAGCGAGCCGGGGGCGGTCAGCGAACCGAGGAAGCTGATCAGAGCCGAGACCGCACTCGCCCCGAGAGAGAGCGCCAGCACGAGAAACATCTCGCTGCGCAGCGTGCGCGGGGAGAGCACCTCCCCGGGAGGCGGGGACGACTCGGAGTCCCGCGCTTGCGACTTCACACATGCCTCCAGTTCCGCCGGCCTGCACCTCCCGCGCCTCCGCTTCCCCTTCCGCTTCGGCGCGCCGGTGATGCGTCACAGCTTGCCCGACCCCGCCCGCACGGACAGTGGAGGGGTCTCCCCGGCGGCGGGTGTGCCTCTAAGGCCCCGGCGGCCAGCTGTGCACCGGCTCACCGGTGTGCGAGAGCTCGCAGTACCGCCGCGTGACCGCCGCGAGCGCCTTCTCCCTGTCGAGCCCGGAGTCCACGGCCCGGTGGTACGCCCCTGCCTGCCACGAGGCGCCGTTCACCCGGTAGCGGCACCTGGCCTCGACGACCTCCAGGTAGCGGTCCCGGTCGGCCCGTTCCACCCCCCATGCCTCCAGGCCCGCCGCCGCCATCGGCAGCAGCTCCTCCTGTACGAGCCGCACCGCCGGCATCTTCACCAGGCCGCCCTGACGTCCGGGGCGGGGCCAGTGCAGCTCGGCCTCGATGCCGTAGCGGCACGCGGCGTCGAAGTTCTCGGCCGCCGCCTGGAACGGCAGCCGCGTCCATACGGGCCGCGGCTCGTCGGCGAGGCTGCGCACCAGGCCGTAGTAGAGAGCGGTGTTGGCCAGGACGTCCGTGACAGTGGGCCCGGCCGGCAGCACGCGGTTCTCGACCCGCAGGTGCGGGACGCCGCCCGAGACGGCGTAGACGGGACGGTTCCAGCGGTAGACAGTTCCGTTGTGGAGCACCAGTTCGGACAGGGTGGGGGCGCCGCCCTCCCTCAGCACCTGGTGCGGGTCCTCCTCGGCACAGATGGGCAGCAGGGCCGGGAAGTAGCGGAAGTTCTCCTCGAAGAGGTCGTAGGCCGTCTCGATCCACCGCTCGCCGAACCAGGTGCGCGGACGCACTCCCTGCGCGCGCAGCTCCTCCGGCCTGGTGTCGGTGGCCTGCAGGAACAGCGGGATCCGCGATTCCCGCCACAGCTCCCGGCCGAAGAGGAACGGCGAGTTGGCGCCCATCGCGATCTGTACGGCCGAGACCGCCTGGGAGGCGTTCCACACGTCGGCGAATCGCTCCGGTGTCACCTGGAGGTGCAACTGCACCGAGGTACAGGCGGCCTCCGGTGCGATCGAGCTGGAAGTGCGGTTCAGCCGTTCCACACCGTCGATGTCCAGTACGACCTCCTCGCCGCGAGAGGCCATGATCTGGTCGTTGAGCAGCATGTACCGGTCGACCTCGGTGAGGTTCGAGGAGACCAGGTCCTCATCGGTGAGGGTGGGCAGGATCCCGATCATCACGATTCCCGCGCCTTCTTGACGCGCCTGCCTGTCCGCGTAGCCGAGTCCCGTCCGCAGTTCCTCGGCGAGCTGGTCGAAGACCCGCCCGGCCAGGCGGTGCGGAACGATGTTGACCTCGAGGTTGAACTGCCCGAGTTCCGTCTGGAAGTCCTCGCTGCCGATCCGCCGCAGCACCTCGAGGTTCATCATCCGGGGAAGCCCGTCCGCGTCGGCCAGATTCAGCTCGATCTCCAGTCCCATGAGATTCCGGGGACGCTCGAACCGCTTCTCGTCCAGGAGCACGCGCAGCGCGTCGAGGCACTCCCGCAGCTTCCGCCGGTACTGGTGCCGGTCGGACAGGTCGAACCCGTCGGAGACGACCTTCTCACCCATCGGGACGTCCCTCCTAGATACGGCCGCGTGGTGTCAGCCATGATGCCCGGCAAGGTCACGCATCACGCCTCACAGCTCACCCGGTACCCACCTGTCCGTGCGCCCGCACCTGCACTTCCCGGGCATGTTCCGCCGGCATGCGTCGCCTGTCCCAGACCGGGAGCACACGCCTCCCTTTGAGGACCCGACGGGTTCCGGCCGACCGCGGATCGCCCCGGACCTCCAGGCCGGAGACGGGCCGGACCACCGGAACAGTGCAAAGGCCATGGAAGCGCTGTGGAAAGACCGTGAAAATCGGCTTGATATGCCCTTGCGGTCATTATCGGGTGATGAGAGACGAAACCACACCAGAACACCCTTCGTATAAACTCCGGGCAAGGCTGAGACGCGGTACCGCCGGACGGCCCGGCGCCTGCAGTCGACCCCTACGGCCCGCGACGCGGCCCTTCTTCACGCCGACAGCGCTGTCTGCATCCCGCCCGCACCACCCGTGTGTCTCCGAGTGAGAGGCGATCTGTCATGCCGCTGCACCTCCTCCCGGCTCCGCCCGCCGCGCTCCGCAGTGTTCTCGCAGCCCTTCGCTCCCCCACGGCTGCGCGGCACCCAGGAAGTGCGCCGGCCGCCCCGGGCGGGACGCACAGCCGGCTGCAGCCCGAACTGCCCCTGCCTCTCCACGAGATGACATCCTTCAGCCGTGCCGCGGGAAGCTCCGCGACCCGCCTCACGGGCTGGCGTTTCCTTCTGCGGGAGGCGGAAGCCCCCGCCGGCTCCTTCCCGCCCGCTGCCGCCGAATCCGTGCTCACTCCCGACGGCTGGGCGTTCGGGTACTTCTGCGGCGGCCCGTACGTCCCCTCGACGCGGCGGGCCCTGCAGCAGGCCGAGTCGCTGACGGAGGACTTCCAGCCTCGGCTGCTGTCCGTACCTCAGCTGTACATGCTCACGCTGTGGCTGCACGGGGACACCGGCGCCGACCCCGCACAGGGCACCCCGCAGCCCTCCGACTTGCTCATACCTCTCGCCCCCGCGCCGCCCGGCATCGCGGCCCACCGTCCGCACCGCGTCGACGCCCTGCTGCCGTTGCTGACGCGTCGCGCGGTACCGGCTCCGCTCATGCGGACTCCGGCCTGACAAAGGTGCGGTAGCGTACCGCCAACCGCACCCGGTGACTTCCGGAGAACCCCGGTACCCCCCTGCCCATACCTGGCAAATCGCCTTGCAGTACGAGCCAGTTGAGGGGCAACCACCCGCACGGGTGACGCGTCTGTCCTGGTTGAGGAGTGGTGACGCGAAATCCCTGCGGATTCGAGTCCACAGGGGAACACTGGGGACAGACCGAGGAACGGGGGCGGCCATGGACACCGCGACCAGCCGCAGCACGAACACCACGACACAACGGAAGACGACAGCGAAAATGTGCCAGCACCAGCCACCATGCCCGACAGCCGAATCCGCCGACCGGGAAGCCGCTCACCCTGTGGCCCACTTCCCGGAGCAGGGGTGGAGTCTGCTGTGCAACGGCGTGCTGCTCTTCGAGGACACCGGTGAGCTGCTGCCGGACGGCAAGATCATCGATCCGCACCGCCCCCTCGACAGCCGTGGCATCGCCACCGCTGCCTGAATTCCCCGCAACAAAGAACCAGGGCCGGCCCGGCTTTCCGCCGCACCGGCCCTGACCTGTGCGGCCGCCCAGCAGCGCGCCGCTGCTGGGCCCGCTGCTCCTCAGCTGTCGTAGTCCTCCACCGGCGGGCACGAGCAGACGAGGTTACGGTCACCGAACGCCCCGTCGATCCGGCGCACCGGAGGCCAGTACTTGTCGGACGCCTTCACCCCCGCGGGGAACGCCCCCTCTTCCCTTCCGTAAGGGTGCTCCCACTCGCGGCTCAACTGCCGCGCTGTGTGCGGTGCGTTGCGCAACGGGTTGTCGTCGGCGGGCCACTCCCCCGAGCCGACCTTGTCGATCTCGGCGCGGATCTCGATCATCGCCTCGCAGAAGCGGTCCAGCTCCGCCAGGTCCTCGCTCTCGGTGGGCTCGATCATCAGCGTCCCGGGCACGGGGAAGGACATGGTCGGCGCGTGGAAGCCGTAGTCGATCAGCCTCTTCGCGACGTCGTCGATGCTCACGCCGGTCTGCTTGGTCAGCGGCCGCACGTCGACGATGCACTCGTGCGCCACGAGGCCCCGCGGTCCCGTGTAGAGCACCGGGTAGTGCGGCTCCAGCCGCTTGGCGATGTAGTTGGCGCCCAGCACCGCCGCCTGCGTCGCCCGCCGGAGCCCCTGAGCGCCCATCAGCCGGACGTACGCCCAGGAGATCGGCAGAATTCCGGCCGAGCCCCAGGGCGAACCCGCGATCGGACCGATTCCGCTCGCCGGTCCCGCGGCCGGCTGCAGCGGGTGGTTGGGCAGGTGCGGGGCGAGGTGTTCGCGCACCCCGATGGGGCCTACGCCCGGGCCGCCGCCGCCGTGCGGGATGCAGAAGGTCTTGTGCAGGTTCAGATGCGAGACGTCCGCGCCGAACTTGCCCGGCTTGGCGAGCCCCATCAGGGCGTTGAGGTTCGCCCCGTCCACGTAGACCTGCCCGCCCGCATCGTGCACGGCGGCGCAGATGTCGGTGATGTGCTCCTCGAAGACGCCGTGCGTCGAGGGGTAGGTGACCATCAGCACGGCGAGCTCGTCGCCGTGCTGAGCGATCTTCGCACGCAGGTCGTCGACGTCGACGTCGCCGTCCTCGCTCGTCTTGACCACGACCACGCGCATTCCCGCCATCACGGCGCTGGCGGCGTTCGTTCCGTGGGCGGAGGACGGGATGAGACACACGTTGCGCTGGTCGTCCCCGCGTGAGCGGTGGTAGGCGCGTACGGCCAGCAGCCCGGCGAGTTCGCCCTGCGAGCCGGCGTTGGGCTGCAGCGACACCCGGTCGTAGCCGGTGATCTCGGCGAGCTGCTCCTCCAGCTGCCGGATCAGCGTCACATAGCCCTCGGCCTGGTCGAGGGGCGCGAAGGGGTGCAGCGCACCGAACTCCGGCCAGGTCACGGCCTCCATCTCGGTCGTGCCGTTGAGCTTCATCGTGCACGAGCCCAGCGGGATCATGCCGCGGTCGAGGGCGTAGTCGCGGTCGGCGAGCCTGCGCAGGTAGCGCAGCATCGCCGTCTCGCTCCGGTACTCGTGGAAGACCGGGTGGGTCAGGTACTCGTCCGTGCGCAGCAGCCCGGCCGGGAGCGTGTCCTCCGCCCGCGAGTCCAGCTCCTCGACGTCGGCCTCGACTCCGAACGCGGACCATACGGCCGCCAGCTGGGCACGGCCCGTGGTCTCGTCGCAGGACATGCCGACGTGGTCGGCGTCCACCTCCCGCAGGTTCACTCCCGCCTCGCGGGCCTGCGCCACGACCTGTGCCGCGCGGCCGGGGACCCGGGCGGTGACCGTGTCGAAGTAGCTGCCGTGGACGATCTCGACGCCGCCTGAGCGCAGTCCCTCCGCGAGGATCGTCGCGTAGCGGTGCGTGCGGCGGGCGATGCCGGCCAGGCCCTCCGGGCCGTGGTGGACGGCGTACATGCCCGACATCACGGCGAGCAGCACCTGCGCGGTGCAGATGTTGCTGGTGGCTTTCTCCCGCCGGATGTGCTGCTCGCGGGTCTGCAGCGCGAGCCTGTATGCCTGGTCGCCGTCGGCGTCCTTGGAGACGCCGACGAGACGGCCCGGCAGGCTGCGCGCGAACTTCTCCCGCACGGACATGTAGCCGGCGTGCGGTCCGCCGAAGCCCATGGGCACACCGAAGCGCTGGCTGGACCCCACGGCGATGTCCGCGCCGAGTTCGCCCGGCGAGGTCAGCAGCGTGAGGGCGAGCAGGTCGGCGGCGACGGTCACGACAGCACCCAGTTCGTGCGCCTGGTCGATCACCGCACGGTGGTCGCGCACGGCGCCCGACGCGCCCGGGTACTGCAACAGCAGTCCGAAGACGCCCCGTTCGGCCACGTCCGCCGGGATGCCCTCGCCGAGGTCGGCGACGACGACGTCGACGCCCGTCGGCTCGGCACGCGTACGCACGACGGCGATGGTCTGCGGCAGGCAGTCCGCGTCGACGAGGAAGACACCCTGCTTGACCTTGCCCACCCGGCGGGAGAGCGCCATGGCCTCGGCCGCCGCGGTCGGTTCGTCCAGCAGTGACGCACCGGAGGTGGGGAGTCCGGTCAGGTCGGCGACCATGGTCTGGAAGTTGAGCAGGGCTTCGAGGCGTCCCTGCGAGATCTCCGGCTGGTAGGGCGTGTACGCCGTGTACCAGGCGGGATTCTCCATGATGTTCCGCACGATGACCGGCGGCGTGAAGGTGCCGTAGTAGCCGAGACCGATCATCGACGGCAGTACGCGGTTCCGCCTCGCGAGACTGCGCAGCTCCGCGAGCACTTCGGCCTCGCTCTGGGCCGGCAGCAGATCCAGCTCCTCGTTGCTCTTGATCACTTCGGGGACGGCGACGGAGGTCAGCTCGTCCAGGGAGCCGTAGCCGACCTGCGCGAGCATCTTGGCCTGCGCGCCCGCGTCGGGGCCGATGTGGCGCCGTTCGAAAGGAGTGCCGCGTTCGAGATCGGTGAGGGGGATGCGGTTGGCGGTCATCTGCGGGGGCCTCCTGGTCGTTGCGACCTGCGAGGGACACCACGACACGGGTGCCCGGACGGCCTCCCCCTCTGTCATCTCAACCTGAGAGTTTCACCGGTCCGCCCGGCACGCGGCCGACCCGGCTTTCACCGTCGGTGAGGGGGAGCCCAGGCACTGCGTGGCCCGCCCTGCTTTCCAGAGTGACCTCACCCGCGCGGTACGTGAGCCTGAGAGATTCCGGGGAGGAGTTGCTCCTTCGGCGCCCCCGGCGCTGGCGCCGGAGGACTCTCCCGCTCGGGGTCGTCAGCCGCTTTCGAGCGTACCAGCGGTTCCGCGGACGGGAACTGGAGGTGCACTCGAGTGGCCAAACCCTCAAATGTGCCTTTGGGTAGGTATTACGGCTTGCACGGCCGGCTCCCGGCGTCGTGGACGCCCCCACCGCACCTGGCAGCACACGACGGGGCACGGGGAGGGGTCCGTCGGACCGCCGGAGCCGTACCCGGCCGCGGCACGTGCCAGCGCACGGTGCCCACTCGCGAGCACATGGAGGACCCGTGCAGAGGGACATCGACCCCCGGAGCCTGATCGGGCGCAGAGCGCTCGACGCGAGCGGCTGCAAGATCGGAACAGTGGGCGAGGTCTATCTCGACGACGCCACCGGCGAGCCGGAGTGGGCCGCCGTGCGGACCGGCCTGTTCAGACGAGAGGCGCTCGTTCCGCTGGAGCCGAGCGAACTCGTGGACGACGTCCTCCACGTACCCTTCGCACGTTCCCTCGTCAGAGGCACCCCCGTGCTCGGCGTGGGACGGCACCTCTCACCCGTGCAGGAACTGCAGCTCTACATCCACTACGGGCTGGACGTTCCCGCCTCGGCAGAGGGAGGTCCGTCGTCCCCGTCGTCCTCTCCGGGGCCGGACCGCGACTTCGGGCGCATAGCCGGATCGGAAAGCTGAGTGGTCCCACCCGGCCGGCCCAACGGCTCCGGCCCGTCCTCCCGCTCTTCGCGCCCGGCCATCGCCGCCGGCGGCAGCGGCTCCGCCGGCTGCAGATCCGGATCGTCCACCGGGTACGTACGCACCCTGCCCGGCGACGATCCGGGGGTTTCGAAACGTACGGTCACCCGCCCCACCCCGCTTCCCTGCACCCAACCGGCTCCGTGTTCTGCGTGCCGCACATCCCGCCCGGGCATCCACCGCCGGTCCGCGAGCGGCTTGGCGTCCTCGTCCGCGGACGGCGCGTCGGTGGACGCCGCTGCCCGGGTCTCCCCGTCCGGGGTCCCGGCAGCTTCCGCAGCGGCCGCCGCCTGCGCGAAGAGGTCCTCCTGTGTGAAGTCCGCGAGGCCGCTCACGCCCACCCCGAGCAGCCGGACCCCGGCGGTGGTGTCGACCGTGTCGATCAGTCTGGCGGCCGCCTCACGCACCACTGCCGGGTCGTCCGTGGGCCCCCGCAACGTCTCCGAACGGGTGAGCGTGGAGAAGTCGTAACTGCGCACCTTGATCACGACGGTGCGACCGGATCTCCCCGCGGCCTGCAGCCGCTCCACGCACCGGCTCGCGAGCCGGGCGACATGCGCCTGCACCAGGGTCCGTTCCGTGAGGTCCACGTCGAAGGTGTCCTCCACCGAAACCGATTTGGCGTCCCGCTCGGCGATCACGGGCCGGTCGTCCCAACCGTTCGCCATCGCGTACAGCGATGTGCCGTGCGCCTTGCCCAGCAGCCGCAGCAGCTCCGCCTCCCCCGCCTCCGCCGTGTCGCCGACCGTGACGAGTCCCGCCCGGCGCAGCACTTCGGCTGTGGCCGGGCCGACCCCCGGAAGCGTCCTCACGGGCATCGGGGCCAGCAGCTCCCGCTCCGTCCCCGGTTCGATGAGGAAGAGCCCGTCGGGCTTGGCCTCCTCCGAGGCGATCTTGGCCAGCATCTTCGAGCCTGCCAGTCCGACCGACCCGCTCAGACCCGTCGCCTCGCGGATCATGACCCGCAGCCGCTCACCCACCGTGCGTGCGGCCTGCGCCTCCGCCGCCTCCAGTACCTCCCCGGCCTCCAGGTCGACGAAGGCCTCGTCGAGGCTCAGGGGCTCCACCAGCGGGGAGAGCCGGCCGAGGATCTCCATCACGGCATCGCTGACCTGGCGGTAGAGGGTGAAGCGAGGAGTGAGGTAGGCGGCGTTGGGGCACAGCCGGCGTGCCTGGGCCATGGGCATTGCCGAGTGGACGCCGTAGATCCGCGCCTCGTACGAAGCGGTGGAGACCACCCCGCGCGGCCCGAGCCCGCCCACGACGACCGGCTTCCCGCGCAGGCTCGGCTTCGCGGCCTGCTCGACGGCGGCGTAGAAGGCATCCATGTCCAGATGCAGGATCGTCGGTGCGCTTCTCACACTCGTCGATGCTGCCGGACGCCTCTGACAGTCCTCAGCCGGCGCGGTTGCGCCGGCGCGCGAGTTCGTCCCCGGGATGGTCGCCGACGATGGTCTCGCCGGTGTCGACGTGCTCGCCGTGGAGCTGCGACAAGGCGCCCTCGACGTCCTTCCAGACCACGCCCACGGCGATGCCGAAGACGCCCTGACCGCCCTGCAGCAGGTCGACGACCTCGTCCGGGGAAGAGCACTCGTAGACGGTGGCTCCGTCGCTCATCAGCGTCATCTGCGCCAGATCGGTCATTCCCCGCGAGCGCAGATGCTGGACGGCGGTGCGAATGTTCTGCAGTGAGACGCCGGTGTCCAGCAGCCGTTTGACGATCTTCAGAACGACGACGTCACGGAAGCTGTACAGCCGCTGAGTGCCCGATCCGTATGCGGGCCGGATACTCGGTTCCACCAGGCCGGTCCGCGCCCAGTAGTCGAGCTGGCGGTACGTGATGCCGGCTGCCGAACAGGCCGTGGGGCCGCGGTACCCGACCTGGTCGGACGAAGGGTCTGAAGCGTCCTCCTGCGGAGCCTGCCCCCGCGAACCCGTGAATGAGGCGGGGCCATCCGCTGCCATACCGTCGCCGGTACTTCTCACGCCGACCTCCGTCCTTCACATCCCGGAGTACCCCCGGGACCTGCCTCACCGAAGGTAGGCAGTCACCGGGGGTGCGTCAACGATCGCCACACTCGGCACGCCGGGTGATAATCACCCAAGGAGTGGTTTGGCGTGACTTCGGCTGGGGAAAGCCTGTGAGTTTTCCGTCCGAGGCGGCGGCCACCAGGTCCTGACGAGCGGAGCGCTCACTGACTGCTGGTGCCGAAGTCCTCGGGTGAGATCTGGTCGAGGAACTCGCGGAACTTCTCCACCTCGTCCTCCTGCTCGTCCGGGATCGCGATTCCCGCGTCGTCCAGCACACCGTCACTGCCGTAGATAGGCGTTCCGGTACGCAAAGCGAGCGCTATGGCGTCGGACGGGCGGGCACTGACCTCGACACCGCTGGCGAAGACCAGCTCGGCGTAGAAGACGCCTTCGCGGAGATCCGTGATCCGGACGGCTGTGAGCTCCTGACCCACCGCTTCCAGGACGTCCTTGAAGAGATCGTGGGTCAGCGGGCGCGCAGGCGTCATCCCCTGCTGTGCGAAGGCGATGGCGGTCGCCTCCCCGGGGCCGATCCAGATGGGGAGGTACCGGTCGCCACCCACTTCACGCAGCAGCACGATCGGTTGGTTGGAGGGCATTTCGACCCGGACACCCACAACGTCGAGCTCGTTCACACAGCAACCCTAGGCTGTGTCCCGCCTGTTTGGGTAGTCGGGACCCGCCCTGAGCTGTCGTATGAACCGACTCACGCATGGGGTGACAAATCGCGTCGTCACCGGGAGCGCAGCCGCAGAGCAGTGTTCACAAGGGCCGCATGGAGCTGCAGCGACAGGGCGACGAGCTCGCTCGCCGTCGCTTCCGGCTCTGCAGTCGGCCCGGCGCGGGTCCCGGATGCGGGATTTTTCTCACTCTCCGACGGCGCCAACATGGCCTTCACCGTCTCGGCGTCACGCTCCGCTGTCGCCTGGAGGGCCCGCAGGTGACGTGGGCCGACTCCTGAGCGGCGAAGCCCGGCCGCAAGACGGGCGATGCGGACGGCCTCCGGCCCGTATGCGCCGTCGTCGTCCGGTGGGAGCAGACCGGACGCCTGCCACTCGGCGAGATCCTTCTCCGACGCCCCGACGGCGCGGACCAGCTCTTCACGGCCCAGCCGGGTGTCCCCCGCAACGGCATCCGCAGCGGCGCTCTCCGCCGCCGGACCTCGCTGGTGGGCCGGAGTACCGGTCGGGCGCTGAGCCAGCCTCGTGGACTCACCGCCGGACGTGAGCGCGTCGAACTGCTCCCGGATCACCCGCAGCGGGAGGTAGTGGTCACGCTGCATCCGGAGGATGAAGCGCAGACGCCGGACGTCCTCGGCGTCGAAGATGCGGTGGCCCGAAGGCGTACGCCGGGGCTCGACGAGTCCCTCGGCTTCCAGAAACCGGATTTTGGAGACTGTGACCTCGGGAAACTCTTCCCGCAGCACGTCCAGTACGGCACCGATGCCCAGTGGTCCGCAGCCCTTTCCGTGGGCGGTGCTGCCGTCGGCACCGCCCGAGGGTGTGCGTTCCATAAGCCCCCGAAAGAAGTCAGACGGCGTGCCGGCTCGCGAAGAAGACAAGCCGGTACTTGCCGATCTGCACCTCGTCGCCGTTGGCCAGCGGCACAGCGGCATCGATGCGCTCACGGTTCACGTATGTGCCGTTGAGGCTGCCGACATCGGCGACGGTGAAGATGCCGTCCTGCCCGCGGCGGAACTCCACGTGGCGGCGGGAGACCGTGACGTCGTCGAGGAAGATGTCGCTCTCCGGGTGACGCCCAGCAGTCGTCAGCTCCCCGTCCAGGAGGAAGCGGCTTCCCGCGTTGGGACCGCGGCGCACCACCAGCAGGGCGGAACCCAGCGGAAGGGCGTCGACCGCGGCCTGAGCCTCGGGCGAGAGCGGGGGCGACTTCTGGCCCGTGGCCTCCGCCTCGTATGCCTCCAGACCGGAGATCGAGATGGTCGAGGTCGTCTCGGAGGAACCCTCTGCGACGGGGGCTCCGCCCCGAAGCGGTGCCCCGCAGTTGGAACAGAACCGGCTCGCCTCGGCGACCTGCGTCCCGCACCTGCTACACACCGGCACGTCTGCCCCTCCACCCGTACTCGAGGTTGATGGTGCACCGGAACCTATGCGGCCCGACGCTCCGGGGTCAACAGAAACCCTACCGTGACCACCTGCTTCGTCACCGCCGGGAGCAGCGACCTCGTCACGGAACAGCGGCCGCCCGGCGTTCTCGCCCTCGGGCCGCCCCGTGGAGTCCCGCTCCTGGGAGGCCCGGTGCCGCGCGGCGTCCCCGCCCTCCTGCTGGCGGCCCTTGCCGAACAACCTTGCAAAAAAACTCACGGGCGATTCCCCTCGCACGAAACAGACCCGCCCGTGGGGCAGGACAGACCCTCGATGCTCTCATTTGGCCGACAGTGACGCCCGGACAACGTCCCTGACCTTCAGACAGTTTCCCTCACGCGATGGTCACCGGGCCCGCCGACCCCCCCGCAAGACTCCCGCCCACCTTCACGGTGATGATGACCGAGCGTAATCAGGGCGCTTCGCGGAGCGCAAGGCGTCCACGACGATCTTCTTCGAGTCGCGGACCGACACGTCGGCCTGTTCCTTGCGAAGCGTCTGCACGACACCACCGGGAATGTTGAGTGCCGGCTCCAGGTCCTGCGGTTTGCCGATCACCTGAAAGCGGTACGGTTCGCTGATCTTGCGCCCGTCCACGCGCACCCCGCCCGGACTGTCCGAGAAGTACGTGCTCGCCACCACCCGCACATTGTTGATCTCTATCGCCTCGGCCCCGGCCGCGCGGAGCTCCTGCACCGCGTCGAGCAGCATGTCCGCCTCGACCGCCTTGCCGGGGTCGGTCACCGTCAGCTCGATGCCAGGTCCCTCGGCGCCGACCGTACCTGCCAGCACACCGAGCTGGCGTGCCTTTTGACGAGTCTGCTTGCGGGCCTCTTCGGCCTGGTCCGAGCTGTTCTCCAGCTCGGTTCGCTGGCCCTCGAGGCTCTGCTTCTCGTCCTCGAGGCGCTTGGTGCGGTCGTCCAGTTCGTCGAGGATGCGCACCAGGTCCTCCTGGCGCGCGCCCCGCAGCGAACTGTTCTCACTCGTGGAGCGCACCTGGATGGCCAGCCCGAGCCCCAGCACGAACAGCAGCAGGGCCACGATGAGTTGGGCACGCGTCACACGGGGCGGCCAGACGGCCTGGGCCAGCCGCTGACGTCCCGTACGCGGTGCCTCCGCGCCCGGCGCCGGGCCGGAGACCTCCTGCTCCTGCTGGTCCGGCGGCTCCTGGGCGTCAGGGCCGTCCCCGGAGGTGTCCGGACCTCGGTCCCCCGCCTGGCCGAGCTCCGGGGTCCGGCCGGGGTCGCCCGCCGAGGAGGAAGCGCCGCCCGGCCCCGCATCCTGCGCCGGCCCTGGTCCGGGCCCGGTCTCCGCCTCCTCCGGCCGGGTGGGCCTGCCGGGCAGTTCGCGCGCTTCTTCGGGGCCCTTGCCGGATGCCGGCTCCTCGGGCGGCAGCTGGCCGGGGCGCTTGTTGTCGTCCTCGTCGCTCATCGGCCTCACGCCCTGAATACGTGACGGCGGATCGCGGCAGCGTTCGAGAAGATGCGAATGCCCAGGACCACGACGACACCGGTGGAGAGCTGGGCTCCGACCCCGAGCTTGTCGCCGAGGAACACGATCAGGGCCGCCACCACGACGTTCGAAAGGAACGACACGACGAAGACCTTGTCGTCGAAGATCCCGTCGAGCATGGCTCGCAGGCCCCCGAAGACCGCGTCCAACGCCGCGACGACGGCGATCGGGAGATAGGGCTCGACCAACGTCGGGACGACGGGCCGGACGACGAGTCCGGCCACGACTCCCACGATGAGGCCCAGTACGGCGATCACGATCTGCTGCCCTCTCCTGTCTGCACGGGCTTTGCCGTTCGTACGATCAGGCTCGGCGCGGCCGGAAGCCGCACGTCGTCCTGAGTGCTGATGCTGGTGCGCACACCGTAGTTCTCCTCCAGCACCTGCAAGTACTGTCCGTCGGCGCTGTCTTGGAAGGCGGTGCTGAGTTTCTGCCCCGGCCCCACAGCGAACAGCGTGTACGGCGGCACGAGCGGCTTGTTGTCCACGAGTATCGCGTCGCCGGCTGCGCGGATCGCCGAAAGGGCGGTGAGGCGCTGGCCGTTGACGGAGACGGCTTCGGCGCCCGATTCCCAGAGGCCGTTGACCACACGCTGCAGATCCCGGTCCCGTACCCGCCCGTTGTCCGAGAAGCCGCTGCCCTGCCGGGGGCCGCCGGAGTCTGTGTCCTGGGTGTCCTCGGCGTCGTCCACGACGAGCTTGATGCCGGGGCCGTGCACGGGGAGCGAGCCGGAAAGCAGCCCGACGACCTCTGCCCCGTCGCCGCCGTGCTTCTGCAGCGCCTTGCGCTGTCTCGCCTCGACGTCCTTGCGCAGTCGGTTGACGCTGCCCTGCAGGGCATCCGTGCGCTCGTCCCCCTCGTTGATGCGGGAGATGAGTTCCTGCCGTTCCTTGGCGAGCTCCGGGGCGGAGACCCGGGCCTGCGCCGCGCCCACGGTGACCACGAGCGCGGCGAGAACCAGTCCGGCTGCAAGACCCAGCTTGGCCCGCACGGTGCGGGGCAAGCCGGACCGGCCCTCGACGCCACGGCGGGCGGCAGCCTGTGCGTACCCGTCGTCAAGGCTGTGGTCCATCGCATTGGTCAGCAGCGACATGGAGGCATCGGGTCGCGCAGGCCGCGATGCGGTACTCCGATCAGGGTGCTGCTGCGACATGACGCACATCGTCGCATGGCATGGTCGCTACCGCCGAATGGGGCCACCCGATGGTGACGTCACCGTCCGGCGCTGTCCACCACGGCCGCCCATTCGTCCAACAACGCCTGGGCTGAGGCGTCATCGGGGCCTTCCGCCCACAGATGCGTGACGGCCTCCGCGGGATCGGGCAGCACCATCACCCAGCGGCCGTCGGACTCCACCACGCGGATGCCGTCCGTGGTGTCGACGGAGCGGTCGCCCGCCGCCTCGACCACGGTCCGCATGACGAGCCCCTTGACGGCCCACGGTGTCGCGAGGTCCCGCCGGTGCACGTGCGCACGGGGAATCCGCGCATCGATCTGACTGAGTGTGAGCTGCGCACGGGCGACCAGGCCGATGAGGCGTACGAAAGCTGCGGCTCCGTCGAAGACCGAGCTGAACTCCGGCGTGATGAAGCCGCCCCTCCCGTCTCCGCCGAAGACGGTGTTCTCGTCCCGGCCGACGCGGGTGAGATCGTCGGGCGAGGTCGTCGTCCACTCCACCTGTGTGCCGTGGTAGGCCGCGACCTGCTCGGCGATGCGGGTGGTGGTGACGGGCAGCGCCACCTTGCCGCTGCGGCGTTCGGCGGCGATGAGGTCGAGCATGACGAGCAGGGCGCGGTCGTCCTCGATGATCCTGCCGCGCTCGTCGACGAGGGAGAGGCGTTCTCCGACGGGGTCGAAGCGGATGCCGAAGGCGGCACGTGCGGACGCGACGATCTCGCCGAGCCGCACCAGACCGGACCGGCGGGCGTCGGCGGTCTCGGTCGGCCGGGACTCGTCCAGACCCGGGTTGATGGTGAGGGAGTCGACGCCGAGCCGTCCGAGCAGACTCGGCAGGACCAGACCCGAACTGCCGTTCGCGGCGTCGACGACGACCTTGAGCCCCGAATCGGCCACTCCCGTCGTGTCCACGGAACGCAGCAGCGAGCCGGTGTACGAGTCGTAGACGCTGGAGGGGAAGGCCAGATCTCCGATCTCACCGGGGAACGCACGCCGGTGCTCCTGCCGCGCGAAGACACGGTCGAGCTTGCGCTGCGCGGCCTGCGAGAGGTCGGCTCCGCGCTCGTCGAAGAACATGATGTCGACGTTGTCCTGCACGCCGGGCGTCGTACGGATCATGATGCCGCCGGCTGCCCCGCGCGCCGTCTGCTGACGCGCGACGGGCAGCGGGACGTTCTCCAGGTCGCGCACGTCCATGGCGCTGGTCTGCAGCGCGGAGATCATGGCGCGCTTCAGGGCTCGCGCACCGCGGGAATGGTCACGGGCCGTCGTGACCGTCGAACCCTTCTTGAGCGTCGTCGCGTAGGCGCCTGCCAGCCGGACGGCCAGCTCCGGAGTGATCTCCACGTTGAGGATGCCGGAGACACCACGCGCACCGAACAGGTGTGCCTGGCCTCTCGACTCCCAGATGACCGAGGTGTTGACGAACGCGCCCGCCTCGATCGTCTTGAAGGGGTAGACGCGCACGTTGCCCTGCACGATGGATTCCTCACCGACGAGACACTCGTCGCCGATGACCGCGCCGTCCTCGATGCGCGCCGCGCGCATGACGTCCGTGTTCTTGCCGATGACGCAGCCGCGGAGGTTCGCCTGCGGGCCGATGTAGACGTTGTCGTCCACGACGGCGCGGTGCAGGAAGGCACCGCTCTTCACCACGACGTTGGAGCCGACGACGGAGTGCTCCCGGATCTCCGCACCGGCCTCGACCTTGGCGTAGTCGCCGATGTAGAGGGGACCGCGCAGCACGGCGTCCGGGTGGACCTCTGCGCCTTCGGCGATCCACACGCCGGGAGAGATCTCGAAGCCGTCGATCTCGACGTCGACCTTGCCTTCGAGCACGTCCGCCTGGGCCTTGACATAGCTCTCGTGGGTGCCGACGTCCTCCCAGTAGCCCTCTGCGATATAGCCGTAGATGGGCTTGCCTTCCTTCATCAGCTGCGGGAAGACGTCGCCCGACCAGTCGACGGAGACGTCAGGTTCGACGTAGTCGAAGACCTCGGGTTCCATCACGTAGATACCGGTGTTGACCGTGTCGGAGAAGACCTGGCCCCATGTGGGCTTCTCGAGGAAACGCTCGACCCTTCCGTCGTCGTCGACGATGGTGATGCCGAACTCGAGCGGATTCGGTACGCGCGTGAGGCACACCGTGACGAGCGCGCCCTGGCGCTTGTGGTATTCGATGAGTTCGGTCAGATCGAAGTCCGTGAGCGCGTCGCCGGAGATGACGAGGAACGAATCGTCCTTGAGCGCCTCTTCGGCATTCTTGACGCTGCCCGCCGTACCGAGTGGCTTCTCCTCGTTGGCGTACGTGAGCTCCATGTCGAGCTCCTCGCCGTCCCCGAAGTAGTTACGGACGAGCGACGCGAGAAACTGAACGGTCACCACTGTCTCTTTGAGCCCGTGCCGTTTGAGCAGTCGCAGCACGTGTTCCATGATCGGGCGATTGGCCACCGGAAGAAGCGGCTTGGGCATACTCGCGGTCATTGGGCGAAGGCGGGTACCTTCACCGCCGGCCATCACGACGGCCTTCATGTCGGAAGCGTCCTCCTCGGTCAGACGACGGTCATACCGACTTCCCCGATCCGGGAAGAACCACACCCGGGAGTGAGGAACGACACTGGTCCACACGCTGCAGGAAAGACAGGTCAGTCGGCCGCAGTACCCGATCTGATCAAACGGCGGACCTGAACCACGTAGAGGATCCCGGCCCACCAGTAGAGCGTCGTACCCCAGCCGGCGAAAGCCCACCCGAAAACGAGCGCGAGTGACGCGATCCAGCCGCTTCCGTCGCTGAGAAGCAGCAACGGAAATGCATACATGAGGTTGAAGGTCGCGGCTTTCCCGAGAAAGTTCACCTGGGGCGGCGCATAACCGCGACGGTCGAGAAGCCACACCATCACCAGCAACAGCAACTCCCTGGCCAGCAGTGTGAGCGTGAGCCAGAGGGGGAGGATGTCGCGCCAGGTCAGGCCGAGGAGGGTGGTGAGGATGTACAACCGGTCGGCCGCAGGGTCCAGGATCCTGCCCAGGTTGCTCACCTGGTTCCAGCGGCGGGCCAGCTTGCCGTCCAGGTAGTCGCTCACGCCGCTGAAGGCGAGTACGAGCAGTGCCCAGCCGTCGCAGTTGGGACCGCCGAAGACCGGCCACAGGATCAGCCACAGAAAGAGCGGCACGCCTGCCAGGCGGGCCATGCTGAGGATGTTGGGGATGGTGAAGACCCGGCCCTCCTCAGCCTGTCTTTCCTGGACCTCCACCCGGAGCCTCCTGTGAGCAACCGTGCCGACGATGCCCCCTGACACTACCGGCAGGCCGCGGGCCGGCGTCCAGGGGGTCGCGATACGCGCGGTCCGGGAGCGGAGAAGGACGTGGGCATGAGAAAAGCCCCGTTGACGTGGTATCCCGTCAACGGGGCTTTCTTCAATGATAGTTCGGCGGTGTCCTACTCTCCCACACGCTCCCGCATGCAGTACCATCGGCGCTGAAAGG
>NZ_JBHSFH010000015.1:0-417753 GCF_042653885.1 Streptomyces ovatisporus
AAGAACGAACGCTTCCATCACGACCCTTTCACAGGCCACTCCGGGCGCTTCCCTCTCGGTGTCACTACTTTAGCGGATTTCCTTCTCGACTCCTAATCGGAGTCTTCCCAGTCGTTTTGGCATGCCAATTAACGACCCGTTTGGGAAATCGTAGGTAGTGTTTGGCCGCTTCCGGATGCATCCGCCCGGCTTGAGAGCCTGATGACGACCTGCCCGGTTTCAGCGACTCGGTCAACGTTAGACCTTGGGGCCATCAGAGTCAAGTGACCTTTGGCGTCGCCTGGATTGGTGAGGGCGGTAGGGGCTGACTGTGGGGTCGCCGTCGGCCCAGTAGCGCCACGGATGAACCGCCCCGGCGCCGCCCACGCCCGTTCGCGGACCGCTGCGCACGGCCTCGTGAAGCACAGGTTCGCCGGTCAGGATCCCGAGCGGGGCACGCTCGTCGTCGCCGCAGAGATCGCTTCCGTTGAGAGCCTTGTCCACGTCCAGCGCCGTGGCGAGACGGGCGGGTCCCTTGGCCAGCTCCGCGTCCTTGCGCGATTTCGGGCGGCGCTTGCGGGCCAGGTCGGCGCCGGACAGGATCTCGCCGGCACGCAGCAGGACACCGCTCGCGTGACCCTCCGGACCGCACACGAGGTTCAGGCTGAACCACATGCCGTAGATGAAGTAGACGTACGCGTGGCCGGGCGGTCCGAACATCGATGCGTTGCGCCGGGTGCGGCCGCGGAAGGCGTGCGATCCCGGGTCGGCCTCCCCCGCGTATGCCTCCACCTCGGTGAGGCGCAGGACGATGCTGCCCTCGGCGCTCGTACGGACCAGGTAGCGGCCCAGCAGCTGCGGGGCGACCTCCAGTACCGGGCGGTCGAAGAAGGAACGGGGCAGCGGTGTGTGGCTGTCGTCGTTCCTTCGCGTACGGTCTCGGCCAGCGATCATGCCGCCCGAGGGTAACCGAACCGGCGCACGGGCTTCCGCCGCACCAGGAGCGTGACAAGAGGGGCGGTATCCGGAGCAGGACGGAACCGTCGGCCGTCGTCGGGCGTACTGGTAGCGAGAGCACGCACGAGTGATCGGCGATGACACACAGGCAGCGCCTGGGAGGGACTGGAGAGATGGGTTTCAAAAAGCTGTTCGCGAGTCTGGGCGTAGGCAGTGCGTCTGTGGACACCGTTCTGCACGAGCCGAACGTGGTGCCGGGCGGGGTGGTCCAGGGTGAGGTGCACATCGAGGCGGGCTCCGTCGACCAGCAGATCCAGGGGCTGTCCGTCGGTCTCATGGCGAAGGTCGAGGTCGAGACGAACGACGGGGAGATGAAGCAGAACATCGAGTTCGGCCGTCAGCAGCTCGGCGGTGCGCTCGAACTGAAGGAGGGCGCCAAGCACACGGTGCCGTTCCAGCTGGAGGTGCCCTGGGAGACGCCCGTCACGATGTTCATGGGGCAGCAGCTGACGGGCATGAGCATCGGCGTCTCCACCGAGCTCGCGATCGCCCAGGCAGTCGATTCGACCGACATCGACCCGGTCAACGTGCACGCCCTCCCCGCTCAGCAGGCGATCCTCGACTCCTTCGGGTCGCTCGGCTTCCGCTTCAAGTCGGCGGACATGGAGAAGGGGCGCATCCGCGGCACGCGTCAGCAGCTGCCCTTCTACCAGGAGATCGAGTTCCTGGCGCCGCAGCAGTACCGGGGGCTCTCGCAGGTGGAGCTCTCCTTCGTCGCCGACGGCAGGGAGATGGACGTCGTCATGGAGATGGACAAGGCGCCCGGTCTCTTCACGGGCGGCAGCGACTCCTACCGGGCGTTCCAGGTGAGTCTGACCGACTTCCACCAGACGGACTGGACCGCGTTCATCAACCAGTGGCTGACGGAGGTCGGGGGCCGGCGCAACTGGTTCTGATCCTTCGTTCCGGGGGCGGTGGGCGTCTTTCCTGCCGCCCCCGCCGCTCAGCCCAGCAGCACGGTGAGGGGTGCGCTCCGCACCGTCCAGTAGCCGACCGCGGCGGTGAAGACGTTGACGGCGGTGGCGGCGGCGGCGGGATCGGCCTCCTCGAAGCCCGGCCAGCCCGCCGTCATCAGCATGTAACCGTTCGTCTCACCCCACCAGGACAGGTCGGTGAGGGAATCGGCCAGGGCGTCCCAGTTGCGTCCGAACCAGTCGGGAAGCTCCAGGCCCGTGACGCAGCGGTCCATGAACTCGGCCTTGGTGGTCACGTCGCTGAGGTCGATGACCGCGCCGATCCAGTTGGCGGCCTCCGCCTGCATGAGGACGTCGGGTCCCACGGAGTCGCAGCGGTACACACCGGGCGGGACGGTGCCCTCGAAGAGGCCCGGCAGCCCTTCGCCGGGCAGTTCGGGGAGTTCGGGCAGGTCCACGGGACTGGTCATCGTCGCACCACCGCTTTGCAGGTCTCGTCGTGGGTCCCATGGTGACAAAGTCCGGGACATTGGCTCGTTAGGCTGGCCGGTGCAGCGATTCGCGCCATCAGGAGGTTCCCACGTGACCGAGCAGAAGCAACCGCCGCTCCCCCACGACTTCCACCCGCCCGTGGCCTCGTTCGAGGTGGTGAGCGGCGACGTCTCCGAGGGCGGACGGCTTCGCCCGGAACAGCAGTACGCGAAGGGCAACGTCTCGCCGCATCTGCGCTGGGACGGCTTCCCGCCGGAGACCCGGAGCTTCGCCGTGACGTGCTTCGACCCGGACGCGCCGACAGGCAGCGGTTTCTGGCACTGGGTGGTGTTCGACATCCCCGTGGCCGTGACCGAGCTGCCCGCCGGGGCCGGTACGGGTGAGATGGCAGGGCTGCCCGAGGGGGCCGTGCACGTGCGGAACGACTTCGGGACGCGCGACTTCGGCGGTGCCGCACCGCCCCCCGGTGACGGTCCGCACCGCTACGTCTTCACCGTCTACGCCGTGCAGGAGGAGAAGCTGGGCCCGGACGCCGACGCCACTCCTGCTTTCGTCGGGTTCAACCTGCGCTTCAAGACCATCGGGCGCGCCCAGCTGATCGGCCTCCATGAGGAGCCCGCGGGCAGCTGAGGCCGGGCCGTTCCGCGCGGGTGCGCGGAAAAATCCTTTGCGCCTCGTCGTCCCCGAAAGCACAGTTGTCGCCGGGCAGTCGGCACCGCAGTGCGGGGACGGCGAGGCGCTCGTGTCTGCGCCAGCTGTCCGTCGGAGGCCGGCCGGGGGCCGGGCGACCGCGTCGGCTGCCCCTGTTCTTCGTACGGCGTGCTGCGTTCGGTCCGCGGATGGCTTCCCCGCATGTTCCGGCGCCAGGCCGACCTTGGCTTTGCTGGCTTTCCTGGCTTCCTGGTTTCTTGGCTTCCTGGCTTTCCTGCCGCATTCGTCCCCCCTGGTGCTCTGTTCTCCATTCCCCTGCTGTCTTCGCCGTTGCGGAATGCGGCAGCCATCTCCCGTACGCCGCGCGGTAATTGCGTTGTTCCCGTACCCGGGCAACGGCACAGTGGAGCCACCGCCACCGGGGCGGAAGGGAATCGGGGAGGTGGAGGGGATGCGGGAGACGCTGATCCTCAATGCGAGCTTCGAGCCGCTTTCGACGGTTTCGCTGCGGCGGGCCGTGGTGCTGGTCATGCAGGACAAGGCCGTCGTCGAGCAGTCGCACCCCGGTCTCCGCGTGCGCGCGGCGAACATCGACCTCCCGGTGCCGCAGGTCGTCAGGCTCCGCAGATACGTCCGGGTCCCGTTCCGACAACGGGCACCGTGGTCGCGGCGCGGCGTCCTCGTACGGGACCGGCACCGGTGCGCGTACTGCGGGCGCCGAGCGACCACGGTGGATCACGTCGTACCGCGGTCCCGGGGCGGTACGGACACCTGGCTCAACACGGTGGCGGCGTGTGCGGCGGACAACCACCGCAAGGCTGACCGGACGCCCGCGCAGGCAGGCATGGCTCTGCTGGTGAAGCCGTTCGAGCCCACGCCCGCCGACGCGCTGCTCCTGGCTCTGGGCCGCACGGACGGTGCGGCGCTGCCGGAGTGGCTGACGGTCTCCCGTGCCGCGGGCTCCGCGGCGGAGCTGCCTGCCACGGCGTGACGGGAGTCGGGGTTTCCGGGCTCGACTCCCCGCGTCAGCGGACCAGTTGATGGACGAGCGCCGCGACTCCCACCGTCACGATGATGACGCGGAGGGTGGTGGGCCGCAGCTTGCGGCCCACCACGGCGCCGAACACGCCGCCGACCGCTGAGCCTCCGGCGATCAGGAGGACGGCCGTCCAGTCGAAGTCCGCGACGAAGAGGAAGAACACCGCTGCGGCGCCGTTGACCAAGGCGCCGAGCACGTTCTTCACGGCGTTGATCCGCTGCAGGTTCTCATCGAGCAGCAGCCCCATCAGGGCGAGGTAGATGATGCCTTGCGCCGCACCGAAGTAGCCGCCGTACGCGCTGGCGAAGAGCAGACCGCCCGGCAGCAGGACACCACCGTGAGGACGCGCGGCGGCCCCCTTCCGCTCACGGCGCCGCTGGACGGCCCGCGCAAGCCAGGGCTGGAAGGCGACGAGCAGCAGTGCCACACCGATGAGCACGGGCACGATCGTGTCGAAGGCACTGGACGGCAGGACGACCAGCAGCGCCGCGCCGGTGAGGGCGCCGACCAGTGCCACGCCGCCGAGCAGCAGTACGCGCCGCAACTGCCCGCGCAGCTCACGCCTGTAGCCGATGGCCCCGCTGACGGAACCGGGTACGAGCCCCAGGGCGTTGGAGACGTTGGCCGTCACGGGCGGCAGGCCGACGGCGAGCAGTACCGGGAAGGTCAGCAGGGTGCCCGAGCCGACGATGGTGTTGATGGCGCCTGCGCCGACACCGGCGACGCAGACGGCCACTGCCTCCCAGATGGTCACTCGAAGCCCCCAGCTGATCAGTGCCGTACACACTGATCATGCCCGAGCGGCATTCGGCGTGCGTATCCGGGTCCCGTTCGGTCCCGGTCGGTCCCGCTCCGTCTCAGTCGATCTTCGGGCTGTCCCGCCGGGGGGGCTTGACCATGCTCGCGGCGTCGCCGGCGCTGCCGCTGTTTCCGCCGCCGCCGGGCCGGAAGCCGTCCAGGGCGCCGCCGAGGCCCTTGAGGGCGTCGCCGATCTCGCTGGGGACGATCCAGAGCTTGTTGGCGTCGCCCTCGGCGATCTTCGGAAGCATCTGGAGGTACTGGTACGACAGGAGCTTCTGGTCCGGGTCACCGGCGTGGATCGACTCGAAGACCGTACGGATGGCCTGCGCCTCGCCCTCTGCGCGGAGGGCCGCCGAGCGGGCTTCACCTTCCGCGCGCAGGATGGAGGACTGCTTCTCGCCCTCGGCGGTGAGGATCGCCGACTGCCGTACGCCCTCGGCCTGCAGGATTGCCGCGCGCTTGTCGCGGTCGGCCCGCATCTGCTTCTCCATCGAGTCCTGGATGGACGTCGGCGGCTCGATGGCCTTCAGCTCGACGCGGTTGACGCGGATGCCCCACTTGCCGGTGGCCTCGTCGAGCACGCCGCGCAGTGCCGCGTTGATCTCCTCGCGGGAGGTCAGCGTCCGCTCCAGGTCCATGCCGCCGATGATGTTGCGCAGCGTGGTCACCGTGAGCTGCTCGATCGCCTGGATGTAGCTGGCGACTTCGTACGTGGCGGCGCGGGCGTCCGTCACCTGGTAGTAGATGACGGTGTCGATGTTGACGACGAGGTTGTCCTGCGTGATGACCGGCTGCGGCGGGAACGGGACGACCTGTTCACGCAGGTCGACCCGGTTGCGGACGGTGTCGATGAAGGGCACCACGATGTTCAGGCCCGCGTTGAGGGTGCGGGTGTACCGGCCGAAGCGCTCGACGATGGCGGCGCTCGCCTGCGGAATCACCTGAATCGTCTTGATGAGTGCGATGAAGACAAGCACCACCAGGATGATCAGGACAATGATGATGGCGTCCATCGCCGTCCCCCTGCACGTATGTCACTGGATTGACGTCTGTCAGACGGGAGAAGTAACCCCGGCGCAAGCAACTCGCCCTGCACACAAGGCTGTTACCCGCCTCGTGGCTATCCCATCACGACCGCGGTGGCTCCGTCGATCTCCACCACGTCGACCTGGCTGCCCGGTTCGTAGGCTGCGTCCGTGTCGAGAGCGCGGGCCGACCAGACCTCGCCCGCCAGCTTGATCCTGCCGCCCTGCCCGTCGACCCGCTCCAGCACCGTCGCCTGGCGTCCCCGCAGGGCGTCCACGCCGCTGCTCATGGCGGGTGCCTGGCTCCTCGAACGGCGTGCGATCGGCTGCACGACGATGATCAGCGCGGTCGAGACGACTGCGAAGACGAGGACCTGCGCGACCATTCCCCCGCCGAGACCGGCCGTGACGGCTCCGGCCACACCCCCTACCGCCAGCATTCCGAACTCGGGCATCGCCGTGAGGACGAGTGGAATCCCGAGCCCCACCGCGGCTATCAACCACCACACCCATGCATCCACACGGCCATGGTAGGCCCGCGATCAGCCGAGCGGCAGCCCTTGAGCGGTCCAGCGGTCGCCGCGTTCCTCCACCACGAGCGGAAGTCCGAAGCAGCGGGAGAGATTTCGGGAGGTCAGCTCGGTCTCGAGAGGGCCGGCCGCGAGCACCTGCCCCTGACGGATCATCAGCACGTGCGTGAATCCCGGTGCGATCTCCTCGACATGGTGTGTCACCATGATCATCGAGGGGGCGTACGGATCGCGTGCGAGGCGGCCGAGTCTGCGCACCAGGTCCTCGCGGCCGCCGAGGTCGAGTCCTGCCGCCGGCTCGTCCAGCAGCAGCAGTTCGGGGTCGGTCATCATGGCGCGCGCGATCAGGGTGCGCTTGCGTTCTCCCTCGGAGAGGGTGCCGAACCTGCGGTCCAGATAGTCGCTCATGCCGAGGCGGTCGAGGAAGGCGCGGGCCCGCTCCTCGTCGATCGCCTCGTACTCCTCCTGCCAGTGCGCCGTCATGCCGTACGCGGCGGTGAGCACCGTCTGCAGGACGGTCTGGGAGCGGGGCAGCTTCTCGGCCATGGCGATGCCGGCGATGCCGATGCGGGGACGGAGCTCGAAGACGTCGACGGCGCCGAGACGTTCACCGAGGACGGTGGCGGAGCCCGAGCTCGGGAAGAGGTAGCTGGAGGCCATGTTCAGCAGGGTGGTCTTGCCGGCACCGTTCGGCCCGAGGATGACCCAGCGCTCGCCCTCCTTGACCGACCAGGAGACGTCGTCCAGCAGAGCGTGGCCCTCGCGGACCACTGATACGTCCACCAGCTCCAGTACTTCGCTCATGAGCGCGTTGTCTCCCATAGCAGTCGCCGTTTCCCGTGCCTTGTGAGCACAGTCCCCAGTCAAAACCTACGCCACGCGTTCGACGGCCCGTTCCTTAGGCTGTGCACATGCTCGAAGAACCTCGTTCAGGGCGGATGGCCGCCTGGGGAAATGCACTCTTTGCCGGGCTGATCTCGCCCGACGAGGCCGCGGAGCGGATCGTCGGCGAGGACGCCGTCCACCGCGTGGCGCGGCTGCCGTCGTCCACGGCTCCCGGCGCGGAGCCCGAGCCCGGTCACGTGGGGCTCACTCTCGCACTGGGCCGGCTGCGGTCGCTGGGCACGGCCGGTCTGCGGGTGGCGCTCCCCGCACCCGGGCATCCGCTGGGTCTGAGCGGGCCGCCCGAGCTCAACTCCCGTGCCCTGGACGCGGGCGAGGCCGTGCTGGCACCGGGGGCGGGTCTCGGTCTCGTGCCGGAGCTGTTCGAGGCGGGGCCGGAGGGTGACGTACACGTCGAGGTGACGTGGCACTGCCTGCCGATGCGGGAGGGCCCGCCCGCGGACGTGCCTTCCCTGAGCGAGGCGGAACGGGAACTGGCGGAGGCGATGCGGGACGCCACCGTCGTGCTCACGAAACTGGACGTGGCCGGTTCGGGCCCCGTGGCGGACGCGGCGCTCGAGGCGTACAGGGCACGGATGGAGGCGGGCAGGCAGCTCCTGGCACCGGGCTATCCGCCGCGTGCGGTGCGCGTGCTGGAGCTGGCTCAGCGGGTGCGGGCGCTGGTGGGCATCGCGCACGGGGACGGGCCCGGCACCGGCGGGACGAGTACCGGCGGGACAGGCGCCGGCGACGGCCGGGAGCACGGCGGCGCCGTGAGCTCGTCCGAGATCGCCGCCCGGTCCGAGGCGCTGCGGCCGGTGGAGCGCACGGCGAGACGAGCGCAGGTCGCGGCCTACAACGCCTACGCGGAGGAGCTCGAGCGCAAGGGGATGTGATCCGTCCGGGTCCGCCTGCCGACGGGCGGGCCGCTCGAACCGTGCCCTGGCCGCGGGTGCTTCAGTGCGTGAGCCCGTGGCGTACGGCCCACAGCGCCGCCTGGGTGCGGTCGGCGAGGTCGAGCTTCATCAGGATGTTCGACACGTGGGTCTTCACGGTCTTCTCCGAGAGGACGAGCGTCCGGGCGATCTCCCGGTTGGACCGCCCGTCCGCTATCAGCTCCAGCACCTCGCGTTCGCGTTCGGTGAGCGTCGTGCCGCGTCCGGCACTCACACCTGTGCCCTCGGAGAGCAGCGCGCCGGCGACTTCGGGCTGCAGCAGCACGTGGCCCGCGTGTACGGAGCGGATGGCTCCTGCCAGGGCGTCGGGGTCGACGTCCTTGTAGACGTAGCCCGCAGCTCCCGCACGGAGTGCCGGGACGACGGTGCGCTGCTCGGTGAAGCTCGTGACGACGAGGACGCGTGCGGGATTGCCGAGCTGTTCGAGCTGCCTCAGCGCCTCGATCCCGTCGGTGCCGGGCATCTTCACATCCATCAGGACGATGTCCGGGCGCAGTTCCTCGGCGCGGGCCACGCCCTCGTCGCCGTCGGCCGCCTCGCCGACCACCTCGATGTCCTCCTGGATCTCCAGGAAGGTGCGCAGTCCGCGACGTACGACCTGGTGGTCGTCGACGATGAGGACACGGATCGGATCAGCCACCGGGCACCTCCAGCTCGATCACGGCACCCTTGCCGGGCTCCGACTCGACGGTCAGCCTGCCGCCCACACAGCCCGCCCTGTCGCGCATCGAGACCAGCCCCAGGTGGCGTCCCGCCTTGCGCACGGCTTTCGGGTCGAAGCCCCGGCCGTCATCGGTGACGCGCAGCCGGACGCCGGTTTCGCCGAAGGTGAGGACGACGTCGACGTGGCCGGCAGACGCATGACGGAGCGCGTTGTGCAGGGCCTCCTGAGCGACGCGCAGCAGCGCCTCCTCCTGCGCGGCGGGCAGGGCCCGGGGGCTGCCCCCGGTGGAGAAGGCGACTTCGGCCGAGTGGGCTCGGTGGAGCACCCGGGCCTGGGTTCGGAGGGTGGCGACGAGCCCGTCCTCGTCGAGTGCCGCGGGACGCAGTTCGACCACCGCGGCCCGCAGTTCCTCCGCCGCCTCGGCCGTCAGCCGGTCGATCTCGTGCAGTTCGGCCTTGGCACGGGCCGGGTCGCGGTCCACGAGGGCCGTGGCGGCCTGGGCGGTGAGCCGCAGCGAGAAGAGCTTCTGCGCGACCGCGTCGTGCAGGTCGTGGGCGATGCGGGCCCGCTCGCCGGCGATCGTCAGCTCACGGCTCCGCTCGTACAGGCGGGCGTTGGTGAGGGCGATGGCCGCGTGCTGGGCGAGGAGACGCAGCAGCCGCTCGTCCTCCTCGGAGAACGCGCAGCCGCGTGACGCGCCTGCGGACTCCTGCGCAGGGACGCGGGTGGGCGGGCAGCGCTTGTTGGCGAGGAAGAGCGCGCCGAGGACCTCCTCGCCGTCGGCGATGGGCATGCCGAGGAAGTCGGCCAGCTCGGGGTGGGCGCTGGGCCATCCCTCGAAGCGGGGGTCGGCGCGTACGTCGGCGAGACGCTGCGGTGTGGCCTCGTGGAGCATCGCCGCGAGGATGCCGTGCTGCCGGGGCAGCGGGCCGATGGCCTTCCACTGCTCGTCCGAGACGCCGTCGACCACGAACTGGGCGAAGCCGCCGTGGTCGTCGGGTACTCCGAGTGCCGCGTACTCCGCGTCCAGCAGCTCACGGGCGGAGGCGACGATCGTCTGCAGTACGTCGCGCACTTCGAGCTGCCGGTTCATGGCGAGCAACGCGGCGCTGACAGCGGCGAGCCCGGAGCTTTGGAGCATGCGGTCACGGTACCGGCGGGAGCCTGCGGCGGTATCGGACGGACGCCCGGGAGACGGGGGCCGGAGGACCTAGGACCCAGACCCAGCTGCGTGACTCTGCGTTTATAGCTTCTACACACTGCGTAAATGTAATCGGTATGCGGTGTGAGTCGCCGCATAGGACGCAGATCACGTACGAGCTTGCTTAGTAGTAGTTGCCCACAGACCGGACGTGCAGCGCAGACACGTCAAGGCCTCCGACCTTATGCCGATCCACTATCAAGGTTAGTAATGGTGATTTTTGCTCGGTGACTGACGGCAGCTGAGAATTGCTGCCGCCGTAGCGGCCACTGTCGCTGCGGTCCGCAATCTGGAAGAGGTTTCCTCCCTATGAGCGTTCCCACTCCCGAACGCCACGGCAGGCTGTCCCGTCTGCACAAGATCTCCGCGGCCACAGGTGCCGCCGCCGTCGGCGTGACGGCGATCGCGTTCAGCGTCGTGCCAGGGCAGAAGGACAGCGGAAACGAGACCGCCGGATCGGAGCCGGCAGCCAGGCCGATCGCACTGCAGACGGCCGTCGACAGCCCCGCCGCCCAGAAGGTGGACATCGACGCCCAGACCACGGCCGCCGACGGCCGGGCACGGACGGACGCCGAGGACGAGGCCCGCAAGAAGGCAGAGGCACGGGCCGAGGCACGGCAAGAGGCGGCCGAGCAGGCCAAGAAGGCCGAGCGGGAACGTCAGCGCAAGCAGGCAGCGAGCCGCTCCGCCGAGCGCAGCAAGTCCGCGTCCGCGGCGCCCTCGGGTTCTCCGAAGCAGATCGCGCGGCAGATCATCGGTTCCGAGCAGCAGTTCCAGTGCTTCTCGAACATCGTCGAGCGCGAGAGCGGCTGGGACGTCCACGCGCAGAACCCCAGCGGCGCCTACGGCCTGGTGCAGGCACTGCCGGGCTCCAAGATGGCCTCGGCCGGCCCGGACTGGCGGAACAACGCCGCCACACAGATCAAGTGGGGCCTCGGCTACATGAAGGACCGCTACGGCAGCCCGTGCGGAGCCTGGTCCTTCTGGCAGGCCAACAACTGGTACTGAGCCGGCAGTCACGGGGGGCCGGGCAGCACGAAGGATTCCCGTACAGCACGGAAGGCGGCGGCACCCGCGAAGGGTGCCGCCGCCTTCCGTTCTGCCGCAGCCGGGGCACGGACGGTGTCCGGCACCGGCGCTACTTGCGCATGACCTCCGGCTCGTGACGGCGCAGGAGGCGGGCGACGACGAAGACCAGGACGACGCCCAGTCCCAGCAGGACCGCCATGTCCAGCACGTAGATGCCGGCCGTGTGCTCCCACAGCGGGTCGGGGTTGCCCTTCTCCCACGGCAGCAGCGTGTTCATGTCGGCCGTGGCGCCCATCGCGGCGACAGCCCACCGGGACGGCATCAGCCAGGAGAACTGGCCGACCCCGGGAGTGTCGAACAGCTGGAAGAGCACGCCGGTGAAGACCACCTGGACGATGGCGAACATGACCAGCAGCGGCATGGTCTTCTCGGCCGTCTTCACGAGCGAGGAGATGATCAGGCCGAACATCATCGAGGTGAAGCCGAGCGTGATGACGGCGAGCGTCATCTCCAGGGCGGGGAGGTTCTCCGCGACGACACCCTCCGCCGGGAGTTCACGCGGGGCGAATCCGATGGCGGAGATGATCACGCCCTGCACGGCGGTGACGATGCCGAGCACGAGCACCTTGGACATCAGATAGGCCGACCGCGAGAGGCCGGTGGCCCGTTCGCGCTCGTAGATGACACGTTCCTTGATCAGTTCGCGTACGGAGTTGGCGGCTCCGGAGAAGCACATGCCCACCGCGATGATGAGCATGATCGTACTGGCGTCCCGGTTCGTCCGGCCCTTGTTCAGGGGGCCGTAGCCGAGTCCGTAGTCGCTCGGGATCAGGGTGCTGACGCCGCCGAGGACGAGGGGCAGGATCACCGTGAGCGCCAGGAAGCCCTTGTCGGAGGCGATGACGGAGACGTAGCGGCGGACCAGCGTCCAGAACTGCGAACCCCAGCTCTGCGGTTTGCGCATCCGCGTCGGCGGGGCCTGGACCTGCTGGGCCTGCTGCGGGCCGACGGAGTCGAGGTCGGCCGCGTACATCTGGTAGTGCTGCGAGCCCTGCCAGCGGCCCATCCAGTCGTAGTCGCGGTAGTTCTCGAAGGCGGAGAAGACGTCCGCCCAGGTGCTGTAGCCGAAGAAGTTCAGCGCTTCCTCGGGAGGCCCGAAGTAGGCCACGCCGCCGCCGGGCGCCATCACCAGCAGCTTGTCGCAGAGGCCGAGTTCCGCCACGGAGTGCGTGACGACCAGGACCGTACGGCCGTCGTCGGCCAGGCCGCGCAGCAGCTGCATGACGTCGCGGTCCATGCCCGGGTCGAGGCCCGAGGTGGGCTCGTCCAGGAATATCAGCGACGGCTTCGTCAGCAGCTCCAGCGCGACCGAGACGCGCTTGCGCTGCCCGCCCGAGAGCGAGGTGACCTTCTTGTCGGCGTGGATGTCGAGCTTCAGCTCGGCGAGCACCTCCTCGACACGGGCGTTGCGCTCGGCGACGGCGACGTCGCCGGGGAAGCGCAGCCGGGCCGCGTAGCGCAGTGCGGTACGGACCCTCAGCTCCTTGTGGAGGATGTCGTCCTGCGGGACGAGGCCGATGCGCTGCCGGAGCTCGGCGAAGTGCTGGTAGAGGTTGCGGTTGTCGTACAGGACTTCGCCGACGTCGGCGGGACGGTAGCCGGTCAGCGCGCGCAGCAGCGTGGACTTGCCGGAGCCGGACGGGCCGATGACGCCGATCAGCGACTTCTCCGGTACGCCGAAGGTGACGTTGTTGAGGATCACCTTGCCGTTGTCGACCTTGACCGTCAGGTGGCGGGCCGAGAAGGAGACCTCACCGGTGTCGACGAACTCCTCCAGCCGGTCGCCGACGAGGCGGAAGGTGGAGTGGCCGACGCCGACGGTGTCCTGGGGCGATATCACCGCGGAGCCGGACTTGGGCAGCAGCTGGCCGTTGACGTACGTGCCGTTGTGGCTGCCGAGGTCGTGGATCTCGAAGCGTCCGTCGGGGGAGGCGTGGAACTCCGCATGGTGCCGGGAGACCTGAAGGTCGGAGACGACCAGCTCGTTCTCCAGGGCGCGGCCGATGCGCATCACCCTGCCCAGCGCGAGCTGGTGGAAGGTCGTGGGGCTGCGGTCGCCGCCCCGGTGCGGCGCTCCCCCGGCCTGGGGCTGGAGCCGCGGAGCGCCCTGCTGGAGCCCGTGGCCCTGCTGCGACTGCGGCTGCTGGTGCGCGTACGGCTGAGCCTGAGGAGCGGCCTGCTGGGGCACGTACTGCTGCGCGCCAGGTCCGGCCGGATAGGCCTGACCGCCGTCCTGCTGGGGCGGGACGCCGGGCTGCTGCTGCCAGCCGGGGTGTTGCTGCGGCTGCTGTTGCTGCGGCTGCCCGCCCCAGCCCGGAGCGGCCGGGGAGCCCTGGCCGCTACCCGGACCACCGGCACCGCCCGGGTGCTGCGGCGGCGCCTGCGCGGCCCGCGCCTGAGACGGGTGGGGCGCCTGCTGCTGATGGGGCGTGGCGGCAGATGCGCTCCCGCCCCCGCCGGCGGGCGTCCCCGAGCTTGAGAGCTTCAGGTGCGGGCCGTCGGTCGCGTTGCCCAAGTGCACGCTCATGCCCGGGCCGAGCTCCATATGCTGGATGCGCTGCCCCTGGACGTACGAGCCGTTGGTGCTCCCCCGGTCCTCGATGACCCAGCTGCGTCCGCCCCACTTGATGGTGGCGTGCCGCCAGGAGACCCTGGCGTCGTCGATCACCACGTCGCCCTGCGGATCGCGTCCCAGGGCGTATGTCCTGGACGGATCGAGCGTCCAGGTTTGTCCGTTCAATTCCAGTACGAGTTCCGGCACTCCATGCCCCACAAAGTTGTCCCCCGAGTGACTCCCTTCCTGCGGGAGCCTAGGGATGGCGAACATCGTCTGGAACTATTTCAGGCCCGGTCCCCCGACAGGAAGTCGGCCCATGTCACAACCCCGATCCGTCTGTGACCGGCCGGGAACATCCGGGGCTCCGGCGGGCGCGACGTTGCCGCTCATGACCGCCCGCGACCAGCGAAAGGATCCGGACGGAGGAGAGCCCCCGGCAGGTGCCACCCGCCTCGCAGCGATACCGTAAGAACATCATGACCACATCGCCGGCCATCCCGCCTTCGTACGCCGACACCCCCACTCTCCTGGTCAAGATCTTCGGCAAGGACCGGCCCGGCATCACCGCCGGCCTGTTCGACACCCTTGCCGCCTTCACCGTGGAAGTCGTCGACATCGAACAACTCGTGACCCGTGGACGCATAACTCTGTGCGCACTGGTGACCTCGCCCGGCGCGCGCCCCGGACCGGGTTCCGGCTCCGGCCGCGACGCCGGCAGCGGCTCCGGCAGCGGCCAGGGCTCCGCCGGCGAGGGCGAGCTGCGGGCCACGGTGCACAGCTGGGCGGAGTCGATGGGCCTCGAGGCCGAGATCATCTCCGGGGTCGGCGACAACCGGCCGCGCGGCACCGGCCGTTCACACGTGACGGTGCTCGGTCAGCCGCTGACCGCTTCCTCGACCGCCGCCATCGCGGCCAGCATCACCGCGACGGGCGGCAACATCGACCGCATCTTCCGGCTCGCCAAGTACCCGGTCACCGCAGTCGAGTTCGACGTCTCGGGCACCGGGACCCAGACGCTGCGCACGTCCCTCGCGCTGGAGGCGGCGAAGCACGGCGTGGACATCGCCGTCGTCGCCTCCGGGCTGCAGCGCCGTGCACAGCGGCTGGTGGTGATGGACGTCGACTCCACCCTCATTCAGGACGAGGTGATCGAGCTCTTCGCGGCCTATGCGGACTGTGAGGCGGAGGTGGCCGAGGTCACCGCCCGTGCGATGCGCGGGGAGCTGGATTTCGAGCAGTCGCTGCACGCGCGGGTGGCCCTGCTGAAGGGGCTGGACGCGTCTGTCGTGGACAAGGTGCGCAAGGACGTACGGCTCACGCCCGGCGCGCGCACGCTCGTACGTACCCTCAAACGCCTCGGCTACCAAGTCGGCGTCGTCTCCGGGGGCTTCACCCAGATCACGGACGCGCTCAAGGTGGAACTGGGACTCGACTTCGCGGCGGCCAACACACTGGAGGTCGTCGACGGCAAGCTCACCGGTCGCGTGACCGGCGACATCGTCGACCGGGAGGGCAAGACGCGGCTGCTGCGCCGCTTCGCGTCCGAGGCGGGCGTTCCGCTGCTGCAGACCGTCGCGATCGGGGACGGCGCCAACGACCTGGGGATGCTCAACGCGGCAGGTCTGGGGGTGGCGTTCAACGCGAAACCCGTCGTACGGGAGGCGGCGCACACCGCCGTCAACGTGCCCTTCCTGGACACGGTCCTCTATCTGCTCGGAGTGACGCGGGAAGAGGTCGAGACCGCCGACGGCTCGGCCGGGGACGACGACCACGACGCGGACGGCGAACGACTGTTGGGCGCCCCGGCCTCCTGAGCGGGGGTACGCGGCCCGTCGGCGCGCGCTCACCCGCGCGCTCACCGGTGGCCCGCACCCAGGAGCTGTGCGGGCCACCGGTGAGGCTCAGCGGTTCAAGAGTCTTCGGGCTGCCGGGCGTTCACTCGTGCGGCTCGTGCGGCGCCCAGTAGTCGGTCAGTGTGGCCGAGCCCGGCTCGACGGACTTCCACGACCCGTCGAAACGCAGCACCGCGACCGCCGAGGTCGGGAAGCCGTTGCGCTGCATCCGCTCCAGGGCGTCGCCCTCGGTACCACCGGTGAGGGCCTCGGCGACTCCCTGCAGTCCGGGGTTGTGTGCGACGACCAGCAAGTCCTGGACGTCCTCGGACACATCGTTGATCACTGCGATGATCTCGCCGGGAGAGGCGTCGTACAGCCGCTCCTCGTACACGGTCTTGGGGCGCTGCGGAAGGTGGGGTGCGGTCAGCTTCCAGGTCTCACGGGTGCGGACAGCTGTCGAGCAGAGGGTCAGTCCGGGGGCGATGCCGTGGGCTGCAAGCCACTCACCGACGGCCGGGGCGTCCTTGCGGCCCCGGTCCGCGAGGGGACGCTCGTGGTCTGCCACTTCCGGCCAGTCGGCCTTCGCGTGCCGGACAAGGACGATACTGCGGGGCACATCGACGCTCATGCCTCCCAGCTTCGCACGAAACCCTGTGCCGGGCGGAGGGTGTTGACAGTGCACAGAGGGCTGACGTCTCCCGTTCGTCAGCCCAGCAACGCCTGCGCCACGCGCTCCAGGATCGCCGCGAGGAACTCCGTACCGGGCTGATGCGCCGCCGCGTTCGCGTCTCCTCCGCCGAGCAGCAGGCTCAGCAGCAGTGCGAAGGCGAGGACGGGGAGGACCGCCGCCCACCAGGGCAGCAGCGACCGGCCGGAGCGGTCGGGGGGCGGGGCCTGCCGCCGGGCGGCAGTCACGCCCGGTGAACAGTCGTCACGGGCACGGGCCGTCGTCATGGGCTCGCCTCTCCCTGCTTCCGTGGAGCGTCCGGCGGTGTACTCCGAGACGCTACGGAAGGACGGGCAGGCGTCCCATCCGGTGATCCACCCACTTACCCCTGAGCCAGACCCCCTAGGGATGGTGGGGTCAGCACCACCATCGGCCGGACGGAGGGCGCGCGTCCCGTCCCGGGGCGCTGCTCAGGGAGCGGCGATACTCGCGATCACGCCGATGACGACCATGATGCCGAAGATCGCTCCCATGATCAGGAGCAGCTTCTTCTGTCCGTTCTGCGGGGTGGGTTCGAGCACTGGCATACCGGACAGTGTCGCACTCACCGGCCGTCCTCGATCACGCGGTCCCGTCCGGCCAGTACGCCCACGGCCGTCTGCGCCAGCAGCAGCGCCGTCATCAGGATCAGGGGGACGTGCCAGCCGCCGCTGACGTCGTGCAGGACACCGACGAGGAGCGGTCCGGGGATGGACAGCAGGTAGCCCGTGCTCTGCGCGAACGCCGACAGCTGGGCGACGCCGGCGCTCGAACGGGACCGCAGGCTGATCATGGTGAGGGCGACGGGGAAGGCGCAGTTCGCGATGCCCAGCAACACCGCCCACAGCCAGGCACCGGCTCCCGGCGCGAACCACAGACCGGCGTATCCGGTGAGCCCGCACATGCCGAGCCCCACGATGAGCGGGCCCTGGTGACGCATCCGGGCCGCCGCTCTCGGAACGACGAAGGCGAGGGGCACGCCCATGCCCATGGTGACGGCGAGCATCAGACCGGCGGAGGAGGCGGGGACGCCGGCGTCCCGGAAGATCTCCGGCAGCCAGCCCAGCACGATGTAGGCGGCGGACGCCTGGAGGCCGAAGAAGCCGCCCAGTGCCCATGCCGTGCGTGAGGTGCCGATGCGGATGCGGTCGTCGCCGCGGCTGTCGCTCCGGTCATCGCCGTCGACGCGGACGTCAGGGCCCCTGTCGACGTCGCGGTGGCCGCGGACCTCCCCGCCGCAGGGCAGCGGGCGGTCCGGCGCGGGGCGCGTGCCCGGGATGCCACGCCGACGGCCGGGTCCTCTCCGCTCCGCCGCCGGCCGGGCCTGGCGCCGGGTTGCCGGATCCTTCAGCACCACGGCCCACGGAACCGTCGCAAGCACTCCCAGCAGCGCCCAGGAACCGAGTCCCGCTCGCCAACTGCCGTCCATGGCACTCGTCATGGGCACGGTGACGGCTGCCGCTCCGGCCGTGCCGAGGGCGAGACCCATCGAGTAGAGACCGGTCATGGACCCGATGCGGCCGGGGAACCACCGCTTGACGACCACGGGCATCAGGACGTTGCTGACCGCGATACCCGCGAGGGCCAGCGCGCTCGCCGCGAGAAAGACCGCCGTACCGCCGGCCAAGGGGCGCAGCGCGAGCCCCGAGGTGATCGCGACCATGCCGCCCAGCACCACCGGTGCAGGACCGCGCCGGCGGGCCAGCCGCGGCGCGAGGCTCCCGAAGACGGCGAAGCACAGTCCGGGCACCGAGGTCAGCAGCCCGGCGACCGCACCGCTCATACCGAGGTCGGCGCGCACCTCCTTGAGGAGCGGTCCGAGTGCGGAGATGGCGGGACGGAGATTCAGCGCGGCGGCGAGCAGACCCACCACGAGCAGGCGTACGACCCAGCGCGGGACGGCGGCTGCCGGAACGGCCGCGGGTACGGCAGGGCCGCCCCTGGCGCCCGCTCCGCGGCGGGCGAGCGGGGGCGGGGCGGACTCGGCGGGGAGCTCGTTGCGCTGCAGGTCGTCTTCCGTCATGGGCATGGACCCATCATAGAATCATGGGATGAATAGCTGCCAACGCGTATCCTCCCCTCCACAGAAGCCGACGGGAAGAGCCCGTGGCCGACGCATCCGGGAGAGAGATGACCCTTCCCTCGCCGCAACGCTCCGCCCTGGCAGACCAGGTGATCTCGGCGCTGCGCTCTGCCATCACCTCGGGCGAGTGGCCGGTCGGCACCCGCATCCCCACGGAGCCGGAGCTCGTGGAGCAGTTGGGAGTGGCGCGCAACACCGTCCGGGAGGCGGTACGGGCTCTCGCGCACAACGGGTTGCTGGACATCAGGCAGGGGTCCGGCACGTACGTCGTCGCGACGAGTGAGCTGGCAGGCGTGATGCACCGGCGGTTCGCCGACGCCGATCCGCGTCATGTGGCCGAGATGCGTGCCGCGTTGGAGACCTCAGGTGCACGGCTGGCAGCGCTGCGACGCACGGACAGCGACCTGACGCAGCTCGACGCGCTGCTGGAGCGGCGCGAAGCGGCGTGGGATTCGGGGGTGGTGGAGTCTTTCGTGGAGGCGGACGCGAGTCTCCACCTGGGCGTGGTCGCCGCCTCGCACAACGACGTACTGACCGCGGTCTACGCGGACTTGGGGGAAGTGATGCGCGACTTCCTCCGCTTCGACGTGGGCGGCGAGCTGCGTCCCGGGAACCACATGGACCACGCGGGGCTCATCCGGGCGATCCATGCCGGTGACGCGGAGGCCGCAGCGCGGGAGGCCGCCTCACACACGCAGGAGTGGGGCTGCGGAGTGCGCGCGGCGACGCAGGGCACCTGACGCACCTGACGTCCAGCGTACGTCACGCCACGCTGCCGCCCGGCGCCAGTGGCTCCGGCATGCCGGGGTCACTGGCACGGGCGGCGCGAACTCCGCCCCCGCGCACGTCACTTCGGGATCATGCCCGGGAGTCGGCGGGGGCGGAGGCGGGACTGCCGGGGTTCCGGGGTTCCGTTCAGGCGCCCATCATGTGCACGCCGCCGTCGACGTGGACGATCTCTCCGGTCGTCTTCGGGAAGAAGTCGGACAGCAGGCCGACGACGCCACGTCCGGCAGGGTCCGGGTCCGTCAGCTCCCAGCCGATGGGGGCCCGGTGGTTCCAGACGTCGGCCAGCTCCTCGAAGCCCGGAATGGACTTGGCGGCCATGGACTTGACCGGCCCCGCCGAGATCAGGTTGCACCGCACGTTCTTCGCGCCCAGGTCACGAGCGAGGTAGCGGTTCGTCGACTCCAGTGCCGCCTTGGCCACGCCCATCCAGTCGTACTTGGGCCAGGCGATCTGCGCGTCGAAGGTGAGGCCCACGACCGACCCGCCGCGCGGCATCAGCGGAAGGCACGCCATCGTCAGCGACTTGAGCGAATAGGCGGAGACGTGCACGGCCGTGCCGACGTCCTCCCAGCTCGCTTCGAGGAAGTTGAAGGCGCCCTGCGGGCCGAAGGCGATGGAGTGGACGATGCCGTCGAGTCCGGCTCCCTCACCCAGGTGTTCGCCGATCTTGCCGGCGAGGGAGTCCAGGTGCTCCTGGTTCGTCACGTCAAGCTCGATGACGGGTGCTTCCTTCGGGAGCCGCTTGGCGATCCGCTGGACCAGGGAGAGCCTGCCGAATCCGGTGAGTACGACCTCCGCGCCCTCCTCCTGCGCGATCTTCGCGGCGTGGAAGGCGATCGATCCCTCGGTGAGGACGCCGGTGACAAGGATGCGCTTGCCGGCCAGGATTCCGCTCATCTTCAGTGGCCCATGCCCAATCCGCCGTCGACAGGAATGACGGCTCCGGTGATGTACGCGGCTTCCTCGGAGGCGAGGAAGCGGACGGAGGCGGCGATCTCCTCCGGCTGGGCGTAACGGCCCAGCGGCACCTGCCCGACGATGTTCGCGCGCTGCTCGTCGGTGAGCGCCTTCGTCATGTCGGTGTCGACGAAGCCCGGCGCGATCACGTTGCAGGTGATGTTACGGGAGCCCAGCTCACGGGCGAGCGAACGGGCGAAGCCGACCAGCCCGGCCTTCGACGCCGCGTAGTTGGACTGCCCCGCCGAACCGAGCAGGCCGACCACGGACGAGATGAGGACGATCCGGCCCGTCCGCGCCCGCAGCATCCGCTTCGTCGCCCGCTTCACGACGCGGAAGGTCCCGGTGAGGTTGGTCTCGAGCACCGAGCTGAAGTCCTCTTCGGACATCCGCAGCAGCAACTGGTCCCGGGTCACACCGGCGTTGGCGACGAGGACCTCGACCGGGCCGTGCTTCTCCTCGATCTCCTTGTAGGCCCTCTCCACCTGTTCGTGGTCGGTGATGTCGCAACGGACTGCCAGAGCACCGCTCTTGATGAGGGACTCGGGCGGCTCGCCCGAGCGGTAGGTGAAGGCGACCTGGTCCCCTGCGTCGGCGAAGGCCCGGGCGATGGCGAGGCCGATGCCGCGGTTGCCTCCGGTGACGAGTACCGAGCGGCTCAAGGTAGGACCACCCTTTCTGCGGTCTCCGCTGTTGTCGCGTACGCGCTGCGCACAGCGAGGAAGCGGCCGATGTCTGTCCGTACGAAACTATCCGCCGGGGCCGCTCCAGCGGGGATCGGGCAGCGACAGGGGCCCGCACGAGGCACTGTGGGATCCCTACACATTCCGCGGGCCGCGAAGCCCTCCCGGAGCGACCGGCAGGACGGGCACACCGCGCCGCCCCCGCACCCGAATAGACTCTGGGGCGACCCTTGTCCGCTCCGATCTCCAGGACAGAACGTGACACGCCTCGGCGACTCCGTACAGCGCGCCAGCCAGCTGCTGGCGCAGGACCTCTCCTCCGACGAGACCGTCGAGCGGCTGCTCGCGGAGACGGGGTCGCGGCGGTATATGGATCTGAGCGACCTCCCGGCGAAGGAGCAGGCCGCACTGATCGGGGCACGTGCGGTCGAGGTGCTGCCCTCGGTGGAGAAGCTCGCCGAGGACATCGAAGCGAAGACGGCCGTCGGGAAGGGCCTGCACGTCAAGCTCGGGATCGACCCCACCGCGGCGGACGTGCACCTGGGCCACGCCGTGCAGATGATCGTCCTCAGCCGCTTCCAGCGGATGGGGCACGACGTGACGCTGATCATCGGTGACTTCACCGCGAAGATCGGCGACCCCTCCGGACGTACGGCGGAGCGCCCCGCGCTCACCGACGAGGACATCGCGGAGAACCTGGCCGGCTACCAGGACCAGGTCCGGCCGTTCTTCGACTTCGAGAACGTGAGCTTCCGGCGCAACAGCGACTGGCTCGGAAAGATCGGCTTCGCGGAGCTGATCTCCCTGCTCGCCCAGGTGCCCGCCTCGGCGCTGCTGCAGCGCGAGGACTTCCGCAACCGTCTCGCCCAGGGCTCGGGCCTGACCATGTCGGAGCTGATCTACCCCGTGGCGATGGCTCTCGACTCTGTCGAGCTGGACTGCGACATCGAACTGGGCGGCGTGGACCAGTTGTTGAACATGCAGATGGGCCGCCGTCTGATGGAGCTGCACGATCAGCGGCCGCAGATGATCGCCGCCATGCCGCTGATCGAAGGCACCGACGGCTCGGGCGCCAAGATGTCCAAGTCCAAGGACAACTACATCGGACTGACCGCCGCGGCGGACGACGTGTACGGCAAGATCATGTCCATTCCCGACCGGCTGATGGTGCCGTACCTGCGCGCCTGGACGGAGTGGACCGACGCCGAGATCGACCAGGTCACCGCCCGCTGCGAGGCGAAGACCCTGCACCCGATGGACCTGAAGAAGGTGCTGGCGGGAGAGGTCGTCGCGGCACTGCACGGAGCGGAGGCGGCGAAGGCGGCACGGGCCGGCTTCACCGCGCAGTTCAGCAAGAAGTCCTTCGGCGACGTGGGGACGCTGCCGGTCGTGGACGCGGCCGAGCACGGCGGTGAGGGCATCGCGGCGATCCTCTCGCGGGTGCTGGAGTTCACCCCGAGTGCGTCGGCGGCGCGGCGCATCGCCAAGCAGAACGGGCTGAAGCTGGTCGTCGAGACGGAGAGCGGCGATCAGCACTCCATCGTGCTGCCGGAGGCGGAGGCTCTGCGTCCGCTCGGCGAGGTCGTGACGGAGAAGCTGGCCGAGGCGGACGTGAGCGGGACGCTCTACCTCAAGGCGGGCCGCAAGATCGCGCAGATCCAGGGGCTCTGAGACGGCCGGCCCCGCCCTCACGCGTACCGTACGGACGCGCCGGACGCGGCAGGGCGGGGCCGTGGCCGGCCGCTTACCCGGCCCTTCCTGCCATGTCGCCTGCCGTGCCTGCTGGCCTGCCATGCCTGCCGGCCTGTGCCCCCACTGGCTCGCCGACTGCGGCCCCCGGGAGCTTCAGACGCGCTGGCGCCGCCGCCTCCCCCGGATCGACTCCCACAGGGGCGTGCCCAGAGCGACGATGAGTACCGCACCTCCCAGCTGAAGTCCGTGCCGGATCCAGTCGAACCCTCTGGTGACACCGACGCCCGCCCACGACGCGACGGCATTGCCCAGGATGGCGCCGAGTAGCCCGAAGACCGCCGTCAGCCACAGGGGGATGTGCTGCTTGCCGGGCATGATCGCCCGCGCGAGCACGCCCAGTACCAGCCCGACGATGATCGCCCACAACCAGTTCATCGTGCCTCCGTAGATCGTCTGTGCCCCGGAACCGGCGTCGTCGACGCCCGGGTGCACGCTGCGCCGTCAGCTTGGCGCCGGGCGTCCTACGCCGCATGGCGGACTGCTCCGTACGGGCTGCGCCGCACGGGCGCCCCGCTCCACGCCCGGGCGGCCCGGCCTCGTGGACGACCGACCGGGGGCGTACCGTGAAGAGGGCTCGCAGACCTGGTGGCGGGCCGTCGCCGACCCGGGGTGAAGGTGGTGGAGAGTGATGCGGAAGCAGCGCGAAGCCGAGGTCTTCCGGATCACGGGTGCCCGTCAGGGTCTGGCGGACGACGTGCGCGGCAGGCAGCGCCGGTATGTGATCTCGATGCTCATCAGGACGCTCTCCGTGCTGCTGACCGTCGTGCTGTGGAACGTGCAACGCCCGCTGGCCATCGTGACTCTCGTGGTGGGCGCGCTGCTCCCCTACGTCGCCGTGGTGATCGCCAACGCGGGCCGGGAGAACGCGCCTTCGGCTCCGTCGTCCTTCATCGAGCCGCCCGTCCGACCGGCGATCGGCCCGGCGGACACCGTTCCGGAACCGCGTCACAGCAGGCCCGACGGGCCTGTCGCCGACCACAGTTGACCCCTCCCGCAGTGGGCGGCACGCGACATCCTCAAGAAAAGCTCAGATCAATCATGTTGTTCCGCTGCACCTCGCACGGGTCCCCATGCCATACTTCTTAGGCGCTCCGCATCCCCCGTCGGAGCGACAAGACCGACGCCGGGCGGCTCCCCCCGTGGCTGCCCGGCGTCGTTTGTTTGTCCGGGCGGGGTGTTGGATGGGGGTGTGTTTCCCTCCGACGAGAACTCCGAGAGCACCGAGAGCCCCATCTGTTCCGCCAAGGGCTGCCGCACACCGGCGGTATGGGTGCTGGCCTGGAACAATCCCAAGCTGCATACGCCCCAGCGCCGTAAGACGTGGCTGGCCTGCGAGGAACACCGGGAGCATCTGTCGTCCTTCCTGGACATGCGCGGGTTCCTCAAGGACGTCGTCCGTCTCACCGAGTGGCAGGACGGCGCCCGCGGCTCAGCCGCCGATGGCTGACATCGGACGGTCGGGCTGCACGAAGGACGGATCGTCGATGCCCGCGCCCGCCTTCTTGCCCCACATGGCGAGCCGCCAGCGCGCGGCGATCTCGTCGTCCGACGCCCCGTCGCGCAACGCGCCCCGCAGGTCGGACTCTTCGGTGGCGAACAGGCACGTACGCACCTGACCGTCGGCCGTCAGGCGCGTACGGTCGCAGGCGCGGCAGAAGGGCCGGGTCACCGAGGCGATGACGCCGACGCGGTGCGGGCCGCCGTCCACGACCCAGCGCTCGGCGGGGGCGGAACCGCGCTCGTCCTCACCCTCCGGGGTGAGGGTGAAACGGGTGCGCAGCGACTCCAGGATGTCCCCGGCTGTGATCATCCCGTCGCGCTGCCAGCCGTGTTGGGCGTCCAGGGGCATCTGCTCGATGAAGCGGAGTTCGTAGCCGTGGGCCACGGCCCAGGCGAGCAGGCCGGGTGCCTCGTCGTCGTTGAGCCCGGGCATCAGGACGGAGTTGACCTTGACGGGAGTGAGGCCCGCGTCCTGGGCCGCGGCCAGTCCGCGAAGGACGTCCGCGTGCCGCTTCCGCCGGGTCATCCGCTGGAAGACGTCCGGACTGAGCGTGTCCAGGGAGACGTTGACCCTGTCCAGACCGGCGTCCCGCAGAGCCGGAGCGGTCCGTTCCAGGCCGATGCCGTTCGTCGTCAGCGAGAGCTTCGGCCGCTTCGGGAGGGCGGCGCAGCGCTCGACGATGCCGACGAGCCCGGGCCGGAGCAGGGGTTCGCCCCCCGTGAAGCGCACCTCCTCGACGCCGAGTTCGTCGACGGCGATGCGCACCAGGCGCACGATCTCGTCATCGGTGAGCAACTCCGGCTTGGCCAGCCACTGCAGACCCTCCTCCGGCATGCAGTAGGTGCAGCGCAGATTGCAGCGGTCGGTCAGCGATACGCGCAAGTCGGTGGCGACTCGGCCGTATGTGTCGAGCAGCATGCGGCGGCCCTCCCACGGTTGTGCCAGTTCTCGCAGCGTACGGGACGCCACCGACATTCAACAGAGCGTTGAAGTCGGTGGCGTCCCTCCGCGGGGCGGCGGAGGTGCCGCCACTCGGATCCGGTGTCCGTCAGTGCGCGCCGAAGCCCGTCATGGAGCGGACCTCCAACTCGGCGTGCTTCTTGACGGCTTCCTCCTCCTTGGCGATGACGGAACCGATCCAGCCGAGCAGGAAGCCCAGCGGGATCGAGATCAGGCCGGGGTTCTCCAGCGGGAACCAGGCGATGTCCGCCTCGGGGAACATCGAGGTGGGCTTGCTGGTGACGACCGGCGAGAAGAGCACCAGCACCACCGAGGAGATGAGTCCTCCGTAGATCGACCACAGCGCGCCCTGGGTGGTGAACCGCTTCCAGAAGAGGCTGTAGAGGATCGTCGGCAGGTTGGCGGACGCCGCGACCGCGAAGGCGAGAGCGACGAGGCCGGCCACGTTCAGCCCGCCGGCGAAGATGCCGAGACCGATCGCTACGGCGCCGATGATCACCGAGGAGATGCGCGCGGCACCGACCTCCTCCTTGTCGGTCGCCTTCCCCTTGCGGATGACGTTGGCGTACAGGTCGTGCGCGAACGACGACGAGGAGGCGAGGGTGAGCCCCGCGACCACGGCCAGGATCGTCGCGAAGGCGACGGCCGAGATCATGGCGAGGAGGATCGCCCCTCCGGTCGAGTCGGCGCCGCCGCCGATCTCCTGGGCGAGCAGTGGCGCGGCGGTGTTCCCCGCCGCGTCGGAATCGGTGATCGTCTTGGGTGAGAGCAGTGCCGCCGCGCCGAAGCCCAGCGCGATCGTCATCAGGTAGAAGCCGCCGATGATCCCGATGGCCCAGTTCACCGACTTACGGGCGGCCATGGCCGTCGGGACGGTGTAGAAGCGGATCAGGATGTGCGGGAGTCCGGCGGTTCCGAGGACGAGCGCGAGGCCCAGCGAAATGAAGTTGATCTTCGAGGTGGTGTCCACCCCGTACTTCAGGCCCGGCTCCAGGAAGGAGCTTCCCTTGCCGCTGTTCGCGGCGGCGGCGTCGAGCAGGGTGGAGAGGTTGTAGTTGAACTTGTGGAAGACCAGCGCCGTGACGACGAGCGTCCCGCCGATGAGCAGTACAGCCTTGATCATCTGCACCCACGTGGTGCCCTTCATGCCGCCGATCGTCACGTAGAGGATCATGACGACGCCGACGAGCACGACGATGAGGTTCTTCCCCGCCTCACCGGAGATGCCCAGCAGCAGGGCGACGAGGGCACCCGCTCCGACCATCTGGGCCAGCAGGTAGAAGATCGAGACGATGATCGTCGAAATACCGGCGGCCGTACGGACCGGGCGCTGGCGCATCCGGAAGGCCAGCACGTCGCCCATGGTGTAGCGGCCGGAGTTCCGCAGCGGTTCGGCGACGAGTACCAGGGCCACCAGCCAGGCCACCAGGAACCCGATGGAGTAGAGGAAGCCGTCGTATCCGGACAGGGCGATCGCACCGGCGATACCGAGGAAGGACGCGGCGGACATGTAGTCGCCGGAGATGGCGAGTCCGTTCTGGAATCCGCTGAATTCGCGTCCGCCTGCGTAGAAGTCCGTGGCGTCCTTGGTCCTGCGGCCGGCCCAGACAGTGACGCCGAGCGTGAGCAGGACGAAGACCGTGAAGAGTGTGACGATCAGAGTGCGGTGCTGACTGGCACCCTCAGCCGCGAGCTGCAGCTGCCCCGAGGCCAGTGACTGAGTGAGGCTCATGCGTCACCCTCCAGTCGGTTCTTGATGGCCGCAGCCTTGGGGTCGAACTTGGAGGCGGCGAACCGGGAGTACCACACGGCGATCAGGAAGGTGGTGAGGAACTGTGCGAGGCCCAGGACGAAGGCCACATTGATGCTCCCGACCACCTTGGTGGCCATGAACGAGGCGGCGTAGTTCGAGAGCAGGACGTACAGCAGATACCAGGCGATGAAGCCGACGGTCAGCGGAAAGGCGAATGATCGGTAGGTGCTGCGCAGCTCGCCGAACTCGGCGCTCTCCTGCACCTGGGTGTAGTCCGTGCCGTCGGAAGGGCCGGACCTCTCGCTCTCGGGTGCTGAATCTGGTGCTGAGTCCACGGGAACTCCAGTCGATGTGGTTGCGCTGTGAGGAAAATATGCAGGTAGGGGTGTACGTACTAGCTGTCCGGTGCCGCGCATCGTAGATCTTCACAAGGGCCGTGCAACAGGGGTCGGTCGTTGAATCACGAAAGAGGGATCACGGGCAAACCCGGGCCATCTTCAGGAAAGCGTTGCTGAGCTGGTCCGATCAGCGCTAAGTTCCCAGCTCTGTGGTCAATTTCAAAGAACATGGAGACCCCATGGATTCACAACCTTCCAGACGGTGGCGCAAGTTCGCGATGCCGCTGGGACTGGTTCTGACCGCCTCACTCGGCCTGGCGGGCGCCGCCGTGGCCAACGGTCAGGATGAACCCGCCTCCTCGAAGAAGGACGGCGAGACGCTGAGCTACGTCGTCAACACCGAGGCGGACGCCGGCACGATCAAGCGCGTGACGAAGGAGATAAAGAAGGCCGACGGCAAGGTCGTCACCGCGTACAAGCAGATAGGCGTCATCGTCGCCCACTCTGCGAACGCCGACTTCGGTGACAAGATGCGCGCGGTCAAGGGCGTCGACACGGCGGGCGCGACCCGTACCGCCCCCCTCAAGGCCGCAGGCACGACGGACGTGGGCAAGCCCGAGTTCGTGAAGGTGCCCAAGTCCGCGACCGGCGCGCAGGCCGTGGCGAAGGCGAAGGCCGAGGGCAAGGAGCCGCTGGAGTCCCTGCAGTGGGACAAGCGGGTCATCCGTGCCGACAAGGCCAGCAAGATCAGCGAGGGCAGCAAGGACGTCACTGTCGGTGTCATCGACACCGGTGTGGACGACACGCACCCGGACCTGCAGCCCAACTTCGCCGCCGGCCAGTCGGCCAGCTGCGTGGGCGGCAAGGCCGACACCTCGAAGGGCGCATGGCGTCCGTTCGACCCGGCGAACGACTACCACGGCACGCACGTCGCGGGCATCGTCGCCGCTCCGCGCAACGGAGTCGGCGTCGCCGGCGCCGCGCCGGGCGTGAAGGTCGCGTCGCTGAAGGTCTCCGAGGAGGAGACCTCGCTCTTCTACAGCGAGGCCGTCGTCTGTGCGATGGTCTTCGCCGCCGACAACGGCGTCGAGATCACCAACAACAGCTATTACACCGACCCCTGGCTCTTCAACTGCGCCGACCACGAGGACCAGGCGGCCATCGCCGACGCGGTGAACCGGGCCACCAAGTACGCCACGGACAAGGGCGTCACCCACGTCTCCTCCGCGGGCAACTCCTCGCACGACCTGGCCGCGAGCGAGATCGTGGACGACACGAGCCCCAACGACACGAAGCCGGTCGAGCGCACTGTCGACCCGGCCGAGTGCCCGGACCTGCCCAGCATGCTGCCCGGCGTGACCTCGGTGTCCTCGACCGGCGCGGAGGACGGCAAGTCCTACTTCTCCAACTACGGCCTCGACGAGGTCGACGTCTCCGCCCCCGGCGGTGACCGCCGTTACCAGACGCCGGAGGACCCGGCCAAGGACGGCGGCGTCCTGTCCACGATGCCCGAGGGCGACTACGCCTACCTGCAGGGCACTTCGATGGCCGGACCCCAGGTCGCGGGTGTCGCCGCGCTCATCAAGAGCAAGCACCCCGAGTCCACCCCGAAGGAGATCGCCTGGCGTCTGAAGGCCCAGGCGAAGAGCGTCACCTGCCCCGAGGAGTACGACCCCGACGGCAAGGGCACGTACAAGGCCGACTGCACGGGCCTCAAGGGCAACAACAGCTTCTACGGCCACGGCATCGTCGATGCGCTCGCGGCCGTCAAGAAGTGACGCCGACGCGGGACTCTCTCGCGGAAGCACAACCGCAGTGACGCCGTACGGCGTCGAGGCGCTCGCCGACCGGCCGGAAGGTCAGGACGTGACGCGCTGAGCCGGCGGATCGGCCGGTGAGGGGCCGGGTTGCTCAGGCAGCCCGGCCCCTTCCGTCGAGCCCTCCTCGGGGCGCCAGCCAGGCCCGCGGAAGACCCTTCCGGCGCGCTCACGCCAATTGCGCGCCGACCGCAGATCGCGTCCGATCGCGGCGTATTCGTGGGTGGCCACCCGCAGCGGGTTGTACGTCGAGATGTTCTTGGTGAGCCCGAAGACGCACGGCTCGGTCTCCGGCGTGAACGACCCGAAGAGCCGGTCCCAGACGATCAGGATGCCGCCGAAGTTCCGGTCCAGGTAGCTGCCTTGAGAGGCGTGGTGGACACGGTGGTGCGAGGGCGTGTTGAACACGAACTCGACGGGACGCGGGAGCTTGCCGATCCGTTCCGTGTGGATCCAGAACTGGTAGACGAGGTTCACCGAGGAGCAGAAGGCGAGCGCCGCCGGGTGCACGCCGAGCGCGATCAGCGGCACGTAGAAGGGCCAGACCGTCCAGCTGGTCCAGGGCTGGCGCAGCGCCGTGCTGAGGTTGAACTTCTTGCTGGAGTGGTGGACCACGTGGCAGGCCCACAGGATGCGGATGACGTGGTGGCCCCGGTGCGACCAGTAGTAGAAGAAGTCCTGTGCCAGCAGCATCAGCAGCACGGTCCACCACAGCACGGGGACGCGCAGCGGGGTCAGTTCGTAGACCGCCGCGTATACGGCCACGATCGGGATCTTCCACAAGGCGTCGAAGACGAGGCTGCCCAGCCCCATCCCGATGCTCGTCGCGGCGTCCTTGGTCTCGTATCCGGCGGCGTCCTCGTCCGGATGGAGGCGGTAGCTCACGATCTCGATCACCGTGAGCAGGATGAAGGCGGGTATCGACCACAGAACGACATCGGGCAACTGAGACGGCATGTCAGCAAGGTAAAGGCGGACGCGGCCACCCGCCAGGGGTTGTTACCGACTAGTACAAAATGAGTGGCCGTCATTTCCTCCGGCGGCCGGCTCCGAGGACCTGATCCGGGGACCCGTTCCGGGGGCGTCGCGGACGCTGCCGGGGCGGCTCCGCGCCTTCCTCCGCCCCTCGTCCCGGACGCCCAATCGGACGCGTGCGGTGGGACATTGACGACTCTTCGGCACGTCTGCGCCCGCGGCACCGGAGCTGTCAGTGCCGCACCGTATTCTCTGTGACCATGCTCGAAGACCAGACGGCACGGCCCGACGAGCCCGCGGACGAGACCGACCAGCCTCCCCGCATCCCGGTTCAGTCACCCGCCGTTCAGGCCCCGGCTCCCCTGCCGCTTCCCCTGGAATTTCCCGTTCCGCAGGAGCACCGGCCGCCTCCCCCGACGGCCCCGGAGGAGGACGCGGGCTGGCCCGAGAGCTACCCGCAGGGCTATGCGGTGGTCGACGTGGAGACCACGGGCCTGGCCCGCCACGACCGCATCGTCTCCGCCGCGGTCTACCGTCTGGACGCCAGGGGCGAGGTGGAGGACCACTGGTACTCCACCGTCAATCCGCAGCGTGATCCCGGTCCCACGTGGATCCACGGCCTCACCGCCGAAGTCCTCGCCGACGCACCGCTGTTCACGGAGATCGCGGATGCCTTCGCCGACAGGCTGGCCGACCGGGTCCTCGTCGCGCACAACGCGGTCTTCGACTGGTCGATGATCGCGCGTGAGTACGCCCGGGCGGAGCGGACCCCTCCCGTGCGGCAGCGGCTGTGCACCATCGCGCTGGCCAAGCAGCTCTCGCTCCCGCTCCCCAACCACAAACTGGAATCGCTCGCCGCGCACTACGGCGTCGCCCAGCGGCAGGCACACCACGCTCTGGACGATGCCCGCGTGCTCGCCGAGGCGTTCCGCCCCAGCCTCCAGCTCGCCGCCCGGCACCGGGTGCGGCTGCCGCTGCTGAGCTGCCAGCCGCTCTCGGAGTGGTCGGAGGGCGGTTTCTCCGGCGGCGGTGGCCGCAGGGATCCGGGCGGGGGCGGCTACCGGTCGTACGGACGCAGCTGGCGCCCCGCACGGAAGCGGCCGGCCTGCCCCTACCCGAATCCGGGAAGGTACGAGCCGGGCGGCAGGCTGGTGCAGGGCATGCGGGTGGCCATTTCGGGCGACACCTCTGTGGACCGCGAGCTGCTGGAGGACCGTGCCACCGAGGCGGGCCTCCACATCGCCTCGCAGGTCTCGCGGCTGACCAGTCTGCTGGTCACCAACGATCCCGACTCCCTCACCTCCAAGATCGTCAAGGCGCAGGCCCACGGGACCCCCGTGGTCGACGAGGCGGCCTTCGGGCAGCTCCTGCTGGACGTGGCCCCCGCTCCGGGCTCCGGAAGCTGAGGGGTAACGTCGTCAGACGTGTACCGCTTCCTGTTGTCCCGGCAGTGGGTGATCCTCACCCTTCTCGGTGTCGCGCTCGTGCCCGTGATGGTCGAGCTGGGCTTCTGGCAGTTGCACAGGCACGAGGCGCGCGTCGCGCACAACGAGCTGATCAGCTCCAGCCTCCGGGCACGGGCGGTACCGTTCGCGCAGCTCAGCCGGGGTGAGCGCGGGCCGGCGGAGGACGACCAGTTCCGTACGGCCACCGCGACCGGACGATACGACACCGGGCACGAGGTCGTCGTACGGCAGCGCACGGGCGCCGACGAGCACTCGATCGGCTACTTCGTCCTGACGCCGCTGGTCCAGCGCGACGGCAAGGCCGTACTCGTCAACCGCGGCTGGATCGAGGCGGACGGCGACCTGACCCGTTTCCCCGACGTCCCCGCCGCACCGCGCGGTGAGGTCACCGTCACGGGCAGGGCCATGCTGGACGAGACCAGCGAGGCCAGCGGCATCAAGGACAAGCAGGGGCTGCCGCCGCGGCAGGTCATGCTGATCGACAGCCGTCAGCAGGCCGAGGCCATGGACAGTCCGGTGCTGGGCGGTTACCTCCAACTGACGGCCACCTCGCCCGATCCCCCGGGCGACCAGCCCGAAGAGGTCGCCGAGCCGGACCACAGCAGCATCGGCCCGCACATGGCCTACGCCGTCCAGTGGTGGCTCTTCGCGGCGGCCGTGCCCGTCGGCTGGGTGGTGCTCGTACGCCGCGAGCACCGTGACCGGCTCGCGGCAGAGCTCGCGGAGTGCGAAGGCACGGGCGCGGGCGAAGGGTCCGCGAAGGGCGGCGGGGACTCCGCTCCTGCGGACTCCCCCGCCGGGATCGAGGACGCCGGGATCGAGAACGGCGCGGGCGAGGACGGCGCGGGCGAAGTCGGAGAGTCCGGACAGGTGGGCGAGCCCGGCAAGGCCTCCCCCACCACCAGCGCCGCCGGTCCGCCCTCCGCAGGCTGACCGCCCTGCAGCCTCCCCCCCTGCGTGCACGCGCCGCGGGCGGTGGCGCACACTGTGAGCCATGGATCTTGGGCTGAAGGACCGCGTATACGTCATCACCGGCGCCACTCGTGGCCTCGGCTTCGCCGCCGCCGAGCAACTCGTCGCCGACGGAGCCCGGGTGGTCGTCACGGGCCGTACGGACGAGGCCGCCACGGAGGCCGCCGCTCAGCTCGGTGCAGGCTCGGCCGTCGGAATCGGGGCGGACAACGCCGCACCGGAGACCGCGGAGCGTCTCATCGAGACGGCCAGGTCGCGCTTCGGACGTTTCGACGGCGTACTGATCAGCGTGGGCGGCCCGCCCGCCGGCGTACCGGCCGGCGAACTGACCGACGAGCAGTGGCAGTCCGCGTTCGAAACCGTCTTCCTGGGCGCGGTGCGGCTGGCCCGCACGGCCTCCGCGGAGCTCGGCGAGGGCGGCGTCATCGCCTTCGTGCTCTCCGGTTCGGTGCACGAGCCGATCCCGGGCCTCACCCTCTCGAACGGTCTGCGTCCGGGACTCGCCGGATTCGCCAAGAGCCTCGCCACCGAGGCGGGACCGCGCGGCATCCGGGTCCTCGGACTGCTGCCCGGCCGTATCGCGACGGAGCGCCTGCAGTACCTCGACTCGCTCTCGGGCGACGGCGAAGCGGCCCGCCGGCGCAACGAGGCGACGATTCCGCTGCGCCGCTACGGGACTCCGGAGGAGTTCGGACGTACCGCCGCGTTCGCTCTCTCACCGGCCGCCTCCTATCTGACCGGAGTCATGCTGCCCGTCGACGGCGGGGCCCGGCACGGTTTCTGAGGGGCGTCAGAGCGCCCGCTCCGGGCGGTGCTTCACCGTACGCAACTGCACCTCGGCGGGGATCTGTTCCAGCGCCGCCGAGCTGCGGGCGTGTTCGAGCGCTTCCTCCGTGAGGCGGCCCAGCACCGGGCCCGGGGCGGCGTGCGGCTCCAGCCGGAGACCCATGACCGCCTGCGGCGCGGTGCGCCGCCCGGTGAGCCGGACCGCTGCCCGGTCCACCCCCGGCAGGCCGGCCGCCTCCGCTTCGAGTACCTTCTCCAGCGCGCTGCCCCGGAGCAACGCGCCCTCGCCGTCGCCGGTTTCGACCAGGACCTCCCGAAGTCTGCGCCGCCGCAGCTGCGACAGCAGCCACCACAGCAGCAGGATCACCAGCAGCGAGAGCGCTGCGATGACGGCCGGCCACCACCAGCTCTCGGAACGCCAGCGGGTGCGCTCCGCGTCCGTGAGCAGTACGTCGTCGGTAGCCGTCCACGGCCAGTCGGCGGGAAGCGCGAAGTTCAGGTGCCGGGGCAGGTCGAAGCCGGCGACGAGCACCGCGAGCCCGAGCGCGAGCAGCAGCAGTCCGGCCAGACCGAGCAGCACCCGGTTCACGGAACGCAGGATTCCGCCCACACCGCTCACCCTCTCTTCGGGCGTCGTACTTGTACGGACAGGCCCGGCTGCCGTGCGAGACCGAGCTGCCGGATGCCTTCTTCGAGGGCGGAGTCGAGATCGCCCCGGACTTCGTGCAGGTCCCTGAAGTGCGCGCGGGCCCGCGCCCGTACCTTTCGCCGTCCCACCGAGACGTCGACCGACTGGACTCCCGTCACCTGCATGGCACGGTCCCTCAGCACCAGGCCCGCCGCCGAGCGCTCCAGTCCGGCCCGTACGTGCGGGTGCTCGCGGCGCATCGGAAGCAGCCCGCGGTGGCCGGGCGTCACGGCCAGGGTGATCAGCCACACGCCCAGCAGCGTGACGACGCAGGCGGCGGCGAGAACCTTGGCGTCGTTCACGGCGGTGCCGGCCAGCTCTTCCGCGAGGGTGCGCCGCCAGCCCATCGCGGACTCTCCGGCCCGCACGGCGACGACGTCGTAGAGCAGCACCCCCGCTGCTGCCAGCGTCAGCAGTGCGACGATCCCGGCAGGCACGCGCCGCAGCGACCAGAAGCGGCCGGCGCGGCCCTGCGCCTCCCGGGGGCCGCCCGGATCGTACGCGGCAGCCGATGCCGCCTGTTCCAGGCCGTTGCCGCCGCCTCCCCCCGAATGCGCGGGTGGGGGCGTCTTCTCGAGCGTCGGCATCTGCTGGGTGCGCTCGTCGCTCACCGGACCCTCCCGGGTCTCTCGCTGTCCAGCTGCTCGGAGTGCAGCCGCTCCACGCCCACGGCGACCTCCGGCACGTCCATGCCGACCAATTCCTTTACACGTGAAGCGACTTGCCGGCGCACCGCAGCACACTGCGCGCCGATGTCGGAAGGGTAGCCCAGCTCGACGACGACCCGGACCCGTGCGGTCCGGTCCCTGAGCGACGCCGATGCCCGGGGCGCACGGAGAGGTCCGCGGGGCACCTTGAAGGCGGCGGGTACGGTGCGCAGTGCTTCCCTGGCGGCCTGCGCCGCGACCTTGGCCACGACCCGCTCGACGATCGTGGTCGCTCCCCGTTCGGGTACGGCCACTTCGGTTGCGGTCACTCTCTCACCCCCTCACCGACGCCGGCTCTCGTCGCGGATACGGAAGATGTCCTCCGCCTGCAGGTCACCGTCCAGGAAGCGGCCCGCCACGAAGCCGAAGCCGCCCAGCGCCGCCACCAGCAGGAAGGCACCGAAGCCGCCGAAGTAGCCGGCGAAGCCCAGCGCCATCCCTGCGATCAAGCCGATCACGGCCATACTCATCGTGAGCTCCTTCGCTCAGTGGACGTCGTGTGTCGCCCCCTCGTCCGCCGGACTGCCACTGCCGCGCTACTGCACGCGTGTACGGCCCGACTCCTCGTCCTCGTCCTCCTCCTCGGGCAGCTTCACGTCGCTGACCGCGATGTTCACCTCGACGACCTCGAGGCCGGTCATCCGCTCGACGGCGTTGATGACGTTCTCCCGTACGGAAGCGGCGACATCGGCGATCGCGACGCCGTACTCGACGACGATCTCCAGGTCCAGCGCGCTCTGCACGTCGCCGACCTCCGCGCTCACCCCGCGCGACGCGGACTTGCTGCCTCCGGGGACGCGGTCGCGCATCGCACCGAACGTGCGGGCCATGCCGCTGCCCATCGCGTGCACACCGTCGACGTCGCGCGCCGCCATGCCGGCGATCTTCTCGACGACGCCGTCGGCGATGGTGGTGCGTCCGCGGCTGCCCCGGTCGCCCATGGGCCGACGGGTCTCGGACCTTCCGTCGTGGGGCGCCGTGCTCGAGCCGCGTCCCGGAGTTTCGAAGCGGTTGCCGGGCTTGGTGTCCGTCATCGTCCTCACCCTTCAGCTAGGGAGCGTCCGACGGCATCTGAAATGCCGCTCTTATGCCACATTAGGTGGGTTCGCAGCAACTCGCCCTGCGTACGCCGAGCCTTCGGCCCACGACGGGTGGCGGGGCGAGCGGCACCGGCGAGCACCCTTCAGGCACCGACGCAGACAACGACAGGGAGTGACGCATGGTCGCCGATCAGCTGGCACAGGGCGTACGGCATCAGCTCGGACTCGGGAATCTCCTGCCCCTGGGGGACGCCGGAGACGGAGCATGGCTCGCGGAGTCCGCCGCGGTCGCCGCCCTGCGCGCGGCGGCATCGCAAGCGGTGCCGGAGGTACGGCTGGACGGGCTACGTCTCACGCAAGCAGCTCCGGACGAGGCCGTGGCGCCCGCCGTCCCGGCGCCTCCGACGGCCCTGCCACCCGGCGCGCTGCGACTGGAAGCGGACTTCGCCGCCCCCGCGGACGCCCCGCTGACGACGGTCGCGGACCGCCTTCGCGCCGCTCTGCTCACTGCGGCCGACCGGCGGCTGGGACTCGACGTCGCGTGGGCCGACCTGCGGGTGACGGATCTGCTGGACGGACCGGCCGGAGCCGCTCCCGGCGACAGCGACCGGGACGCGGCTCCCCACGGGACGGCGGCCGCCACCGGGCCCCAGCCGCACGGGGCCCACGAAGCCCGTGAAGCCCACGAGGCCGAAGAGCACCCGCCCGCCCCCGCGGACCATCCCCGGGCGACGGCGACGGCGGAGACCGTCATCGCCGTGCCCGGGGTGACGCGGCTCGCGCCGGTGCTCGGACCGCTGCTGGGCGGGCGTACGGCGGACGCGGTGAGCGTCACGGACGTCGAGGAGGAGTCCGGAGTCCGCAGCCGGCATCTGCGGATCCAGATCGGGGTGGACAGGAACGCCCGCGCCCTGGACGTAGCACGGGCCGTCCGGCAGGCGGCGGCGAAGGCCGCCGCCTGGGACGCTCCGGAGCCGGCGCCGTCCGTGACCGTCGCCGTGGTGGTCACCGCGATCGACCCGGCCATCGGCTCCGGCGGCGAACGGACCGCGTGAAGCCGCCGGCTCCGGGTTCCGAGCCCTGAGCGGCGGACGGCAACCGGATCCCGGCGCCCGGCCGATCAGTCGCCGATGCCGGCGAGGTCGCGCAACCTCCGCGTCTGGGCGGCACGTTCGGCGGCCAGCTGCTCCTCGTACGTCCGGGTGACCGCCCCCGCGAGGAGGGCCTTCGTCTCGACGACGGCGTTGCGCGGCGCGGCGAGCAGGGCGGCGGCAAGATCGGAGACGGCCCCGTCGAGATCCTGGGCGGGAACCACCAGATTGGCCAGCCCGGTCCGTTCGGCCTCGGCGGCGTGGACGAATCGCCCGGTGACGCAGACCTCCAGCGCGCGTGCGTAGCCGAGGATCTGCACGAGAGGGTGGGTGCCCGTGAGGTCGGGCACGAGGCCGAGACTCGTCTCGCGCATCGCGAACTGCACGTCGTCGGCGCACACGCGCACGTCGGTGGCGAGAGCCAGCTGGAATCCCGCTCCGACGGCATGCCCCTGCACGGCGGCGATGCTGACCAGGTCGGGACGCCGCCACCAGGTGAACGCTTCCTGGAACGCGGCGATCGTCTCGTCGACCTCCTGGTCGGAGGCGCGCGCGAGATCGGCGAAGTTCAGCTCGCCGTCGATGCCCTCGGGAGCGAACGCCTGCCTGTCGAGGCCCGCGGAGAAGGACCGGCCCTCGGCGCGCAGCACCACCACCCGGGCATCGCCGGGCACCATGCGGCCCGCTTCGGTCAACGCCCGCCACAGGGCGGGCGACTGGACGTTGCGCTTGGCCGGATTGGTGAGCGTGACCGTGGCCACGGCGCCGTCCACGGCGAGACGCACGCCGTCCTTGTCCAGCAGGGTCATCGACATCCTCCGGTGGTTACTCAGCAGTCATGTGACTGAAGAGTAACCACCGGAACGGGATGCCTGGAAGTCCCGTCAGGCCGAGGCGGACTTCTTGCCTCGCGTGGCCCCGCCGCGACCCCGCAGGGTTACACCGGATTCACTGAGCATCCGGTGCACGAATCCGTAGGAACGACCTGTCTCTTCGGCCAGCGCCCGGATGCTCGCGCCGCCGTCGTACTTCTTCTTGAGGTCTGCCGCGAGCTTTTCGCGCGCGGTGCCGGTCACCCGGCTGCCCTTCTTCAGAGTCTCGGCCACCCGTGCCTCCTCATGGGAAGTGCGCTTCGTGACTCTCATGATCACCCCTCCCCCTGCTTCTGGCCACCCATTCGGCAAGGTCCATCGGGGCGCCGTGACCGGAGGGCTACTGTCCGTTTACAGCGAAGTGCAGGATTCCAGTGGCTTGATCCTTTGCCCTGCGACCTGGTTCGCAGCGAACTTCCAGGTCAGGGAGGTTCGCGCCCAGCAACACAGCAAACGGCGCAGGGCATGCCACAGCCGTCCGGGCCGGCCGCGCGGGCACGCCGCGATACGAGCCGCTCTCACTCAGATGAAGGATCAACCGTCGGCCGAATGATCCAGAAGAGGTTGATCAAGAAGCGCGGCTCCGGCAGCCGCGGCGGATCACGCCAGCGCGACGAGGTCGGCGTAGTCCTCGCTCCACAGGTCCTCGACACCGTCCGGGAGCATGATGATCCGCTCCGGCTCCAGCGCCTGGACCGCACCCTCGTCGTGGGTGACGAGGACGACGGCTCCGGTGAAGGTGTGCAGGGCGCCCAGGATCTCCTCACGGCTGGCCGGATCGAGGTTGTTGGTCGGCTCGTCCAGCAGGAGGACGTTGGCGGAGGAGACCACCAGGGTCGCCAGAGCCAGACGGGTCTTCTCGCCGCCCGAGAGCACGGCCGCGGGCTTGTCCACGTCGTCGCCCGAGAAGAGGAAGGAGCCCAGCGTCTTGCGGATGTCGACCAGGTCCATGTCGGGCGCGGCCGAGCGCATGTTCTCCAGCACGGTGCGCTGCGGGTCGAGCGTCTCGTGCTCCTGGGCGTAGTAGCCCAGTTTGAGGCCGTGGCCCGGGACGACCTTGCCCGTGTCGGGCTCCTCGATGCCCGACAGCAACCGCAGGAGGGTCGTCTTCCCCGCACCGTTGAGTCCCAGGATCACGACACGGGACCCCTTGTCGACGGCAAGGTCGACCCCCGTGAAGATCTCCAGCGAGCCGTAGGACTTGGAGAGGTCCTCCGCCATCAGCGGTGTCCTGCCGCAGGGCGCGGGGTCGGGGAAGCGCAGTTTGGCGACCTTGTCGGAGACGCGTTCCGCCTCGAGACCGGAGAGCAGCTTCTCCGCACGCCGTGCCATGTTCTTGGCCGCCACCGCCTTCGTGGCCTTGGCGCGCATCTTGTCGGCCTGCGAGTTGAGCGCCGCCGCCTTCTTCTCGGCGTTGGCGCGCTCCCGCTTGCGGCGCTTCTCGTCGTCCTCGCGCTGGATGACGTACTGCTTCCAGCCCATGTTGTAGACGTCGATCGCCGCACGGTTGGCGTCCAGGTAGAAGACCTTGTTGACGACGGTCTCGATGAGGGCCAGGTCGTGGGAGATCACGATCAGGCCGCCGCGGTAGGTCTTGAGGAAGTCGCGCAGCCACACGACCGAGTCGGCGTCGAGGTGGTTGGTGGGCTCGTCGAGGAGCAGGGTGTCGGCGTCGGAGAAGAGGATGCGCGCCAGTTCGATCCGGCGTCGCTGACCGCCGGAGAGGGTGTGCAGCGGCTGGGTCATCACCCGGTCGGGAAGGCCCAGGCTGGCCGCGATCGTGGCGGCCTCCGCCTCCGCGGCGTAACCGCCCTTGGTGAGGAACTCGGTCTCCAGGCGCTCGTACTTCTTCAGCGCCCGCTCGCGGGTGGCGCCCTGGCCGTGTGCGATGCGCTCCTCGTTCTCGCGCATCTTGCGGATGACGGCGTCCAGGCCGCGGGCGGAGAGGATGCGGTCCCTGGCGCTGACGTCGAGGTCCCCCGTGCGCGGATCCTGCGGCAGGTAACCCACCTCACCGCTGCGGGTGATGCTTCCCCCGGCGGGGTTCGCCTCACCGGCGAGGCACTTGGTGAGGGTGGTCTTCCCGGCTCCGTTGCGGCCGACGAGGCCGATGCGGTCGCCCTTGGCGACGCGGAAGGCGGCGGATTCGATCAGAATGCGGGCGCCGGCGCGCAGCTCCAGGCCGGTGGCGGTGATCACGGACTACTCCAGGCATGGGTGACGGGCGTACGTACGGACACGGAGGCGGACGTACGGCGCTAATGCGTGCGGGAAGTAGCCATGCCCATCAGTCTAACGGCGCCGCGCAACGGGTTTGTCTCCGGCGATTGTCAGTCCCCGCTGGAAGACTGCGGAGCACGCGAGGACGGCCCGTCCGGCGGGCCCCGTCGAGGAGAGGCGACTGCCATGAGTGACGCACCGACCCTGTACCCGACGCTGGTCTACAGCGACGCGAAGGCGGCCATCGCACAGCTGGAGAAGGCGTTCGGGTTCAAGCGTTCCGCGCTGTACGAAGGGGAGGACGGCACGGTGCTGCACGCCGAACTCACCTACGGCAACGGCGCGGTCATGCTGGGCACGAAGAAGACGGAGGGCGTCTTCGCCGAGGCGATGAGCCAGGCGGGCCCCACCGGGGTGTACGTGGTGGTCGAGGACGTCGACGCGCACTGCGCCCGGGCCCGTGAGGCCGGTGCGGAGATCCTCATGGAGCCGACCGACCAGGACTACGGCTCGCGTGACTACATGGCCAGGGACCTGGAGGGCAACGTCTGGAGCTTCGGCACCTACGTGCCCTCGCCGGGCGCGTAGGGCTTCGGCGGAGGCCCGGGGGCGCCGAGGCGCGCCGGGGAGCCCGGGGGCACCGCCTCACAGACCCCCGGTGTGGACCTGGAAGGCCGCACGGCGCACTGCCTTGGCGAGGGCCGGGTCTGGGTGTGCGGCGGCGAGCGCGACCAGCACCTGCACGGTGCGGGGGTGACCGATGGCGCGTACCTCCTCCAGCAGCTTGGGGACGGTGCCCTGCACGGCCGTCTCCAAGTGGTCCACGAGCAGGCGCTCCTCACCGTGGTCGGTGACGGCTGCCGCGGTGTCCACCCACAGCCAGGTCGCCTCCTCCCGGGTGAGGACGCCGGGGGCGCCGCCTGCCAGGTCCTCGGGGTCGGCACCCTCGTGCTCGGCGAGCCAGAGCAGCGCGTACGGACGCAGCGTCGGCTCTGCGGCCGCGACCCTCACGTCTGGCTCCGCCGGGGCGCCGACGACGCGCAGCGCTTCGAAGGCGAGCCCCCGGATGAGGGCGTCCTCCCCGCGGGCGGCGCCCAGCAGTTCGGTGATGGCGGTGCCCGTGGAGCGGGCGGCCAGCCAGGCGCGGTACTCGTCGCGCGCGGGGCCGGGGCTGAGACGCGCGCATCCGCGCAGCATGTCCTGTGCGGGCTGCTCGATGTTGCCGGCGGGGCTCTGGGCGGCGACACAGATCTGTTCGAGCTTGGTCCACACCGCCCAGTTGCCGAGCGGGGTGAGGACGGCGGAGCCCTGACGTACGCCCGTCCCGCCCGGCTCCGTACGCCCTCCGGGGTCCGCGGTCCGTGGCACTGCGGGCGCTTCGACGTCGGAGCAGCGGGTGAGGGCTCCGACGGCTGCGAAACCGTCGAGAGCCCAGTCGAGCAGGCCCGGGAGCGAGACCTCTGCGGCGGCGACCGCCGCCGGGCCGTCCGGCGCCCCCTCGGGGCCCTCCGGCGCGGTGCCGGTCCCCTCGGACTCTCCGTCGGCTGCCGCCTCGTGGGTCGCGTCGCGCTCGGCCCGCAGTTCCGTGACGCGCTGGGCGAGCAGATCGTGCAGATCGGGGAAGGTGAGCGGCCCGGCCGTGAGATGCATGACGGACAGCAACTGGGGCGCGGCCTCGACCACTTCGGCGACCAGACCCGGATCGGCGGGCGTCGGTGCGGGGTAGGCCAGGGACCACGCGTCGAAGAGGGCGACCCAGCCGCGCAGTACGGCGCTGTCGTCCCGTTCCCAGGCACGCAGGCGCCAGCCGGGGCGGGCCGTTCCGTCGTGGAGCTCGATGAGGCCGGCGAGGCGTGCGCGGTCCCACTGGGTACGGACGTGCGAGGCGGGCATCCGCAGCGCGGTGGCGGCTCGTTCGGTGTCCGGCCCGCTGCCGGGGTGCGCCTCGTGCCGCTCCGCCCACCGGGCGAGCAGCACGGCGTCGGCCAGCGCGGCTCTCGCCTGACGTGCGAGCGCCTCACGGGGCGGCAGGCCCTCGGGCGGCGGCGGCGCGGGGCGCGCACGCCGGGCGGTCACCGTGCGCCTGGCAGCGGCGATCGGCCGCGTGGGGACGAGGCGGAGCGGGTTGTCTCGCGGGTTACGGGACGGCGTCACAGGAGCAGTCTTCATGGTCTGTGGCGCAAATCCCAAACGGGGTCCCGGAATTCCGCACTCCGATTGTCGTACCTGAGCCCGACTACCCTGTTCTGACCGGGAGTTGAGGCCCTTCCGAGGCGACTGGAAACTCTGCCGGTCCGCCTGCTGACCGGCCCCCGCCGCCGAGGTCGGGCGGCCCGCGCTCCCCGGCGCGGACCCGGCTCACAGCAGCGGCGTCAGGAAGCGGCGCAGCCTCTCCTCGTACTCGGCGGGATCCGCGTTCCACATCGCGGCGTGCGGGGCGTGCGGAACCGGGTACAGGCTGACGAGTTCCTCACGGGCGGCGGCGAATGCCGTGGAGGCCTCCCAGGGGGCGATCACGTCGTTCGGGCCGTGGACGATCAGGGTCGGCACCGCCAGGCGGGCCGGGTCGGTGACCGGAGCGAGCCGTTCTGGTTCGGCCACGCGGGCTCGTCCTTGAGCGGCCCGCACGGCCAGCGGCAGCAGCGGGCGCGGTACGTGCCGCGCAGCGGCGAGCGCGCGCAGGGTGGCCCACCAGTCCAGCACCGGCGAGTCGAGTACGAGGCCGCTGATCCTCCCCACGGCACTGCCCTCCCCCGGCTGGACGCCGGGCCTCCGCCGCAGCTCGTCCGCGGCCCGCAGTGCCATGGAGGCCCCGCTGGACCAGCCGTGCAGAACGACCTGTGCGGCCCCCTGCCGGACGGCGTGGCGCACAGCTGCCGCGACGTCGTGCCACTCGGTGTCGCCGAGATGACGCACACCGCCGGGCGGAGCGGGGGCACCGGGATCGCCGCGGTAGGAGAGCCCCAGCACGGGGAGCCCCTGAGCGGCGTAGAAGGGGAGGAGGGGCAGCGGCTGTTCCGGGCCCGCTCCGAGGCCGTGCAGCGCCACGACCCAGATGTCACGCCGGCCCGGCACGAACCAGGCGGGCAGCGGCCCGAGTTCGCCGGGGACTTCGGTCTCCGTGCGGTCCACGCCGAGCGCGTCGCCGGGCCCTCCCGTACACACCTGCGGCGTGAGCCACACCTTGGTACGGGGAGTCAGTTCGCCGTACGTGATCCGCTCCAGGCGGCGTACGACGGTGTCGGCGGCGGCCCTGGCCTGGTGCTCGCCGCCCAGCACGGGGCCGACGACGGCATGGCAGCCGCGTCCGACGAGACCGTACGTGCCGGGGAGCCGGGCGGTCAGCGAGCGGGTGAGCGCGATGTGTCCGGCGCCCACCTCGTGCACTGTGAGGGAGGGGCCGCCGAAACCGGCGGGCAGGTGTCCACGCCCGGCCGCCGGCGCCGAGCGGGCCGGCCGCAGAGCGGCGTCGGCGGCGTACCGGCCCGCGGCCACGGCGGCCACGCCGGCACCGAGTGCGGAGGTTGCGGCCACTGCCGCCGTACGCAGACGCATCCAGCCAGTGTCGGGTCACGGATACGGGTGCGGCCAGTGGGCGGCGTCGCCCGGGTGACCGCCGGGGCGGGCGGCCGGTGCGGACACGGCGGCGGGCTCCGGGTCGCCGCGAGGCGTCCGGGCGGCAGGAGGGACGGGACGGGCAGGGCGGGACGGGCATGGCGGGGCGGCGCAGGGCAGGGCGGGCAGGGGGTGCCCCCTGCGGCGCTCACCCGGGCGGCTTCTGGCCGTATCCGCTCAACTTGTCGGCCACGCGCCGGAGTTCGTCCTGCGGGATCAGCGTCGGAGTGCGTCCCGGGACGGAGGACGCCGTCAGCCACAGACGGCACATCCATTCGAGCTGCGCGGTCCTGTCGTACGCCTGGTCGAGATCGTCCCCGTAGGCGATGGTGCCGTGGTTCCGCAGCAGGCAGGCGCTGCGTGCGTCGAGGGCCTCGATCATGTGGGCCGCCAGCTCGTCGCTGCCGTAGGTGGCGTAGGGGGCGACGCGGACGGGGCCGCCGAGGGCCGCCGTCATGTAGTGCACGGCGGGGAGTTCGGTGACGAGCGTGGACACCGCCGTGGCGTGCACCGCGTGGGTGTGCACCACGGCGCGGGCGCCGGTGTGCCTGTACACGGCGAGGTGCATGGGGAGTTCGCTGGTGGGCTCCAGGCAGCCCGCGGTGCGCCGCCCTTCGAGGTCCACGGCGCACAGGTCGTCGGGGCCGAGCCTGTCGTAGGGAACGCCGCTCGGCGTGACGAGCACGTTCTCACCGACGCGTACGGAGACGTTCCCCGAGGTGCCCACGACGAGCCCCTCCGCAGCGGTACGGCGGGCGACGGCCACCAACTCATTCCAGGCGCTGAGCACTTGAGAACCTCCGGACGGTCCGGACCCCGTCGGAGTCGGAGGCGACTGCGGGACGGACCCGGGAATCGGGACGGAAGGGGCGGGGCGTGCGGGAAAGGAGAGGGAGACGGAACCGGCTGTGACACCGCTCACAACAGACGGCGGGGAGCGACACCCTGCTGCCCGCCGCAGTTCATCTTCCGTTCACCCACCGTCCCTACGTTCAACGAGTCATTAACCTTCGACTGATTGTGCCTGGGTGAATGGAACACATCACGCTTCTCATCGGGATCGTGATCGTCACGGCCTTGGTGTTCGACTTTACGAACGGCTTCCACGACACGGCCAACGCCATGGCCACCACCATCTCCACCGGGGCACTGAAGCCCAAGACCGCGGTGGCGATGTCGGCGGTCCTCAATCTGATCGGCGCGTTCCTGTCCGTCGAGGTCGCCAAGACCATCTCTTCGGGAATCATCGACGAAGGCTCCGGGATCCAGCCTGAAGTGATCTTCGCCGGCCTGGTCGGCGCGATCATCTGGAATCTCCTGACATGGCTCGCGGGGCTTCCCTCCAGTTCCTCCCACGCGTTGATGGGCGGTCTCCTCGGCGCCACGGTCGCATCCGTCGGCTTCGGCGCCGTCAACGGCGGAACCGTGGTGATGAAGGTCCTCATCCCCGCTCTCGCCGCCCCGCTCGTCGCCGGACTCGCCGCTCTCTTCGCGACGCGTCTGACCTACCGGGCCGCACGCAAGGCCGACGAGCAGCAGACCGCCAAGGGCTACCGGGCCGGGCAGATCACCTCGGCCGCTCTCGTCTCCCTCGCGCACGGCACCAACGACGCGCAGAAGACCATGGGTGTCATCACCCTGGCGCTGATCACCGGAGGCGCGCTGGCCCCCCAGGCCGACCCGCCGACCTGGGTGATCGTCTCTGCGGGTCTGGCCATCGCCCTCGGCACGTACCTGGGCGGATGGCGGATCATCCGCACCATGGGCCGCGGGCTGACCGAGATCAAGCCTCCCCAGGGTTTCGCGGCGCAGACCAGCGCGGCCGTGACGATCCTGGCCTCCTCCCACATCGGCTTCTCCCTCTCCACCACGCACGTCTGCTCCGGCGCCATCATGGGCTCGGGGGTCGGCCGCAAGGGCGGCGTCGTGCGCTGGTCGACGGCGGCCCGCATGGTCATGGGCTGGGGTCTGACGCTGCCGGCAGCCGGGCTCGTCGCCGCTCTCGCCGCCCTTCTGGCCGGGCAGGGCACCTGGGGCGTCACCACGGTCGCGGTGCTCGCGCTGGTCATCAGCGGCGGCATCTGGCTGCTCTCGCGGCGCCAGCCCGTCGACCACACCAACGTCAACGACACGACGGTCCCGGGCGAGACGGCCGGGCAGGAGCCCGCAGGCGTGGTCACGGCCGCACTGCAGGCCGTCGCACCGCCGCCCCCGGCGAAGGCCGGAGCGGACGGCGCGCTGCCGGGTGCGGGTACTCCGCCGTCGCAGGGCACCCGGACGACCGAGCCGGCGGCCGAACCCGAGACGGAACGTCCCCGGGCAGGCTCCACGCTCGGCTAGTCAGGGCCTGGGGAGCCGGCAGACCGAATCCCACGGACCGGACCGCACATTTCAATCCGCAGACCGAACCGCACAGCAGACCGGCGGCAGCCGGACTTCTGCCGGACCTCAGACAGGGAAACGCTATGGACATCGACTGGGCAGCGCTCGGCCAGGTATTCGGCGTCAGCCTCGTGGCCACGGTCGGCCTGGTGGGCGTGTTCACGCTCGGCATCGTGAACGGCTCCGCCGGGAAGAGCCACGGCGGCAGCGCGTCGGCGCTCGCACGCACCGGGGCGTACGCCTGCTACGCGCTGTGCGCCGCCGCGGTGGCGTACGGCATCTACATCATCACCGCACCGTGAACTCCCGCCCGCCGGCGGGCTTCTAGGCACCACGGGCAACACGGAGAAGGGGTACGGGCATTCGCCCGTACCCCTTCTCCGTGTGTCTGCTCACAGTCTTCCGCCGCAGGTCAGCGGCGAGTTGACGCCCCCTCCCGTACGTGGTGGACTGCCCGTTGCCCAACGGCGGCTGGAGAGGAAGCCGGTGAGAATCCGGCGCGGTCCCGCCACTGTCACCGGGGAGCGAACCCCAAGCGAAGGTCACGGCCGAGAGCAACAGCAGGCCGGAAGGCCGGGGGACGCTGCGATCCGGGAGCCAGGAGACTCTCGCCGCCGGTACGTCGAGCCAGGGCGAGGACCCTGAGTGAGGACTCCGCCATGCGTGGCTTTCCGGCCGCAGCTCTGCCCGTAGTCGCCCCCGCCGGTCCCGTACCCGGACTTCCGCGCCCACGCCTTCCTCGTGCCGGCCGCCCCGGACTCCGTGCGGCCGGCCCCGTCCGCCGGGACCCGACGGCGCGCTGAGACATGCGAGTTCATCGCGCGTACGCCGGGGGCGCGGTCCTCGGCTACCTGGGTGACATGCTTCTGGGCGACCCGCGCACCGGACACCCCGTCGCCGCGTTCGGACGGGCCGCTGCCGCTGCGGAGCGCGCCCTGTGGCGCGACTCCCGTGCGGCGGGCGCGGCTTACGCGGCACTCTGCGTCGCGGGCCCGGCCGCGACCGCGGCGCTCCTCACGCGCGGTGTCCGCCGGACCGGCCGGACCACCGCCTTCATCTCGCTGTCGGCGGCGGTGACATGGACCGCGCTGGGCGGCAACGGGCTGAGCACGGCGGCGCGTTCCGTCGAGGCGGCCCTGGAAGCGGGAGATGTGCCGAGCGCACGGCGCCTGTTGCCGCAACTGTGCGGCCGTGACCCGCAGTTGCTGGACGCGGAGGGGATCGCCCGCGCCGTCGTCGAGTCGGTGGCGGAGAACACCTCGGACGCCGTCGTGGGCGCTCTCGTGTGGGGGGCGCTCGCGGGCGTCCCCGGCATGACGGCCTTCCGCGCCGCCAACACGCTCGACGCCATGGTGGGTCATCTCTCCCCGCGCCACCGGAAGTTCGGCTGGGCCGCGGCGAGGCTGGACGACGTGGCCGGGTGGCCCGGCGCGCGTCTGACATCCGCACTCGCCGCGTTCGCCGGACCGTGCCCGCGCGGTGCCGTACGCGCCTGGCGGAGCGACGCGCGCAGGCACCCCAGCCCCAACGCGGGCCCGGTGGAAGCCGCGTTCGCGGGTGCGCTGGGTGTACGGCTGGGCGGCACGCTCAGCTACGGCGGACGCACCGAGCACAGGCCGGTGCTCAACTCCCCCGGACGGGCCGTGCGTACCGGGGACATCGCACGCGCCGTGCGGCTCTCGCGGCGCGTCGGGCTCCTCTCGCTGGCCTTCACCACGGCCGTGGGCGTGGCGGGGCGGCTCGCCGTGGCGGGGACTCGTACGGACGGGAGGAGTCGGACGACGTGACGGGTACGGAGAGACCGCGCGGGGGTGCGGGCAGCGGTACCGGGAGCCGGGGCGGTGGGCTGCTGGTCGCCGGCACGACGTCCGACGCGGGCAAGAGCGTGGTCACGGCGGGCATCTGCCGCTGGCTGGCACGCAAGGGCCTGAAGGTCGCACCGTTCAAGGCCCAGAACATGTCGCTGAACTCGTACGTGACACGGGAGGGCGCCGAGATCGGACGGGCCCAGGCCATGCAGGCCGCGGCCGCCCGGACCGAGCCGACCGCGCTGATGAACCCCGTGCTGCTCAAGCCGGGCAGCGACCGCAGCAGCCAAGTGGTGCTGCTGGGCAGGGCAGTCGGTGAACTCAGCGCACGTGGCTACCACTCGGACCGGCAGGAGAGGCTGCTGGGGACGGTCACCGACTGCCTGGAGGAGCTGCGGCGCACGCACGACGCGGTGATCTGCGAAGGCGCGGGGAGCCCTGCGGAGATCAACCTGAGGCGCACCGACATCGTCAACATGGGGCTGGCACGCAGCGCTCGTCTGCCCGTCGTGGTCGTCGGCGACATCGACCGCGGCGGGGTCTTCGCGTCCTTCTTCGGTACGACGGCGCTGCTCGCGGCAGAGGACCAGGCCCTCCTCGCGGGCTACCTGGTGAACAAGTTCCGCGGCGATGTGTCGCTGCTGGAGCCCGGGTTGGAGATGCTGCGCGGACTCACCGGGCGGCCCGTGCTGGGGGTTCTGCCCTGGCAGCACGGCCTGGGAATCGACGAGGAGGACGGGCTGCGCATCTCCCTGCGCGGCACCGTACGGGAGTCGGCGGCGGACGGACCGCACGGAACGGACGTGCTGCGCGTCGCCGTCGTACCGCTTCCGCTGATGTCGAACTTCACCGACGTCGACGCGCTGGCCGCCGAGCCGGGTGTCGTCGTCCGGTTCACCGACCGTCCCGAGGAACTGGCCGACGCGGACCTGGTGGTGCTGCCCGGCACCCGCGGGACCGTACGGGCGCTGGAGTGGCTGCACGCGCGTGGGCTCGCGAACGCGCTGCGGCGGCGGGCCGCGGCGCAGCGGCCCGTGCTGGGCATCTGCGGCGGGTTCCAGATACTCGGTGGACGCATCGAGGACGAGGTCGAGTCGCGGGCGGGAACCGTGGACGGCCTCGGGCTGCTGCCCGTCCGCGTCCGCTTCGCCGCCGGGAAGACCCTCGCCCGCCCGTCCGGTTCAGCTCTCGGTGAGCATGCGGAGGGGTACGAGATCCATCACGGTGTCGCTGAAGTGCTGGGCGGAGAAGCCGTGTTCAGCGACGGACGAGGCGAGCCGCTGGACGGCTGCCGGGCCGGGACGGTGTGGGGGACGCACTGGCACGGCTCGCTGGAGAGCGACGGCTTCCGGCGCGCGTTCCTGCGCAGGATCGCCGACGACGCGGGCCGTACGGGCTTCGTCCCCGCGCCCGGCACGAGCTTCGCGGCCCTGCGCGAGGAGCAGTTGGACCGCCTGGGCGACCTCGTGGAGGAACACGCCGACACGAATGCGCTGCTGCGGCTGATCGAGTCGGGGCCACCCGCCGGCCTGCCGTTCGTCGCACCCGGGGCGCCGGGAGATTTCCACGATGCCGGAGACGGCCAAGACAGCCGAGACGGCCGAGACGGCCGAGACGGCCGGGACAGTCGAGACTGCCGAGACGCGGGAGCGAACTCATGAGCACCATACGGAGCCCCTACCCCTTCTCAGCGATCGTGGGCATGTCCGACCTGCGGCTGGCGCTGCTGCTCAACGCCGTCTCCCCGGCCGTCGGCGGCGTGCTGGTCCGCGGTGAGAAGGGAACCGCGAAGTCGACGGCCGTGCGCGCGCTGGCGGCGCTGATGCCGGAGGTCGCGGTCGTACCCGGATGCCGGTTCTCCTGCGACCCGGCCGGGCCCGACCCCGACTGCCCCGACGGGCCGCACGAGCCCGGCGGCGGAAGCATGCGGCCCGCGGCGATGGTGGAGCTGCCGGTCGGCGCCTCCGAGGACCGTCTGGTGGGTGCGCTCGACATCGAACGGGCGCTGTCGGAGGGGGTGAAGGCCTACCAGCCGGGCCTGCTGGCCGACGCGCACCGCGGCGTGCTGTACGTGGACGAGGTCAACCTCCTCCACGACCACCTCGTCGACCTGCTGCTGGACGCCGCCGCCATGGGCGCCTCCTACGTGGAGCGTGAAGGGGTGTCCGTACGGCACGCCGCACGGTTCCTGCTCGTCGGCACGATGAACCCCGAAGAGGGCGAGCTGCGGCCGCAGTTGCTGGACCGGTTCGGGCTGACCGTCGAGGTGACCGCCTCGCGTGACACCGCCGAACGTGTGGACGTCGTACGCCGGAGGCTGGCGTACGACGCGGATCCGGCCGGGTTCAGGGCGGGTTGGGCCGAGGAGGAGCAGTCGCTCCGCGAACGCATCGCAGCGGCACGGGAGTTGCTGCCCGAGGTACGGCTCGGCGATGCGGCGCTGCGTCAGATCGCGGCGACGTGCGCAGCCTTCGAGGTGGACGGCATGCGCGCCGATCTGGTCATGGCGCGTACCGCGACCGCCCTGGCCGCCTGGGCCGGACGTACCGACGTCGTGGCCGACGACGTACGGCAGGCCGCTCTGCTGGCGCTCCCGCACCGGCGCCGGCGGAACCCCTTCGACGCTCCCGGCCTGGACGAGGACAAGCTCGACGAGACCCTGCGTCAGCACAGCCAACCGGACGACGGCGGCGACGACGACGGCGGCGACAACGACGACGACCCAGACGACACCGGCGGCACCGACGACAGCGGGGGTGGCGGCCCGGACGACGACGGCGGCGGACCATCGGGCGAGGACGCCCCCGACGAGACCCGGGACGGCGCGGAGGAACCGTCGCTCCCCGAGCCGCGTCACGCCGAGGACCAGCCGCGGGAGCCGTCCCCCGCCTCCGGTGAGTCCCCGCACGAAGGCGCGGACGACGGGCAGGACACGGAGGACGGGACCGGCGGGCAGCCGGCCGCCCGGCCCGGTGAGAAGCCCCCGGCCCGGGCGGCCGAGCCGTTCCGGGCCCGGACGCTCTCCGTGCCCGGCCTGGGCGAGGGCGCCGCAGGCCGCCGCTCCCGCGCGCGCACCGCGCACGGCCGCACCACGGGTGCCCGGAGGCCCCGGGGCACGCTCGGCCGGCTGCATGTGGCGGCCACCGTGCAGGCCGCGGCGCCGCACCAGCACGCCCGCGGACGGAGCGGACGCGGGCTGGTCCTGCGGCGCGACGATCTGCGGGAGGCCGTGCGCGAGGGGCGCGAGGGCAATCTCGTCCTGTTCGTCGTGGACGCCTCGGGCTCGATGGCCGCCCGCAGACGGATGAGCGCGGTCAAGGGAGCCGTGCTGTCACTGCTGCTGGACGCGTATCAGCGGCGCGACAAGGTGGGCATGGTCACCTTCCGGCGCTCCGGCGCGGAGGTCGCCCTGCCGCCGACCTCGTCGGTGGAGGCCGCCGCGGCCCGTCTGGAGTCGCTGCCCACCGGCGGACGCACCCCGCTGGCCGCCGGGCTCCTCAAGGCCCGCGACGTGCTGAGGGTGGAACGCATGCGCGACGCGGCGCGCCGTCCGCTGCTGATCGTCGTCACCGACGGGCGGGCCACCGGCGGCACCCGGCCGGCCCTGCAGGCGCAACGGGCCGCACGTCTGCTGGAGGCGGACGGCACGGCGTCGGTGGTGCTCGACTGCGAGGCCGGGCCCGTACGGCTCGGGCTGGCCGGTGAACTCGCCCGCGACCTCGGGGGAGCCGCGGTGACGCTCGACGAACTGCGGGCGGACGCCGTCACCGATCTCGTACGGCACGCCACCGGCTCCCGGCCCCGTGCCCGGACGGAGGCCGCACCCCCGCAGCAGCAGCGGACGCCACGGGACCGGGCCGGGAACCGGACTCACGACCAGAGGCAGGCCGGGGACCCGGCCCGGACACGAACAGGGACACGGGCGGGGACACACGCCCGGCCAGGGAGGACCGCGTAATGCCGAAGGGACAGCCGAGCACCGTACCCGAGGACGGCCTGACCACCCGGCAGCGCCGCAACCGCGCCCTGGTGGCCGTGCACACCGGAACCGGCAAGGGCAAGTCGACCGCCGCGTTCGGTCTCGCGCTGCGGGCCTGGAATCAGGGCTGGCCGATCGGGGTCTTCCAGTTCGTGAAGTCGGCCAAGTGGAAGGTCGGGGAGGAGCGGGCCCTCCGGGTGCTGGGCGAGAGCGGTGAAGGCGGCCCGGTGACCTGGCACAAGATGGGCGCGGGCTGGTCCTGGATCCAGCGGGACGGCGAGATGGACAGCCAGGAGGCCGCCCGCGAGGGCTGGGAGCAGGTCAAGCGCGACCTGGCCGCGGAGACGTACCGGCTGTACGTCCTCGACGAGTTCGCGTACCCCCTGCACTGGGGATGGATCGACACCGGCGAGGTGACCGGCGTACTGCGGGACAGGCCCGGCACCCAGCACGTGGTCATCACCGGGCGCAACGCTCCGCGGGAGCTTCTCGACGCGGCGGACCTGGTCACCGAGATGGCCAAGATCAAGCACCCCATGGACGCGGGCCAGAAGGGCCAGCGGGGCATCGAGTGGTGAGCGGCGGCACGGCACGCGCCGTGGGCGGGGTGTCCGCGGCCTCCGGGGTGCCGGGGGCGTACCGCCCAACCGGTCGTGGGCGTACGGCAGTCGGCGCACGCATGCCGCAAGTGTCCCCCGATGCACGTCGGCCGGGCGCGCCGCCCGCGACGGGAACGGCGCGGACATGGGCAGCGTGAGCATTCCGCGTCTCGTCCTCGCGGCCCCCTCGTCCGGCAGCGGCAAGACGACCGTCGCCACCGGCCTCATGGCCGCGTTCGCAGACGCGGGCGTGTCCGTGTCCCCGCACAAGGTCGGGCCGGACTACATCGACCCCGGCTACCACGCGCTCGCGACCGGACGGCAGGGCCGCAACCTCGACGCCTATCTGTGCGGTCCGGAGCGGATCGCGCCGCTCTTCGCGCACGGCGCGGCAGGAGCCGGACTGGCCGTCGTGGAAGGGGTGATGGGCCTCTTCGACGGTGCGGCCGGAGCCGGGGAACTGGCGTCGACCGCACACGTCGCGAAGCTGCTGCGGGCTCCCGTCGTACTCGTGGTGGACGCCTCCTCGCAGTCCCGCTCGGTCGCCGCGCTCGTGCACGGCTTCGCGTCCTGGGACCCGGAGGTACGGGTCGCCGGCGTACTGCTCAACAAAGTCGCCTCGGACCGGCACGAGGAGCTGCTCCGCGAGGCGATGGAGGCCTCGGGCGTGCCCGTGCTCGGCGTGCTCCGGCGCGTTCCCGCGCTGGGTACGCCCGCGCGTCACCTGGGCCTGGTGCCGGTGGCCGAGCGTACGGCTGAGGCGGTCGAAGCCGTACGAGGGGCCGCCGCGCAGGTACGGCGGGGATGCGACCTCGAAGCGCTGCTGGCGCTGGCGCGAACGGCTCCGCCGCTCCCCGTGACCCCGTGGGACGCCGCAGCGGAGCTGACCTCGGGACCGGCCGCCGACGCGGACACGCCCGTCGAGCACACCGGCCCACGCGAGGTGCGAGCAGGCGGCCGGCACCGCCGCCCGGTCGTGGCGGTCGCGGGAGGCCCCGCGTTCACCTTCTCCTACGCGGAACACGGGGAGTTGCTGCGCGCAGCGGGGGCGGACGTCGTCCACTTCGACCCGCTGCGGGACGAGGAACTGCCCGAAGGCACACGGGGGATCGTCATCGGTGGCGGATTCCCCGAGGTCTACGGGCCGGAGCTGTCGGCGAACAAGGCGCTGCGCGGCGAGGTCGCACGGCTCGCCGCCGAGGGCGGCGCCGTCGCGGCGGAGTGCGCCGGACTGCTCTACCTGACCCGGGAGTTGGACGGGAACGAGATGTGCGGCGTGTTCGACGCGACCGCGCGGATGACGGACCGGCTCACCCTCGGCTACCGCGAAGCCGTCGCCGTGGGAGACAGTTCGGTCGCGGCGGCGGGGACCCGGGTCCGTGGCCACGAGTTCCACCGGACCGCCGTGACCCCCGGCGCGGGAGCCGAACCGGCCTGGGGGCTGGTGCGGCCCGAGCGTCGTACGGAAGGCTTCCTCGGCGGCGTACGGGGCGATGTCCACGCCTCGTACCTGCATGTGCACTGGGCCGCCGCCCCCTGGACGGCCCGCCGGTTCGTCGAGAGGTGTGCCGCATGAAGAATCCCGTCACAGGAGCCGACACCGCCGAAGGCCCCGAGCAGGGCAGCGATCCGGCCGAAACGGATCGCGAACTCGCGTCGGCGCAGCGGATGTTGACGGTGGGCGTCGGCGCAAGCCGGGGAGTCGCCGGCGACGAGGTGCTCGGACTCGTCAGGCGCGTCCTCGACGAGGGCGGCCTCCCGGCCGCGTGCGTCAGGGAGTTGGCCACGGTGGACGCCAAGGCCGGCGAACCCGGGCTGCTGGCCGCCGCCGACCGGCTGGGAGTACCGCTGCGCACCTATCCGTCCGGCGCGCTCTGCGCGGTCGACGTGCCGACGCCCTCGGAGCTGACGCGTACGGCGGTGGCGACGCCTTCCGTGGCGGAGGCGGCGGCGCTCCTCGCCTCCGGCGAAGGGGGGCGTCTGCTCGTACGCAAGACGTCGTCCGCGGGGCCGGGCCGGGCCGCGATGGCCACCGCCGCAGTGGCCACCGCGGCCATGCCGAGCGCCGTCGGAGCCCCGCTCGCCGTGCCGGCGGGCGGAGCCACCGGCACGTGGGCAGGCGGGGACGGGCGTGGCCGCGGACGGCCCGGCGGCAAGGAGGCGGAATGACATCCCCGCCGGCACTCCTCCTCGTCTGTGACGTCTCCCGCGACCGGGGAGCCGCGGAGGCCTTCCGCTCTTTCGTCGACGAACTCGCAGGCGATCACGCGGACTTGACGGTGGCCGGAGCTCTGCGGGAACCCTCGGGGCCCTCCGTGTCCGACGCCGCCGCGGCACTGGCGGCCGAGGGCGCCACACGTATCGCCGCTGTGCCGCTGACGCTGGTGTCCGACGAGTTCGCCGAACGCGACGTGCCGGCCGCCCTGAGTCGTGCGGAGGAGGAACACGAGGGCCTCTCCTGCACCGGTGGCGCCGCGCTGGGCCCGCAGCCGGCGATGCTCGCGCTGCTGGAGCGGCGGATCGAGGAAGCGCTGAGCCGCGGGGCCGCGAGCGGCGGGGGCTCCGGGAACAGCAGGGACGACGGGAACGGCAGTGAGGACGGGAACGGCATCCCGGCCGCGCGCACACCGGACGACCGTGCCCGCATCACCGTGCTGCTCGTGAGCCCTGGTTCCACCGACGCCCACGCCAACGCCGAGGTGCACAGAGCGGCCCGGCTGCTGTGGGAGGGGCGTGGCTACGAGGGCGTGGAGCCGGCGTTCGTCACCTCCGCCGCCCCCGATGTGGCCTCCGCCCTGGACCGGTGCCGGAAGCTGGGAGCACGGAAGGTGGTCGTGCAGCCCTGCTTCCTGTTCGCCGGGGACCTGTCCGAACGGGTCCGGCAGCAGTCGGAGGGATGGGGCCTGGCCAACCCGCAGGTCGAGGTGGTCGTCGCCGGGGTCGTCGGCGCGGACGCCGCGCTGGCGGAGGTCGTGCTGGAACGCTACCGGGAGACCGTTCGGCGGATGCCGGGGCGGCCGCAGGAACCGCACGGCACGGAGGACGGGGCAACTCGTCCCGGCAGCCATGCACGCTGAGCCGCCGTCGACAGCGGCGGCGACCGCCCGGTGCCGGAAGCCGGACGTCTCCGGTCTGCGGCACCATGGCGACGCCGAACTGCGCGACGCCGGGCCGGGGTTGACCGATCTCGCGGTCAACGTGCGCGCGGGCACGCCACCTCCCTGGCTCAAGTCCCGTCTCGCCGCGTCACTCGACTCGCTGGCCGCCTACCCGGACCAGCGGGACGCCCGCCGGGCGGTCGCCGCCCGGCACGGCGTGGCCGAGGATCAGGTTCTGCTCACCGCGGGGGCCGCCGAAGCGTTCGTGCTGCTGGCCCGCGCTCTGCACAGCGCCCGGCCCGTCGTGGTCCACCCCCAGTTCACCGAGCCGGAGGCGGCGCTGGCGGACGCCGGGCGGAACGTGCGCCGAGTCCTGCTGGGCACCTCGGACGGTTTCCGCCTGGATCCCTCGGCGGTGCCGGAGAGCGCCGACCTGGTCGTCGTCGGCAACCCCACCAACCCGACGTCCGTGCTCCACCCGGCCCGCGTGCTCTCCCGGCTCGCCCGGCCGGGACGGACTCTCGTGGTGGACGAGGCTTTCATCGACGCGGTACCGGGCGAAGCCGAGTCCCTGGCACCGATGTTGGCGGGGCGAGGCGCACCGGCTCACCCGGCGTCGCCGGAAGAGGCGTCACGGGACGAGGAAGCACGGGACGAGGCTCCGCGGGAGGACGAACCGCGGGAAGAGGACCCGCGGGAAGAGGACGCGGACCCGTACGCACAGCCCGGGCAGCAGGTCCTGCCGACGCGGCCGCTGCCCGGACGGCTCGTCGTGCTGCGCAGCCTCACCAAGACCTGGGGGCTGGCGGGGCTGCGCATCGGCTACGTGCTCTCCGACGCCGGGACGATCGCCGACCTCGCACGGCACCAGCCGCTGTGGCCCGTCTCGACTCCCGCTCTGACGGCGGCCGAAGCGTGCTGCGAGCCCGCGGCGCTGGCCGAAGCGGAGGCGGCAGCGCGGCAGATCGAGGCGGACAGAGCCCGTCTGCTGGACCGGCTGCGCGAGTTCGCTCCGGCAGGGCTGCTCGTGGCGGGACGTCCGCGCGCACCGTTCGTCCTCGTGCGTCACCCGCGGGCGGCCGCCCTGCGGGAGGAGTTGCGCACGCGGGGCTTCGCCCTCCGCCGGGGCGACACCTTCCCCGGTCTGGGGCCGCAGTGGCTTCGGATCGCCGTACGGGACGGGGAGTGCACGGACCGGCTGGCGGCGGCCCTCGCCGACGTGCTCGGCCATCCCTGAGGGCCCGTACGACGCCCGGCGTGGCCCCGCAGCCCCGCGCCGGTACGACCACCGGTCACGCGGCGCTGCTTCGCGGCTCCGACCCCTGCCGCGCCCGCGCCCCCACCACGCCCCGCGCGATGCCGAGCCGCACCACGTCCTGGGGACGGAGCCACAACTCGTCGGCGGTACGCGGCACTTCGTCCGGAGTCCGCTTGAGGATCGCCGCGGCCAGTTCGGGAGCGATGACGGAGAAGTAGCTGTCGGGAGTGACCCACAGCCTCCCCGGCGCCGCGAGGGCGAGCGCGCCCCCCGATCCGCCCTCCCCGATGAGCAGCGACGTGACGGGCACGGCCGCTTCGGCGACGGCCGCGAAGGCGTCGGCGATGGCCGGTCCCGCACCCGCGTGCTCCGCCTCCGCGTCGTTGGCCGCACCCGGGGTGTCGATGAGCGTGAGCACGGGGATGCCCAGCCGGTCCGCGGTGCGGATCAGCCGCGCCGCGGTACGGAAGCCGGCGGGGCGGGTAGCCGTTCCGCACTGCGCGGCGTAGGCGACCGTACGTCCCTCGCGCCGTCCGAAGCCGCAGAGCATTCCCTCGTCGACGCCGCCGCAGCGGTCGCCGCGTACGTCCTCGCGCGTCTCGAAGTAGTCGTCCAGATAGGCCGTGGCGGGCGGCCGTCGAGCGTCACGGGCGCGCGCCACGGCCTCCTGCCCGTCGGCCGGGACGGAAGCGGGGCTTCCCCCGGGCAGGGCCTCGGGAGGAGGCGGAGCGGCGCCGGAGCCGCCGGTCAGCAGCGTGAGCCACCGCGCGAGTGTCCCCCGCAGCTCCTCCTCCCCCACGATCTGGTCGACGTGTCCCGCTTCCCACTGCCCCTCCGCCGAGTAGGGCCGCGGGTCGACGCCCTGCGGACGTACCCGGGAACCCGCGAAGGCGACCTGTGCGCCGGGGAGCGCGAGCACCACGTCCGCGCCGGCACCGAGCGTGGCCCAGCCGCCGCCGGTGGCGGGGTCCCGCAGCACGGCGAGCTGCGGCACCCCCGCACGCCGCGCGAGCATCGACTCCTGCGCGACACGCTGCAGTTGGGACAGAGCAACCATCCCCTCCTGCATACGGCTGCCGCCGGTGGCGATGAGGGAGACCACGGGCATCTTGCGTGCGCGGGCCTGCGCGTAGGCCGCGGCGACGCGGTCGCCCGTGCGGGCTCCCAGCGAGCCGCCGAGGAAGCCGAACTCGAAGGAGATCAGCACCGCTTCGACGTCCCCGACCACGGCCGTTCCGCACACCACCGACTCGCTCTCGCCGGTGCGTTCCGCGGCGCGTTCGCGGGCCGCGCCGTAGCCGTTCCAGGCGAGCGGCCCGTCGGTCGCGTGGTGGCCGCCCGGGCCCGGCTCCGCCGCGGTGCCGGGGAGTTCGGTGAAGCCGCTGGAGACGGCGCGGATCACGCCGCGCGCCGACAGGCCCTTGCGGGGGCGGGCGCCGTCACTCATGGAGCGCCCGCTTCATCAGCTTGCCCATGTCGTTGCGGGGCAGCGCGTCGCGGAACCGCACCACGCGGGGCCGCTTGTAGGGCGTCAGCTGGGAGGCGACATGCTCGGCGAGCTCCTGCTCACCGGGCTGCCTGGAGCCGGGAACGATCCAGGCCACGATGCGTTCCCCGAGGTCGTCGTCGGGCTCACCGGTGACGGCGGCCTCCCGGACGTCGGGGTGTTCCAGCAGGACGTTCTCGATCTCGCCCGCACCGATCTTGTAGCCGCCGCTCTTGATGATGTCGGTGGCCTTGCGGCCGACGATCCGCACGTAGCCGTCGGGGTCCCGGGTCGCCATGTCGCCCGTCCGGAACCAGCCTCCGTCGAAGGCCTCCGCGGTGGCGTCGGGGCGGTTGAGGTACTCGGTGAACAGGTTGCGGCCCCGGACCTGGATCTCGCCGACGGTCTCACCGTCGCATTCGCCGACGCTCCGCCCGTCCTCGTCCACGAGCCGCACCTCGACGCCGGCCAGCGGAACGCCCACCGTGCCGGGACGGCGCTCCCCGTCCGAGCGGACGCTGGTGTTCATCAGGGTCTCCGTCATGCCGTACCGCTCCACGATCTGCTGACCCGTCGCCGCGGCGATCCGCCGGTGGTCGTGGACGGGCAGGGGGGCGGAGCCGGACACCAGCAGGCGGGCGCCGGCGAGGGCCCGGGCGAGTCGCTCATCGTCACCGACCTCCTCGGCGATGCGGTGATACATCGTCGGTACCCCGAAAAGCATGGTGCCCTCACCGCTCAGCGCGTCCCTGATGCCGTCGGTCGAGAAACGGCCCAGGTGGCGCAGCGTCCCGGCACGGCGCAGCGGCCCGAGGACGCCGAGGATGAGGCCGTGCACGTGGAAGAGCGGGAGAGCGTGCACGAGCACGTCGTGCTCCGTCCACGCCCAGGCGTCCTCGAGTGCGTCGAGGGTGCAGGCCAGCGCACGGCGTGGGAGGACGGCGCCCTTCGGCGGGCCCGTGGTGCCCGAGGTGTAGACGATCAACGCGGGGGTCTCCTCGCCGGGTTCGGCGGGAAGCGGCGGCGCAGGAGCGGCCGGCGGCGCCGCGGTGACGTCCGTCCGGGGGAGCGCGTCCAGCACCGAGGGGAGAGCAGTCTCCGGCTCGGCGAGCACGAGGGCGGGTTTGCTGTCGCCGACGATGTGCGCCAGTTCGCGCTCTCCCACCTTCGGATTCACCGGTACGGCCGGCGCGCCGGCGAGGAGGGCGGCTACCACCGCGACGCTGGTGTGGAGGGTGGGGGTCGCCCAGACCGCGACGCGCTCCCCAGGGGTGAGTTCCTGGGCCAATGTGCCTGCCGCTGCGGCGAGTCCGGCGTACGTGAGGGAGTGGTCGCCGAAGTCCAGGGCGGTCTTTGCGGGCGGGGTGCTCAGCGCCGGGAAGAGGGTGGACACGGTGGCATTTCCTCGCAGTCTCGCTGGTGCGGCAGCGGGTGGTCGGTCGGGTTCGCGGGTCGGTCCGGGAGACGGGCCGGCCGGTGGGCCGGGGGCTCTCGGGCCGGGGCCTTCGCGGGCCGGGCTTTCGCGGGCCGGCCCCGGAGTGCGGTTACCCGGGGAGTCCGGGGGTCACCCGAAGCCGGGGACGACGATCGCCAGCCAGACGAGGGCGGGGACCGCTGCCGTGACGACGCCGCCGTAGATCATGAGCTGACGGAAGAAGCGGTCCCTGTCGACCTCCTCGGCACTGGCCAGGACCAGGGCGCCGTTGGTCGAGAACGGACTGACGTCGACGACGGTCGCGGACACGGACAGAGCGGCGACCATCCCCACGACGCCGATCTCGCCCTTCTCCAGGAAGGGCACCACGAGAGGGATGAGCGCACCGATGATGCCGACGGACGAGGCGAACGCGGAGACGAAACCGCCGATGTAGCAGAAGAGCAGTGCCGCGATCAGCGGCACGCCGATGGCGGCGACGCCCTCTCCGGCCCATTCGATGGTGCCCATCTCGTCCAGGACGTTGACGTACGTGAGCATGCCGCAGACCAGGAGCACAGTGGGCCAAGTGATGCCGTTCACCGCCTCCTTGCTGTCCTGGGGCCAGATCACGGCGAGGAGGACGGCGAGGGCGATGGCGGTCAGGCCCGCGTCGAGGTCGAAGACGAGGACGGCGACGACCAGCAGGACGAGCCCGGAGAGGGTGGCCAGCCGGGCCGGGGTCGGCCCGGCCGTTCCGCCGGGCTTCTCCCCGGTGGCGCCGGCCGGCTGCACGGTCGCGACGGGGCGCGCGCTTCCGGCAGGGCCCGTGGCCGTTCCGTCTCCCCCACCGGTTACCGGCTTCTCGGGGGCGCCCGCGCCACCGCCTGCACCCGCCGCCTCTGCGGTGTCCCCCGCGAGGGATGCCTCCGAACCGCGAAGGCGCATGCCTCCGCAGGCGACGAAGATGACCGCCGCGATGACGAGGTTGACGACGAGGCTGGCGCCGAACAGGGCGAGTTCACTGCCCGGCAGACCTTCCCTGGCGACGATGCTGTTCACCGTCGAGCCGTAGATGCTGATCGGGGAGAAGCCACCCGCCTGCGCGCCGTGCACCACCAGCGCACCCATGAGCAGCGGGTGGATGCGGTACTTCGCCGCGAACCCCATGGCGAGCGGCGCGATGATGGCGACAGCTGCGGGGCTGACGGCGCCGATGGCGGTCAGCACGCCCGTGACGGCGAACATCACCCACGGGATGAGCACCACCCGGCCGCGCACCATCCTGATTCCGGCGTGCACGAGCCAGTCGGTCGTGCCGTTGGCCCGTGCGATCGCGAAGAAGTACGTGACGCCCACCAGCACCACGAACAGGTCGCCGGGGAAGCCGGCGAAGACCTGCTCGGCGTCGAAGCCGGCGGCCAGGGTGCCGACACCGAAGGCGGCGGCGAAGGCGAGAGCGCCCATGTTGACCGAGCGCGTAGTGGCGATGACGAAGATCACCGCCAGCACCAGGATCGATATGAGTTCGGCGGACATGGGGCTCCCGTCGTCGGGCCCGCGAGCGGATCGTCTCGGGGGAAGTTCGCTGTGGTGGGTGAGGGCCGAAATCCGGCCGTTGCTGGGCGAGCGCGGGTGCCGGAGCCCTCGTGGGAGGACCGGGAGGCAGCCGAAAATTGGCCAATTGGCCGACTGGTCAAGTGGCTGAACCACGTTGAGCCGCGCCGTCACCGATGTCAATGACTGCGACAGAATTGGTTCGTCCACTCGACCATTGAGCCTTTGATCCACGCTGCTAGGCTCCGGCCACGGGGCAGCAGACCGAGGGGGCCCGCATGACCGACGACTCACTGCGACCGATGGCGCGTCCTCGCCTCTACGAGCAGGTCCTGGACCGCCTCAGGGCGTACGCCCTCGAACAGCGGCTCGGCGCTGGCGACAGACTGCCGCCGGAACGCGAGCTGGCCCAGCGCCTGGGCGTCAGCCGGGCCTCCGTGAAGCAGGCCGTGGTCGTCCTGGAGGTGCAGGGCCTCGTCGAGACCCGGCACGGCGGCGGGACGTACATGGTCGGCGGCACTCTCGACGCGGAACCCGTCGAACGGCTGGTGGAACGCCGGCGGCGGCTCCCCGACGTCCTGGAGGCCCGGGAGGCGCTGGAGACCAAACTCGCCGAACTCGCGGCCGAGCGCCGCACGGAAGAGGACCTGAAGGCGATGCGTACCGCCCTCAGCGACATGGAGGCGGACATCGCCGCCGGAGGACACGGCGTCGAGGGCGACCGGCAGTTCCACGCTGCTGTCACCGCGGCCGGGCACAGCTCCCTCCTCGCGGAGTTCATGCGCTCGATCTCCGAGTCGGTCGCCGAGAGCCGCACCGAGTCACTGCGCCAGCCCGGGCGCCCCACCCGCTCGCTCGACCAGCATGTGCGCATCCTCGAGGCCGTCCGGGCAGGCGACCCCGCAGCCGCCGCCGCCGCGATGCGCGACCACGTGAGGACTGTCGCCAAGGTGCGGCTCCTGGAGTGGAACCCGGACGAGAAGGCCGAACCGCACGAGTAGCCACGGACACCCGCCGGCCCGGGGCGGTCCGAATCGGACGGTCCGGAACAGGACGGTCCGGAGCAGGGACGATCCGGAACGAAACCAGGGCGCGACAGGACGGGTGCGGTTCGGGGCGGAACGGAACGGGAAGCTCAGCCGACGCCGGCCAGTGCGGGCTTCCTGCGCTCCACCCAGCCCGTCGACTGCTCGTACGCGTACGCCAGTTGAAGCAGCTCGAAGTCGGCACGGGGCCTGCCCACGAGCTGCAGCCCCATCGGCAGCCCCCGGTCGCTGAAGCCCGCCGGCATCCCGACTGCCGGCACACCGGCCAGCGACCAGGGCACCACCGTCTCCATCCAGCGGTGGTACGTGTCCATCCTGCGTCCGCCGACCCGCTCGGGCCAGTGCGTCTCCTTCGCGAAGGGGAACACCTGTGCCGCCGGGGCGAGTACGTAGTCGTAGTCCCGGAAGAACTCGGTCAGCGCCGCGTACCAGCGGTCGCGCGACTCGGCCGCCACCGTGACGTCGAGGGCGCTCAGCGACAGGCCGCGCTCGGTCTCCCATACCGCTTCCGGCTTCATCCGCGCCCGCGTGCCGGGGTCGGCGTAGAGGCCGTACCGCTCCAGGGCCGCCCACCAGCGCCAGGTGAGGAACGTCCGCCAGATCTCCTCGGCCGGGAAGTCCGGCACCGCCTCGGCCACTTCGCACCCGAGCGCCTCGAAGGCGGTGAACGAGGAGCGGCACACGTCCAGCACTCCCGGTTCCGTGGCCAGGTGGCCGTTCCAGTCCCCGACCCAGGCGATGCGGGTGCCCCGGAAGTCGCGGTCGAGGCGCTCACGGAAGCGTTCCCCGGCCTCGGAAACGGCCGACGGCGACCCTTCGTGCGGCCCCGCCATCACCGACAGCAGCCACGCGAGGTCCGTCACCGTACGGGCCATGGGGCCCGTCACGCCCAGCTGCCCGGTGAATCCGGGAGCGGGAACGCGCCCCCAACTCGGGCGCATGCCGAGCACGTTGTTGAACGCGGCGGGATTGCGCAGGGAACCCATGTAGTCGCTGCCGTCGGCGACCGGCAGCATCCGCAGAGCGAGGGCACACGCCGCTCCCCCGCTGCTGCCGCCGGCTGTGAGCGCGGGGTCGTAGGCGTTGCCCGTCGTCCCCCACACCTCGTTGTACGTCTGCGAACCCAGCCCGAATTCGGGGGTGTTGGTCTTGCCGATCACGACGGCCCCGGCGTCCTTCAGACGCCTGACGAACAAGGCGTCCTGCCCTGCGACGCGGTCCCTGTGCAGCGGCGAACCCTCAGTCCACGGCAGGCCACGCGCCTCCGCGAGGTCCTTCACCGCGTACGGGAAACCGTGCATCCAGCCCAGGTGCCGGCCGCGCTCCAGCCGGCGGTCCTGCTCGCGTGCCTGCTCCAGGGAGAGTTCCGGTGCCTGCGCTCCGACGATCGCGCCGACGTGCGGATTGACCCTGTCGATGTGCGTCAGGTACGCCTGCATGACCTCGGTGCACGTCACCTCGCGTCGCGCTATGGCGCGGGAGAGGTCCATCGCGCTCCACGAGACGATCTCGGGCGCCTCCGCCTGCTCCGGGTCCAGGGCCTCCGCGGGGTTCTCCGGGGTGTCCCCGCCCTCCCCGTCCATGGGGGCTTCGGCGTCCGGCACTGCTACCGCACCACCTCTCCCCGCAGCACGACCCTCTGCGGGGACCCCAGCACCCGTACGTCTGCGCGCGGGTCATCCGTGTAGACGACGAGGTCGGCGGGCGCTCCTTCCTCCAGCCCGGGGCGGCCGAGCCAGCGCCGGGCCCCCCAGACGGCCGCCGACAGAGCGTCCGCCGCGGGGATGCCCGCCTTCACCAGCTCGCCGACCTCCGCCGGGACGAGGCCGTGCGGCAGGGACCCGCCGGCGTCGGTGCCCGTGAAGACGGGGATTCCCGCCTCGTGGGCGGAACGCACCGTCTCGTAGCGGCGTTCGTGGAGCCGCCGCATGTGCGCGGCCCAGCGCGGATACTTCATGCCGCCCGCGGCGAGCTGCGGGAACGTGGCGGTGTTCACGAGAGTGGGAACGATCGCGACGCCGCGCTCCGCGAAGAGCGGGATGGTCTCCTCGGTGAGCCCGGTGGCGTGCTCGATGCAGTCGACACCGGCTTCGACCAGGTCGCGCAGCGAGCTCTCGGCGAAGCAGTGCGCCGTGACCCGGGCGCCTTCCTCGTGCGCCGCGGCGATGGCCTCCTCGACCGCCCAGCGCGGCCAGCACGGGGAGAGGTCGCCCTCCTCCCGGTCGATCCAGTCCCCGACGAGCTTCACCCAGCCGTCGCCGCGGCGCGCCTCGCGGCGGACGTAGGCCGCGAGGTCCCCCGGCTCGATCTCGTGCGCGTAGTTGCGGATGTAGCGCTTCGTGCGCGCGATGTGCCTGCCCGCGCGGATGATCCGGGGCAGATCCGCACGGTCGTCGATCCAGCGGGTGTCGGAGGGGGAGCCCGCGTCGCGCAGCAGCAGCGCCCCGGCCTCCCGCTCCGTCACCGCCTGCTTCTCCGTGGTCGACTCGTCGACAGGACCGGCGGAGCCGAGACCGACGTGGCAGTGGGCGTCGACGAGGCCGGGCAGGACCCAGCCCTCGATGACGCCGGAACCGGGCTCTGAGTCGGGCACTGCGCGCGGAGGGCGCTCGTAGGTGATGCGCCCGTCCACCACCCACAGTTCGTCCCGTATGTCCTCGGGCCCGGCCAGCACGCGCCCCTTGATGTGGAGAATCCCGCGGTCACTCATGGCCCGCAGCCTACGAGCCGCCCGCCCGCCTTCACACCTGCCCGGCATTCCCGCAACTCCGCCCCGGTGCGGAACGTGTTGATCCCATTGCACTCGCGGGCCAAGAGATGCGACATTGAACTCGACGGAGGAAAATGCATTTCCCGGGTTTTATTGGAGCGTAGCCGCCCGTATTCTTGTTCCCGCTTTCCGGTCGCTTAAACACTCGGATTTTCTATGGTTACCATGGTGTAATTAGTGACCTTCCCAAGGTCGTTTCGGGGATGTGACAGACTCCACAAGGCGCCCGTATCCTCCGGGAATATCCTCTTAAGTCGGGGCAGAACGTGCTGCTCAGCTCACCTGCGCGCCTGCGCGCGATAACACACGACCCCCTTCTTGTGTAACCCTGGCCCGCCGTGCGTTTTTGGCATCTGCTGGGTAAATTTAATACCCATGACCGCCGCACAAGCAGACCATGCACGTGCCCACAGGAATTTCCTGGAAATGCCGGAGGGGCTGACACTCGACGCTCCACGACCGGAGGACGGGGCGGCGCTGTGGCGCATCGCCCGCGACTCACGGACGCTCGACCTCAACTCCTCCTACAGCTATCTCCTGTGGTGCCGCGACTTCGCAGGGACCTCCGTGGTGGCACGGAACGCGGACGGCGAACCGGTCGGCTTCATCACCGGCTACGTGCGCCCCCCGCGCCCCCTGACGCTCCTCATCTGGCAGGTCGCCGTCGACGAGGCGGCACGCGGCCGCGGGCTGGCAGCGGCCATGCTCGACGGGCTGGCCGCCCGTGTCGCACGGGAAGCGGGGATCGACGGGATCGAGACCACCGTCACCCCGGACAACACGCCCTCGAACCGCCTCTTCACCTCATTCGCAGAGCGCCACGGCGCCCGGATGGAGAAGGAGGTGCTCTTCGACGCCGGCGTCTTCCCCGAGAGCGGTCACGAACCCGAAGTGCTGTACCGGATCGGGCCGGTCACGTCCCTGACCGGCCTCGCGCCGCTCACCACGCGCTGAGCGTCCGCACGCCGGGTACCGCTTCGCGTCCCCGACTTCGAACAACTCTGCAAGTCCCCGCACATCTGCAAGGCACATCCGCAAGAAGCACATCTCAGCACTCAACTCACTCCCAGGAGCATGCTGTGACCATCACCCAGCCGGACCTCAGCGTCTTCGAGACCGTCGAGTCGGAAGTCCGCAGCTACTGCCGCAGCTGGCCCACGATCTTCGACCGGGCCCAGGGCTCGCACATGTACGACGAGGACGGTCATACCTACCTCGACTTCTTCGCCGGAGCGGGGACGCTCAACTACGGCCATAACAACCCCGTCCTCAAACGGGCGCTGCTCGATTACCTGGAGCGGGACGGCGTCGTGCACGGGCTGGACATGAGCACGGCTGCCAAGCGGGCCTTCCTGGAGACCTTCCACGAGAAGATCCTCAAGCCGCGCGAGATGAACCACAAGGTCATGTTCCCCGGCCCGACCGGCACCAACGCCGTGGAGGCGGCGCTGAAGCTCGCCCGCAAGGTCAAGGGCCGCGAGTCGATCGTCTCCTTCACCAACGCCTTCCACGGCATGTCGCTCGGCTCGCTCGCCGTCACCGGCAACGCCTTCAAGCGCGCGGGAGCGGGCATCCCGCTCGTGCACGGCACCCCGATGCCGTTCGACGACTATCTCGGCGGTACGACCGAGGACTTCGTCTGGTTCGAGCGCCTCCTGGAGGACCAGGGCTCCGGCCTGAACAAGCCCGCGGCGGTCATCGTCGAGACCGTGCAGGGCGAAGGCGGCATCAACGTCGCGCGTGCCGAGTGGCTGCGCGACCTGTCCGACCTGTGCGAGCGGCACGACATGCTGCTCATCGTCGACGACATCCAGATGGGCTGCGGCCGTACCGGCGCCTTCTTCTCCTTCGAGGAGGCGGGCATCAAGCCGGACATCATCACCCTGTCCAAGTCGATCGGCGGCTACGGCCTTCCGCTCGCGCTCACCCTGTTCAAGCCCGAACTGGACATCTGGGAGCCGGGCGAGCACAACGGAACCTTCCGCGGCAACAACCCGGCGTTCGTGACAGCCACTGCCGCGGTGGAGACCTACTGGACCGACAGCCAGATGGAGAAGCAGACTCTCTCTCGCGGCGAGCAGGTCGAGGCAGTGCTGCGCGCGATCTCGGAGGAACACACCGAGGACGTCGCAGACTTCCGCGGCCGCGGACTCGTGTGGGGCCTGGAGTTCCACGACAAGGACCGCGCGGGCGCCGTGGCCAAGCGCTGCTTCGACCTGGGTCTGCTCGTCGAGACCTCGGGTCCGCAGAGCGAGGTCGTCAAGCTCCTCCCGTCCCTGACGATCACCCCCGAGGAGCTCGACGAAGGTCTGCGTGTGCTGGCACGCGCAGTCCGCGAAACTGCTTGACGTCCCGTTCACGGCCCGCCCCGGTTGCGTCCGGGGCGGGCCGACCCCGTAATGAGAGAGAAAGGTAAGACAGAACGTGATCGTTCGTTCGTTCAAGGACATCGAAGGCACCGACCGACACATCAAGTCCGCATCCGGCACCTGGGAGAGCAAGCGGATCGTGCTGGCCAAGGAGCGAGCCGGCTTCTCCCTGCACGAGACCACGCTGTACGCGGGTACGGAGACGTCGATGTGGTACGCAAACCACATCGAAGCCGTACTCTGCGTCGAGGGCGAGGCGGAACTCACCAATGACGAGACGGGTGAGAAGCATCTGATCACCCCCGGCACCATGTACCTGCTCGACGGGCACGAGAAGCACACCATGCGCCCCAAGACCGACTTCCGGTGCGTCTGTGTCTTCAACCCGCCCGTGACGGGCCGGGAGGATCACGACGAGAACGGTGTCTACCCGCTTCTCACGGAACCCGCCGAGGACTGAGCTTCCAACGTCCGGCCGCCACAGGCCGGTTCGGCCTCCTTCAGGCCGCTCGCCAACCCACAGGGCCGTACGAGAGGAGAGGAAGGCAACACCATGACCACCGCACCCGAGCGAACCGCCGACCTGTACCCGACTCGCGGAGCCACCGAGGTGGCCACTCCACGCATGGACCCCGTCGTGTGGTCCGAGCCGGGTGCCCCGGGGCCCATCGAGGCCGCGGTGCTGGCGGACTACGAGCGGGACGGGTTCCTTTCGGTCGACCAGCTCATCACTCCCGATGAGGTCGACATGTACCGGCAGGAACTGGTCCGGCTCACCACGGATTCGGATGTCCGTGCCGACGAGCGCTCGATCATCGAGCCCAAGTCGGACGAGATCCGTACCGTGTTCGAGGTGCACAAGATCAGCGAGGTCTTCGCCGATCTGGTGGGTGACCCGCGGGTAGTGGGTCGGGCCCGGCAGATCCTGGGTTCGGACGTCTACGTCCACCAGTCCCGGATCAACGTCAAGCCCGGCTTCGGTGCCACAGGCTTCTACTGGCACTCCGACTTCGAGACCTGGCACGCGGAAGACGGCATTCCCAACATGCGGACCGTCTCGGTCTCGATCGCGCTGACCCGCAACTACGCCACCAACGGCGGCCTGATGATCATGCCGGGGTCGCACAAGACCTTCCTCGGCTGCGCGGGCGAGACACCGAAGGACAACTACAAGCAATCGCTGCAGATGCAGAACGCGGGGACTCCCTCCGACGAGTCCCTGACCAAGTTCGCCGACGCGCACGGCATCAAGCTCTTCACGGGCGAGCCGGGTTCGGCGGTCTGGTTCGACTGCAACTGCATGCACGGGAGCGGTGACAACATCACTCCATACCCCAGGAGCAATGTCTTCATCGTCTTCAACAGCGTGGAGAACGAGGCCGTGGAGCCGTTCGCGGCGCCGGTCCGCCGCCCCGAGTTCATCGGGGCGCGGGAGTTCACCCCGGTCAGGTGACGCCGGACGTCATACCTGAGCCCGCTGGATGAGAGGGGAGGCCGCACAACGGCCTCCCCCCTTTTTTCTGCGCGGACGGCTCTCTGCGGTGATCAGTGAGCTGCCTCCACACGACGCGCCGCGTCCAGCGCAGGCAGCAGGCACACGCCACAGCACCCCGGATACCCCCGACAGCGAGGGAGCGTACGCACGCATGGCCAGCACCACAGCCGCCTACCAGGCAACCGAGGGCGGCCCCCTCGACGTCGACCGCGCCTTCTACGAGCGGGCGGCCTCCGCGGAGGACGGACGCGAACTGGTCGAGCGCTTCACCGTGCCGATCCGCTCCGGCCGGGCCTGGGAGGTGCCCGCCGGGCACGTGTGCCGCCTGGTCACCGTGGACGGCCCGCAGGTGGGCGACCTGAACGTATGGAACAGGCACGACCCCCGCGAGCGGCTCTGGGCCTCGCGCACACGGCAGTTGCAGCGGGCGCACGTGAGCACCTACGACCGGCTTTGGTCGACGCTGCCGTTTCTGCGTCCGCTGCTGACCATCACCTCCGACACCCTCGCCGGCTACGGAACCGACGCGGAGGGCGGCAGGGTGCACGACCTGCTGGGGACGCGCTGCGACCCGTACGTCAACCGCATGCTGACCGGCGAGGACTTCGACTTCCACTGCCACTCGAACCTCGTGCGGGCCGTACTCCCCTACGGTCTCACCGAGTTCGACGTGCACGACGTCCTCAACGTCTTCCAGTGCACGGGGCTCAACGAGGACGACCAGTACTTCATGAAGGACTGCCCGGCACGCCCCGGCGACCACCTGGAGTTCTTCGCCGAACAGGACCTGCTGTGCGCGCTGTCGACGTGCCCGGGCGGTGACTTGTCGGTTCCCATGTGGGGACCCGGCTCCGACGTGGACCCCGTCGCGTTCTGCCATCCGATCGGCGTCGAGGTCCACCGCCTCGCCCCGGAGCTGCTGACGGGCTGGACGCCGCCGGAGCGGGCCGCGTACCGCAATCTGCACGGGATGAGCCGTCCCGAGTGGCGTACTGCCTGAACTCCCGCGCCCCGCTGAGAGGTTGCAGAGGACCGCAGCTCGTGCCGGAGCTCCGGCCGCACCCGGCGCGTGGGGGCCGGGTGCGGGGGCCGGGTGCGGGTTACGTACGCGCCGACGGCGCCTCTCAGCGCTCCCAGCGCCCGTCGACGCGGCGTGGCAGCCCCAGCGGGTTGGACTCCCGCAGCTCGGGCGGCAGCAGCGGGTCCGGCGCGTCCTGGTACGCGACGGGACGCAGCCAGCGTTCGATGGCGGTGGCGCCGACGGAGGTCGAGGTGGAAGTGGTCGCGGGGTAGGGGCCGCCGTGGTGCTGGGCCGGAGCGACCGCGACACCCGTGGGCCAGCCGTTGACCAGGACACGGCCCGCCAGCGGGGTCAGAGCGGCCAGCAGCCGCGCGCCCCGGCCGCCGTCGCCGGCCGCTTCGCCCCCGCTGAGCTGCAGGGTGGCGGTGAGGTTGCCGGGCAGGCGCGAGAGCACTGCGGAGACCTCGTCCTCGTCCCGGTAGCGTGCGACGACCGTGACCGGCCCGAAGCACTCCTCCAGCAGCAGTTCGTACTGCGGCTGTCCGATCCTCCCGGCGGGAACGGTGAGGAAGCCGGCACCGACAGTGTGCTCGTCCTCACCCGCTCCCGCGAGCACGGGAGCCTCGACGCCCTCCAACTCCGCACGGGCGCCGACCCCTTCCAGGAAGGACTCGCGCATGCGGCTGTCCAGCAACGGTCCTCGGGCCGCCTCGGTGACCTTCTCCCGCAGCGCGTCCAGCAGCCGGTCGCCCGCCTCGCCCTCCGGGGCGAGGACGAAGCCCGGCTTGGTGCAGAACTGGCCGGTGCCCATCGTCATCGAACCGGCGAGACCCGCTCCGATCTCCTCCGCGCGCTCGGCCGCGGCGGCGGCGGTGACCACGACCGGGTTGAGGGAGCCGAGTTCACCGTGGAACGGGATCGGCGCGGGCCGGGCGGCGGCGGCGTCGAACAGGGCACGCCCGCCGCGGACGGAACCGGTGAAGCCTGCCGCCGCGACGAGCGGGTGCTTGATGAGCTCGACGCCCGCCTCGAAGCCGTGCACCACGCTGAGGACGTCCTCGGGCAGCCCCACTTCGGCGGCCGCCCGGCGCAGTGCGGCTCCCGTCAGCTCGGACGTCGCGGGGTGGTCCGGGTGGGCCTTGACGACGACGGGGCACCCCGCCGCGAGTGCGCTGGCGGTGTCCCCGCCGGGCACGGAGAAGGCCAGCGGGAAGTTCGAGGCGGCGTAGACCGCGACGACGCCGAGCGGAATCCGGTAGCGGCGCAGGTCGGGGCAGGGCGGAGTCGCGTCGGGGTCGGCGTGGTCGACGGTGACCCCGAGGTAGGTGCCGTCCTCGATCTCGTCCGCGAAGGCACGGAGCTGGGCCTGGGTGCGGGCCAGCTCGCCCGGGAGGCGCGGCCGCCCGAGCGCGGTCTCCGCGTCCGCCGTGGTGATGATCTCCTCGCTCGCCGCGCCCAGCTGAGCTGCGGCGGCGCGGAGCAGCGCGGCGCGCACGGCGCGGTCCGCGAGCGGCTCGACGGCGCCGTGCGCCGCGCGTACTGCCGTGTCGACGTCGGCGGGTGTGGCCTCCGTGCCGACCTGTTCGCGCTGCTCTCCGGTCCGGGGGTCGACGCTCCACACTGGTGCTGCTGCCACCGTGATTTCCTCCTGCCGCGTGCTTGTCTCCGCAGAGAGGTCGTTCGATATGCTGAACAACGTCTCTGTCGGTGAACCACTGCCGGGGACCCTAAGAGTGCCGCAACGAGGGGGTCAAGGTCGATGTCAGCCGGTGAGACGGGTGCTTCGCAGGTCAAGTCCGCTGTCCGCACGGTGGAGCTGCTGGAGTTCTTCGCCGGGCGGCCGGGCATGCACTCCCTCGCCGCTGTGCAGGAAGCGGTCGGGTACCCCAAGTCCAGTCTGTACATGCTGCTTCGCACGCTGGTCGACCTGGGCTGGGTGGAGACGGACTCCACCGGCACACGCTACGGCATCGGGGTGCGGGCGCTGCTGGTCGGAACCTCCTACATCGACGGCGACGAAGCGGTGGCGGCCGCCCGTCCGACGCTGGACCGCCTCTCCGAGGACACGACGGAGACCATCCACCTCGCCAGGCTCGACGGCACGAACGTCGTCTACCTCGCCACGCGCCAGTCGCAGCACTATCTGCGGCCCTTCACCCGGGTCGGACGCCGGCTGCCGGCGCACTCCACGTCGCTCGGCAAGGCACTGCTGGCCACGTACGACGACGAGCAGGTACGCAAGATGCTGCCGGAGACGCTGCCCGCGCTGACGGAGCACACCGTCACGGACCGCGAGGCCCTGATCGAGGAGCTCGCGCTGGTACGGGAGCAGGGCTACGCCGTGGACCGCGAGGAGAACACGCTGGGGCTGCGCTGCTTCGGCGTCGCCATCCCCTACCGGACGCCGGCGCGGGACGCCATCAGCTGCTCCGTGCCCGTCGCGCGTCTGACGCCGGCGCACGAGCAGATGATCAGGGAGGCACTGTTCGACGCACGTGACCGGCTGACGCTGGCGACCAGGCGCCTCTGACCGCGGGCGGGCAGCGGGCAGAGGCCGCTGCGAGGCACATCCGGAGCCCGGCGGCGAAACGGCGGCCGGGTGCGGGGACCCGGTGGGCGCGGTACGGCTCGCCGTCCGGCTCCCGGCCTGACCCGCCGGACCTGCCGGACCTGCCTCGGTGAAGGCTCAAGTGGCCGCAGTCCTCGCGGAGTCGGGCCCCGGACCGTACTCGTGCGGTGGCCGAGGCGTACGCCCCGGGCTTCGTCAGAGCCGGAACGCGGTGAGCGACGGCCCGGGCGGCCTCCTCCGGTGCGAGGTGTCGTCACGCACTCACCTGGCTAACCTGGCCTCATGGCTGAGCTGTTGCACATCACGGAGCGCTCCCTGTGGGAGTCCGCCCGCCCGTCGGGCAGATACGAGATGTCGACGCGGGGGCGGACCCTCGAGGAAGAGGGCTTCATCCACTGCTCGCTGCGGCACCAACTCCCGCAGGTGGCGAAGATGCTGTACGCCGACACGGATCCCGCCGAGCTCGTGGTCCTCGTCATCGACAGCGAGCGGATCTCCGCGCCCGTGCGCTACGAAGCGCCGGTTCCCGACGCCGCGAGCGGGCCCGGGACGGAGAAGTACCCGCACGTCTACGGTCCGTTGCCCGTGGAGGCCGTCGTCGCCGAAGAGGCGTGGGAGGGGCAGGCCGGCAAGGCGGAGTGATGCGCGTGTGGTGAACGGCCCGCTCCGGACGGGCTGTTCACCACACGGGCGTCGCGGGCCCGGAAGGAAGGACCCGGCATCCCCTAAGCGGAAGCCGCTCCCTTCCGGTGCGGCTGCACCGCGCACTGGTCGGAGAAACCCTGGCCGACGAGGCCGAGTGCCGCGTTGATGCGGGAACGGTGGTTCTCGACGGCGACGATCGCCGTGAGCTCGACGAACGAGCGCTCCCCCAGCCTGCGCATCAGCTCCTCCGCCATCGCGTCCGTGACCGTGGGCTCGGTCTCGGTCATCGCCTCGGCGAACTCCATCACCAGCAGCTCGATCTCGCTGAAGCGCTCCCTGTTCTCCCGCCACACCGGCACGTACTGGACCTTCTCCATCGGCATGCCGAGGTCGTCGGCGAGCCAGTACCCGAAGTCCACGCACCACGAACAGCCGATACGGGCCGCCGAGACCATCTCCGCGAGGTGCTTCAGGCCGGGGTCGAGGGCCCGCCACTTGGCGATGCTCTGCTCGTAGATCGCACCCGCCCGCAGCACCCTGGGGTTGTGCCCCATGGCCAGCAGCGGGTCGAGGACTCTCCCGTACTTGCGGCGCGAGTACCACTCGGCGAGCCGCAGAAAGACGGTGCGCGGCGGATCGAGCGAGATACGGGCCATGAGCTGCTCCTTCGTCCCTGACGTGTAGGCGTTCCAAGCCGTTCCGGCTGACACCTCTACGACGGGACGGGGCGTGCGGATGTGACACGCGCCGCAGGAGTCGCCCGGCCGGACTCGGCAATACGACCAGGCGCTCCCGCGCTCTCCCGCCGTGACCGCCCACCGCGCGCCACGCGCCGCCTGCCGGGGTGGGCTCCCTTCCCGTACGAGGAGGGAGCCCACCCCGGCCTCTCCCCACGAACACCCCTGAACTCACCGCCGGACGAGAGAAGTTGGATTCAGCCACGCCCGATCGCGGTTGTCCCGGCGGCACTTGGGCACGGAACGGCCCATCCGGCGGCACTGAAGCGGAGGCCGGCGGGCATGATGGTTCCCGAACCGATCACCACGGTCGCTCACGGGGAGGCGCTTCACCATGCTTTTCATCGCAGACACAGATCCGGAATCGGCCTTTTCCGGCCTTGTGGAGTCCGGCGTCGTCAGCTGGCTGATCCTGGGACTGGTCGCGGGCACCATCGCCAAGGTCATCCTCCCGGGCCGCGATCCGGGCGGGCTGCTCGGCACGATACTCATCGGCATCGCCGGTGCGTTCATCGGAGGCTGGCTCTCCTCGACATTCCTCGACCGCTCCGTGGACCACGACTTCGTCGACCCGACGCTGTGGGTGTCGGCCATCGCAGGGTCGCTGGTGCTGCTGATCGCGTACCGCATCTTCTTCGGCCACTCGCGCGAGCGGCGACGCTGATCCTCGGAGGCTCCCGGAGGCGGTCCGTCACGGGCTCGGGACGATGCTGCCGGGCCCGGTGCGGGGCCGCCTAGTGCTGTGACCGGGAAGACGCCGTCCCGGCCCCCGCGCCCTCGCACCGCACCGGGCTGCGGGGTCGGCCGGAGCCGCCGACCGCGAAGGCACCGGGCCCTCAGCAAAGGAACTGCAAAGCACAGCCGCTCGTTACGACCGGCATGACCGCAATGACTCCTGGCTCGAACCTTCCGCTGACCGCACCACGGGTGGCGGTGGAAGTGACCGCACCGACCCGGCTCGACGTCTCGGGGCTGCTGCTCGGCGAGCAGGGAAAGGTTCGATCGGACGACGACTTCGTCTTCTACAACCAGCCCACCGCACCAGGCGTGACGCACAGCAGCGGCACCGCCGACACCATCACCGTCGACACCGCCGCGGTCCCTGCCGACGTGCACAAGATCGTCGTCACCGCCAGCCTCGACACCCCCGGTGCGTCCTTCGCCGGTACGGAACCGACGGCGACCGTGCGGGACGCCGCCACGCAGGCGGTCGTCGCCACGTTCACCCCGCCCCAGCTGGGCCCGGAGACGGCACTGGTCGTGGTCGAGGTCTACCGCCGCGGCAACGCGTGGAAGGTGCGCGCCGTCGGCCAGGGCTACGCCAACGGGCTGGGCGGAATCGCCGCCGACTTCGGCGTCGACGTCGAGGAGCCGGCCGCACCTCAGGCGTCCGCGGCGCCGGCCGCGGCCCCCGGGCGGACCGCACCTCCCTCCCCGCCGCCCACTCCGCACGCACCGCCGCCGCAGCCCGCCCCGCAGGCGGCGCCCGCTCCCCCGCCCACTCCCGCCGCGCAGGCAGCAGCACCGCCCTCCACAGGCAAGATCAACCTGGACAAGGGCCGGGTCAGCCTCCAGAAGAACCAGACGGTCTCGCTCACCAAGGGCGGACGTCCCATGCTCAGCACCGTGAAGATGGGCCTCGGCTGGGAGCCCGCGTACCGGGGCCGCGGCCGGGGCCAGGACATCGACCTGGACGCCTCCGTCATCGCCTACGACGCCAACCGCAAGAAGGTCGACGCCTGTTACTTCGGCAAGCTCGTCATCCTCAACGGCGTCGTGCAGCACTCCGGTGACAACCTCACCGGCGAGGGCGGCGGCGACGACGAGGTGATCACCGTCCACCTCGGCGACCTCCCCGCGCAGGTCTCCGGGCTGGTCTTCACCGTGAACTCCTTCTCGGGACAGAAGTTCACCGAGGTGGCCAAGGCGTACTGCCGCCTGATCGACGCGGCCACCGACCAGGAGCTGGTCCGGTTCGACCTCAGCAACGCGGAGCCGCGCACCGGCGTGCTGATGTGCAAGCTCGTACGCCAGTTCTCCGGCGAGTGGGACATGACGGCGCTGGGTGAGTACGTCGACTCACGTACGGTCCGCGGCATGGTCAAGCCGGGAGGCGCCGCGCTGTGACCGCCCGTGAGGCGGGGACGGGCCGTCCGGGCCCGCCCCCGTCCGCTTCCTCCCCTTCTGCCGCTTACCGATCCCGCCGTCAGCAATAGGGCGCCCGATCCGGGGTACCGCGAATGCACGGTCGCTGGCACCCCCGCAGCACGTACGCGCAGACAGGCTCCCGAAGCAGGCAGAAGGAGGCGCTTCACATGGCCATCGCCACCGTGAACCCGGCCACGGGCGAGACCCTCAAGACGTTCGACGCGCTGAACGCCGGTGAGATCGAGGAGCGGCTCGTCCGGTCCGCCCGTGCGTTCAGCGAGTACCGCCTCACCGATTTCGCCCAGCGAGCCGGGCTCATGCACCGTGCTGCCGACCTGCTCGAAGCGGATCAGGAGGGCGTGGCCCGCACCATCACCACCGAGATGGGCAAGACCCTCGGCTCGGCCCGCGCCGAGGTGGCCAAGTGCGTGAAGGCGATGCGCTGGTACGCGGAGCACGCCGAGAAGCTGCTGGCCGACGAGCATCCCGAACAGGACGACGTCAAGGACTCCGGCGCCGAACGGGCCCTCGTCCGCTACCGCCCCTTGGGCACGGTGCTGGCGGTCATGCCCTGGAACTTCCCGCTGTGGCAGGTGGTCCGCTTCGCGGCCCCCGCCCTCATGGCGGGCAACACGGGACTGCTGAAGCACGCCTCGAACGTGCCGCAGACCGCTCTGTACGTGGAGGAGCTCTTCCGCAGGGCCGGATTCCCCGAAGGCGTCTTCCAGACCCTGCTGGTCGGCTCCGGCGCCGTCGCGGATCTCCTGCGCGACGAGCGCATCGCGGCGGCGACCCTGACCGGCAGCGAACCCGCGGGCCGCTCCGTCGCCTCCATCGCGGGCGACGAGATCAAGAAGACGGTGCTGGAACTGGGCGGCAGTGACCCGTTTCTCGTGCTGCCCTCGGCCGATCTGGACAAGGCTGTACGGACAGCCGTCACCGCCCGCGTGCAGAACGCCGGTCAGTCGTGCATCGCCGCGAAGCGCTTCATCGTCCACACCGACGTCTTCGAGCAGTTCTCCTCGGGTTTCGTGGAGCGCATGGCCTCGCTCAAGCTCGGTGATCCGATGGACGAGGAGACCGATGTCGGGCCGCTCTCCAGCTCCAAGGGCCGTTCCGACCTCGAGGAGCTCGTCGACGACGCGACACGGCGCGGTGCCACGGCCCTGTGCGGCGGAGGACGCCCGCAGCACCTCCCGAACGGCTACTTCTACGAGCCGACAGTGCTCACCGGCATCACGGAGAGCATGAGGATCCACCGCGAGGAGACCTTCGGCCCCGTCGCGTCCCTCTACCGCGTGGCCGACCTCGACGAAGCGGTCGCCCTGGCGAACGACACCCCCTTCGGGCTCAGCTCCAACGCGTGGACACGTGACCCCGCGGAGCAGGAGGAGCTCACCCGCGACCTGGCGGCCGGGGCCATCTACTTCAACGGCATGACCGCCTCCCACCCGGGGCTGCCCTTCGGCGGCACCAAGCGCTCCGGGTACGGGAGGGAGCTCGCCGGGCACGGCATCCGCGAATTCTGCAACGCGACGACGGTGTGGTTCGGCCCGGAGGGGTGACTCGTACGGGTGAGCTCCGCGGAGCCGCTGTGCACGTCGGCTCCGCGCGGCTTTCCGTCGCACGTCCTGTGTGACGACCGGGGAAGCGTCCGGACCGGTGGGGGCCGGCGGGGACCGGGCGGGCGGACATCCGGGGAGAGGGTCCGCCCGCCTGGCCTCCCCCGGGCCACGGAGCGTCGCGTGCGATCCCGCCGGGAGTCGCTCAGCAGACTCCGTCGCGGGGTGCGGGATTGCCCAGCTCGAACAGCGGCCGGAGTCTGAGCCCTGCGAACGTGCCGGCGATCGCGGCAGCGGCCCAGATCCACCCGTGCAGACTCCCGGAGGCGACCCCCGCCAGGCAGGCGCCGATGTTGCAGCCGCCCGCGAGCCGGGCTCCGATCCCCATCAGGACGCCGCCGAGGACGGCACCCACGGCGCGGCGCCAGGAGATTCCGCGGTGCAGCGTCCATTACGCCGCCCGACGCCGCGGCGAGCGCCGCACCGGTCACGATGCCGAGGTCGGTGAGGCTGGTCTTGTCCGCCGGCACGGGCCCGGAGAGCTGGAGCGCGTTCTTCGGCTCCTGCCAGTACGCCCACGTCTCCGGCGAGGCGCCCAGCGCACCGGCGAACGCCCGGGTGCGCACGGCGCTGACGGTGATCACAGATAGGGTCACGAACCGCTGCCGGCCACCTGGCCCCCGTGCAGACCCCCAGCGCCCGTCCAGCGCCCGCCCAGCCCGACGCCGTCCCGGCGCCCGTCCTACGGAGGTCGAGTCCATGGCCGTACGCACCGAGAAGCAGGGCCCGGTCACGACCGTGGTCCTCTCCCGTCCCGCCGCGCGCAACGCCGTCGACGGCGAGACGGCGACGGCGCTCGCCGACGCCTTCCGTGCGTTCGAGGCGGACCCCGGGGCACTCGTCGCGGTTCTGTGGGGCGAGGGCGGCACCTTCTGCGCGGGAGCCGACCTGAAGGCCATCGGGACGGACCGCGCCAATCGCGTGGCTCCCGACGGTGACGGTCCGATGGGACCCACGAGGCTCCGTCTGTCGAAGCCGGTGATCGCCGCGGTCAGCGGCCACGCCGTCGCCGGAGGACTCGAACTGGCCCTGTGGTGCGATCTGCGGGTCGCCGAGGAGGACGCTGTCTTCGGTGTCTTCTGCCGCCGGTGGGGTGTCCCCCTCATCGACGGCGGTACGGTCCGCCTCCCGCGTCTGATCGGCACCAGCCGCGCCCTGGATCTCATCCTCACCGGCCGGCCGGTCCCCGCAGCGGAGGCGTACGGGATGGGCCTGGCCAACCGCCTTGTCCCGACCGGCACTTCACGCTCCGCCGCAGAGGAGCTGGCAGCGGGGATCGCCCGGTTCCCGCAGACGTGCCTGCGCGGCGACCTCGCCTCCGTACACGAGCAGCAGGGCCTGCCGGAGGAGGAAGCGATGGGGGTCGAACTGCGCCACGGCCAGGTCTCGTTGCGCGAGGCCGGGCAGGGCGCGGCGCGCTTCGCGGCGGGCGCGGGCCGGCACGGCGACTTCGAGGGCGTCTGACCTCTCCTCCGCGGCCGCACAGGGGCATCGAGGGACGACCCCATGGCCTCATGGCTGCCCGACTCCCGGGACTCCGACGAGTCGGGCCACTTGCACAACCGCGTCGGGACCGGGCTCGCCTTCGCGGTCACCTCTCGAGCACCGGGACGCGGCCTGCCCCATGAGGGCGGGCCGCGTCCCGGTCTCCAGTCCCTCAGGCCTCCAGCCGGCTCCGTGACTTGAAGGCCGCCTTGCGGGCCTCCTTCGCCGTCTGCTTGTCGGGATGGACCCGGCCCATCGCCTCCAGAACCTCGGCGGTCGCCGGGTGGTCGACCCGCCATGCCTTGTCGAAGAAGCCGGCGTGCTGGTCGACCAACCCCTGTACCAGACCTTGCAGTTCGACCGCTTCGCCCGCCGTCGCCAGCTGGGCCGCGATCGTGTCGACCGTGAGCCAGAAGACCATCTCCTGGTCCGGCTGCGGCACGTCGCGCGCTCCGTGCTCGACGAGCCACACCCGTGCCAGTCCGCCCAGCTCCCGGTCCTCCAGGACGTCTCGCAGGGCGGGTTCGGCCTCCTTGCCCAGCAGCGAGAGTGCCTGCTGGCAGGCCAGGCGGCGGGAGGGAGCCTGCTCGTCCATCCCATGCGCCGCACCGAGGAGTTCGCGGGCGGCCTCCAGCGGCGTACGGGCGGCGAGCCAGGACTCGATCTCCGCCTGGGCGTTCTCCTCGGTGTAGGCGGAGAGGGCGCCGAGCAGTACGGCGGCGCCCTCTCCCGCGAGGTCGCCGACCGCGGGTGCCTCGATGCCGGCTTCCCTGATGCGGGTCCGCACCCCGTGGATGCCGAGCGGAGTCAGCTTCACCATGCCGTAGCGGGAGACGTCCTCGTCGTCGAGCTGCTCCGGCAGTTCCGTGTCCTCGTCCGACTCCTCGGTCAACGCCTCGTCCACGGGCCGGTATTCGACGAGCCCGGTGGGTGCGAGCATCCGGAACTGCTCGTCGAGCTTCATCATCGCCGCCGAGACCGCTTCGAGGACTTCGTCCGTGGGTTCCTCCATGTCGTCAGGGACGATCATGGATGCGGCGAGCACCGGCAGCGGCACCATCGCACCTGCGGACACAGCCTGGTCCGTCGCTGTGAGGAGGTAGAGGTTGGCCAGTGCTCCGTCGAGGAAGTCGGCCTCCTCCTCGGGGTTCCAGTCGAGGTCGTCGAGGTCGATGGCGTCCGGGTCGATGTTCCCGTCCTCGCCCGTGGCGCCGTCGAGGTCGCCGACCAGGTCCTCGAAGCTGGGGGTGGCGGCGTCGGCGAGGACGCTCTCCAGGCCGCCCTGCCAGATCTCCAGCACGTCGAGCGGACTGCCACCGCCCCTGAGTTGGGCGAGTTCCTCGCCGGGTCGGGCGGTTCCCACCGGTTCCTCGGTCAGCAGCCTCGTGACGCCTCCGTCCTCTCCGGACGCGCCGGACCCACCGGACGCGCCGGTCCCGCCCGGTCCGTCCTCGGCGGCCTCCTCGACCTCCAACAGCCCCGTGTCGACGGCCAGATGCCAGGCCTGAGCCGTGTGCGCGGGCCCGTCCTCGTCCTCGGAGAGCCCCAGGTGCGCCATGGCCTCCTTCAGTTGGGGGGCGAGGAGTTCGCCGCCCGCACCGACCGGGACCCCGGCCGCGCCCTCGTCCTTCCCGCCGGCTCCTCCCACCCCGTCGGCGCTGCCGTCTCCGGCCCAACTCGCGAGCCTGGCCGCCCACGCGAAGAGCGGGGCGGCGAGCGCGTCCCGGGCCAGTTCGGCCTCGGAGGGCAGCCGTACGGGCGGCATGGCGGGACGGTCGCCACCGGTCATCTCACCGGACATCAGCGCGTTCATCTCCTACGGGGTGCTACTCACTGCCGGAATGGTGCGGCCCCCAGCGTAGACGGGATGTGTCCCCTGCTGCCCGAATCGCACACCTCGCCACCCCGGGGACCCGAGAGTGACCGGACGGGCACCTTCCGTGTCATCGGGCGGCGTTCGTACGAGAGTTGCGTCGCAGTCGTGACAAGTGGCCGGTCATCTGCTTGACAACTCGGGTTTCGACGCCAGACTTTACGCGCGTAGAGAATCACGGATCCTCGCGAACGCCCGGACCACCGTCCGCAACCCCCCTCCGGAGGCACCGTTGTCGTCACGTCTGGCCCGCTCCTCGGCTCTCACCGTCGTGGCGCTGTGCTCCACCCTCATCGTCCTGCCCGCCTCTTCCGCGATCGGCAACAACTCCGTCGAGTCGCCGCGCCTGCACGAGATCCAGGGCAGCACACGGATATCCCCCTTCGCGGGCAAGCACGTCACGGACGTGCCCGGAGTCGTCACCGCCGTACGCTCCTTCGGCAAGGCACGGGGCTTCTGGCTGCAGGACCCCGAGCCCGACGACAACCCCGCGACCAGCGAGGGCATCTTCGTCTTCACCGGTGAGAAGACCCCTGACGTCGAGGCGGGCGACTCGGTGCGGGTCTCCGGTGACGTCAGCGAGTACTACCCGGGCGGCAAGGAGTCGGGCGGCCAGTCCGTCACGCAGCTGACGAAGGCGGAGTGGACCGCGGCGTCCAAGGAGCGGAAGCTGCCCCGGGCCGTGACCCTGGACGGCGGCCTGGTCCCGGACGAGTACGCGCCCCCCGCGGAGGACGGCGGCGACATAGAGCCCCTCCAACTGCGCCCCGAGAAGTTCGCCCTCGACCTCTACGAGTCGCTGGAGGGCATGCGCACCCGGCTGAAGGACGCCCCGGTGACCGGACCCACCTCGCAGTACGGCGAGTTGTGGGTCACCGCCGACCGCTTCGAGAACCCGACGCCCCGCGGCGGCACGCTCTACGGCGCCTACGACCAGCAGAACGGCGCCCGGGTGAAGGTCAGTTCGCTTCTGCCGTCGGCGGTGCAGCCCTTCCCGAACGCGGATGTCGGCGACAAGCTGCGCGGCACGACCGCAGGCCCGCTGGACTACGACGCCTTCGGCGGCTACTCCGTACGGGCAACGGACATGGGCGAGTTGGAGGACAACAAGCTCAAGCGCGAGAAGACGCGCAAGCAGCACAAGGGCGAACTCTCCGTCGCCACCTACAACGTGGAGAACCTCTCGCCGAAGAGCGAGCCCGAGAAGTTCACCCGCCTCGCCGAGGCCCTCGTGCAGAACCTCGCCTCGCCGGACATCGTCGCGGTGGAGGAGGTCCAGGACAACACCGGCCCGGACGACGACGGAACGGTGGCCGCCGACAAGACGCTCGAGAAGCTGACCGGAGCCATCAAGGAGGCCGGCGGACCCGCTTACGAGTGGCGCCAGATCGACCCCGCAGACAAGGCCGACGGCGGACAGCCGGGCGGCAACATACGCGTCGCGTTCCTCTTCAACCCGGAGCGGGTCTCCTTCACCGACCGCAAGGGCGGCGACGCGGACACCGCGGTGGAGGTGACGGACGAGGACGGCACTCCGCAGCTGTCCGCGAACCCGGGCCGCATCGAGCCCGAGGACGAGGCGTGGAAGGCGAGCCGCAAGTCGCTCGCCGGTGAATTCACCTTCCGCGGCCGCCAGGTCTTCGTCGTCGCGAACCACTTCAGCTCCAAGGGCGGCGGCGACCTCGACGGCGACCAGCCGATGGACGGCCGCATCCAGCCTCCGGCACGCCACTCCGAGCCGCAGCGCATCGACCAGGCGAAGCTCGTCAACTCCTTCGTGAAGGAAGTGCAGTCCGTCGACCCGGACGCGGCCGTGATCGCTGCCGGCGACCTCAACGACTTCCCCTTCTCCCCGAGCCTCGACGCGCTGCGCGACGACGAGGCCCTCAGCAGCCCGATGGACCGGCTGCCCGCGGACGAGCGTTACGGCTACGTCTTCAACGGCAACTCCCAGGCCCTCGACCACGCGTTGACCAGCCCGGGCGTGGGCGGGGTGGACTACGACATCGTGCACATCAACTCGGAGTTCCACGACCAGGCCAGCGACCACGACCCTTCGGTGATCCGCTTCCGTCCCTGACGGACCCGGCGGCACCGCCCCGTACCACCACCCCGACCCGCCGACGGGCGTCTCCTGTGAGGGAGGCGCCCGTCGGCTGCGCGTACGGCGCGGCGGCGAGGGAGTGCCGGAGCGAGCTGACCGTGGACCTGGGCACTCCCGTCGGCCCGGCCACCACGCGCCCCGGTATGCCGCTGCCTACTGCCGGCTTCCCCCGGGAGGCCGTGACCCGGCCGCCGGACCGACCGGCCCGTGCGGCTGCTCCCCCTCACCGGTCACCCCACCGTCGTGGACCTCGCCGGCGTCCACGCCACCGTCCTCGTCCATGAGGTCCCGTACGAGCAGCGCGGCCCCCGCGACCGCGCCCGGCATCAGCAGCACGGCCACGAACGGCACGAGGAACGCCAGCACCAGAGGGACGCCGAAGCCGAGCGCGAGCGCCTTGCGCGCACGCAGGATCCGGAGCCGCTCCCGTACGGGGATGCCGCGGCGCTGCATGGCGACGGAGACCAGTTCGAGCGTCAGGAAGAAGCCGGAGACGCAGAACCCCAGCGCGGGGACGACGGTCTGTCCGAGGACGGGCACGAAGCCCAGGAAGAAGAGCGGCACGGCGAGGAGCAGGGCACGCCACAGCACGTAGAGGCTGTCGCACAGCGAGGTCCACAGTTCGAGCCAGAGCGGCCTGCCGAGGTCCTCGGGGCAGCCGCCCTCCGATTCCTCGACCTGTTCGGAGAGCTTCTCGTAGAAGGGGTCGCCGACGAGCAGCGTCACGGCGGTGAAGGTGAGCACGGACAGCAGCAGTGCACCGAGCCAGAGCAGCACCGCGAAGAGTCCGCGCAGGATCGAACGCCAGGTCTCGTCCCAGCTGTCGGCGAAGGGCGTGGCCCACACCGCGACGTCGTCCGCCCAGAAGGCGAGCGCCGTGAGCGCCGCCGCGTACAGCACGAATGTCACCAGTGCGGGGAGCAGGCCGAAGCCGAACCACCGCCCGTGACCGACGGCCCATCTCTGGCCGCGCCCCAAATACCGTACCCCTGCCGCAAGATCACGCATGCCCGTAAGCCTATGGCCTACGGGCATGCGCGGTGAACTCGCGTTCAGCTCCCGCCGCCGGGCCCGCGACAGGGCGCGGGCCCCTATCCGGGCGCTGCGGGTTCAGTTGCTGTGCAGGGCCTCGTTCAGGCCGCCCCACGAACCGGTGCGCTGAAGGACTTCGACGGTGCCGGTCGTCGAATTGCGCCGGAAGAGGAGGTTGTTGGCGCCGGAGAGTTCCAGCGCCTTGACGATCTGTCCGTCCGGCAGGGAGACGCGCGTACCGGCCGTCACATAGAGCCCCGCCTCGACGATGCAGTCGTCACCCAGCGAGATGCCGATGCCGGCCTCGGCACCGAGCAGGCACCGTTCGCCGATGGAGATGGTCTGCTGACCTCCGCCGGAGAGCGTGCCCATGATCGAGGCGCCGCCGCCGATGTCGGAGCCGTCACCGACGACTACGCCCGCGCTGATCCGGCCCTCCACCATGGACTTGCCCAGCGTGCCCGCGTTGAAGTTGACGAAGCCTTCGTGCATCACCGTGGTGCCCTCGGCGAGGTGCGCCCCGAGGCGGGCACGGTCGGCGTCGGCGATGCGTACGCCCAGGGGCGCGACGTAGTCCGTCATGCGCGGGAACTTGTCGACGCTGGTGACGCTCAGGTGCTTGCCGGCGGCACGGGCCGCGAGCCGTACCTGCTCCAGCCGGTCGACCGCGACGGGGCCGAGGTTCGTCCAGGCGACGTTGGAGAGCAGCCCGAAGAGACCTTCGAGGTTCTGTCCGTGGGGCCGCACCAGACGGTGGCTGAGCAGGTGCAGGCGCAGGTACGCGTCGTGGGCGTCCAGCGGCTTGTCGTCGAGGGAGGTGATGACCGTCCGTACGGCCACGATCTCGACCCCTCGGACCGGGTCGGCGCCGAGTGCCTGCGGTGCGGCCTCCCCCATCGCCTCGGCGGCGCTCTCGGGGCTCAGCCGGTCGCTTCCGGCGGGGACGCCGGGCTCCGCGACGAGTTCGGGGACGGGGAACCAGGTGTCCAGGACCTTGTCCCCGGCGATGGTGGCGAGCCCGACGGCGACGGCGCCGGTCGTACGGGTGGTGGTGGCAGCTTGGGTCATGTATCGAACGCTATCGGCCCGCGCGTGGCCGATGCCAACCGGTCTCAGCAGGCGGAGCGGCCCGGGAACCGCAGCTCGGGGACCGCGGCCCGCCGCGTCCCCGAGTGGCCCCGGGGCCTCAGGGTTCGCCCGTGACGCGGGCGAGCGCCGCCCGTACCGCCGCCCTGTCGAACGGGCGGTCGGTGAGCAGGAGTTGGAGAAGCAGGCCGTCGATGAGCGCGACGAGGACATGCGCCGTGGCCGGGTCGGCGGTGTGGCGGGCGAGTATCCGGGCCATCTCGTCGCACCAGGCGGCGGCGACGGGCTGGAGCGCGGGGCGGCGCAGCGCGGCGAGATACAGCTCGTACTCCAGGCGGATACGGCCGCGACCGCCGTGCGCGTACTCGTCGAGGAGGCGTGTGAGGGCGTCGGCGAGTGTGAGCCGCCGCCCTTCCGCGGGCCCGGGTTCCGCGGGCCCGGGTTCCGCGGGCCCGGGTTCCGCGGGCCCGGGTTCCGCAAGCACAGCCTCCGCCGGCCGGCCGACCTCCGCCAGCACGTCCTCCCAGTCCGTCATGGCACTGCTCGGCTCTCTGGTGACCTGTTCGAGCGCGGCGACGAGCAGGTCGTCGAGACTCGCGAAGTGGTATGTGGTCGAGCCCAGCGGGACGTCCGCCTCCGCGGCGACAGTGCGGTGCGACAATCCGGCGATGCCCTTGAACTCGGCGATGCGGATGGCGGCGTCGATGATGCGCTGCCGCCGCTCGGGGTCGAAGCGGCGGACGGCCATCAGTGGACGCTCCCCAGATTGAGCAGCATGACTCCGAGGATCACCAGCAGAATGCCGGCGACCTTCGCGGCAGTGACGGCCTCACCGATGAAGACGACCCCGATGACGGCGATCGCGGCGGTGCCGACGCCGGACCAGATCGCATAGGTCGTGCCCACCGCCATCGTCTTGAGCGTCTGGGCGAGGAGCACGAAGGCGATCGTGTAGCTGGCGGCGGTGACGAGTGACGGCCACAGCCTGCTGAAACCGTCGCTGTACTTCATCGCGGTCGTGCCCACAACCTCCGCCAGGATCGCTCCTATGAGCGTCACGTAGACCATGGTCACGAGCCTACCCAGCGATGCGTACGCCCGTACACAAGCGCGCCGCCCCGATGCGCGTGAATCACGGACACACCGGAGACTGCCGGACCATGACCATGGAAGCCCACGGAACCCCCACGGAAACGGTCATGGAACCCCCATGAAAACGGTCATGCCCCGGCATGACTGCCGGGGCATGACCGAGGTGACGCGTGCGTGGCGACGAAGCCCGCGGGAGGGGAACGCTCAGACGTTGAAACCCAGCGCCCGCAGCTGCTCGCGGCCGTCGTCCGTGATCTTGTCCGGGCCCCACGGGGGCATCCAGACCCAGTTGATCTTCAGCTCGTCGACGATGCCCTCGGTCGCGGACTTGGCCTGGTCCTCGATGACGTCGGTCAGCGGGCAGGCCGCCGAGGTGAGCGTCATGTCGATCGTCGCCACGTTCGACTCGTCGACGTGGACCCCGTAGATCAGGCCCAGGTTGACGACGTCGATGCCCAGCTCGGGGTCGACGACATCGAGGAGCGCCTCGCGGACCTCGTCCTCGCTCGCGGGCTTCGTGGTGGTCCCGGTCATGCGGTCTTCTCCTTTACCGAGTCCTCGCCCAGCGCCTGGGCGGTGGCGTCCTTCCATGCCATCCAGCTCAGCAGAGCACACTTCACGCGTGCCGGGTACTTCGAGACCCCGGCGAACGCGACGGCGTCCTCCAGCACGTCCTCCATGGCGTCGTCCGGCTCGACCTGCCCGCGGGACTGCATGAGCTCCAGGAACGTCTCCTGGATGGTGCGTGCCTCGTCCAGCTCCTTGCCGACCAGCAGCTCGTTCAGCACGGAGGCGCTGGCCTGGCTGATGGAGCAGCCCTGCCCCTCGTAGCTGACGTCGCGGATCGTGTCGCCGTCGTACCGCACACGCAGGGTGATCTCGTCCCCGCACGTGGGGTTGACGTGGTGCACCTCGGCGTCACCCTCGCGCAGGCCCTTGCCGTGCGGATTCTTGTAGTGGTCCAGGATCACTTCCTGGTACATGGAGTCCAGCTTCACGAGTCAGTCCGTCCGTCCAGTCCTCAGCAGCAGCCGTGCCTTCGCTAAGCGAAGAAGTTCCGTACGTGTTCCACGCCCTCGGCCAAGGCGTCGACCTCGGCCGGCGTGGAGTACAGGTAGAACGACGCTCGCGTGGTCGCAGGAATTCCGTACCTGAGGCAGACGGGCCGCGCGCAGTGGTGACCCACACGCACCGCGATGCCCTGCTCGTCCAGCACCTGCCCCACATCGTGCGGGTGGATGTCCCCGAGCGTGAAGGAGATCGCCGCGCCCCGGTCCTCGGCCGTGGTGGGGCCGATGAAGCGCAGGTCGGGGATCTCCTTGAGCTTGCTGACCGCGTACTCGGTCAGCGCGTGCTCATGTGCCTGGATCTTGTCCATGCCGACGGACGACAGATAGTCGACGGCCGCACCGAGACCGACCGCCTGTGCGATCGGCGGCGTGCCCGCCTCGAACTTGTGCGGAGCGGGTGCGTAGGTCGACGCGTGCATCGTGACCGTCTCGATCATCTCGCCGCCGCCCAGGAACGGCGGCAGGTCGTCGAGCAGCTCCTGCCGCCCCCACAGCACGCCGATGCCCGTCGGCCCGCACATCTTGTGCCCGGTGAAGGCCACGAAGTCCGCCTGCAGCGCCTGCACGTCCAGCACCATGTGCGGCGCGGCCTGCGAGGCGTCGACGACGACCAGCGCGCCGACCTCCTGGGCACGCCGGACGATCGCGTCGACCGGGTTGATCGTGCCCATGATGTTGGAGACCAGCGTGAAGGAGACGACCTTCGTCTTCTCCGTGATGACCTCGTCGATGGCCGAGAGGTCCAGCCGCCCGTCGTCGGTGAGCCCGAACCACTTCAGCTTCGCGCCCGTGCGCTGCGAGAGCAGCTGCCACGGAACGATGTTGGAGTGGTGCTCCATCTCCGTGATGACGATCTCGGTGTCGTGCTCCACGCGGTAGGGCTCGTCCGCCCAGCCCAGCATGTTCGCAACGAGGTTGAGCGACTCCGAGGCGTTCTTGGTGAACACGACCTCGTCGCGGCTGGGGGCGTTGACGAAGGCCGCGACCTTGTCGCGCGCCCCCTCGTACAGCGCCGTGGCCTCTTCCGCGAGGACGTGCACACCGCGGTGGACGTTGGCGTTGTGCCGCTCGTTGTAGTCGCTCATCGCGTCGAGCACCTGGCGCGGCTTCTGCGAGGTCGCCGCGTTGTCCAGGTACACGAGCTTCTTACCGTCGTGGACCATGCGGTCCAGGATCGGGAAGTCCTTGCGGATCGCCTCGGTGTCGAGCAGACCCGGAAGCGTCACGTCATTCACGAAGCGGCGCCTCCCTTCACGTATGCCTCGTAGCCCTCTTCCTCGAGCTTGTCCGCCAGCTCCGGGCCGCCGGACTCGGCGATCCGGCCCTTGGCGAAGACGTGCACGTGGTCGGGCTTGATGTAGCGCAGGATGCGCGTGTAGTGGGTGATCAGCATGGTGCCGACCTCGCCGTTCTCACGGACGCGGTTGACACCCTCGGAGACCACGCGCAGCGCGTCGACGTCGAGACCGGAGTCGGTCTCGTCGAGGATCGCGATCTTCGGCTTGAGGAGCTCCAGCTGGAGGATCTCGTGCCGCTTCTTCTCACCGCCGGAGAAGCCCTCGTTGACGTTCCGCTCGGCGAAGGACGGGTCGATCTGGAGGCGCTCCATGGCCGCCTTGACCTCCTTGACCCACAGCCGCAGCTTGGGTGCCTCGCCGCGGAGCGCCGTGGCCGACGTACGCAGGAAGTTGGAGACGGAGACACCGGGCACCTCGACCGGGTACTGCATGGCCAGGAAGACGCCCGCGCGGGCGCGCTCGTCCGGAGTCATCTCCAGGACGTCCTCGCCGTCGAGGCGCACCGAGCCGCCGGTGATCGTGTACTTGGGGTGGCCCGCGAGGGAGTACGCGAGCGTGCTCTTGCCGGAGCCGTTCGGCCCCATGATCGCGTGCGTCTCGCCCTGCTTCACAGTCAGGTCGACGCCGCGCAGGATCTCGGTAGGACGGTTCGACGAGTCGTCGGCGTCGACGGAGACGTGCAGGTCGTTGATCTCAAGCGTTGCCATGGGGACTTCAGGACTCCTGGGTGACGGAGACGAGCACAGCCGCATCAGGGCCGTCGCCTTCGATTTTTACGGGGTACACGGGCACGGGTCGGGTCGCCGGAAGCCCGGAGGGCTTGCCGGTGCGCAGGTCGAAGCTGGAGCCGTGCAGCCAGCACTCGATCTGGCAGTCTTCGACCTCCCCCTCGGAGAGGGAGACGTTCGCGTGCGAGCAGATGTCGTTGACCGCGAACACCTCGCCCTCCGTACGGACGAGAGCGACCGGCACGCCTTCGAGTTCCACCCGCTTCGGGGTGTCCTCCTCCAGCTCGCCGAGTGCCGCCACGCGGACGAAGCCTTCGCCGCTGCTCATACGGACGTCTCCAGCTCGGTCTCGATCTTCTCGATGAGGCGCTTCTCCACGTCCGGCAGCCCGATCTGCTGGACGAGTTCGGCGAAGAAGCCCCGGACGACGAGCCGGCGGGCCTCCTGCTCGGGGATGCCCCGGGCCTGGAGGTAGAACAGCTGCTCGTCGTCGAACCGGCCGGTCGCCGACGCGTGCCCCGCCCCGACGATCTCACCGGTCTCGATCTCGAGGTTGGGTACCGAGTCGACCCGCGCGCCGTCGGTGAGGACGAGGTTGCGGTTCAGCTCGTAGGTGTCGGTGCCGGTGGCGGCGGCACGGATCAGTACGTCGCCGATCCACACCGCGTGCGCCTGCTCGCCTTGCAGGGCGCCCTTGTAGACCACGTTGCTCCGGCAGTTGGGCATGTCGTGGTCGACGAAGAGGCGGTGCTCCTGGTGCTGGCCGTTGTCTGTGAAGAAGAGGCCGTAGAACTCCGCCTCGCCTCCCGGGCCCGCGTAGTTCACACGGGGGTGCAGCCGGACCACGTCACCGCCGAAGGTGACGACGATCGACTTGAAGGTCGCGTCCCGGCCCACCAGCGTGTTGTGCTGCGAGCAGTGGACGGCGGTGTCGTCCCAGTCCTGCACGGAGACCACGGTCAGCTTGGCGCCGTCGCCGACGACGAACTCGACGTTCGCCGCACGTACGGCATCGCCTGTGTGGTCGATGACGATGACGGCCTCGGCGAAGTCCTTGACCTCGAAGACCGTGTGCCCGTAGCTGACGCCGCCCTCTCCGTGCAGCGAGACCCGCACCGGCTCGTCCAGCACGGCCTCCTTGGGCACCGTGACGACCGCTGCCTTCTCGAAGGCGGAGAACGCCTGCGCGGCCACCCGGTCGACCGGCTTGCCCGCCCGCCCGACGCGTGCGTCGTCACGGGCGACCGTCTCCACCGTCACGCCCTCGGGCGCGTCGACCTCGACCTTGAGGGACCCGGACGCCTCGGCCGAGCCGTCGTGCAGCCCCTTGAGCCGCTCCAGCGGCGTGAAGCGCCACTCCTCCTCCCGGCCGTGCGGCACGGGGAAGTCCGCCACGTCGAAGGAGGGCGGTGCACTCATCCGCGTGGCGACGGTGGACTCAGCCGCCACCGCGATCGCTCCGGTGGTGTTCGAACCGACCGGAGGGGGTCCACCCTGGACGACGTCCTTGGGGGAGTTCTGAGCCTCAGCCATGGCGCTCGTACTGCTCACTCTCTGAAAACGGAACCTGCTTGGGAACCTCGGACGGACGGTGCTGGACGGTGCTGGAGGCAGGGACCGGGCCGCGGCACCACGGCCGGTCCCCCGCACGGTACGGGCGTCAGCCGACCGCGCCCTCCATCTGCAGCTCGATCAGCCTGTTGAGTTCCAGCGCGTACTCCATCGGGAGTTCCTTCGCGATGGGCTCGACGAAGCCGCGGACGATCATCGCCATCGCCTCGTCCTCGGACAGACCCCGGCTCATCAGGTAGAAGAGCTGGTCGTCGCTGACCTTGGAGACGGTGGCCTCGTGGCCCATCGTCACGTCGTCCTCACGGACGTCGACGTACGGGTAGGTGTCCGAACGGGAGACCGTGTCCACGAGCAGCGCGTCGCACAGCACGTTGGACTTCGATCCCTCCGCGCCCTCGGCGATCTCGATGAGACCGCGGTAGGACGTACGGCCGCCGCTGCGGGCCACCGACTTGGAGACGATGTTCGAGGACGTGCGCGGCGCCATGTGCACCATCTTCGCGCCGGCGTCCTGGTGCTGGCCCTCACCCGCGAACGCGACCGAGAGGGTCTCGCCCTTGGCGTGCTCGCCCATGAGGTAGACGGCCGGGTACTTCATGGTGACCTTGGAGCCGAGGTTGCCGTCGACCCACTCCATGGTCGCGCCCTCGTAGGCCACGGCGCGCTTGGTGACCAGGTTGTAGACGTTGTTCGACCAGTTCTGGATCGTCGTGTAGCGGCAGCGGCCGCCCTTCTTCACGATGATCTCGACGACGGCGGAGTGCAGCGAGTCCGAGTCGTAGATCGGAGCCGTGCAGCCCTCGACGTAGTGCACGTAGGCGTTCTCGTCGACGATGATCAGCGTCCGCTCGAACTGGCCCATGTTCTCCGTGTTGATGCGGAAGTACGCCTGGAGCGGGATGTCGACGTGCACGCCCGGCGGGACGTAGATGAAGGAACCGCCGGACCAGACCGCGGTGTTGAGCGCGGCGAACTTGTTGTCGCCGGGCGGGATGACCGTGCCGAAGTGCTCCTGGAAGATCTCCGGGTGCTCACGCAGCGCCGTGTCGGTGTCCAGGAAGAGCACACCCTGCTGCTCCAGGTCCTCACGGATCTGGTGGTAGACGACCTCCGACTCGTACTGCGCGGCGACGCCCGCGACGAGACGCTGCTTCTCCGCCTCCGGGATGCCGAGCCTGTCGTAGGTGTTCTTGATGTCCTCGGGCAGGTCCTCCCACGTCTGGGCCTGCTTCTCCGTGGAACGCACGAAGTACTTGATGTTGTCGAAGTCGATGCCCGAGAGGTCCGAACCCCAGTTGGGCATGGGCTTCTTCTCGAAGAGCCGGTGCCCCTTGAGGCGCAGCTTCAGCATCCAGTCGGGCTCGTTCTTCTTCCCCGAGATGTCGCGGACGACCTCGTCGGAGAGGCCACGCTTCGCGGTGGCACCGGCCGTGTCGGAGTCGGCCCAGCCGTATTCGTACTTGCCCAGTCCCTCGAGCTCCGGGTGAGCAGTCTCCGTAGGAGAGGTCATGCGGGGTTCCTCCCGGCGGTGTTGTTCGCAGGTGCTGTGGTGGCTTTGCTGGTGCTGCTGTTGGTGCTGCGGGTGGCGCTGCGGGTCTCGTCGGCGGCCTGCTCCGGCGGCCCGGACCCGCCATGGGGTCTCCCCGGCGGAGGCTGGGGATGGGCGGACGGGACGAAGGTGGTGCACACCCCGTCGCCGTGGGCGATGGTCGCCAGTCTCTGGACGTGGGTTCCGAGCAGGCGGGAGAAGACCTCCGTCTCCGCCTCGCACAGCTGCGGGAACTGCTCAGCGGTGTGAGCCACCGGGCAGTGGTGCTGGCAGAGCTGCTCTCCCAAGGAGCTACCCCCGGCGGAAGCGGGCGCGCTGCGCGCAGTGGCAGCGTACCCGTCCTTGGAGAGCGCCTCCGCCAGTGCCCTGGTGCGCTCCTCGGGCGGTACCCGCTCGAGTGCGCGCCGGTACAGCTCGGCCTGTTCGGCCACGCGGGCCCTGGCGAAGTCGGCGACCGCGGCGTCACCGCGCTCGCCGCCTCCGGCGCTCTGCGCTATCCAGCGGAGGGCGTCCGCGGCGAGCCTGTCGTAGTCCTGGTCGAAGGCGTCCCGGCCGCAGTCCGTGAGGGCGAAGACCTTGGCCGGCCGCCCCCTCCCCCGCGAGCCGTAGACCCGCTTCTCGCGCGGTTCGACGACTCCCTCGCCCACCAGCGAGTCGAGGTGGCGGCGGACGGCGGCCGCGGTCAGTTCGAGGCGCGTCGCCAGCTCTGCGGCAGTGGACGGGCCGTGGTCGAGGATGGAGCGGGCCACCTTGTTCCGCGTCCCGCGCTGCTCTTCCTGGACACCCGCGCCGGACTGACTTCCGGCATGGGTCGCGGCTGCGGCTCCGGGCACAGCAGAGCCGCCGGCGGCCGCTGCGGCCGCCGATCGCGTCTCAGGTCCCTCAGCCGTTTTTTTCACAACGCCATTGTTGCGTAATTCTTCGCAGCACAGCAAGCGGGGTTCTGACCTGCCGGAATGGACTACGTCACGTAAGGCGAGCCTTACCTGCCGCTGCCGCGGGCGCTCCGGAGCAGTTCACACGGGGGTTCCCCCGGGACCGCCGGAAGCGGGCGCCGAATCCTCAACCCCGTACACGGAGGCGGCGTTCCGCTCCTTAGACTCCCCCATATGGGAAGCGGAGGGGCGGCACTCGAGGTCTCGGGGCTGACGAAGCGGTACGGCACGAAGAGAGCGGTGGACGGTCTCGACCTCGTCGTCCCGCGCGGCACCGTCACCGCGGTGCTCGGTCCCAACGGCGCGGGCAAGACCACGACCGTCGAGATCTGCGAGGGCTACCGCAGACCCGACAGCGGCACCGTCCGGGTCCTCGGCCTGGACCCTGTCGCACAGGCCGCCCGGCTGCGCCCCCGCATCGGCGTGATGCTGCAGAGCGGCGGCGTCTACTCCGGCGCTCGGGCGGAGGAGATGCTGCGCCACATGGCGGCGCTCCACGCCGACCCCCTGGACGTCGCGGCGCTCATCGAGGGACTCGGTCTCGACAGCTGCGGCCGTACGCCGTACCGGCGCCTCTCCGGCGGCCAGCAGCAGCGGCTCGCCCTGGCCATGGCCGTCGTGGGACGCCCCGAGCTGGTCTTCCTCGACGAGCCGACCGCCGGCCTCGACCCGCAGGCCCGCCGCGCCACCTGGGAACTGGTCCGTGCCCTGCGCGCCGACGGAGTGACGGCGCTGCTCACCACGCACCACATGGACGAGGCCGAGGAGCTGGCCGACGACGTGGCCATCGTCGACGGCGGCCGGATCGTCGCCCAGGGCAGCCCGGAGGAGCTGTGCCGCGGCGGCGCCGAGAACTCGCTCCGCTTCACGGGACGCCCGGGACTCGACCTCGCCTCCCTGCTCAAAGCACTCCCCGACGACACGGCCGCGGCGGAGCTCGTACCCGGCGGCTACCGCGTCACCGGCACCGTCGGCCCCCAGCTGCTGGCCACCGTCACCTCCTGGTGCGCGCAGCACGGCGTCATGCCCGACCGCATCTCCGTCGAGCGCCGCACGCTGGAGGACGTCTTCCTGGAACTCACCGGCAAGGAGCTTCGGTCGTGAGCGTCGGCACCTTCACCCCCGCACCGGGCGCGGCGCCGCTGGGGCGCATGATCCGCGCGCAGGCGGCCCTGGAGACCCGGATGCTGCTGCGCCACGGCGAGCAGCTGCTGCTCACGGTCGTCATTCCGGCGCTGCTGCTGGTGCTCTTCAGCACCGTCGACATCGTCGACACGGGCGGCGGAGACTCCGTCGGCTTCCTGGCCCCAGGGGTTCTCGCGCTGGCGGTGCTCTCCACCGCGTTCACCGGGCAGGCCATCTCCACCGGCTTCGAGCGCCGTTACGGCGTACTGAAGCGGCTCGCCCTCTCCCCGCTGCCCCGCTGGGCCCTGATGGCGGCCAAGACCTGCTCGGTGCTCGTCATCGAAGTGCTGCAGGTGGCACTGCTGACGGTCGTCGCCCTGCTGCTCGGGTGGTCGCCGCACGGCAATCCCCTGTCGGTCGTCCTGCTGCTGCTCCTGGGCACCGCGGCGTTCTCCGGCCTCGGGCTGCTGCTGGCCGGGACGGTACGGGCGGATGCGACCCTCGCGGCCGCCAATCTCCTCTTCATCCTGCTGCTGGTGGGTGGCGGAGTCGTCGTGCCGCTGGAGAAGTTCCCCAGCGGTGTGCAGGACGTACTCGGGCTCCTCCCGATCGCCGCGCTGTCCGACGGTCTGCGCGACGTGCTGCAGCACGGGGCGGGCGTGCCCTGGGGCGCTCTGGGCGTCCTCGCGGTGTGGGCGGTGGCCGGACTGGCCGCCGCAGCGCGCTGGTTCAAGTGGGAGTGACACGAGACGCGGTGACAGACCCGGCGAGAGACGTGCCGGACACGCGGCGGTGACGCGGCGGTGACGCGGCGCTGCCCTCTACGGGCAGGGCTCCCGGAGGGGACGCGCGCCCCGGGCCTGTGCCCGGCGGGACCCTCGTGAAAGCGCGCACAAGCACAGCCGTACGATGTCCCCGTGCCGAAACTGCTCGAACTCGTACGCAACCCCATCGCGTACGTCGCCGCGCGCTGGACCCCCTCACAGCGGATCGTCCAGCGGGCCGCTCTCGCCGCGCTCCTCATGAGCGTCTTCATCATCGTCACCGGCGGCGCCGTCCGGCTGACCAGCTCCGGACTGGGCTGCGAGACCTGGCCCAAGTGCAGCAGCGACAGCCTGTACGCCACGTCGGAGATGGGCGTGCACGGCGCGATCGAGTTCGGCAACCGGATGCTGACGTACGTGCTGAGCGCCGCCGTCGGCTGGGCCATCGTCGCCTCGCGGGCGGCGAAGCCGCGCCGGCGCGGGCTGAGCCGACTGGCGTGGTCGCAGTTCTGGCTCGTGATGGGCAACGCCGTCATCGGCGGCGTCACGGTGCTGACCGAGCTCAACCCCTACACCGTCGCGGGGCACTTCATGCTCGCGATCGGGCTGCTGACCGTCACCACGCTCACATGGCTGCGCGCCCGCGAGGGCGACGAGAAGCCCCGTCCGCTGGTGGGCAAGCGGGTCAAGCAGCTCGTGCAGGTGCTGACGGTCCTCACCGCGGCACTGGTCGCCGCGGGAACCGTCGTGACGGGCGCGGGGCCGCACGCCGGCGACAGCAGCGCGGTCCCCCGGATGCCGGTCGACTGGCGGACGGTCGCACAGGTGCACGCCGACCTCGCGTGGCTGGTCGTCGCCCTGACGCTCGCGCTGTGGCTCGTACTGCGCGCGGTCGACGCACCGGCCAGGCCGTGCAGGCGCACGCGGGACCTGATGATCGTCCTGCTGGCACAGGGCCTGCTCGGCTACGTCCAGTACTTCACGGAGCTGCCCGAGGTCCTGGTGGGGACGCACCTGTTGGGGGCGGCGCTGGTGTGGGTGGCGGTCCTGCGGGTGCTGCTGTCGGTACGTGAGCGCGGTACGCCCCCTCACGGCGGGCCTGCGGACAGTGCACCGTCCGCAGAGAGCACCGAGGAGCGGACCGCACAACCGCACTCCCCGGTCACCGCCTCCACCGGTGGGTCCGCCGGAGGGTCCGCCGGAGGCGGGCAGGATCAACCCGCTCCCGCCTCGTCGAAGCCGTAGATCTGCCCGGCCGTCCCGGCCGCGATACGCCTGGCGATGCGCACCGCGTCGTCGCCGGTGCAGCTGCCCTCGGCCGTCCACTCCGCCAGCACCTCGTGCAGCGCCTGCACGAACGCGCGGGCCCTCAGCACGTACAGCTCGGGCAGCGCCCGCACGTGCGAAGTGAAGAGCAGCTTCCCGAACGGCACCTCCGCCGGCGTTTCGGCGGGAGCGGGCCCGATGTCGGCGTACACGTGCGGGTGTTCGGCAGCGAGCCGGGCCGCGACGCGGTGGTACGAGGGCCTGGTCAGCAGCACCAGATCGCTGCCGAGCCCACGGGTGGCGCTCAGGAATCCGTCGAGCTGTCCGGGCTCACCGACGTGCAGTTGGACGGGACGGTCTTGCCCCCCGTGGCCGCGGCCAGGTGGGCCTCGAAGGTGCACAGGCCCAGGTCGCCCTGGAGCACCCCGTGGCTGTGCTGGTCGACCAGCACGCCTGTCCCGTGCGGCAGTGGACGTTCGGACGCCGTGACGGGCACGCGCCAGGCGGCTCCCCTCTCTCCTCCTCCGGGCAGGAGCCCGAGGGTGCCCACCGGCATCACGGCCGTCATCCGCGCCTCCTCGTCCGGTGGAACTAACGGCCGGAGACGCCCGCGGTGTCGCCCGGGCCGTCGCGAAGCCGGGCGGTGAGAAGCGGTGTGGCGTGGGTCTCGCAGCGAGGACGGCCGTGGCCAGGGGTGATACCCGCCGGTAGCATCAGGCTCATGGCAGACACGAGCAAGCGGGCCGCGAAGCTCGCCAGGGAGATCACCGGATTCGCGCAGCGCCACGGCGGCAGCGCGGAAGGGCAGATCGCCTACGTGGGGCAGGTGGGCGCCCGTATCGTCCTGGTCGGCGGAGACGGGACCTGGGGCGACCTGATGGCGCCGTCGGTGGAGTGCGCGAAGCAGGCCACCGAGAGTGCGGGCATCACCGTTCGGGACACCTTCGACGGTGAGATGGCGGAGAAGGTCAGAACGGGTCCGTACGAATGGAGCCGCATGGCGGGCATCCAGGTCGGCGGCCCGTCCGGAAGCTGACCGCCGACGGCGCACGCCCGGCCGGAAGCCGGACGGGCCCGGAGGAGGAGGGCCCGGACCACCGTCACAGGTCCGGGCCCTCACACCTTTCTGCACGTCGTCGGGCCCGGACGCGAAGCCCCGGACGCGAAGCCCCAGCCACAAGGCACAAGCCGCGGGGGCACAATGGGGGCCGCGGCAGTGCGGGACGCAGGCACCCGACAGGAACCCCCGCCGGACCGGACAGCCCCGCCTCGGAAGACGCTCAGCGCAGGAAGGGATCGACCGCGACGGCCACGAACAGCAGCGACACGTACGTGATCGACCAGTGGAAGAGGCGCATCTCCTTCAACTTCGCGCCCGCTGCGCCCGCCTTCGCCCGGGAGTGCAGCGCGTGCGCCTCCCACAGCCACCAGCCGCCCGCCGCCAGCGCGACGCTCGTGTAGAACCACCCGACGTAGCCCAGCGGCCACAGCAGCAGCGAGACGGCGACCATCACCCAGCTGTAGAGCACGATCTGACGCGCCACGGCCGCGTTGCCGGCCACGACCGGCAGCATCGGGACGCCCACGCGCGCGTAGTCCTCCCTGACCTTCATCGACAGCGGCCAGTAGTGCGGCGGCGTCCAGAAGAAGATGACGAGGAAGAGGACGACGGCGGCCCAGCTCAGATCGTTCTTCACCGCGGACCAGCCGATGAGGACGGGCATGCAGCCGGCGATGCCGCCCCACACGATGTTCTGCGAGGTGCGCCGCTTGAGCACGAGGGTGTAGACGAGCACGTAGAAGAGCAGCGCACCCAGGGAGAGCGCCGCGGAGAGCCAGTTGACGAGGAGTCCGAACCACAGCGTGGAGACCACCGTCAGAGCCAGCCCGAACAGGAGCCCCTCACGCGGCGAGACGATCCCGGTCACGAGTGGACGGTTCTCCGTGCGGTGCATCAGCGCGTCGATGTCACGGTCGGCGTACATGTTCAGCGCGTTGGCGCCGCCCGCCGAAAGGTAGCCGCCGACGCAGGTGGCGACGACCAGCCACAGGTCCGGCACGCCCTGCGCCGCGAGGAACATCACCGGGATCGTGGTGATCAGCAGCAGTTCGATGATGCGGGGCTTCGTCAGCGCCACGAAAGCCTTGACGCGGGCGCCGAACGACCGGTGCACCGCGCTCTGGTCGAGCACCCCCGCGGAACGGGATCCGACGGCCGTCACGAACACCCCTGATCACTTCAATAAAAAGCGGGCGTGTCTACGGCCGGAGTCGTAAAGCCCGCGCGTACCACGCCACTTTAGACGGCGCCATGTTTGCGCCTCCGCCCGGGGTGGTCGTGTTGGACGGCGGGCCCCTCCCCGACCCGGAGCCTGTGATCCCGGCCCGGGGGCGGTGCCCGGGGACCGAGGAATCCGGCAGGCCGTGAGGACAGCCGTTCAGCGGCTTCCCGGCCGGTACGTGCCCGGTTGCGCGGGTACACGGGTAAGGCCCCGGCGGGAATCCAACTTGTCCTGTTTCGGTTGTAAGAGTGGGTGCGCCCGTCGTGACAACACCCGGAAGTGCGCGCCTGGCACAGGGGTACGCTCGTCCCCGCCGGTGAGCGCAACGGCACCGGTCATCGACATGTGGAGAGGAGCCCTGACGCAGGGTGAGCACCAAGCCGACCACGACAGACCTCGAGTGGACCGATCTGGACCAGCGGGCTGTAGACACCGTCCGAGTCCTGGCGATGGATTCCGTGCAGAAGGTCGGCAACGGCCACCCCGGCACGGCCATGGCACTGGCTCCGGCGGCCTACCTGGTCTTCCAGAAGCTGATGCGCCACGACCCGTCCGACCCCGACTGGCCCGGCCGCGACCGTTTCGTCCTCTCCGTGGGCCACTCCAGTCTGACCCTCTACATCCAGCTCTACCTCGCGGGCTACGGCCTCGAGCTGGACGACCTGAAGAGTTTCCGCACCTGGGGCAGCAAGACCCCGGGCCACCCGGAACACGGCCACACCGTCGGCGTGGAGACGACTACCGGACCGCTCGGGCAGGGCGTCGCCAACGCGGTCGGCATGGCGATGGCGGCACGCTACGAGCGCGGCCTGTTCGATCCCGAGCCGGCTGCGGGTGAGTCCCTCTTCGACCACACCATCTGGACGTTCGCCAGTGACGGCGACCTCCAGGAGGGTGTCTCCGGGGAGGCGTCCTCCCTCGCGGGTCACCAGAAGCTCGGCAATCTGGTCGTGATGTGGGACGACAACCACATCTCCATCGAGGGCGACACCGAGACGGCCTTCTCCGAGGACACGGTCGCGCGGTACGAGTCCTACGGCTGGCACGTCCAGCGCGTCGACCCGCTGCCCGACGGAGACCTCGACCCGAAGGCGCTGTACAAGGCGTTCAAGGCGGCCAAGGCGGAGACCGGGCGTCCTTCGTTCATCGCCGTGCGCTCCGTCATCGCCTGGCCCGCGCCGAACGCCCAGAACACCGGCGCCTCGCACGGTGCCGCGCTGGGCGAGGAGGAGGTCGCCGAGACCAAGAAGGTGCTCGGCTTCGACCCGGAGCAGCACTTCCAGGTCGACCAGGACGTCCTGGAGCACGTGCGCAAGGCCTGGGACCGCGGCCGTGAGTCGCGGGCCGCGTGGGACAAGCGCTTCGCCGAGTGGCGTTCGGCCGACCCGCAGCGCGCCGCGGAGCTGGACCGCATCCGCGCAGGCGAACTGCCCGCCGGCTGGGAGAAGGCGCTGCCGACCTTCGAGCCGGGCAAGGACGTGGCCACCCGGAAGGCCTCCGGTGCCGTACTGAAGGCTCTCGGCCCCATGATCCCGGAGCTGTGGGGCGGTTCGGCCGACCTCGCGGGTTCCAACAACACCTCGTTCGACGAGACTTCGTTCCTTCCGGAGGGCAACCCGCTGCCCGGCGCCGACCCTTACGGCCGTACGGTGCACTTCGGCATCCGCGAGCACTCCATGGGCGCGACCATGAACGGCATCGCGCTGCACGGCAACACCCGCGTGTACGGCGGAACTTTCCTCACCTTCTCCGACTACATGCGACCCGCCGTGCGGCTCGCGGCGCTGATGCACGCGCCGGTGACGTACGTCTGGACGCACGACTCCATCGGTCTCGGCGAGGACGGCCCGACCCATCAGCCCGTCGAGCACCTGCCCGCGCTCCGGGCGATCCCGGGTCTCAACATCGTCCGTCCCGCGGACGCCAACGAGACGTCGATCGCGTGGGGCGAGGTGCTGCGCCGCCACTCCGAGAAGCCCGCCCCGCACGGCTTGGCGCTGACCCGTCAGAACGTACCGACCTACGAGCCCAACCACGATGCGGCCAAGGGCGGTTACGTGATGTTCGAGGCCGAGGGCGGCGAGCCTCAGATCATCCTGATCGGCACGGGTTCCGAGGTCCAGCTCGCGGTCGAGGCGCGCGAGACCCTGCAGGCCGAGGGCGTGCGTACGCGTGTCGTCTCCATGCCGTCCGTGGAGTGGTTCGAGGAGCAGGACCAGGCATACCGGGACTCGGTGCTGCTGCCGACGGTGCGGGCGCGTGTCGCCGTGGAGGCCGCGGTGGGCCTGACCTGGCACCGTTACGTCGGGGACGCCGGCCGGATCGTCTCGCTGGAGCACTACGGCGCCTCCGCCGACTACAAGACGCTCTACCGCGAGTTCGGTCTCACCGCCGAGGCGGTCGTGACGGCCGCGAAGGAATCGCTCGAGGCCGTGACCCGCTGACGCCCGTATACGTACAGCTGCGAAGCTACGACAAGCAGGAGATGCAATTCCCATGACAGACGCTCTCAAGCGCCTCTCCGACGAAGGCGTCGCGATCTGGCTGGATGACCTGTCCCGTCACCGGATCACCTCGGGCAACCTCGGCGAACTCATCGACGAGCAGCACGTGGTGGGCATCACCACGAACCCGACGATCTTCCAGAAGGCCATCTCTTCCGACGAGAAGTACGACCAGCAGGTCTCCGATCTGGCATCCCGCGGCGTCACCGTCGAAGAGGCCCTGCGCATGATCACCACCGCCGACGTGCGGGACGCCGCCGACGTGCTGCGCCCCGTGTACGACGCCACCGGCGGCAAGGACGGCCGGGTCTCCATCGAGGTCGATCCGCGGCTGGCGCACAACACGAAGGCGACCGTCGCGGAGGCCCGTCAGCTGGCGTGGCTGGTGGACCGTCCCAACACCTTCATCAAGATCCCGGCCACGAAGAAGGGGCTGCCGGCGATCACCGAGACCGTCGGGAAGGGCATCAGCGTCAACGTCACGCTGATCTTCTCCCTGGACCGGTACCGGGAGGTCGTGGACGCCTACCTGTCGGGTCTGGAGAAGGCCAAGTCGCTGGGCATGGACCTCTCGGCGATCCACTCCGTGGCGTCGTTCTTCGTCTCCCGCGTCGACACCGAGATCGACAAGCGCCTCGACGCGGTCGGCAGCGACGAGGCGAAGGAGCTGAAGAGCAAGTCGGCCGTCGCCAACGCACGGCTCGCCTACCAGGCATACGAGGAGGTCTTCGGCTCCGCCGACGGCTCCGTGGCGCCCTCCGAGCGCTGGCAGACCCTGGAGCGCGCAGGTGCGAACAGCCAGCGTCCGCTGTGGGCGTCGACCGGCGTGAAGGACCCGTCGCTGCCGGACACGCTCTACGTCACCGAGCTGGTCGCGCCGAACACGGTCAACACCATGCCGGAGGCCACCCTGAAGGCCACGGACGACCACGGCGAGATCACCGGCGACTCCGTACGGGCGAACTACGGGGACGCCAAGGCCGTGCTGGACGCCGTCGGCAAGCTCGGCATCTCCTACGACGACGTCGTGCAGGTGCTGGAGGACGAGGGCATCGAGAAGTTCGAGGCGTCCTGGAACGAGCTGCTCTCTTCCACCGAGGCGGAGCTCAAGCGCCTCACGCCGAAGGAGGCGTAAGCGAGTTGGACTACGCAGCCAATCCGCTGCGTGACGCACTGGACCGGCGGCTCCCGCGCATCGCGGGACCGTCGGGGCTGGTCATTTTCGGCGTCACGGGTGATTTGTCACGTAAAAAGCTGATGCCCGCCGTCTACGACCTCGCGAACCGCGGCCTCCTCCCCCCGGGCTTCTCACTGGTCGGCTTCGCGCGCCGCGACTGGGAGCACGAGGACTTCGCTCAGGTCGTGCACGACTCCGTGAAGGAGCACGCCCGTACGCCGTTCCGCGAGGAGGTCTGGCAGCAGCTCTCCCAGGGGATGCGGTTCGTGCCGGGCGTCTTCGACGACGACGACGCCTTCCAGACGCTCAAGGCCACCATCGAGGAACTCGACAAGTCCCGGGGTACGGGCGGCAATTTCGCCTTCTACCTCTCCGTGCCGCCCAAGTTCTTCCCCACCGTCGTCTCCCAGCTGAAGAAGCACGGACTCTCCGAGGGCGGGGAGGGCTCCTGGCGCCGCGCCGTCATCGAGAAGCCCTTCGGACACGACCTGCGCAGCGCGCAGGAGCTGAACGCGGTGGTGCACGGCGTCTTCAAGCCCGACCAGGTCTTCCGCATCGACCACTACCTGGGCAAGGAGACCGTCCAGAACATCCTGGCACTGCGGTTCGCCAACACGATGTTCGAGCCGCTGTGGAACCGCAGCTACGTCGACCACGTGCAGATCACCATGGCCGAGGACATCGGCATCGGCGGACGCGCGGGCTACTACGACGGCATCGGCTCGGCCCGCGACGTGATCCAGAACCACCTGCTGCAGCTGCTCGCGCTCACGGCCATGGAGGAACCCGCCTCCTTCGGCGCCAAGGCGCTGGTGACGGAGAAGCTCAAGGTGCTCAACGCCGTACGCCTCCCCCGCGAACTGGGCAAGCACACGGTGCGCGGCCAGTACACGGCAGGCTGGCAGGGCGGTCAGAAGGTGCGCGGCTACCTGGAGGAGGAGGGCATCGACCCCCACTCGAAGACCGACACCTTCGCGGCCATGCGGCTGGAGATCGACAACCGCCGCTGGGCGGGCGTGCCCTTCTACCTCCGGACCGGCAAACGGCTGGGACGGCGCGTCACCGAGATCGCCGTCGTCTTCCAGCGCGCACCGCACTCCCCCTTCGACGCCACGGACACCCAGGAACTGGGCCAGAACGCCCTGGTCATCCGGGTACAGCCGGACGAGGGCATCACCATCCGCTTCGGTTCCAAGGTGCCCGGCACCCAAATGGAGATCCGGGACGTGACCATGGACTTCGCGTACGGCGAGTCCTTCACCGAGTCCAGCCCGGAGGCGTACGAGCGCCTCCTGCTCGACGTCCTGCTCGGCGACGCGAACCTCTTCCCGCGCCACCAGGAGGTCGAGCGCTCCTGGGAGATCCTCGACCCCGTCGAGCGCTACTGGGAGAAGCACGGCAAGCCCGAGCAGTACCTGGCCGGGACCTGGGGCCCCCAGGCCGCCGACGAGATGCTCGCACGCGACGGACGGAGCTGGCGCCGGCCATGAACATCGACCTCACGGACACCACTTCGGCCCAGATCAACACCACCCTGGTCAAGGCGCGGCGCTCGATCGGCTCGCCCGCCGTCGGCATGGTGCTCACCCTCGTCATCGTCACGGACGAGGGCAACCACTACGACGCGCTCAAGGCCGCCAGCGAGGCGTCCAAGGAGCACCCCTCGCGCATCCTCGTCGTGGTGCGCCGCCCTGGCCGCTCACCGCGCGACCGCGCGATGGCGAGGCTCGACGCCGAGGTGCGGGTGGGCAGCGACTCGGGCACCGGCGAGACCGTGCTGCTCCGGCTGCACGGCGAACTGGCCTCGCACGCCTACAGCGTCGTGCTGCCGCTGCTGCTGCCGGACGCCCCCGTCGTGGTCTGGTGGCCCGAGGATCCGCCGGAGCACCCCTCGGACGACATGCTCGGCACCCTGGGGCAGCGCCGCATCACGGACGCCGCCGCCGCCGAGGACCCGCTCGCCACCCTCGCCCAGCGGGGCGAGACCTACGCGCCGGGCGACACGGACCTCTCCTGGACCCGCCTGACGCCCTGGCGGAGCGTCCTCGCGGCCGGACTGGACCAGCAGTCGGCCAAGGTGCTCTCCGCGGTGGTGGAGGGCGAGGGCTACAACCCTTCCGCCGAACTGCTGTCCTCGTGGCTGGCCGAGCGTCTCAAGGTGAAGGTCGAGCGGAAGGCGACGGAGGGCCCCGGCATCACGGCTGTACGGATGCACACCGCGCAGGGCGAGATCTGCCTGGACCGTGCGGACGGCTCCCTCGCCGAACTCGCCGTCCCGGGGCAGCCCGACCGTCACGTGGCGCTGCACCGGCGCGGCACCGCCGAGCTGATCGCGGAAGAGCTGCGGCGGCTCGACCCGGACGAGGCGTACGCGTCCGCCGTGCAGTACGGGGTCAGGAAGAGCGCGAAGGGCGGTTCCCGCGGCTCCGGGAACGGCGGCGGCTCCTCCCGTACGCGGACGGGAGCGCAGGCGGAGGCGCAGCCGGAGAAGGACACGGCGAAGCAGTCCGCGGCCGCCAGGAAGAGCGCCAAGGCGCCCACGAAGCGGGCGGCGAAGAAGTGAGCACTCCGCTTGAGATCGTGGTCCACGGCGACAAGGAGGAGATGGCCCGTTCGACAGCCGCCGCACTCGCTGGACGCATCGCCGAGGCGCAGCGCGCCCGCGGCACCGCCTCCGTCGTGCTCACCGGAGGACGCAACGGCAACGCTCTTCTCGCCGCGCTCGCCGCTCCGGGCGTTCGCGACTCCGTCGACTTCTCCCGGCTCGAACTGTGGTGGGGCGACGAGCGGTTCCTGCCGGAGGGCGACCCGGAACGCAACGTGACGCAGGCGCGGGAGGCGTTCCTCGCCGCGGTGCCGGCCGATCCGGCGCGGGTCCACGCGATGCCGTCCTCCGACGGGGCGCACGGCGACGACGTGGAGGCCGCCGCCGAGGCGTACGCCGCCGAACTCGCCGCGGCAGCACGGCCGGAGGACCAGGACGTGCCCGTCCCGTCGTTCGACGTGCTGCTGCTGGGCGTCGGGCCCGACACCCACGTCGCGTCCCTCTTCCCCGGCCATGCCGGGGCTCAGGAGGCGGAGCGTACGGTCGTCGGCGTGCGCGGCGCCCCCAAACCGCCGCCCGTACGCATCTCCCTCACGCTCCCCGCGATCCGCGCGGCACGCGAGGTGTGGCTGCTCGCGGCCGGCGAGGACAAGGCGGAGGCCGTCGCCCGGGTCCTCGGCGGGGACGCGGCACCGCACGAGACGGACGCTCCGGCGGCCGGGGCATACGGACGCGAGCGCACCCGGTGGCTCCTGGACGAGGCGGCGGCGTCCCTGCTGCCCCGCGACGGGCACTCGCCCCGAACCTGAAACGGAATCGGTCTGCCAGGCTCCGTGGGGCGAGTCGCTTCGGCGAAGGAGCCCCGCCCCACGGCCGTCGGCGAAGGCTGCGAAGGCTGCGACCCCGGCGCTGACCGCGTCGGCCCTCCGCCTGTCCCGATCATGGCCCCTGACAGGTCCCGTTCCCGACTGCCGCGGGTCTCCCTCGCGTGGGCACGAGAGGGAGACCCGCGCGTGCTCACGCGAGGGGGTGCGCCGATCGAGAACGCCGCCAAAGACGATGACCTCTCAGATCTGCCTGCTCCCGTGCAACTCCTTGACGAACAGCAAGTCCGGAACAACCCAGTCGGTACCGCGGTCGACGACCTCCACGATGCGGCCGGCCAGCGTCGGCGTCTGCTTCGGGCCCTCCATGGGGCACAGCCACCACAGCCCGTGCGGCGACCGTGCCCGGGCGCCTGAACGCCCGCTGGAGCCCCACCAGCAGGTCGTGGCCGCCACCGTCGATGTAGCGGGCGAGCAGGCCGGTTGTGCATGAAGAGCACCGTCCCTGGAGCCCGACTCCTCGGCGAGCGCGGTCAGTTGGTCCGACAGCCGCTCGGTGACACGCTGCACGTAGGAACGCAGCCCCGGCTTCACCTCATCCCCCGCCGAACGCGACGTCGCGCGCAGCACCTTCGCCCGGTCCGTGCCCGTGTCAGCCTCGCGGCCAGTGCCCGGTCAGTATTGCCGGACCGAACCGCTCTCCAAGACCGCCCAGTTGCTCAGTGACCTCCGTCCCTGCTGTCTGCACGCCCGCAGCTTGGAACGTGGCCGGGAGCAAACCTGGTGGCCGGGAGCAAACCCGGTGGCCGTCAGCGCCCCCGCAGCTCCCGGTAGCGGCCGACCAGGGACCGGGTCGAGGCGTCGAGGCCGTCCACCGCCGCGCCGTCGGTGAGCGCCGGCTCCAGGCGCTTGGCGAGGACCTTGCCCAGCTCGACGCCCCACTGGTCGAAGCTGTCGATGTCCCACACCGCGCCCTGCACGAAGACCTTGTGCTCGTACAGCGCCACGAGCTGGCCGAGCACGGCGGGTGAGAGCTCCGAGGCGAGGATCGTCGTCGTCGGGCGGTTGCCGGGGAAAGTGCGGTGCGGCACCTGCTCCTCGGGGACGCCCTCCGCCCGTACTTCTTCCTCCGTCTTGCCGAACGCGAGCGCCTGCCCCTGCGCGAAGAGGTTCGCCATCAACAGGTCGTGCTGATCGGCCAGTTCGCCCAGACCGTCCACGGGCCGGGCGATGCCGACGAGGTCGGCGGGGATCATCTTCGTGCCCTGGTGCAGCAGTTGGTAGTAGGCGTGCTGCCCGTTCGTGCCGGGCGTGCCCCAGACGACCGGCCCCGTCTGCCAGTTGACGGGACCCCCGTCCCGCTGAGCGGACTTGCCGTTCGACTCCATGTCGAGCTGCTGGAGGTAGGCCGTGAACTGGGAGAAGTAGTGGCTGTAGGGCAGTACGGCATGCGACTGCGCGTCGAAGAAGTTGCCGTACCAGACGCCCAGCAGGCCCATCAGCATCGGGGCGTTGGACTCGATGGGCGCGGTGCGGAAGTGCTCGTCGACGAGGTGGAAGCCGGCGAGCATCTCGTTGAAGTGGTCCGCGCCGACGGCGACCATGAGGGAGAGCCCGATGGCGGAGTCGTAGGAGTAGCGTCCGCCGACCCAGTCCCAGAACTCGAACATGTTCTCCGTGTCGATCCCGAACTCGGAGACCTTCACGGCGTTGGTGGACACCGCCACGAAATGCCTGGCGACGGCCTCCTCCGCGCCGCCGAGACCCGCGAGCAGCCAACTGCGCGCAGCGGTCGCGTTGGTGATCGTCTCGATGGTGGTGAAGGTCTTCGACGCCACGACGAAGAGCGTCTCGGAGGGATCGAGATCGCGGACCGCCTCGTGCAGGTCGGCACCGTCCACGTTCGAGACGAAGCGGAAGTTCATGTCCCGCCGCGTGTACGGGCGCAGCGCCTCGAACGCCATCTTCGGGCCGAGGTCGGAACCGCCGATGCCGATGTTCACGACGTTCCGGATCCGCTTGCCCGTGTGCCCCCTCCACAGGCCGTCGCGGACCTTGGCGGCGAACAGCCCCATCTTGGTGAGCACGGAGTGCACCTTCGGTACGACGTTCTCGCCGTCCGTGGCGACGACCGCCGAGACCGGGGTGCGCAGCGCGGTGTGCAGGACCGCGCGGTCCTCGGTGACGTTGATCCGCTCACCGTCGAACATGGCGTCCCGCAGCGATTCCACCCCGGTCGCGACCGCGAGTTCGCCGAGCAGCCGCAGCGTGTCGTCCGTGACCAGGTGCTTGGAGAAGTCCAGGTGCAGGTCGCCCACCTGCACGCCGTACCGCTCCGCACGGCGGACGTCCATGGCGAACAGTTCGCGCAGATGGGTGCCGCCGAACTCTTCACGGTGCTTTGCCAGCGCGTGCCACTCGGGCAGTTGATCGAGCCGGGTGCGGCGTGCTGCGTTCATCTGCGATCGTCACCGTCTTCTCGTGATCTCTGGTCTTCTCGTGCGGAACCCGCCGCACCAACCTAAATGACCGTCGGCCCGGCTGCGTGCACCGCATGGGCGGTGGCGGCCGGGCCGAGCCGGGGCGTGGCCCCGGAGCGAGACGGTGGGCCGGCTGACGACGGAGCGTCGGCCGGCGGGGGTGGGGTTCGTGGTGACGGTGACCGGTCCCCGGGACGGGCGGGGAGTCGGGAGGTGAGGACGTGCCGGCCGGCTCAAGGCTGCCGACCCTGGGCCGGGTGCCCCGGCGGCAGATGCGTCAGAGTTCGCCGCGGAGCTTGGCCAGCGCCTCGGCCAGGATCGCTTCGCCGTCCTCGTCGCTGCGCCGCTCCCGTACGTATGCGAGATGGGTCTTGTACGGCTCCGTACGCGGCGGGTCCGGCGGATTCTCCTGGTCCGTACCGGCCGGGAAACCACAGCGCGGGCAGTCCCAAGTGTCCGGGACCTGCGCGTCGCTGGCGAAGCTGGGCTGGGTCTCGTGCCCGTTGGAGCACCAGAAGGAGATGCGCAGGCGCGGGGCGGTTTCGCCTCGCTCGGCCTCCCCCATCGGCCCCGCTCCGACCCGGCTTCCCCGGATCGCGTTGCCACTTGCCACGGTCGTAACTCCCTGCCTCACGGTGCTGCGGAGCATCGGTAAGGAGCTCCGCTGCGGGGGCGCCCTAGTGTACGTAGGGCCCAACGCGCGTCCAGTGACCGGAGTTACTGCGTCGGCTCCGGACGCGAGCCTCATGATAGGCCGGGCACGTCGACTTGCGGCAGTTCTTGCAAGGCCGGAGGTACCTCCCGCCGCCTCGTGGACGGCGGGATTCCGGTCACCTGGCGACGGGTCCGATCAGGTCTCCAGCTTCATCAGCAGGCCGAGCACGACGATGATGGCGAACCAGATCAGGCCCACCACCACAGTGAGCCGGGACAGGTTGCGCTCGGCGACCGAGGAGCCGCCGACGGACGACTGCATGCCGCCGCCGAACATGTCGGAGAGGCCGCCGCCCTTCCCCTTGTGCATCAGGACCAGCAGCACTCCCAGTGCGCTGAAGACGATGAGGGCGATTGAGAACCCCATGATCACGGCTGGACCAACTCTCTCGGACAGTTCGGAAGACTTCTGCATCTCTGGACGGGCACCGGCCCGGCCCCCGACAGGGTACGACGGGCTGCCGCCCGCCGTCATGCGCCTGCCGCAGGGCCGGCACCGGGCACGGGCACCGCAGGCGGGCCGGCGGTGCGTACGGGCCTACTGGTCGCGGAATCGCACGATCTTGACGAACTCCTCCGCGTCGAGCGAGGCGCCGCCCACCAGCGCACCGTCGATGTCGGGCTGCGCCATGATCTGGGCGACGTTGCCCGACTTCACGGAGCCGCCGTACTGGATGCGGATCTTGTCGGCCACGTCCTGGTCGTAGAGCTCGGCCAGACGTCCCCGGATGGCACCGCAGACCTCCTGCGCGTCCTCGGCGCCGCAGGTCTTGCCCGTGCCGATGGCCCACACCGGCTCGTAGGCGATCACGATGGTGGCGGCCTGCTCGGCGGGGACGTCGTTCAGCGCGCCGTCGACCTGCGCGAGGGTGTGGGCGACGTGCTGGCCCGCCTCCCGGATCTCGAGCTCCTCACCGACGCAGAGGATGGGCGTCAGATCATGCGCGAAGGCGGCCTTGACCTTGGCGTTGACGACCGGCTCGTCCTCGCCGTGGTACTGGCGGCGCTCGGAGTGGCCGACTGCGACGTACGAGCAGTTCAGCTTGGCCAGGAACGCACCGCAGATCTCGCCGGTGTAGGCCCCGGATTCGTGGGCGGAGACGTCCTGTGCGCCGTACTTGATCTTCAGCTTGTCGCCGTCGACGAGCGTCTGCACGGAGCGCAGGTCGGTGTAGGGCGGCAGGACGGCGACCTCGCAGGCCTCGAAGTCCTTGTCGGTCAGTGCGAAGGCGAGCTTCTGGACATGGGCGATGGCCTCGAGGTGGTTGAGGTTCATCTTCCAGTTGCCCGCCATCAGCGGGGTGCGGGTGGTCACTTTCGGCGTCCTCCGATGTTCGCTCCGCCGCGGTCGCGGCTCATGTCACTGGCGCCCGCGCGGGGCAGAGTTGCGGAATCAGGTGCTGTCTTCGGCCGGGCAGCCGTGCGCGCGGCAGTACGTGTTGCCGTGCGCGCGCCGCTCAAGAGTCCTCCAGCGCGGCCAGACCCGGCAGCGTCTTGCCTTCGAGGTACTCCAGGCTGGCGCCGCCGCCGGTGGAGATGTGGCCGAACGCGTTCTCGTCGAAGCCGAGCAGCCGGACCGCCGCCGCGCTGTCGCCGCCGCCGACGACGGTGAAGGCGTCGCTGTCGAGCAGGCCCCGGGCCACGGCGCTGGTGCCCTCGGCGTAGTCCGGGTGCTCGAAGACCCCCATGGGGCCGTTCCAGAAGACCGTGGCCGCGTCGGCGAGCTTCGAGGCGTACAGCTCGCGGGTGCGGGGCCCGATGTCCAGGCCCATCAGCTCGGCCGGGATCGCGTCGACGGCGACTGTCTGCGGCTTAGCGGGCGCCTTCGTCTTCAGGTCGGGGAAGCTCTCGGCCGCCAGCACGTCGACGGGCAGCACGAACTCCACGCCGAGCTTCTCGGCCCGCTCCAGATAGCCCTGGACCACGGAGACCTGGTCCTCCTGGAGCAGGGAGCTGCCCACCTCGTGACCCTGCGCCTTGAGGAACGTGTAGGCCATGCCGCCGCCGATGAGGATGCGGTCGGCCTTCTCCAGCAGATGGTCGATGACGCCCAGCTTGTCGGAGACCTTCGCGCCCCCGAGCACGACCGCGTACGGGCGCCCGACGTCCTCGGTGAGCTTCTTCAGCACGCCGACCTCGGTGGCGATGAGACCGCCCGCGGCGTGCGGAAGCCGGGCGGGGAGGTCGTACACGGAGGCGTGCTTCCGGTGGACGGCACCGAAGCCGTCGCCGACGTACAGGTCGGCCAGGGCGGCGAGTTCACCGGCGAAGGCACCGCGTTCCGCATCGTCCTTGCTGGTCTCGCCCGCGTTGAACCGCAGGTTCTCCAGCAGCGTGACGCCGCCCCCGGAGCTCGCCTCCACGGTGCTCCGCGCGCTGTCGCCGACCGTGTCGGAGGCGAATGCGACGTCCTTGCCGAGGAGTTCACCCAGCCGCTTCGCGACCGGTGCGAGCGAGAACTGCGGGTCGGGCGCCCCCTTGGGACGGCCCAGGTGCGAGGCGACGACGACGCGGGCGCCGCCCTCGGAGAGCTTTCGGATGGTGGGGACGGCGGCGCGGATACGGCCGTCGTCGGTGATGGCGCCCGCATCGAGCGGAACGTTGAGGTCGGCGCGGACGAAGACCCGCTTCCCGGCCACGCCCTCGCCGATGAGTTCGTCGATCGTCTTCATGCTTGCTGGACTCCTTGGACTTCGGACCCTCGTGGAACCGCTCGGGCAACGGTCACCGCGTCTCACGGAACAGGGCCCGCCGGACGCGTCGTCGCGCCCTGCGAGCCCTGCCGCGGTCTGCCATGTGTCGGACGCTCCGCCGGTGTGGCAGCGGTCAGAGCTTGTCGCCGACGTAGGTGGTCAGGTCGACCAGCCTGTTGGAGTAGCCCCACTCGTTGTCGTACCAGCCGACGATCTTCGCCTGCTTGCCCTGGACCATCGTGAGCGACGAGTCGAAGGTGCAGGACGCGGGCCAGTTGACGATGTCCGAGGAGACGATCGGGTCCTCGGTGTACTCCAGGATTCCCTTGAGCTGCCCCTCGGCGGCCTTCTGGAAGGCCGCGTTGATCTCGTCCTTGCTCACCTCGCGGTCGAGCTCGAGGACGAGGTCGGTGACGGAGCCGGTCGGGACGGGGACGCGCATGGCGATGCCGTCCAGCTTGCCCTTCAGCTGGGGCAGGACGAGCGCGGTGGCCTTGGCGGCGCCTGTCGAGGTCGGAATGATGTTCTCGGCGGCGGCGCGGGCGCGGCGCAGGTCCTTGTGCGGGAAGTCCAGGATGCGCTGGTCGTTGGTGTAGGCGTGGACGGTCGTCATCATGCCCTTGACGAGACCGAAGTTCTCGTCGACGACCTTCGCCATCGGCGCCACACAGTTGGTGGTGCAGGAGGCGTTGGAGATGACGTGGTGCTTGCCGGCGTCGTACGCGTCCTCGTTGACGCCCATGACGACGGTGATGTCCTCCTCCTTGGCCGGAGCCGAGATGAGGACCTTCTTCGCACCCGCGGCCAGGTGCTTGGCCGCGTCGTCACGCTTGGTGAAGATGCCGGTGGACTCCACGACGACGTCGGCGCCCAGCTCGCCCCAGGGCAGCTGGGCGGGGTCGCGCTCCGCCATCGTCCTGAAGGTCTGGTTGCCCACCGTGATCGTGTCGTCGGTGTGGCTGACCTCCTGCTTGAGGCGGCCCAGGATGCTGTCGTACTTCAGCAGGTGCACCAGGGTCGCGTTGTCGGTCAGGTCGTTGACACCGACGATCTCGATGTCCGCACCCTGCTCCAGCAATGCGCGGAAGTAGTTGCGGCCGATGCGGCCGAAGCCGTTGATGCCTACGCGGATCGTCACGAACCGATCTCCTCGTTGGTACGCCGGTACGGACACCGGCAAAGCTGTATGGGATGTCCCCGACCGCTTCCGACCCTACCGCGCCGCACTCTTCTCGGTGACATCGGCCACCCGGGGCATGAGGGCCTTCGGCGCGCGGTAGGAGCCCGGGCCGGTCAGCCGACCATCTCCTCGGTGAGGCTGGTCTCCGTGCCCGGAATGCCCAAGTCCTGCGCCCGCTTGTCGGCCATGGCCAGCAGCCTGCGGATACGGCCGGCCACGGCGTCCTTCGTCAGAGGCGGGTCGGCGAGCGCGCCCAGCTCCTCCAGCGACGCCTGCTTGTGGTCCATCCGCAGCCGGCCCGCCGCGGCCAGGTGCTCCGGCACGTCGTCGGCGAGGATCTCCAGGGCACGCTGCACGCGCGCCCCTGCGGCGACTGCGGCACGCGCCGAGCGGCGCAGGTTGGCGTCGTCGAAGTTCGCGAGCCGGTTCGCCGTGGCGCGCACCTCGCGGCGCATCCGCCGCTCCTCCCACGCGAGTACGGACTCGTGGGCGCCGAGCCGCGTCAGGAGCGCGCCGATGGCGTCACCGTCGCGGACCACCACTCGGTCGACGCCGCGGACCTCGCGGGCCTTGGCGGCGATCTGCAGCCGCCGCGCCGCGCCCACCAGCGCCAGCGCCGCCTCTGGTCCCGGGCACGTGACCTCCAGCGAGGAGGAGCGGCCCGGCTCGGTCAGCGAACCGTGCGCGAGGAAGGCACCGCGCCAGGCGGCCTCCGCGTCGCACGTCGCTCCCGAGACCACCTGCGGAGGCAGGCCGCGGATGGGACGGCCCCGGCTGTCGACCAGGCCCGTCTGGCGCGCGAGCTGGTCTCCGCCCGCCACGACCCGTACGACGTACCGGCTGCCGCGCCGCAGACCGCCCGGCGCCATCACCACCAGGTCCGAGCTGTGGCCGAAGATCTCCAGTACGTCCTTGCGCAGCCGGCGGGCGGCGATGCCCGTGTCCAGCTCCGCCTCGATCACGATCCGCCCGCTCACCAGGTGCAGGCCGCCCGCGAAGCGCAGGATCGACGAGACCTCGGACTTCCGGCAGCAGGTCCGGGTGACGGGGAGCCGGGAGATCTCGTCCTTCACCGCAGCCGTCATCGCCATGGGCCGATCCTTCCATGCATCCGAAAAATACGGTCATACGCGGCGGCCAGCAGCTCCGGGTCGTGCCTGGCGGTGGATCCACCCGGGCTTTCGGCCTGGGAGGACCCTCCGACAGCCGCGACGGCGGACAACTCAGCCGTCGCACCGAGCCGCTCGGCGGCTTTTCGCAGAGATTCCTGGTCAGGGACGGCGTCCTTGTCGGCCAGCACCACGTCGAAGGCGAGTTTAGGGGCGTGTCGGGCCAAAACCTCCAAATGACGCTGCGGGGAGAAGCCTTCTGTTTCACCAGGTTGTGGCGCGAGATTGAGCGAGAGCACCCTGCGCGCCTTCGTGGCCGTGAGGGCGTCGAGCAGATCGGGCACCAGCAGATGCGGAATGACCGAGGAGAACCACGAGCCGGGGCCCAGCACGACCCAGTCCGCGTCGAGCACCGCCCTGACCGCCTCGGTGACGGCCGGCGGATCGTGCGGTACGAGGTGCACCTGCTGCACCTCGCCCGGGGTGAGAGCGACGGTCGCCTGGCCGCGCACGGTCGACAGTTCCTCGGGACGTTCCGGGTCGTGGCCCCGTACGAGAGCCTGCAGCTGCAGGGGGACGGCCGACATCGGCAGCACCCGGCCGTGCGCTCCGAGCAGCTTGCCCACGAGGTCGAGTGCCTGGACGTGGTCGCCGAGCTGCTCCCACAGGGCGACGATCAGCAGATTGCCCACCGCGTGTCCGTGGAGTTCACCGCGGCTGACGAAACGGTGCTGGACGACCTCCGCCCAGGTGCGTCCCCACTCGTCGTCGCCGCACAGCGCCGCAAGGGCCTTGCGGAGGTCGCCCGGGGGAAGTACGCCCAGTTCGTCGCGGAGCCGGCCACTGGAGCCGCCGTCGTCGGCGACCGTGACGACGGCGGTGAGGTCCCCGGTGATACGGCGCAGGGCGGTCAGCGAGGCCGACAGGCCCGCTCCTCCGCCGAGCGCCACCACTTTCGGCTGGGTACCGCGCTGCCCGGCCCGGGTGCCGGGCGGACGCCGGAACCGGACGGTCCTACGAGGCATTCGCGCTTCTCACGTCCTCATTCACGTCCCATGTCCCGGTGCACCACCACGGTCTCCACGCCGGCGCCGGACAGCCGCCGCGCCAGCTTCTCGGAGACCGCCACACTGCGGTGCTTCCCGCCCGTACAGCCGACAGCGATGGTGACGTAGCGCTTGCCCTCCCGGCGGTAGCCCGCGGCGATGAGCTGGAGCAGCTCCGCGTACCGGTCGAGGAACTCCTTGGCTCCCGGCTGGCTGAAGACGTAGTTGGCGACCTCTTCCGTGGTGCCGGTGTACGGGCGCAGCTCCGGCACCCAGTGCGGGTTGGGCAGGAAGCGGCAGTCGGCGACGAGATCGGCGTCAACCGGAAGCCCGTACTTGTACCCGAAAGACATCACCGTGGCGCGCAGTTCGGGCTCCTCCTCACCCGCGAACTGGGCGTCGAGCTTGGCGCGCAGTTCGTGCACGTTGAGGCCCGAGGTGTCGATGACGAGGTCGGCGTCGCCCCGCAGCTCGCGCAGCAGGTCGCGCTCGGCCGCGATGCCGTCGACGATGCGGCCGTCGCCCTGGAGCGGGTGGGGCCGGCGGACCGACTCGAAGCGGCGCACGAGCGCCTCGTCGCTCGCCTCGAGATAGACGATGCGCCGCCTGACCTGCCGCTGGTCGAGGTCGGCCAGGGACTCCTTGAGGTTGTCGAAGAAGCGCCGCCCGCGGACGTCGACCACGACGGCGATACGGGCCACGTTGCCCTGGGACCGGGCGCCCAGGTCCACCATGGTCGGGATGAGCGCGGGCGGCAGATTGTCGACCACGAACCAGCCCAGGTCCTCCAGGCACTTCGCCGCGGTGCTGCGGCCCGCGCCGGACATGCCCGAGATGATCACCAGCTCGGGGATGACGGCTTCGTCGGCCTCGGCCGCCAGTTCCTTGCCGACGGGCGGGTCGGCGGTTCTGGCGTCCTGCCCGGTGTCCTCGTGCCCGTCCGGCCGATGCGCCGCCCCGGCCGGCCCGGACGCCTGTTCCTGCTGTGCCTGATGTTCGCTGCTCATGTCACTCGCCCCCCGTCGTCACGGTCACTCACTCTTCTTCAACGATCTCACCGGTCGCGGTGTTCACCGCCGCCGCGGAGGACTTCGTGCTGAGCGCGGCCGCGACGGTCTCCGCCGTCTTCCGGCCGACGCCCGGCACCTCGCAGATCTCCTCGACTGTGGCAGCCCGCAACCGCTTCAGGGAACCGAAGTGCCTTATCAGCGCCTGTCTGCGGGACGCGCCCAGCCCGGGGACGGCGTCGAGCGGGCTCGCCCTGAGCGTCTTGGAGCGCTTGCTGCGCTGATACCTGATCGCGAAACGGTGCGCCTCGTCGCGTACGCGCTGGAGGAGGTAGAGCCCTTCGCTCGTACGGGGCAGCACGACAGGGTCGTCCTCCCCCGGGACCCAGACCTCTTCGAGGCGCTTGGCGAGGCCGCAGACGGCGACGTCGTCGATCCCCAGTTCGTCCAGCGCGCTGCGGGCCGCGGCGACCTGCGGCCTGCCGCCGTCGACGACGATGAGCTGGGGAGGGTAGGCGAACTTCTTCGGCCTGCCGTCCTCGTCACGCGCTCCGCCGCCGTCCGCGCCCTCCGCCGGTTCCGGGCCCTCGCCCTCGGCTGCCGCGCCTCCGTCGCCGCCCCACTCGCCCGTGCGGCGCTTCTCCTGCAGATAGCGGCGGAAGCGGCGGCTGATGACCTCGTGCATGGAACGCACGTCGTCCTGCCCGTCGACGGACCTGATCTGGAAGCGCCGGTACTCGCTCTTCCGGGCCAGGCCGTCCTCGAAGACGACCATGGACCCCACCACGTCGTCTCCCTGGAAGTGGGAGATGTCGAAGCACTCCACGCGCAGGGGCGCCGAGTCGAGGCCGAGCGCGTCGGCGACCTCCTCCAGGGCACGCGAACGGGTCGTCAGATCGGAGGCACGCTTGGTCTTGTGCAGGGCCAGCGCCTGCTCGGCGTTGCGCCGCACCGTCTCCATCAGGGCGCGTTTGTCGCCCCGTTGAGGCACGCGCAGGCTGACGGCCGACCCGCGGCGCTCGCTCAGCCACTGGGCCACAGGAGCCGCCGGATCGGGCAGCGCGGGAACCAGCACCTCCTTGGGAACCGCGTCGCCGCGCTCCTCTCCGTAGAGCTGCTGGAGGGCGTGCTCGACGAGTTCCGGGGTGCCGATCTCCTCGACCTTGTCGGTGACCCAGCCGCGCTGGCCGCGCACCCGGCCGCCGCGTACGTGGAAGATCTGGACGGCTGCCTCCAGCTCGTCCTCCGCGACCGCGACCAGATCGGCGTCGGTGGCGTCGGTGAGCACGACGGCGCTCTTCTCCATGGCGCGCTTCAGCGCGTCCATGTCGTCACGCAGCCGGGCGGCCTTCTCGTACTCCATCTCCTCGGCGGCCTGCTGCATCTCCCGCTCCAGGCGGCGCAGGTACGACCCGGTGTGGCCGGCGACGAAGTCGCAGAACTCCTCCGCGAGTTGACGGTGCTCCTCCGCCGTGACGCGCCCCACGCAGGGCGCACAGCACTTGCCGATGTACCCCAGCAGGCACGGCCTGCCGATCTGCGCCGAACGCTTGAAGACCCCGGCCGAGCAGGTGCGCACGGGAAAGGCCCGAAGCATCAGGTCGACGGTCTCGCGGATGGCCCAGGCGTGCGCGTACGGACCGAAGTAGCGCACGCCCTTCCGCTTCGGGCCGCGCATGACCTGGACGCGCGGAAACTCCTCGTCGAGCGTCACCGCGAGGGACGGATAGCTCTTGTCGTCGCGGTACTTGACGTTGAACCGGGGGTCGAACTCCTTGATCCAGGAGTACTCCAGCTGGAGCGCCTCGACCTCCGTGGAGACCACCGTCCACTCCACCGAGGCGGCGGTGGTGACCATCGTGCGTGTGCGCACATGGAGATTCGCCAGGTCCTGGAAGTAGCTCGCGAGCCGCTGGCGGAGGCTCTTGGCCTTCCCGACGTAGATCACCCGGCCGTGCTCGTCACGGAACCGGTAGACCCCCGGGGAGTCGGGGATCTCTCCTGGTTCGGGGCGGTAGCTGGAGGGATCTGCCATGCCGCACACCCTACGTCCGTGCGGTGACATCACCGTCAGCCACCGGCCGCCTCACCAGCCGCGCGTCACCAGCCGCGCTCGCGCCATTCGCCGAGGTTCGGACGCTCCGCACCGAGGGTGGTGTCGCCGCCGTGACCCGGATAGACCCAGGTCTCGTCGGGCAGTTGGGCGAAGAGCTTGGTCTCCACGTCGTGCAGCAGACTCGCGAACGCCTCGGGATCGTCATGGGTGTTGCCGACGCCGCCGGGGAAGAGGCAGTCGCCCGTGAAGAGATGGGGGTGGCCGTGCGGGTCGTCGTAGACGAGGGCGATCGAGCCGGGGGTGTGGCCGACGAGGTGCCGCGCCGTCAGTTCGTTCTCCCCGACCCGGACCGTGTCTCCGTCCTCCACGAGGATGTCCGTGCCGACGGGGATGCCCTCCGCGTCGAAGCGGCCCGCGTACGTACGGGCGCCGGTGGATTCGACGACGGGAGCGAGTGCCTGCCAGTGGTCGCCGTGCCGGTGGGTGGTGACGACGGAGGCGATGCCGTCGGAGCCGATGAGCTCCAGCAGCGTCTCCGGTTCGTTGGCGGCGTCGATCAGCAGCTGCTCGCCCGTCTTCCTGCAGCGCAGCAGGTAGGCGTTGTTGTTCATGGGGCCGACCGCGACCTTGGAGATCATCAGGTCGGTCAGCTCGTGCACGTCGGCAGGTCCCCCGACCTGCACCTCTCCGGTGTAAGCCATGACGCCACCCTAGACGAGTGAGCACACTGGCCGGCCAGGGTCCGTGAAGCAGCGCAGCGGGGCCGCGCTCCGGCGAGCACGGCGCCGGTTCCGCCGGGCGCGCCTACAGTGCCACGCATGATCGTCGAACCGCTCGTCCTGACGGAGGGGGCACTGTCCGGGGCGCTGCTCAGCGAGATCACCGGCCTGTACGCGTCCAACCGCGAGTTCCACCGCCTCAGCGGCGACTTCCCCGATCCGGACGACATCCGCCCGGGGCAGGTCGCCGCGGCGGTGATGGACGAGCTGGCGCAGCCGCACGCCCAGGTGCTGCTCGCGCGGTCCGCCGGAAAGCTCACCGGCATCGCCGCCACGCTCGCCCACCACCCGGACCCGGCTGATCCCGATCCGTGGATCGGGCTGCTGATGGTGCACGCGGACGCCCAGCGGGCCGGTACCGGACGGGAGTTGGCGGCGTACGTCGAGGACGGGTTCCGGCGGCAGGGGCGGAAGGGCGTGCGACTCGCCGTACTGGAGAACAACACGGCGGCGCTCCGCTTCTGGACGGCGACGGGCTACCTGGTGACCGGGCGCAGCGAGGACCGCGAGCGGCACAGGCCCTGCGCCGTGATGCGCAAGACGCTGTGATGCGCAAATCCCTGTGACGGGTCCTCCGGGCAGCCGTGCCAGGAGGCGCGATCCCGGTTCCGGCCGGCGACCCGTACCGGCCGCTACAGCGCCGGCAGGACCGGCAGCGGCTCCGGCGCCGCGAGCCCACTGCCCGTGCTCCGCCCCGTGAGCCAGCCCACCAGGGCCGTGGGGCTCCCTGCCACGACGAGCGAGCCGGTTCCGGTGCCCTCGGGCGCACCGGTGTACCAGGTGCCGCCGTACTCGCTGCGCAGCACGAGGGTCACGGGCACTCCCGGGTGGCCCTCGAAGCGGCGCGCCATGTTGCCCAGCTGCCGCTCGATGAAGGCACCGGGAAGATCGTCCATGCCGTAGCCGATGCCGAGGTCGACGTGGTGCAGCTCGATCTCGATCCAGCGGCGGAAGGGGAGGGAATTCGCAAGGTCGGTCACACCGTTACGCAACTCGACGGGCCGTTCCCATGCCGCGTCGCTCTGCGCGGCGAAGGCGCCGTCGAGACGGAGCGCGGTGTCGCGCAGGTCGTCGTGATGGGCCTCCGCGGAGCGGTGTGCGTCCCGCTCGATGTCGGCGTCGCGGATGTCGCCGCTCGCGTACATGGGGCGTCCCGCGAGGACGTTGAGCAGTGCTTCGGCGTTGCGGGCGAGTGGGCGAGCACGTGACCGCGGGACCAGCCCGGCAGCAGTGAGGGCTTGGCGGCGGTGGCGTCGTCCAGCTGTGCGACGGCGGCGAGGAGCCGGTCCGTGGCGTCTCTCACGGAGGCGGCGTCGGCGTCGGGACCGGGCGCGGGAGGAGAGGGGTTCGCGGGCTGCGTCATGATCCCAAAACTAGCCCCGCCACTCCTTCGGGTGGAAGACGGCACAAGGGGGCCAGATTCGAATGCACGTGCTATAAGCTCGTCGGGCGGCACCGCCTCGGTCCGGGCACACTCGGACCGCGCCGCCTCTACTCTTGTCCGGGGGGCTCCTGCGCAGCGGGGCACCCTGCTTCTCACATGAAAGGTGCCAACCGGCGTGGCCTCTGACCGTCTCATCGTCCGTGGCGCTCGCGAGCACAATCTCCGGAACGTCTCCATCGATCTTCCGCGCGACTCGCTGATCGTCTTCACCGGCCTGTCCGGGTCGGGCAAGTCGTCGCTCGCCTTCGACACCATCTTCGCGGAGGGGCAGCGCCGCTACGTGGAGTCGCTCTCCGCCTACGCCCGGCAGTTCCTCGGGCAGATGGACAAGCCCGACGTCGACTTCATCGAGGGGCTCTCCCCAGCGGTGTCCATCGACCAGAAGTCGACGTCGCGCAACCCGCGTTCGACGGTGGGCACCATCACCGAGGTCTACGACTACCTCCGTCTGCTGTTCGCCCGCATCGGCAAGCCGCACTGCCCCGAGTGCGGCAGGCCCATCGCCCGCCAGTCGCCCCAGGCGATCGTGGACAGGGTGCTGGACCTGGAGCCGGGCAGCCGCTTCCAGGTGCTGTCACCGCTGGTGCGCGAGCGCAAGGGCGAGTACGCCGACCTCTTCAACGAGCTCCAGACGAAGGGCTACAGCAGGGCGCGCGTCGACGGGCAGACGATCCAGCTCTCCGAACCGCCGAAGCTGAAGAAGCAGGAGAAGCACACCATCGAGGTGGTCGTGGACCGCCTCACCGTCAAGGAGAGCGCGAAGCGGCGGCTCACGGACTCCGTGGAGACGGCGCTGGGCCTCTCGGGCGGCATGGTCATCCTGGACTTCGTCGACCTCGACGAGGACGACCCGCAACGCGAGCGGATGTTCTCCGAGCACCTCTACTGCCCGTACGACGACCTGTCGTTCGAGGAGCTGGAGCCGCGCACCTTCTCCTTCAACTCCCCCTTCGGCGCCTGTCCGGAGTGCACAGGCATCGGCACCCGCATGGAGGTCGACCCGGAGCTGATCGTCCCCGACGAGGACAAGTCACTGGACGAGGGCGCGCTGCACCCCTGGTCGCACGGCCACACGCGGGACTACTTCGGGCGTCTGACCGGTGCGCTCGCGGACGCCCTGGGCTTCCGTACGGACATCCCCTGGGCCGGGCTGCCGCAGCGCGCCAAGAAGGCCCTGCTGTACGGCCACAGGACGCAGATCGAGGTGCGCTACCGCAACCGGTACGGACGTGAGCGGGCGTACACCACGGCCTTCGAAGGCGTCGTGCCGTTCGTCAAGCGCCGGCACCAGGAGGCGGAGACCGACAGCAGCCGGGAGCGCTTCGAGGGGTACATGCGCGAGGTGCCCTGCCCGACGTGCGAGGGCACGCGGCTGAAGCCGATCGTGCTCGCGGTGACCATGCAGGGGAAGTCCATCGCGGAGATCTCGGCGATGTCGATCAGCGAATGCGCGGAGTTCCTGCGCGAGATGGTGCTGAGCGACCGGGACAAGACCATCGCCGAGCGGGTCCTGAAGGAGGTCAACGAGCGGCTGCGGTTCCTGGTCGACGTCGGCCTCGACTACCTGTCGCTCAACCGTGCGGCCGGGACGCTCTCGGGCGGCGAGGCGCAGCGCATCCGGCTTGCGACCCAGATCGGTTCGGGCCTGGTGGGTGTGCTGTACGTGCTGGACGAGCCCTCCATCGGCCTGCACCAGCGGGACAACCACCGGCTGATCGAGACGCTGGTGCGGCTGCGCGACCTGGGCAACACCCTGATCGTCGTGGAGCACGACGAGGACACCATCAAGGCGTCCGACTGGGTCGTCGACATCGGCCCCGGCGCAGGCGAGCACGGCGGCAAGGTCGTGCACAGCGGCCCGCTGAAGGAGCTCCTGGAGAACGCCGGTTCGGTGACCGGCGACTACCTGGCCGGGAAGAAGAGCATCCCGCTCCCGGACGTGCGGCGGCCCGCCGGCCCCGAGCGGCAGCTGACGGTGCGCGGGGCGCGCGAGAACAACCTCCGCGACATCGACGTGTCGTTCCCGATCGGCGTGCTGACGGCCGTGACGGGCGTGTCCGGATCGGGCAAGTCCACGCTGGTCAACGACATCCTCTACACGCACCTGGCGCGGGAGCTGAACAACGCCAAGTCCGTGCCGGGCCGGCACACGCGGGTGGACGGCGACGACCTGGTGGACAAGGTCGTGCACGTCGACCAGTCGCCGATCGGCCGTACGCCGCGCTCCAACCCGGCGACGTACACCGGCGTCTTCGACCACGTGCGCCGGCTCTTCGCCGAGACCACGGAGGCGAAGGTGCGCGGCTACCAGCCGGGCCGCTTCTCCTTCAACGTCAAGGGCGGCCGGTGCGAGAACTGCTCCGGCGACGGCACCATCAAGATCGAGATGAACTTCCTGCCGGACGTGTTCGTGCCGTGCGAGGTCTGCCACGGCGCGCGGTACAACCGGGAGACGCTCGAGGTCCACTACAAGGGCAAGAGCATCTCCGAAGTGCTCGACATGCCCATCGAGCAGGCGATGGACTTCTTCGAGGCGGTGCCCGGCATCGCCCGGCACCTGCGGACGCTCAACGACGTCGGCCTGGGTTACGTGCGGCTCGGACAGCCCGCGCCGACGCTCTCCGGCGGCGAGGCGCAGCGCGTGAAGCTGGCGAGCGAGCTGCAGAAGCGCTCCACGGGCCGCACGGTGTACGTGCTCGACGAGCCCACGACCGGTCTGCACTTCGAGGACATCCGCAAGCTCATCTCCGTGCTGGACGGCCTTGTCGACAAGGGCAACACGGTGATCGTCATCGAGCACAACCTGGACGTCATCAAGACGGCGGACTGGGTCGTCGACATGGGCCCCGAGGGCGGCAACGGCGGCGGGCTCATCGTCGCGGAGGGAACGCCCGAGCAGGTCGCGGCGATCCCGGCCAGCCACACGGGGAAGTTCCTGCGGGACGTGCTGGGCGACCGGGTGAGCGACGCCGCGCCGTCGGCGCGCAAGCCGGAGTCCGGGGGTACGCGCACCTCCGGGAGCCGTGCCGCCGGGAAGGCGAAGAAGGCAGCGGGGGCGAAGGCGAAGCGCTCCGCGAAGTAGCCCGGGCGGAGGGCGGGTCGGAGGGCCGGTCGGCGGTTTGCTGCGCGCGGGCCGTCGGGTCCCGCCCTCCTGGCGGGTCCGGGAGCACCAGGACACCAGGAGGAAGGTCCCGGGGTGGTCGTGGACCACCCCGGGGCCTCGTCGTGCCCGGGCTTCGTGGTGCCCGGGACTCAACCGGACACCGGGCCCCGGGTCTTCCCCGCGCCACGGCCCTCGACATCGGTTCCCCCTGCTCCGCGGCGGCGCCGGACCGGCCGCGCGGCGCCCCGAGGGCACCCCGGCCGGCCCCGCCTTGAAACTCCAACTCCTTTTGCATGAATGGCAGTTGAGCGCCGGTTTCCGGTGAATTCCGCCCTGACGTCTGGTGCAGACCCTTCACCGCTGGGACGCTTCGCCACGGTGTGCGCAGATAGCGCACGAAACTCCCGGTGTTTGTAGGGGTTGTTGTGATACGAGTTCACGTACACCGAAGAGTCCTCGCCCGGCCGCTGCTTCCCGCAGTGGCCGTTCTTTCTGTCCTGACGCTCTGTCAGGCACCCGCTGCCGGGGCCGCACCGGCGCCCCCGGCCTCCGGCCGGCTGCCCGCAGCGGTCCAGTCCGTCCGTCCGCCGGCATCCGCCGACCCGGCCGGAATCCCCGACGGCGACGGAATGGAGCTCTCGCGCACCAGCCGACCGGTCGCCCCCGGAGCACGGCTGACTTCCTTCCAGCGACTGGAGTCCGACAAGTGGCTGCGCGCCGACGCGCTCAGCGTCGAACTGGGCAGCGGCAGCGGCGGCACACGGGCCGACTACCTCTCGTCCGGTGAGGTCTCCACACCCAAGACGGTCACCGAGCAGGTCAGGGACCACGACCCGGGCGAGGGACGGCGTACCGTCGCCGCGTTCAACGCCGACTTCTTCGACATCGACGAGACCGGCGCGCCGCTCGGTCCCGGCCTGCGCGACGGCCGTGCCACCCACTCCCCCGCCGCCGGCAACAGCGAGTCGCTCGGCTTCGGCCCCGAGGCTGCGGGCCGTGTCCTCGACCTCTACTTCGAGGGTTCCCTCACCCTTCCCGACGGGAAGGAGCCACTGACCGCGTACAACGCGGCCAACGTGCCCGAGAACGGCATCGGTGCCTACAACTCCCAGTGGGGGAAGGCGGACCGGGCGCTGACCACCGACAGCGACCCCGACGCCGCCGAAGTGACGCTGCGTCGCGGGCGTGTCGACGGTGTCTCGGACGAGCCCGGTGACGGGCCCATCGCGAAGGGCACCACGGTCCTCGTCGGACGTGACGCCGGAGCGGAGCGACTCGCCTCGCTGGAGAAGGGCGACAAGGTCACGCTGGAGTACCACGTCCGTACGGACGACGGAAGTCCCGTTCCGCGTACGGCAGTCGGCGGCCGCGGCCTGCTCGTCGTGGACGGCCGGGCGCAGAACTGGGAGGGCAGACCGAACAACGCGACGGCACCGCGCACTGCCGTCGGCTTCTCCAAGGACGGTTCGACGATGCACGTGATGAGCGTCGACGGGCGCCAGGCGGCCTCCGGTGGTGTCACCCTCACCGAACTCGCCCTGATGATGCGGGACCTGGGCGCGTACAACGCCATCAACCTGGACGGCGGGGGCTCCTCCACCCTGCTGGCCCGCGAACCCGGCGGCCGCGCCCCGCAGTTGGAGAACGCTCCCTCGGACGGCGAGCAGCGCGAGGTTCCCAACGGACTCGCCCTCACCGCACCGGAGGGCACCGGTCGCCTCAAGGGCTTCTGGGTGGAGACGGCCGCCGACCCGGCAGCTGCGCCCACCGCCGACAACATGCCCGGCGGTCATCCGGAGCGCGTATTCCCGGGCCTCACACGGAAGTTGACGGCGGCCGGGTACGACGAGACTTACGGCCCGGCCGAGGGCAGCCCCCGCTGGACGGCGACCCGTCCGGGAGTCGGCAGGGTCGACGGCTCCGGGGTGTTCCACGCCCGCCGCACGGGAGTCACGGACGTGAGCGCGCACGAGGGACGTGCCCGCGGCTCGACGAAGCTGTCGGTCATCGGGGATCTCGACCGCATCCGGCCCACCCGGGAGCGGGTCGGACTCGCCGACGACCGGGTCCAGGGCTCCTTCGGGCTCGTCGGGTTCGACTCCGGGGGCACGAGCGCACCCGTGGATCCGGCCGACGCGCGGCTGGACTACGACAGTTCACGCTTCGTCATCTCACCGGACCCGGCCCGCGGCGGATTCACCGTCAGAGCCCGGCCCGGCCAGGAATCGGCGTCGGATATCGTCACGGTGACGGTCAAGGGCCGTACGGCACGCCTCGCCGTGACGGTCGGCCTGCGTGACCAGAAGGTCGCCGCCTTCGACGACGCCGCCGAATGGAAGTTCAGCGCCGCCCGCGCGGAGGGTTCCCTGACAGCCGAACCGGAGGGCCGTGAAGGCACAGGCCTGAGAATGGCGTACGACTTCGCCCGTTCGACGGCGACACGGGCCGTCTACGCCAGTCCACCGCAGGAGGTCCCCGTCTCGGGACAGCCGCAGAGCTTCACCATGTGGGTCAGAAGCGACGGGAAGGGTGCTTGGCCGTCGCTCCACCTGAAGGACGCCGGCGGCACCGACCAGGTGCTGCGCGGCGGACACCTCACCGAGGAGGGCTGGCAGCAGGTCGTCTTCGAGGTTCCCGAAGGTGTGTCCTACCCGCTGCGGCTGCAGCGCTTCTATCTCGCCGAGACCCGGCCCGCCGAGCAGTACACCGGTGAGGTCGTCCTCGACGAGCTGGTGGCGCGTACGCCTCCCGACGTCGATCTGCCCGGCGCCGCACGGCCGCACGACCCGCTGATCTCCACCGCGGCGGATGTCGCGGGGAGCGACTGGCGCTTCGCCGTGATGTCCGACGCCCAGTTCGTCGCTCGCGATCCGGACAGTGCCGTCGTACGGCAGGCGCGGCGGACGCTCCGTGAGATACGGGCCGCCGGTCCGGATTTCGTGCTCGTCAACGGCGACCTGGTCGACGAGGGGTCGGAGGAGGACCTGCGCTTCGCGCGCCGTGTGCTGGAAGAGGAGCTGGGCGACGACGTCGAGTGGATCTATGTGCCGGGCAACCACGAGGTGATGGGCGGGGACATCGGCAACTTCGTCGAGGAGTTCGGCCCCGCGCAGCGCACGTTCGACCACAAGGGCACGCGGTTCATCACACTCGACACCTCGTCACTGACCCTGCGCGGAGGTGGCTACTCCCAGATCCAGGAACTGCGACGGCAGCTGGACGCAGCCGCGAAGGACCCCTCCGTGACGTCGGTGTCCGTGGTGCAGCACGTACCGCCGCGCGATCCGACGGGCCAGCAGGCGAGCCGGCTCACGGACCGGATGGAGGCCGACCTGCTGGAGAAGTGGCTCGGCGACTTCCGCACCCGCTCGGGCAAGGGGACCGCCTTCATCGGAGCGCACGTGGGCGTCTTCGACGCGTCCCGGGTCGACGGCGTGCCCTATCTCGTCAACGGCAACTCCGGGAAGGCGCCGGCGGCTCCGCCCGGTGACGGCGGCTTCACCGGCTGGTCGCTGCTCGGCGTGGACGAAGACGCCGCGCGTCAGAAGAGCGGGAACGGCAGCGGGGCGGGAAGCGGATCGGACGACGACTGGATCGCCGCTCAGACGAGGGCACACGTCGACGGCCTGACGCTGGAGGCCCCCGGCGAGCTGAACGTGGGCGAGTCGGCGCGTGCGGCAGCGACCGTCACGCAGGGAGCGGGCGAGGCCGCGCGGAGAGTGCCGGTCGGCTGGCCCCTCAGCGCGGACTGGTCGGGGTCGGGCGGTCTCTGCGTCCGGCACGAAGGGGCGCCGCGGACCGGCAAGAGCCGCTGTGCGGCCTCCTACGATCCGCGCACCGGCACCCTCACCGCGCTGCGGCCCGGCACCGTCGAGCTGCGCGTGACGGTCAACGGTGAGCGTACGGAGAAGGAGGTGAAGCTCGTCCGGTGAGCCGCAGGAGCCCGGTGCCTGCCAGGACTTCGGCTGCCCGGCAGGCACCGGGTTCTCCCCGCCGAGGAGCGCACAGAGGAAACCCGCCGTCCCGGCTTACCGGACGGCGGGTCTCAGCGGGACGGGAATCCCAGCGGGGGGCGGGTCAGACCCCCGCGTCCTCCTTGCCGCCCTGGCCGCCGCCAGGCCCCTTGCGGCCCTGCTCCTCGCGCTCCGCCTTACGGGATGCCGCCAGGCTCGTGACGGTGGTGACGACGAGGACGGCGCAGATGACGCCCAGGGACACCGGAATGCTGATCTCCGGCACGTGCACCCCGGCCTCGTGCAGGGCGTGCAGCACCAGCTTGACGCCGATGAAGCCGAGGATGACCGACAGTCCGTACGAGAGGTGCACCAGCTTCCGCAGCAGCCCGCCGATGAGGAAGTACAGCTGCCGCAGGCCCATCAGGGCGAAAGCGTTGGCCGTGAAGACGATGTACGGGTCCTCGGTCAGGCCGAAGATCGCGGGGATGGAGTCCAGCGCGAACAGCACGTCCGTCGAACCGATGGCCAGCATCACGATCAGCATCGGCGTCATCAGCCGCTTGCCGTTCTCGACGACGAAGAGCTTCGTACCGTGGTACTGGTCCGTGGACGGGACGCGGCGCTCGACCATCTTCAGGAAGCGGTTCTCCTCGTACTCGTCCTCCTCGTGGTCCTCCCGCGCCTCCTTGATCAGCTTCCAGGCCGTCCAGATGAGGAAGGCGCCGAAGATGAAGAAGACCCAGGAGAAGGTCGAGATGGCCGCTGCGCCCGCCGCGATGAAGACGGCCCGGAGCACGAGCGCGATCAGCACGCCCACCATCAGGACCCGCTGCTGGTAGATGGGCGGCACGGCGAACTTCGCCATGATCAGGACGAAGACGAAGAGGTTGTCGACGCTGAGCGACTTCTCCGTGACGAACCCGGCGAAGAACTCCCCCGACGTCTCCGCGTCCGCGAAGAAGAGCAGGCCGAAGCCGAAGAGCACGGCGAGCACGATCCAGACCGTGGTCCACACCCCGGCCTCCTTGAGGGAGACCTCGTGCGGTTTGCGGCCGCCGATGAAGAAGTCGACGGCGATCAAGGCGCACAGGCCGACGATCGTCAGAAGCCAGACGTTCAGGGAGACATCCATATACGCATCCTCCGGCTCGCGTACTCGCATGGGCCGGAGGTCTCTTCCGCCCGGCGCACTGAAGTGCCGCTGATGCTGCTGCGGTCACTGCTGCCGGGCCGGCGCCCCGGGACCGGGTCACGTCCGGTCCGTACTGACGGGCACGCCGCGGGGATGCTGGGAATACTCCCCTCCGCAAAAAGAAGAGTAAAGCAACACCAAGGAAACGTAAAGACCCGCTGGTCAAGGCAGTTGCCGGCCTGGGCCGCGCCGTCCCCCTCAGCCGCCGCCGTACGTCCTCCGCGCCTGCACCACCTGCTGGAGCACCTGCGTCAGCACCCTGCTCCCGCGAGGTACCAGCGGCGGCTCGTACGTCCAGTGGTGGCCGACCCAGGGGTCCGCCAGATGGTCGTCGGGGACGGGGGTGATGCGCAGCAGAGCACGCCACAGCGGGCTGAGCACCGGCCCGTACGCACGGGCGTCCTCGCGGTCGGCGACCATCAGCAGGTTGACTCCGACGGAGGGGCCCTCGTCGGCCAGGTAACGGAGCTGGTTGACGGCCCGGTCGTCGAAGCCGTGCGGGAAGTCGTGGACGACGAGCAGCTGTTCGGCGGTGTCGAGGTCGGGCGGCAGCGCGTCCGTGGCACCACTGCGCACGGCCATCTGCACCAGATCGACGCGCTGGGTCAGCTTTTCGAGGGTCGCGCTCACCCCTGCGGCTCCCGCGGCGGGCGGCTCGGGGAGCGCCCCCGTCTCCAGCAGCGGCGCGAGCGCCGCCGACGCCGACCCCGCCGGGTCGATCACGTTGAGCGTGAAATCGTCGACCGGATAGACCGCCGCGAGCCGGGCGGCGATCGCCGTGGCCGTCTCGGCTGCCATCTGCCGCAGTTCGTCGGAGTCCACGAGAGAGGACGCCGCGGAGCCTTGATGTCCGCAGTCGATCCACAGGCCGCGCTCCAGCGGCAGCCTGACCAGCATGGGGATTCGCAGGCCCACGCCCTCCGGCAGGCTGAGGTCGCCCAGCCGCAACGCCATGGGGGTCTCCATGGGAGTGGAGTAGCCGTGCCATACGGGGTTGTCCCAGCGGGCGAACGCCGGCGGAAGCGCGGGCTCGACGACCTCGGACTCGGCCTTGAGCTGTCCCAGGTCGCGGTCGAGCACGGCCCGTGCCCGGTCGACGAGCTGGGCGTGCTTGGCTCGTGCCTCGGTGCGTGCCGCGTCGGCGGCCGGGCCGATGCGGGTGCGGGGGTCTGCGAGGACCTTCTCCAGCTCCTGTTCCATCCGCGACTCGGCGAAATCGACGGCGGAGCGGTACGCCGCGACGGTACGGGCGAAGTCCTCGAACATGTCCCAGATCTGGTTGTACAGCCGCTCGTCCATGCTCCAGCCGGTGGCGTCGCCCGCGACGGGCGCGTACGCACCGTCACCTCCGGGCTCTGCCTCAGCGGGGACCGGCCCGGAACCACGCCCGGGGTGCTGGTAGTCGATACGACCGCCCCCGGGCCCGGGCCCGCCCTGCGCGGGCTCTGCGGGAGCGGGCTCTGTCTGCCCGTGCACCGGAGCGGTGAGGTCGCCTCCACCCCCCGCAGCCGGTCCGGCGCCGGTACCCGCACCCGCACCCGCGACTCCGTGGGCGCCGCCGACGGTGGCCTCACGGCGCGCTCTGTCCTCCTCCGTACGAGGTGGAGGCGCGGCGACCGACCGGGCCATGCCCGCAGCGACCGCCTCGGTGATCGTCGAAGCCAACTCCTCCGCCCGGGGCAGCCCTTGGTCGGCGAGCATCGCCGCCAGCCCTCCGGCGTACCCCTGTCCGACGGCGCGGACCTTCCAGCTGCCCTGTCTGCGGTACAGCTCCAGGGCCACCACCGCCGACTCCGCGTCGAGACCCGTCACCCGGTAGGAGGCCACCTCGGCGCCGTCGAGCTCCGTGACGGCGACGAACGGAGCGGCCACAGCGCCGAAGTTCACGGGGCCGCCGACGCCTGTGGGCAGCGCGAGGAGCAGGTTGACCCGGTGGACCTCGCCGGGCAGGGCGTCGAGGTCGACTGCCAGCCTGTGGTCCGCGGCCGCCTGCCGGGAGACCTCAAGGCCAGGGAGGTGCGGCTCCGCGGGGTGAGCTATCCAGCCTGCCTCGCGCATCCGGCCGTTCTCGTCGTTGAGCGTCGCCCCCGCGACGACGGGCCCGGCCGCGGACACCCGGATCTCCAGACGGGCCCCGGGCAACGGGTGGTTCTGCCCCCGGACCAGCTCGACAGCCATTTTCGTGCTCCCCCTCGCCGCGCGGCCCCGAGCCGGGCCGCGCGCTTCTTCTCTGCTCGCCTGCTCGCCCTGCGCGCGGTGCACTTCTTCCCGGTCGTGCACCGCCACCGGTCAGAGGTGCGGCACCATCGCGGGCATCAGGTCCTGGAACGTACGGCCGTTGGTCGGAGCACCCACGGCGGTCATCTGCCAACCGTCTCCCTGACGGTGGACCTTGGCCATGATCTGAGCGGTGTACTGGCCGCCGCCCGTGAGCGTGTAGCGCGCCAGCTCCTGGCCGTTGGTCTCGTCGACGAGGCGGCAGAAGGCGTTCTCCACCTCTTCGAAGGTCTGCCCCGTGAAGGAGTTGACCGTGAAGACGATCTGGTCGATGTGGACCGGGAGGCGCTGCAGGTCCACCATGATCGCCTCGTCGTCGCCGCCCTGACCGGCACCGCCCACCAGGTTGTCGCCGGTGTGCTTGACGGAACCGTCGTCGCTGACGAGGTGACGGAAGAAGACGACGTCCACCGGCTGCTTGTCGGCGAAGAGCACCGCGGAGGCGTCCAGGTCGATCTCCTTGCTGCGCTTGCCGAACAGGCCGCGACGGGGGGCTGCTTTCCAGCCGAGACCCATCCGCACCGCCGACAGCGAGCCCCCGTCGCTCTTCTGCAGACTGATGGCCTGTCCCTTGGACAAGTTCACCGACACGTGCGTTCCCCTCTCGACTTTCTGCGGCCGCCTTCACTTCCGGCGGCCGTCACACTCAGAACCCTACGCATCGCCACGAAGCAGCCGGTCAGGGCGACCGCCTTTGTGTCGCTCTTGCAACACTCCGCCCGGATCGCTGTGTACCGGTGGCCGACGGCGGCTACTTCAGGCCCGCCTCCCTCATCTGCCGCAGCTCTTTCTTCAACTCCGACACCTCGTCCCGGAGTCGGGCTGCGACCTCGAACTGGAGCTCCGCGGCGGCGGCCCGCATACGCTCCGTCATCTGCTCGATGGTCTCGGCCAGTTCGGCCGCCGGACGGTCCGTGAGCACCTCGGTGCCACCGCGCTGCCTGACACCCGCCGACCTGGCCGGAGTGGGTGCCTTGCCCTTGCCCGTGCGCTCGCCCGCGCCGCCCCTCCTCTCCTGCCGGAATCCGGAGGCGAGGAGCTCCTCGGTGTCGATGTCCTCGCGCACGATGTCGGCGACGATGTCGCCGATCTTCTTCCGGAGCGGCTCCGGGTCGATCCCGTGTTCCTTGTTGTAGGCGACCTGCTTCTCGCGCCTCCGGTTCGTCTCCTCGATGGCCTTCTCCATCGCCGGGGTGACCTTGTCGGCGTACATGTGCACCTGGCCGGAGACGTTGCGCGCGGCACGGCCGATCGTCTGGATCAGGGACGTGCCGGAGCGCAGGAAGCCCTCCTTGTCGGCGTCGAGAATGGCGACGAGTGAGACTTCCGGCAGGTCCAGCCCCTCACGCAGCAGGTTGATGCCGACCAGCACGTCGTACTCGCCGGCGCGCAGCTCCCTCAGGAGCTCCACCCGGCGGAGCGTGTCGACGTCGCTGTGGAGATAGCGGACCTGGATGCCCAACTCCAGGAAGTACTCGGTCAGGTCCTCGGCCATCTTCTTGGTGAGAGTGGTGACCAGCACCCTCTCGTCCTTCTCCGAGCGGGTACGGATCTCGTGCACCAGGTCGTCGATCTGCCCCTCGGTGGACTTGACCACGACCTCCGGGTCGATGAGACCGGTCGGACGGATCACCTGCTCCACGTAGCCGTCGCCGCGCGAGAGTTCGTACGGCCCGGGGGTCGCCGAGAGGTAGACGGTCTGGCCGATGCGCTCGAGGAACTCCTCCCATTTCAGCGGCCTGTTGTCGATCGCGGAGGGCAGCCGGAATCCGTGGTCGACGAGGGTGCGCTTACGGGCGGCGTCGCCCTCGTACATGGCGCCGATCTGCGGGACCGTCTGGTGCGACTCGTCGATGACGAGCAGGAAGTCGTCGGGGAAGAAGTCGAGCAGGGTGTGCGGTGCCGTCCCCGGGTCACGGCCGTCGATGTGCCGCGAGTAGTTCTCGATGCCCGAGCAGGTGCCGATCTGGCGCATCATCTCGATGTCGTACGTCGTACGCATCCTCAGCCGCTGGGCCTCCAGCAGCTTGTTCTGCTTCTCCAGCTGAGCGAGATGCTCCTCCAGCTCGGCCTCGATGCCGGCGATGGCCCGCTCCATCCGCTCCGGACCGGCCACGTAGTGGGAGGCGGGGAAGACGTAGAGCTGTTCGTCGTCCGAGATGACCTCGCCGGTGACGGGGTGGAGCGTGGAGAGCGCCTCGATCTCGTCACCGAACATCTCGATGCGGACCGCGAGTTCCTCGTACACCGGGAAGATCTCGATCGTGTCGCCGCGGACCCGGAAGGTGCCGCGGGTGAAGGACATGTCGTTGCGCGTGTACTGCACGTCGACGAAGCGGCGCAGCAGATCGTCCCTCTCGATCTCCTGGCCGACCTTGAGCGGCACCATGCGGTCCACGTACTCCTGCGGCGTGCCCAGGCCGTAGATGCAGGAGACGGAGGCCACGACGATCACGTCGCGCCGGGTCAGGAGCGAGTTCGTCGAGCTGTGGCGCAGCCGCTCGACCTCCTCGTTGATCGAGGAGTCCTTCTCGATGTAGGTGTCCGTCTGGGGGACGTACGCCTCGGGCTGGTAGTAGTCGTAGTACGAGACGAAGTACTCCACCGCGTTGTTCGGGAGGAGCTCGCGGAACTCGTTCGCCAGCTGCGCGGCCAGTGTCTTGTTCGGCGCCATCACCAGCGTGGGCCGCTGGAGCTTCTCGATCATCCACGCCGTCGTCGCGGATTTGCCGGTACCCGTCGCGCCGAGCAGCACGACGTCCTTCTCGCCCCCGCCGACACGCTGCGCCAGGTCGGCGATCGCGGTCGGCTGGTCACCACTGGGCCGGTACGGGCTGACGACCTCGAAAGGCGCCACGGTGCGTTCGATCTGGGTCTGTGGCCGCATGTTCCCCACCGTACGACTCACCTCTGACAAGGGACTCCGGCCGCTGATTGCCAAGCGTCGCGACACGTTCACACTCAAGACATTCCGCTTCTGCTTCCGTGTATCGCACAACGGGAACGCTCTAGCTGACAGTGTTCGCACGAACGCGAGGAGTCCCGTATGTCGATGCGCCGTGCCGTAGCCACCGCAACTGGTGTGCTCCTGGGAATGGCCGCGCTCTCGCTCACCGCGACCCCGGCCCACGCTGCCCCCCAGCGGAAGAAAGCCGACGCACCTGTGACGGTCGCCCACCGCGGAGCCTCCGGTTACGCCCCCGAGAACACCCTCGCTGCAGTCGAGAAGGCCGACAAACTCGGTTTCGACTGGGTGGAGAACGACGTACAGCGCACCAAGGACGGCGAGCTCGTCGTCATGCACGACACCACGCTGGCCCGCACGACCGACGTGGAGAAGCTCTACCCCGACCGGTCTCCGTGGAACGTCCGCGACTTCACGGCCAAGGAGATCGGCCGGCTGGACGCGGGAAGCTGGTTCAGCGACGACTACAAGGGTGAAAGAGTCCCGACGCTCGAGAAGTACCTCAAGAGCCTCACCGAGAACCACCAGCGGCTGCTGCTGGAGCTGAAGTCGCCGGAGCTCTACCCGGGCATCGAGCTCCAGACGCTCAAGGAGCTCTCCGAGCACGGCTGGCTGGACAGCAAGCACACCAAGGACAAACTCGTCATCCAGAGCTTCAACGCCGCGTCGGTGAAGACCACGCACGACCTGCACCCGGCCCTCAAGACGGGCTTCCTCGGCAACCCGAAGATCTCCGAGCTGGACTCGTACGCGAAGTTCACGGACCAGATCAACCCGACGTACACCGCCGCGACGAAGGACTACGTCAAGGCCGTCCACGCCAGGAAGGGCGCACGCGGCGAGCAGATGGAGGTCTTCACCTGGACGGTGAACGACGGGTCGACGGCGCGCACGGTCGACAAGGCCGGAGTCGACGGGATCATCTCCAACTACCCGGACGTCGTACGCGAAGCCACACGCGGCTGAACGTTTCCTCGTACGAGCGGATCCTCAGATCCGCACGACGACTGACGGCAGACGGCATCTGAGCTTTCATCCCCCCGCCCCCATATCCCCCCGCCCCCTCCGCCTTCCCCCCGGCCCGACGACAGGGACGAACCCAACCCCCCACACCGCAGTTCGGCACCCTCGCACCCGTGCACTCACGTCCAGTGGCACGCGTGCAGGCCGGGAACTCGCCAGTCCTTCCGACCCCCCGCTCGATCACAGCTCCGCAACCCGCGGCTGCTGTCGCGCTGCGCTCACGCGACGACGGCCTTTGTCAGCGGGCGCCCCTAGGGTGCCCGGCATGAACGAGACACCGGCGAGTACGACAGTCCGCAGCTGTTCCTGGACCCTGCATGACACACCTGTCGGTCCCCTGCTGCTCGCCGCGACCGACGAGGGCCTGGTCAACGTGGTCTTCCACGCCGACTCCGCCACGGCGGACCGGGCCCTCGCACGGCTTGAGGGCCGGTTCGGCTCACGCCCTGCCCGGGTGGACGACGCCGCTTCCGGCCGCGAGTCCCTTCCGCATCCCGCCCTCGGTGTCGCGGCTGCGGAGCTCGCCTCCTATTTCAGGGGCGAGCTGCGCGCCTTCACCGTCCCGCTCGACTGGTCGCTGTCCGGCGGCTTCAACGAACGCGTGCTGCGGGCGCTGGCGGCCTCCGTACCGTTCGGCGTCAGCGCCGGCTACCAGGACCTCGCCGGGAGGGTGGGCGAGCCGGGGGCCGCCCGCGCGGTCGGCGTGGCGATGGGCTCGAACCCGCTGCCCGTCGTCGTGCCCTGCCACCGTGTCGTCGAGAGCGGTGGCGGGCTGGGCGGCTTCGGCGGAGGAACGGAGACCAAACGCGCGCTGCTCGCGCTGGAAGGACTGCTCCCGCAGCCGCTCTTCTGACGCTTTCCCGACGAGGGCCGCCCGCGAGAGGGACCCGATACTCCATAGGCGTACCGCCCCGGCCGCTGGCAGACTGCCGCGCGTGACCGACACCGACAAAACCGCCGACACCCCTGACAGAGCCGTCGGCAGGACGGACAGCTCACCGTCCGCACCACCGCGCGGAGCGGAGCTCGCCGCACTGCGGCGCCGCACCACTGCCGTGCTGGTGAGCGGGCAGATGCTCGGCGGTCTCGGCGTGACGACTGCCGTCACGCTGACCGCGGTACTGGCCGAGGAGATCAGCGGTTCCGAGGCCCTGGCGGGACTGGCGGCGACCGCCGCCGTCGTCGGCTCCGCCCTGCTCGCGCTGCCGCTGGCGTCCCTGATGATCGCCCGCGGGCGCCGCGTCGGCCTGGCTGTCGCGTACCTCATCGGTGCGGCCGGCGGCGCCATCGTCGTCATGGGCGCGGCGCTGGACAGCTTCGCGCTGCTGCTGGCCGGAATGACGGTCTTCGGAGCGTCCAACTGCGCCAATCTTCAGGCGCGCTACGCGGCCGCGGACCTCGCCGAACCCGGGCAGCGGGCCCGCGCGATCTCCTTCGTGGTCTGGGCCACCACGATCGGTGCCGTACTCGGACCCAACATCGCCTCCCCGGCGGGACGTTCCGTCGCCGGCCTGGGCATACCGGCCTCCGCCGGAGGGTTCGTCTGGGCGACCGCCGTCTTCCTTCTCACCGCTGTCCTGGTGCACCTGTTGCTGCGTCCCGACCCCCTGCTGACCGCCCGCGCGATCGACGACGAGGACCGGACGGAGCGCACGCGGCGGGCGGACGGCACGGACGAGGCCGCCGGAGAAGACGGCCAGGGCGGGGCGAAAGGGGTTTCCGCGGCACTGTCGGACGAGTCGGCCGACGAGCGGACGGAGAAGGGGGAGCGGGCACGGCACGAGGAACGGTCGCTGCGCGCGGGCCTCCGCGCCGTCGCCGCCTCGTCGCACGCACGCCTCGCGCTGGTGACCATCGCGGTCTCGCACACCGCCATGGTCACCGTCATGGTGATGACGCCCGTCGATCTCGGCCACCACGGGGCGGACATCCGGCTCATCGGCCTGGTCATCAGCGCGCACATCCTCGGGATGTACGCCTTCTCCCCCGTCATGGGCTGGCTCGCCGACCGGTTCGGGCGGCTGGGCGTCATCCTTCTCTCCGTCGCGCTGCTCTCCTGTGCGGCGGCTCTGGCGGGCACGGCGAACGGCCACCACGTCCAGTCGGCGGTGGGCCTGTTCCTGCTGGGTCTGGGCTGGTCGGCCGGCCTGGTCTCCGGATCGGCGCTGCTCACCGACTCCGTGCCGCAGCCCGCCCGCGCCTCCGTGCAGGGCCTGTCCGACCTGATCATGAACGCGGCGGCAGGCGCGGGCGGCGCCCTGTCCGGGCTGGTCGTCTCGCTCGCGGGTTACGGCTGGCTCACGGCACTGGCCGCCACGCTGCTGCTCCCGGTCGCTGCGCTGACGCTGCTGGATCTTGCACGGCGCGCGTAGCCGCGCCGGAGCCACGGTCACGGCAGCCCCCGTACGACTGCCGCGTCACCGCGGATACAGCTCGAAGGCCACGCAGTCCCTGCCGCCGAACCTGTCGGCCGCCAGGCGCACACCCCACCGGACGAAGGAGTCGGCGTAGGTCTCCACGGGTTCGTCGCTCAGGGCGGAGATGTACGCGCGGTGCTCCGCCAGCGACGCCGCCGCCGTCCGTACCGCCTCCTCCCCCACCGGGACGGCGTGCGTCGGCTCCGGAGAGCCGGCGACCGCCACCCAGCGCACTCCGCCCCACGGCTCCAGTTCGCCGCCCTCCAGCTGTTCGGGAAAGATCCAGCGGTTGCCCGCGTCACCGACGGCGTCCAGCACGGCACGGCCCACGATGCGGTGGTCGGGGGTGTTCCAGGCCCGGCCGCCCCAGGTCTCCCTGTGGTTGAGGGTGATCACGAGCTCCGGGCGGTGCCGCCGTACGGCGGCTGCGATGTCCCGCCGCAGCGGCAGCCCCTCTTCGATCACACCGTCCCGGTGGCCGAGGAACTCCAGGGAGACCACGCCGACCGTACGGGTGCTCGCGCGCTGCTCCTGTTCCCGCACGCGGGCGCTCTCACCGGGTTCGAGGCCGTCGATGCCCGCTTCGCCCCGCGTGACCATCAGGTAGCCGACCTCTTTGCCCTCCGCGACCCACTCGACCACGGCGGCCGCCGCCCCGTACTCCATGTCGTCAGGGTGGGCGACGACGGCCAGGGCCCGCTGCCAGTCCCGCGGCATCGGCTCCAGCTGCTCGTCGTTGCTCGTGGTCGTCATCGCCTCGCGCCGCCTTCCGCCCGTGGTCCTGCAGCCGGCGGTCCTGCCGCGGGAGCAGGAGGTGCCACCCACGGGAGGTGTCACACGCGGGACTCACCCGCGTTCGAACGGCGTCCATTCCAGCTTTTCGCCGGCTGCCTCTCCGGGACGTGTTCCCCACTTGCGCCGTCCGTCCCGCTCCATCATCGGGTCGAGGCTCACGAAGAGCGTGATGAGCAGGAGCAGCAGCATGGGGCCGATGAGCACGGGCGTGAGAATGCCCAGCGCGGACGGGGCTCCCGCGACGCCCTCGTCGCTGTAGAGACGTACGGTCATCGCATTCATGCCGGTGTAGTGCATGCCCGTGAAGGCCAGTCCCATGATCAGGGCCGAGCCCACCGACGTCGTGAGGTGCTTCGCCTTCGACGCACACCACATCGCGATGACGGTCACGACGACGGCGACACCGACGGAGATCGCGACGAGGCGCATGTCGTACCGCATGACCCCGGAGATGCGCATGCCCGTCATTCCCAGGTAGTGGGTGGAGGCGACGCCCAGGCCGAGGACGATCCCGCTGACGGGGACCGAGAACCAGTTGGGCAGCCGGTTCCCCACGAGGAAGAGAGCGGCGGCGGAGACGAGGACGGCGAGGGCGAGACTCGCGAGCGTCCTCGCCATGTCGTACTCGATCGGGGCGTCGCCCACGCTGAAGCCCACCATCGCCACGAAGTGCATGGTGAAGATGCCGAAGCCGATGGCGATGGAACCGATCGCCAGCCATCCCGCACGTTCCCGTCCATGCGCGGTCCGGGCCCGCATGGCGCACCGGAGGCCGACTGCGCTGCCCAGCGTGGCCATGGCGTATGCGGCTGCGGGCGTGATCAGCCCATAGGTGAAACCGTTCGCCGGCACTGCAGCGGCACTGAGCATCGTCATCCCCACTCAGGAAGCGTGCGTGATCACCAAAGAGTCACTTGACGAACACACATACGGGGGACCCATGGTAGGGAGCGGCACGCTCGTACGCCCCCCTTTCCGGCAAGCCCACGGCGACGGCCGCCGCGAGCGGCTCGCGGCGCGTGGAGCGGCTGTTGCGGTACGCACCGCCCAGAGGCCGGCTCGGCGACGGACCTGCTTCACCGCCATCCGTAGACCTGCTGCAACCGGTGCACGACCCTGTTGAACCTCGCCCGGTCCAGTGCGCACGCCTCGCGCCGCATGCCCGCCGGATGCACGCGCAGCACACGGCCCGTTCCCACCCACGAGTCACGCCCGCTGCGGTCCCACGGGCCCGCGCCCAGCGGGAGCCACTCGGCGTGGCCTTCCCGCTCACGGGACGTCAACTGGACGCCGAGCAGGGTGCCTCGGTCCTCTCGGGCCACTATCAGCACGGGCCGGTCCTTGCCCCGGCCGTCGCTCTCCTCGTAGGGCACCCACGTCCATACGATCTCGCCCGGGTCCGGGTCGCCGTCCGGGTCAGGGGCGTAGGCGGTACGCACCCGGCCGACGCGCTCCGGATCCACCTCGACGGTGGCCGCGGGGCCGCTGCTGCCGGGCGGTTCGTGGTCGGTGTGCTCATTGCTGGGACGATTCATGCCGGGGAACCTACCGCCAGGCGTGACGGCGGCAGCAGCCGGGCGAGGACGGGCATGCGGAGCGGGGGCCGGCGGCCGGCGGGACCGGGCGAGGACGGCAATGAGATCCTGTTCGCCGGCTGACGACGCGATGCGGGGTGTGCGGAATGGTGCGTGTGCTCGTAATCCAGAACACCCCCGGCGGGGGACCCGGACGGCTGGGCGACTGGCTGCGGGAAGAAGGACTGGAGCTGGACGTCGTGCACGCCTACGGCGGAAGCCCGCTGCCGGAGAACCTCGCCGGCCACCAGGCGGTCGTCTTCCTCGGCGGCGGCTACATGCCCGACGCCGACGAGCGCGCCCCCTGGCTCGCCCCCGGCCGCGCCCTGGTGACCGAAGCTCTGGAGACGGGCGTACCGGTCCTCGGGATCTGTCTGGGCGCGCAACTGCTCGCGTACGTCGCGGGCGGCACGGTCCGGGCCGAGCACGGCGGTCCGGAGGCGGGCAGCACGCCGCTGACCCTGCGTGCGGAGGCCGCCGGGGATCTGCTGTTCCACCGGCTGCCCACCGAGCTCAACGCCATCGAGCACCGCGTGGACGCGATCACCGAACTGCCGCCGGGCGCCGCGTGGCTGGCGCAGAGCGAGCGCTGCCCTGTGCAGGCGTTCCGGGTCGGGGAGCACGCGTGGGGCGTCCAGTTCCACCCCGAGGCGACGCCCGGCCACGTCAGCCGGTGGGACCGGGACGCGCTTCGCCGGCAGGGCTTCGACCAGGACGAGTTGGTCCATACGGCAGAGCGCGACGAACCCGCTTCGACGGCCGCCTGGCACGAACTGGTGCGCCGCTTCGCGACCTTCGTGAGGACGACGGCGGAGGCACCGCGTGCGGACCTGCGCGGTGACGGCCGTGCGGACACCGCACCTGCGTGAGCGGGCGGCGGCCGGTCCGTGGGCCGGGGCACGGAGAAGACGAACCGCACCGGAAGCGCCGGGCCTTCGCCGGGACCGGGCAGACGGACGGGGTGGCCCCGGCGCCGTACGCCGAGGCCACCCCGGTGGTGACCGTCTGTGCGCCTACTTGATCCCGAGGAGCTGCTCCAGCGGGTCGATGGCGAAGTAGACGAGGAAGAGCACTGCGGTGCCCCAGAGCAGCCAGTGCACCTCGCGGGCCTTGCCCAGGAACGCCTTGATGACCACGTAGGCGATGAAGCCGGCGCCGATGCCGTTGGTGATGGAGTAGGTGAACGGCATGATGGCGATGGTCAGGAAGGCCGGGATGGCGATCTCGTAGCGGTCCCAGTCGATGTGCTTGACCTGCGTCATCATCAGGAATCCGACCGCCACGAGGGCGGGGGACGCGGCCTGGAGCGGCACGATCGTCAGCACCGGCGTGAGGAAGAGCGCGAGACCGAACAGACCGCCGGTGATGAGGTTGGCGAATCCGGTACGGGCTCCCTCACCGACACCCGCGGCGGACTCGATGTACGTGGTGGCGGACGACGAGGAGGAGGCTCCGCCCGCGACGGCGGCCGCACCGTCGATCAGCAGGACGCGGCCGAGGCCGGGAACCTGGCCGCGGTTGTCGAGAAGTCCCGCTTCGGCGGTGACGCCGACGACAGTGCCCATCGTGTCGAAGAAGTCGGACAGGATGAGGGTGAAGACGAGCAGGACCACCGTCAGGACGCTGACTTGTCCGAACGAGCCGAGCAGGTCGAAGTTGCCCAGGAGCCCGAAGTCGGGGGCCGCCACGGGGTTGCCGGGCAGGTCGGGGGAGGTCAGGCCCCACGTCTTCACGTCGGCGACCTGGTTGATGACGACGGCGACGACGGTCATCAGGACGATGCTGATGAGGATGGCGCCGTTCACCCTGCGGGCGAGAAGGATGACCGTCACCAGCACGCCGAGGCAGAAGACGAGCATGGGCCAGCCCGTGAGGGTGCCGCTGCCGAGCTGGACGGGGACCGTGGTCTTCGCGGCGTCCGGGATCCGGGTGACGAACCCGGCGTCCACGAAGCCGATCAGGGCGATGAACAGGCCGATGCCGACGCTGATCGCTTGTTTCAGGGGTTGCGGGATGGCGTGCATGACGGCCTCGCGCAGACCGGTCATCACCAGTACGCAGATCAGCAGGCCTTCGAGTACGATGAGGCCCATCGCATCGTCCCAGCTCATCAGGGGGGCGACCTGCACAGCGACGATTGCGTTGATACCCAGACCCGCGGCCAGAGCGAGCGGCAGGTTGCCGCCCACACCCATGATCAAGGTCATCACGGCAGCCACCAGAGCGGTGGCCGTGGCCAGTTGACCGGCGTCCAGTTGCTCGCCGAACTTGTCCTTGGCACTGCCGAGGATGATCGGGTTGAGTACGAGGATGTACGCCATGGTGAAGAATGTGGCGAACCCGCCGCGTATCTCCCGGCCGTACGTCGAGCCGCGTTCGCTGATGCGGAAGAACCGGTCGAACGCACCGCCGGTTCTGGTAGGCGGCGCTTCGGCCGTGCTCGTCGTGCTGGTCTGCATGACTGCGTCTCCTGGACCTACAGGTAAGTGGGGAAAGCGGCAGTGCCGACGGGAGCGTGCGACTTGTAGTTGTGCGAACACGCATGCGGCACCGTGCGAGGCGGATCATACGCGGCACGACAGGTTTAACAATTGGGTAGCCGCATCTGGTGGTTGACGACCGCTGTTCACTCCTGTGGGTTCCTACAGAATCAGCCTCGACCTATCGCGCCAAAACGGGATGCAGACGACAGCGGGCGTGGAGTTGCTCCACGTAACTCCTTACTCTCTGCCCGTGCATAGACCACTCCCCTTCAACGCGCGCGCCGCCCGCATTCTGCGCGAGAAGCTCGGGATGGCCCCCGGCCACGTCGCCTACGGCATGCGTGCCTCGTACGGCATGACGCACATCACCCCTGACCACATCGCGGCATGGGAACGCGGCGCCGCACTGCCCACTGCCAACGAACTCACCGCCCTGGCCGGGGCACTGTGGTGCGCGCCCGGCGAACTCATGGGCCCTCCCCGCACCCTGCTCGAACACCGCCTGGCACGCGGGAGGTCCGCCGAGGACGTCGCCCGCCTGGTCGGCATCGACCTCGGTGCCTACCGCCACATGGAAGAGACCGGGCTGTGGAAGGGCGACAAGCGCCAGTCGGCCAACCTCAGCAGAGTCCTCGACCTCCCCGCGCGCGACTTCGTCGCCATCACCGGGCACGAGGAAGAACTCGCCCGCCTGCTCGCCGAGGCCGTCTCCACCCGCTGGCAGGCCCACATCCGCGCCATCGCCAAGCTCGTCGCGATCGACCGGCGCGACCTGCAGGGCCCCTTGCGCGACATGCACAACGAGTACCAGACCCTGATGGCCGCCACCCTCGGACGGGCCAGCAGCACCGCCTCCGGCGAAGTCGGACGGCGCTACATCGACGAGGTCCTCGACCACTTCTGGTCCCGCCTCCCGGAGCACTAGCCCGGCTCAGCAGGCCCGGTGCAGCAGGCCCGGCACAGCAGGCCCGGCCGGAGCACCCGACAGCCGGTGCAACCCCGCGACTCAGCTCGCGCAGCAGGGCGAAACGGTGTGCCCTAGGGGTGTCCGGCCGAGCCGTTCCAGGCGGGTCGCCGGGGATCGTCGGCCCGTACGAAGACGTCGGCCGCGAGCTGTGGGCCTGCCTCTTCCTCGTAGCGGGCGAACGCCGGCAGCTTCCACTGCTCGTCCGGCTCCGTCTGCCGCCGCAACGCCCCCGCAGAGAGCCCCAGATGCACGGACAGGTCGAAGGGGAACCACCGTCCGAGCAGGAACGGCCCGTGCAGCAGGAGCACGCCGCCGGGCGGCAGCGGGACGCGCGCGCTGCGGGTGGGCCGGTCGGCGGCGGAGGTGCGCAGGTCGGGCAGTACGAGGCCGTCGCCCCCCGGCTCCAGCGGATCGAAGACCTCGCGCCACAGCGCTCCCGCGTCGTACCACAGGTCGTAGTACGCGTCGGGGTCCCGCTTGCCGAACTCGAACCGGAGCGAGGCCGCCCGCAGGAAGCCGTCCACGGCGACGAGCTGCACGGGTCTTCCGCGGACACGCAGCGCCTCGGCCAGCCGCTCCGCCAGCACACCGGGACGTACGGGCGGCGCACCGTCGACGCCCACGCGGAGCCACGGTCGCTCGGCCCCGGCAGGGGTCCGCGGCGGGAGATCCGCGATGCGGGCGGCCAGCTGCCCGGTCAGCCGCTCCCAGGTGATCGGTTCGAGTCGCACACGTTCATGGTCGCGCACCGTCACCGGGGCGATGCGGGGGAAGGCCGAAGCCACCGTCACGGTCACAGCGAGGGCACCGTCACGGTTACAGCGAAGGCACCGGCGGGGTCCGGCCCGGGCTGCGGGCCCGGTTCCGGTTCCGCTTCCGCTTCCGGCGGCACGGGCCGGCAGGCGCTCCGGTGGATCACCCGCCCGCGATGTCCTTATCCTGGGCGGAGTGATCCACCGGCGTCGACCGGCTGACCACCGGAGGTGCTCGACCGATGACCCGCAAGCGCGTGATCGTCTCGGGCGCGGTGCAGGGCGTCTTCTTCCGCGACACCTGCCGGCGTACGGCCGCCGCCCGAGGCGTCGGCGGCTGGGTCCGCAACCTCCCGGACGGAACGGTCGAGGCCGCGTTCGAGGGCGAGGAAGGGGCCGTCGCACAACTGGTCGGCTGGGCGCACGAAGGCCCGCCCGCTGCGCAGGTGGCTCAGGTGCTGGTGCTCGACGAAGAGGCCGAGGGTCTCTCCGGTTTCGAGGTACTTCCCACCCCGCCGCCCGACGCCGTGGAGCGGGGCCACGCTCCGTACGGCTCACCGCCGTCGCAAACGAATCCGTGACCCGGTCCGCGGACCGGACGCCGGGGCCGGACGCCGGGGCGTCGCCGCGGCCCGAGCTCCGCTTGCGGTTCGCGCCGGAGCTTCGTTTCTTCCTGGCCGCACGGCACCGGCGCCTGGACGAGGTCAGGGTCCCGCACGACGGGACGTCCACGCTCGGCCACGTCGTGCAGTCTCTCGGGGTGCCCCTGACGGAAGTGGGTGAGCTGACCGCCGGGGGCCGGCCCGCCGGTCCGTCGCACCGCCCCGGCAGCGGGGAGACGGTGAGCGTCCTGCCTGTACGGCGGCCTCAGGACCTCCGGTCCTTCCCGGCCGGTTCGCCGCCGTCCTTCGTGCTCGACGTCCATCTGGGCGCGCTGGCGCGGCGGCTCCGCCTGCTGGGACTCGACTCGGCCTACCACAACGACATGGCCGACGACGCGCTGGTGGAACAGGCCGGCGCCGAGGGCCGGTTGCTGCTCACCCAGGACCGCGGGCTGCTGCAGCGCAGGTCCCTGTGGCTGGGCGCGTACGTGCGGGGAGCACGGCCGGACGCCCAACTCCTCGACGTCCTGGACCGGTTCGCGCCGCCTCTCGCCCCGTGGACGCGCTGCATGGCGTGCAACGGGACGCTCACGCCCGTCCCGAAGTCGGAGATCGCGGCACTGCTGCGCCCGGGGACGCGGCGTACGTACCAGACGTTCATGCGCTGCCGCGGCTGCGGCCGTCTCTACTGGCGCGGTGCGCACAGCGGCAGACTGGAGGCGACCGTGACCGCGGCGCGGGACGCGGTACGGAGAAGTCGCGGAACCGGCTGACCGCCGAATTGCTCCTGCCCGTGCGCGGAAGCCGGACGGCAAGCTCAACTCCTTTGCGAATTGGGCCTGTTGGTCCGATCCCGTGCCGTCCCGGACTCATCCGGGTGTTACGTCCGCCTGATTCCTTCCAGAACGAATCGGCGAAGAACCGTCCCGAGTGGGGCCTGTGTGCTGCACGATGCGGTATGGCCGCGACGGGTGCGGCCTTGACTCCACATGGGAGCTCCGATGAGAAGACGGGTCATAGCCGTGCACAGCGCCGCCGTGGTGATGCTGGCCGGGGTGCTCACGGCGATACCGGTGACGGCGAACGCCGGAGCCGGGCAGCAGGACGGCACGAGCAGTGCCGGGGCCGCGGGCAGCGCGCTCAAGTGGAAGGACTGCGGCACGGAGAACTATCCGGAACTGCAGTGCGCCACGCTCCGCGTTCCGCTCGACCACTCGCGGCCGGGCGGCAAGAAGATCTCCATCGCCCTGTCGCGCATCGAGCACACTGCCTCGAAGTCGCAGGGTCCGCTGCTGGTCAATCCGGGCGGGCCGGGCGGCAGCGGGCTGAGCCTCGCCGGCTTCGTCGCCGGGTCGCTGCCGAAGAAGGTGGCGGCGCAGTACGACGTCATCGGCTTCGATCCCCGCGGCGTGGGCAAGAGCGAACCCGCCCTGGACTGCAAGCCGGGCTACTTCGACCCCGTGCGCCCCGACAGCGTGCCGCGCAGCGCGAAGGACGAGAGGGCGAACGTGAAGCGCGCCAAGGGCTTCGCCGACGCGTGCGGGAAGAAGCACGGCAAGCTGCTGCAGCACATCGACACCGTGAGCGCCGCCGAGGACATGGAACTCGTCCGGCGTGCGCTCGGCAGCAAGAAGATCAACTACTTCGGCTACTCGTACGGCACGTATCTGGGCGCCGTGTACGCGAAGCTGCACCCCGAGCGGATACGGCGAGCTGTGCTGGACAGCGTCGTCGACCCCGACGGCGTCTGGTACGACAACAACCTCGCCCAGGACCACGCCTTCGACGCCCGGCACAAGGCTTTCGCGGCCTGGGTCGCCGAACACGACGGGACGTACGGCCTCGGCACCGACCCGGCCGCCGTGGAGAAGACCTGGTACAAGATGCGTGACGCGGTGCGCAAGGAGCCCGCGGGCGGCAAGGTCGGACCTGCCGAACTGGAGGACACCTTCCTCCCCGGCGGATACTTCAACGGCTACTGGCCGGACCTGGCCGCGGCCTTCGCCGCGTTCGTGAACGACGACGACCCCGAGCCGCTGGCGGAGGCGTACGACGCGTTCGCGGCGATCGACGCCGGAGGGGACAACGGCTACTCCGTCTACACCGGGGTCCAGTGCCGCGACGCCTCCTGGCCGCGGGACTGGGGCACCTGGCGCCGCGACATGGCCGAAGCCCACGCCAAGTCGCCCTTCATGACCTGGAACAACGCCTGGTACAACGCGCCTTGTGCGTTCTGGCCGGTCGACTCCCTCAAGGCGCCCGAGGTGTCGAACAAGAAGCTTCCGCCGGTGCTGCTCTTCCAGGCCACCGAGGACGCGGCCACACCGTACGGGGGCGGCGTCTCCATGCACCGCAAGCTGCGCGGCTCCAGCCTCGTCGTGGAGGAGGGCGGCGGCAACCACGGGATCACGCTCAGCGGCAGCGAATGCCTGGACGGCCACCTGTCGGAGTACCTCGCCACGGGCAAGGTCCCGAAGGGCAAGGGCAGCGGAGACGCGGACGCGGTCTGTGCGGCCCTGCCCGATCCGGAGCCTGTGAGCCCGGAGGCGGCCGAGTCGGCCGTACCGACGCCGTACGGCCCGGAGAGCGCGGGCGGACTGCGCTCGGGCGACCGGAGCGGCGCGGAACTTCACGGGCTGGTCGGCTTCCGGAAGTGAGTGCGTGCTGAGTGCTCCGGGGGCGGCCCGGCTCCCGGAGCGCTCACCGCGCGGCCTACGGTACGTGCGTGCCCTCACACGCCGATGAAGCCATGCAGCCCCTGACGGCGATGGAGCGTCTCCGGCCCCCGTACCCGTTGCGCAGGCATCAGCGGGAGGCACTGGCCCGTCTCGCGGACGCCCTCGCCGCCGGGGACGGCAGGGCAGGCGGGGAGGGCAGGGACGGCGGGGAGGGCGGCGCCACCGGCGGCGCCGAGGACGCGGACGTCCGGCAGGGCCGCGCGTGGGTCGTGCTGCCGCCAGGCATGGGCAAGACGCTCGTCGGACTGGAGGCGGCACGCCGGCTCGGTGATCCGGTCGTGGTGTTCACTCCGAACACCGCGATCCAGGGGCAGTGGCTGAGGGAGTGGGGCGCGTTCGTACCGGAGCCGGATACACGGGCCTCGGTGCCCTCCCTGCCGGAGGACACCCGCGCTGCGTCGCCGGCCGTTCCGGCCGGCACGGACAGAGACCTCAACACCCCCGTCACCGTGCTGACTTACCAGTCGCTCGCCTCCTTCGACCCGGACGCGGAGGTCGACGAGGACGGTGCCCGGACGTCCCGTACCGCCGTCCGGCATCTGAACCGGCTGCGCCCGCAGGGTCTGGCACTCGTCGAAGCACTGCGCCGCACGGGAAGGTTCACCCTGCTTCTCGACGAGTGCCACCATCTCCTCGACACCTGGGGCGAGTTGCTCGCCGAGCTGCTGCGGGAGCTTCCCGAGGCGACCGTCGTCGGGCTGACCGCGACTCCGCCCGACCGGCTCACCCCACCTCAAGTCGCCCTGGTGCGGGAGCTGTTCGGTCCGGCAGTGCAGGGCCCGTCGATCCCCGCAGCCGTACGGGAAGGACACCTCGCCCCGTATGCGGAGCTGTGCTGGCTGACCACGCCGACCCCCGTGGAGGCCGACTGGCTGGCGGCCGAAGCCGAACGATTCACCGAGTTGACGACTGCTCTCCTCGACCCCGGCTTCGCCTCCCGCCCCTTCCTCGACTGGCTCGACGAGCGCTTCGTCGCCCGCCGAGGACCCGACGGGAGCCCGGTGCCCTGGTCGGGGATCGAGCGCGAACGTCCCGAACTGGCCGCTGCCGCCCTGCGGTTCCACCACTCCGGTCTGCTCGCACTCCCCGAGGGCGCGCGTCCCCGCGAGGAGCACCGCCGCGCCCCAGGAGCGGAGGACTGGGTGCGGCTGCTGGACGACTGGGTCCGCCTCTGCCTGCGCCGCAGCGGATCACCTCAGGACGCCGACGTCCTCGACGCGTTGAGGACCGCGCTGCCTTCCGTCGGCCATCAGCTCACCGCTCGCGGCATCCGGGGCGGACGCTCCCCCGTCGACAGGGTGCTGGCGCGCAGTGCGGCGAAGCCGCATGCCGTACGGGAGATACTCGCCGCGGAGGACCGGACGACCGGTGACGCCCTGCGTGCCGTGATCGTCTGCGACCACGAGCGCGCGACGGCGACGCTGCCGGCCCGGCTGGACGGTGTCCTCGAGGCGGAGGCCGGTTCGGCGCTGCTGGTCCTCCAGGAGCTGGCCGCCGATCCGCGTACCGCCGCACTCGATCCGCTCCTGGTGACGGGCCGCACGGTGGCGGCGAGCAGGGCGACGGCGCGGCGTCTCGTCGAGTTCTGCCGGGAGGCGGCTCCGCGGCTGACGCTCACGATCGAGCCGCTGACGGACGGTCAGGCCACGTGCGAGAGCGACGCGTGCGGCTGCGTCGTCGTGGTCGGCGGCTGTGCCGCGTGGAACAGCCGGCGCTGGGTCGCCCTGGCCACCCGCTTCTTCGAACAGGGCGGCAGCCGCGCGCTGATCGGCACCCGCGGCATGCTCGGGGAGGGGTGGGACGCCCGCCGTGTCAACACCCTCGTCGACCTCACGGAGGCGACGACGCCGACGGCGGTCGTCCAGACGCGTGGCCGTGCACTGCGGCTCGACCCGGAGCAGCCGCACAAGGTCGCCAACACCTGGTCGGTGGTCTGCGTCGCCGACGGGCACCCGCGTGGAGACGGCGACTGGAACCGCTTCGTACGCAAACACGACGGCTATCTCGGACTGACGGACGCGGGCGAGGTCATGGTCGGCGTCTCCCACGTCCATCCGGAGCTGTCCCCCTACGCGCCGCCGGACACCGGGGAGTTCGACCGTCTCAACGCGGTGATGCTCCAGCGCGCCGCCGCACGCGACGAGGTCCGCTCCCGCTGGCGCATCGGCGAGCCCTACGAGGACGAGCTGGTCCACACGCTCCGCGTCACCGTGCCCCGGCGCGCCGCAGGCGCCGGTCCCGTCCTGCCGCCGGGCGACGACCGCACACCGCCGGCCGTTCCCGCACCGCAGGGCCTGTCCCCGTCCCGTCTTCCCGCCGGGCCCGCCCTCTCCCGTACGGCGCTCGCCGGGGCCTTCGCCACGGCGGCGCCGCTCATCGCGCTCCCCTGGCCGGCGGCCGTGGCTGCGGGCGGCCTCGCCGCGTGCACGGCGTACGCGGCGACGCGTACCGCTGCTGCCCTGGCGCACCTGCGCCGTACGGCCGCGTCCCCCGTGCCGGTTCTCGTCGCCTGGGCGACGGCGGACGCACTGCACGCCGCTGGTCTCGTCCCCCGGGGAGCGGACGCGGTCTCCTTCGAGCCGGACGAGACAGGGGCGTACCGCGTGAAGCTGGACGGCGTCCCCGCCGCGGCCTCGGCGCTCTTCGCCACCGCCTTCGACGAGGCGGTCTCCCCGCTCGCCTCGCCCCGCTACGTGGTCCCCCGCTACGTTCTCGCTCCGCCCTCCGCGGCGGACGCCGTCCGCGCGCTGCGCCGAAGGCCGGTACCGAACACGGTCGTTCACCATGCCGTCCCTTCGGTGCTCGCGGAGAACCGCCGCCTGGCGGACGTGTTCGCCGCCCGCTGGAACGTCTACGTCAGCGCCGGCGGTCCCCTCTACACCCGCAGCCCGGAAGGCGCCGGCGTCCTCGCGGCGCAGGCGGGCGGCTCCCCGCTGGAGGTCACGACGGCGATGCGTGTGACGTGGCGGTGAGGAAGCGGGCAGGCCGAGGCGGGTGACGGGACGCCGGGGGGCGGGCGTCCGGGGGCGGGAGTCCGAAGCCCCGCGTGACGTCGGGTCAACCGCCCTCCAGCAGGGTTGTGAGCGCCGCCACGGGGTCGGCGTCGGAGGGGCCATCCGGCCACCAGTCCTCGCCGTCCCCGTGCTCGCCTTTCGCCCCCGGTCCGCCCTCGTTGCGGTACGGGTACCAGCGGTCGTCCTCGCCGTAGCGCAACTGGCAGGTGCGGGAGGGGTCGGTGAGGCGGTTGCGGTCGATCGACATCCGGGGAAGACCCGCCGCCGCGAACGCACCGCGCGCACGGTCGAAGTTGCCGGCCGGCGGGTCCCAGGAGGTCTCCAGCAGGACGGGCCCTTCTGCGCCCTGACGCCATGCCGCGGCGGCCCGGGCCAGGCTCACGGCGGTGTGTCCGGTACCCCGGGCGAGAGTTGCGAAGCGGGCCGAGAGGGTGCCGCGGCCGGTGAGTCCGGGATGCGTGGCTGCCAGCCGGACCGCGTCGCTCGGCCCGGGCAGCGGCCGAAGGGAGTCGGGGTCGCTCAGCGCCGCGTGGGCGCGGTTCGCCGCGTCGGTGGCCAGGAAGGAGAGGGCCGACGGGTCGGGGGCGCCGGGGAGTTCGGGAAGTACGGGCGGCTGCCCCGGGGCGGGAGGCGGCGGGAGGGGTTCCGGCAAGGGCGGACGTACGGAGGTGGCGAGCGCCTCCCTCGCCAGGACGCCGGCGGGCGCGGAGCCGCTCCGCGCACTGTCGTCGTCGGTGCGTCTCGCGTCCCCGGCAATCGCTCCGTACGCGGTACTCTCCGCGCGGGCCGTCCCACGGGAGTTCAACGCGGCGTTCCGCCGGGCGAGTTCGTCCAGCAGCTCTTCCTCCTCGCGGCCTCGCACGAGGAGCAGCACGAACGGATCGGCGTCGAGGAAGCGGGCCGTCTGGTAGCAGAGCGCCGCAGCGTGCTTGCAGGGGCGGCCGCTGTCCGGGCAGGAGCAGCCCGGGTCGACTTCGCCGGGCCCGGGAAGCAGGCGTACCCCTGCGGATTCCGCCGCACCGACGAGCTCACGGGGCATGTCCTTGTCCAACAGGGCGGCGATATGGGCCGGTTGTGCGGTGACCGCGTCCAGGAAGGCGTCCCATTCACGGTCGGTGAAGGCCCGCAGCCGGATCACGGTGCGGTAGGGGCGGGGGCGGCTGCCGCGCACCGGGGCCGCGATACGGCCGGGTGTGACGGTGATCGTGCCGACGTGGCCGCCACGCGCGTAGGTGCGGCCGCGTGAGAGGCGCCCCGCGTCCAGCGACGACTCCTCCAGCGCACGCACCCACGCGTTGCCCCACCAGGTCTCCGCGAACGGGCCACGGGTCCCGGGGCGGGGAGGCAGGGGCGCAAGGCCGCGGGTGCGGCGCCCGGGCACCGCACCGTACTGCCCGTCGGCGCCGTCCCGGCGGGCGTCCCGACGGCCGGGTGGGCGGCCGCCGTCGGCGCTGCCGTATCCGGTGCTCATGTCGTACCCCTCAGCCTGACGAGGTCGGCGAGTTCCGCGTCGCTCAGTTCGGACAGGGCTCCCTCGCCGCCGCCGAGCACGGCGTCCGCCAGCTCCCGCTTGGAGTCGAGCAGCAGGGCGATGCGCTCCTCGACCGTGCCCTCCGTGACGAGCCGGTGGACCTGTACGGGCTGGGTCTGCCCGATCCGGTAGGCACGGTCGGTGGCCTGCTCCTCGACGGCCGGGTTCCACCACCGGTCGTAGTGGACGACGTGCGAGGCGCGGGTGAGGTTCAGGCCCGTACCCGCCGCCTTCAGCGACAGCAGGAACACCGGGGAGCGGCCGTCCTGGAAGCGGCGCACCATCTCCTCGCGCTGCGGGACGGGCGTGCCGCCGTGCAGCAACTGCACGGGGATGCCGCGCTGTTGCAGGTGGCGTTCGATGATGCGCGCCATCGCCACGTACTGGGTGAAGACGAGCACGGCGCTGTCCTCGGCGAGGATCGTGTCCAGCAGTTCGTCCAGCAACTCCAGCTTGCCCGAACGGTTTCCGGGGGACGCCTGCCCCGCGCCGCCCGGATGGCCCGCCGCCTCCTTGAGGTACTGCGCCGGGTGGTTGCAGATCTGCTTGAGGGCCGTCAGCAGTTTCATCACCAGACCGCGGCGTGCCATGCCCTCGGCGGCTTCGATCTGGGCGAGCGTCTCCCGTACGACGGCCGCGTAGAGACCCGCCTGTTCGCGCGCCAGCCCGACAGGGTGGTCGGTCTCGGTCTTGGGGGGAAGTTCGGGGACGATGCCCGGGTCGGACTTCCTGCGCCGCAGCAGGAACGGCCGTACCAGCCGCGCGAGCCGCTCCGTCGCCTCCTGGTCCTCGCCGCCTTCGACTGCCCGGGCGTGGCGGGCCCGGAAGGCGGTGAGCGGGCCGAGCAGTCCGGGTGTGGTCCAGTCGAGGACCGCCCACAGTTCGGAGAGGTTGTTCTCCACGGGCGTGCCGGTGAGGGCCACGCGCGCGGGCGCCCTGAGGGTGCGCAGCGCCACGGCCGTCGCCGAACGGGGGTTCTTCACGTGCTGCGCTTCGTCGGCGACGAGCAACCCCCAGCGCCGCTCGGCGAGTTCGCCCGCGCTGGAGCGCATCGTCCCGTACGTCGTGAGGACGAACCCGCCTGCCTCCGCCGCGCCTTCGAGGCTGCGGCCGCTGCCGTGGAAGCGCCGGACACTCACACCCGGCGCGAAGCGCTCGATCTCGCGCTGCCAGTTGCCGAGCAGCGAGGCGGGGCAGACGACGAGCGTCGGCGCCGGGTGGGCACGGCGCAGGTGGAGCGCGATCAGCGTGACGGTCTTGCCCAGGCCCATGTCGTCGGCGAGGCAGCCGCCCAGCCCGAGGGAGGTCATCATCTCCAGCCAGGCCAGACCCCGCAGTTGGTACTCGCGCAGGGTGGCATGCAGTCCGTCCGGCGGTGCGGGCAGCGGCAGTCGGGCCGTGAGACGGTCCCGCATCGCCGCGAGAGCACCGGCCGGTACCGCTTCGACGGTCTCGCCGTCGACCTCGGCGGCGCCCGTGAGCGCCACTGACAGGGCGTCGAGCGGGGCGAGCATGCCGAGTTGGCGTTTCCGCGCCTTGCGGATGAGGGCCGGGTCGACGAGCACCCACTGACCGCGCAGCCGTACGACGGGACGGTGGGCCTCGGCCAGCGCGTCCATCTCGGACTCGGTCAGCTGCTCGTCGCCGAGAGCCAACTGCCAGCGGAAGTCCAGCAGTTCGTCCGACTCGAAGAAACCGAACCCGTCGGCTGCGGAGCCTGGCGCGGTGCGGATCACGGCGGTGGCGGTCAGCTCACGCGCCAGCTCGCGCGGCCAGTGCACAGCGACGCCCGCAGCGGCCAGCCGGGTCGCCGCACGCCCGAGCAGATCGCTGACCTCTTCCTCCGACAGCGGCAGCACGTCCGGTACGGGCCGCTCCAGCAGCCGCCCCAGAGGGGGCCAGACGCGGGCTGCGCGGCGCAGCGCCAGCAGTGTGTCGATTCGGGACCGCGGACCGAAGTGGTCCGTCCCCGACCAGAGTTCGGCGGCGTCCGCGACGAGGGTGGGCTCGGCGAGGCTGTGCACCTGTACGACGGCGGCGGACCTGCGCCCCGGCCCGCCGCCGGCGACGTCCTCGACCGCTGCGCCCGCACCCGCGCAGGGACCCACGTCCGCGCCGTTGTCCGCACCCCCGTCGAAGACGTCGTGCGCAGCCAGGTCGAGGCGCAGGGAGATCCGCACGCCCACGTCCATGCCCGCCGCCACCTCGGCTGCCCACTCGCGTGCGTGCGGGAGCCGCTGCGGGGCCCGGGCGGCGAAGGGTTCGCCCACGGCGTGGGGCGCGGCCGGTGTACGGGGCAGAGTGTCGGCGACGGCGTCGAGGAAGGCACGCAGCAGCACTTCGGGATCGGGAAGCCGCAAGGGTCTGCTGCCGGGCACGGGTACGGCATGGGCCTCGGCCGGCATCGCGGCGGCGATGGCCCGGACGTGCGCGGCGTCGCGGGCGTCGAGCGGCCCGGCGCGCCACGCGTCGACGTCCCCGTCGGACAGACCTGGCAGTATCCGGCCGCGGGCGAGCAGTTGCAGCGCGTGCCGGGCGGCGGCGCCCCAGCAGACTGTGGCCGGATGCGCACCCCGGGTGTGCCCGGCGCGCAGGAGGAGCGGCAGGGCGGCGGAGACCGGGAGCTCCAGCGCCGGGACCGTACGGACGCGGGCACCCTTTCCGTGGCGCCTGGCGACGGTCAGCGCGGAGCGGGCCGCGGCGGCCCCGCTCTCACCGTCGCCCTGACCGTGTCCGTCCCCGGCGTCCGAAGGACGGGCAAGGTGCACGCGGCCTTCGGCGGCCTGCCCGGTGCGCGGGGCGATCTCGGGCAGCGGCCCGCCGTCCGGGCACCAGAAGGCGACCCTGCCCTCCCGCGACGGCTGCCCCGGCAGGAAGACCCCCGCGCACCGCGCGAGCTCGTCCTCCGGGGGCAGCTCCATGCGCGCCACCGTCTCCGCTCCTCGTGCTGTGCCGGACGTGCCGGGCCTGACGTGCTGTGCCGGGCGACCGTACGCTCCCCTGCGGCGTACGGTCCCGGCCCGGACTCGGCCGAGTCTAGGCCGGGCCGCTGACAACGCCTCTGCGGGTTTTCGACCAGCGCCTACCGTCCGGAAAAGGGGAGGCGTGGGGACCCGCCGTGTCGATAAGGTCACGCCATGCCGACAACCGACCGCGGAGCGCGGGCCCGTGTGACGCCCGACGACGTGCAGGAGTCCGTCCGGCTCGCGTCCGCCGCCCTGGGTGCGGTGACGTCGGCGGACTGGCAGGTCCCGGCCGGCGCCCTGGAGTGGAGCTGCTGGGACACCGTCGAGCATCTCTGTGACGACTACTTCGGTTACGCGGCTCAACTGGGTCCTGAGAAACCCTCGTTGACGTCGGGCGTTCCGTTCACCTACATGCCGCGGGAGCCGGGCGGCCCCGCCAACACGGTCTTCGCCGACGTCCGGGCCGGCAACACGGGCCTGATCCAGGTGCTGGAGGCGTGCGGCGCCATGCTGACGGCCATGGTGCGCACGGCACCGGCCGGGGTGCGCGCGTGGCATCCCTACGGCGTCTCGGATCCCGAGGGCTTCGCCGCCATGGGCATCGTGGAGACGCTGGTGCACGTACACGACGTCGCTCAGGGCCTCGGCTTCCCCTGGACCCCTCCGGCAGGACTGTGCGAGCGGGTTCTGCACCGTCTCTTCCGCGACGTGCAGACCGGCGCCGACCCCTGGCCCGCCCTCCTGTGGGCGACGGGACGCGCGGAGCTGCCCGGCTTCCCCCGCCGCACGTCCTGGCGCTGGGACGGCACACCACTCCCCGCGGACGCGCCCGCCGTTCCGCAAGCACGGCAAGGCGAAGCCCCCGCCGCCGGCTGACGTGCACGCACCGAGTGCCAGGCCGACGGCCGCGGCACGCCGGATCGCGCCGAGCCCGCCCGCGGAGAGCGGAGACCGGTCAAGCACCCGCCACGGCCGCCCGCCGCGCGGCATGATTGGTGGAATGCAGCCGACGCCGCCCGCACTCCTGCTCGACGTAGACGGTCCGCTCAACCCGTTCGCCAACCGCTGGCGCAGACGCCTGCGGCTGCGCCCCCGCGGCTACACCGCCCACCGCTGCAAGCCCGACGACTGGGTCGCCCGGCACGCTCCCCTGCCCGAGGAGAAGGTGGCTCCGCTCCGTGTCTGGCTCAATCCGGCGCACGGACCGCAACTGGCCGCCCTCCCCTACGACTTGGTGTGGGCGACGACCTGGATGCACGGCGCGAACAAGCACATCGGCCCGGTGATCGGCCTTCCCCGCCTGCCCGTCATCGAATGGGGCGAGCTCTTCAAGCCCGGCCCCGACGGCGCCCACTGGAAGGTGCCCCAGATCGTCTCGTGGGCGCGGGGACGCCCCTTCGCCTGGGTGGACGACGGCATCACCGCGCACGACGAGCGTTACGTGGCAGCTCACCACGACGGACCGGCCCTGCTGCACTGGGTGGACCCGGCCCGCGGGCTGCGCGCCTCGGACTTCGCGGTCCTGCGCGAGTGGGCGGAGAAGCAGACCCGCTGACGCCTGCGGCACGCCGTAGCGCCCTCCGGCGCCGAGCCGAGGAGCCGCCCGACGCGTACGTACGGCGCAGCCCTACAGCACCCAGCTCACGCAGAGACACACGGCCGCCACTGCCGGACCAGGAGGGTTCGCCCCACGCCTGCCATGCCCCTGCCGCACACCCGTGCGAGGAGGCTCCCGCGCCGGCTCCCGCTGCCCCCGGCCCGGCCCGGACCGCGTCCCCGGGAATCCGCTCACGGAGCCACCCGGGACACCCTGACCGGAGGGCACCCGGGGCAGAACAGCAGCCGGGTCAGGAGGAAGCCGGGGGATCGAAGGCGGCTGCCTCGACGAAGTCGGGCCGCGGGTCGAGTGCCGCGGCGAGCCGGAAATGCCGGCGAGCCTCGTCCGCGCGATCGGCACGCTGGAGCGTGCGTCCCAGCGCGAAGTGGGCGAACGCGTTGTCGGGTTCGCGTTCCAGCACGGTCTGGAACTCCATCTCCGCCGGACGGAGTTGAGCCCCGAGGAAGAAGGCACGGGCGCGCAGCAACCGCGCCGCCGTGTTCTCGGGATGCGCTGCGACGACTGTGTCGAGAAGCTTCAGCGCGCCTCGCGGGTCGCGGGCGTCGAGCAGCTGCTCGGCGGCACGGAACTCGATGACCAGGGTCTCGGGGGTGGCCTCGGACACGGTGGCTGCCTCCTCACCGGTACCGGTGTGACAGTTGCGGTGCACGGGCGCGGGAACGCCCCCGTCCCCTTCACGTATTCCCTGCGGCAACCGTACGCACTCTGCTCCCACCGGAGCGGGCTACGTGCGGGCTACGTCAGGAGCGCGACGGCGCGGCCCGCCTGCGCAGTTCGTCCCACACCTCGCGGACCCGCGTCTCCAGGGCTTCGAGCGTGCCGTCGTTGTCGATCACGATGTCGGCGACGGCCAGCCGCTCCGCGCGTGTCGCCTGCGCCGCCATACGGGCGGCGGCCTCCTCCTGGGACATGCCGCGGGCCCGCTTCAGACGCTCCAGCTGCGTCCCGGGTGAGGCGTCGACGACCAGCACGAGGTCGTAGAGGGGGGCGAGCCCGTTCTCCGCGATCAGCGGAACGTCATGGACGACCACAGCCGGGCTCTCCTGTCCTCCCGCCTGCTCCGCCTCCGCCGCCTCCTGCTCCAGCTCTGCGGAGCGTTCCCCGACGAGGGGGTGGACGATGGCGTTCAGCGCAGCCAGGCGGTCCGAGTCGGCGAAGACGACCGACCCGAGCTTCGGGCGGTCGAGGGTGCCCTGCGGGGTGAGGATTTCCGTACCGAACTCCTCCACCACAGCGGCGAGTCCGGGCGTTCCCGGCTCCACGACCTCACGGGCGATCTTGTCCGCGTCGACGATCACGGCACCGAGGGAGTCGAGCAGCCGTGAGACCTCGCTCTTGCCCGCGCCGATTCCACCCGTCAGTCCGACCTTCAGCATGCAGGCCACGCTATACGCTGCCGCCCGGCCGTCCTGTTCCGGCCGCGGGCGGGCCGGCAGGGTGTCAGCGGGCGCTCCCTCCGTCGCCCCCCGCGCTTCCGCCTTCTCCCTCGCGGTCGGCGAGGAACCGCTCGAAGACCGCCCCCAGTTCCTCGGCCGACGGCAGCTCGCTCGGCTCCGCGACCAGGCTGCCGCGGGTCTCCGCACCGGCCAGCGCGTCGTACTGCTGCTCCAGGCCGCGCACGACGGACACCAGGTCCTCGTCCCCCTCGGCGAGCTGGCGCTCGATCTCGTTCTGGGTCTTCAGCGCCTCGGTCCGCAGGGCGTGCGCGACGTCCGGCAGTACGAGGCCCGTGGCGGACGTGACGGCGTCCACGATGACCACGGCGGCATCCGGATAGCTGGAGCGTGCGACGTAGTGCGGCACGTGCGCGACGACTCCCAGCACGTCGGTTCCGGACTCCGCGAGCCGCAGCTCGATCAGGCCGGCGGCGCTGCCGGGGACTTCGGCCTCCTCGAAGAGCGGACTGTGCCCCGGTACCAGGTCCGTGCGCGTGCCGTGCGGCGTGAGCCCGACGGGACGGGTGTGGGGCACCCCCATGGGGATGCCGTGGAAGTTGACGGCCATGCGGACGTCCAGGCGGTCGGTGATCTCCCGCACCGCTGTGGTGAAGCCCTCCCACTGCACGTCCGGTTCGGGGCCGGACAACAGCAGGAACGGAACGCCGGTGGCGTCACGCATCAGATGCAGCTCCAGGCGGGGCGTGTCGTACGAGACCCACCGGTCGCGGCGGAACGTCATCGCGGGCCGGCGTGCCCGGTAGTCCACGAGCCGGTCGGTGTCGAAACGCGCGACGGTCACGTAGGGCTGGCTCGCCTTCAGACGCTCGACGATCTGCTCACCGGCCTCGCCCGCGTCCATGTACCCCTGGAAGTGATAGAGCATCACCAGACCGGCGCCGTCCGGGTCTTCGATGACCGCGTCGACCGCTTCCAGTCCGCTCTCGTCCCACGTGTACATCCTCTGCCCACTGTGCGATGCATGCACTGCTGGCGCCCCTTCTTGTCGCGTTCCTCTCGCACAACGGCCAGCGGGGGTGCCCGCATTCCCCGTCCTGCTCCGGAGCACCGCCGACGACCACCGCCGGGCCCACGGGAGGAAGGTGTACGCCTGGCCCCTGCGAGCACGAGGAACCACCCGGGCACCGCATGAGGCCCCCTGCACACACGAAGGTGGGGCCCGCTCCCGAAGGAACGGGCCCCACCTCGCGTTCTGTCAGCTACCGCTCAGCGGTGAGCACTCAGCTCTGGCCGCCCGCGAGCTTCTCGCGGAGGGCTGCCAGCGCCTCGTCGGAGGCGAGAGCACCGGAGTCCTCGTTCGACTCCGAGGAGTACGAGCCACCGGAACCGCCGGTCTGGCCACCGCCGCCGTTGCCGCCCTGCTGCGGCTGGGCGTTGCCGCCGCCACCGCCGGCGCCCTCGGCCGCCGCCTGCTCGTCGGCCTCGCGGGACTTGATGACCTGCGCCTGGTGCTGCTCGAAGCGCTGCTGCGCCTCGGCGTACTGGCGCTCCCACTCCTCGCGCTGCTTGTCGTACCCCTCCAGCCAGTCGTTGGCCTCGGGGTCGAAGCCCTCGGGGTAGATGTAGTTGCCCTGGTCGTCGTACGAGGCGGCCATGCCGTACAGCGTCGGGTCGAAGTCGACAGCCGTCGGGTCGGCACCGAAGGACTCGTTGGCCTGCTTCAGCGAGAGGCTGATGCGACGGCGCTCGAGGTCGATGTCGATGACCTTGACGAAGATCTCGTCGTTGACCTGGACGACCTGCTCCGGGATCTCCACGTGGCGCTCGGCCAGCTCGGAGATGTGGACCAGGCCCTCGATGCCCTCGTCCACGCGGACGAACGCGCCGAACGGAACCAGCTTCGTGACCTTGCCGGGCACGACCTGGCCGATCTGGTGCGTACGCGCGAACTGCTGCCACGGGTCTTCCTGGGTCGCCTTCAGCGACAGCGAGACACGCTCGCGGTCCATGTCGACGTCCAGAACCTCGACCGTGACTTCCTGGCCGACCTCGACGACCTCGGACGGGTGGTCGATGTGCTTCCAGGACAGCTCGGAGACGTGCACCAGTCCGTCCACGCCACCGAGGTCGACGAAGGCGCCGAAGTTGACGATGGAGGAGACGACGCCGGAGCGCACCTGGCCCTTCTGGAGGGTGGTGAGGAAGGTCTGGCGGACCTCGCTCTGCGTCTGCTCCAGCCAGGCACGGCGGGAGAGAACCACGTTGTTCCGGTTCTTGTCGAGCTCGATGATCTTGGCTTCGAGCTCCTTGCCGACGTACGGCTGCAGGTCGCGGACCCGGCGCATCTCCACCAGGGAGGCCGGGAGGAAGCCGCGGAGGCCGATGTCGAGGATGAGGCCGCCCTTGACGACCTCGATGACGGTGCCGGTGACGATGCCGTCTTCTTCCTTGATCTTCTCGATCGTGCCCCAGGCGCGCTCGTACTGGGCGCGCTTCTTCGAGAGGATCAGGCGCCCTTCCTTGTCCTCCTTCTGGAGAACCAGGGCTTCGATCTCGTCGCCGACGGCGACGACCTCGTTCGGGTCGACGTCGTGCTTGATCGACAGCTCACGGGAAGGGATGACACCTTCGGTTTTGTAACCGATGTCGAGCAGGACCTCGTCCCGGTCGACCTTCACGATGACGCCGTCGACGATGTCGCCGTCGTTGAAGTACTTGATCGTCTCGTCGATCGCGGCGAGGAAGGCTTCCTCGGAACCGATGTCGTTTACCGCAACCTGCGGAGTGGTGGCGGTGGTCTCGGTGCTGCTCGTCATGTGTGAAAGGGTCTCCGGTACGGACATGAAGTCGTAGGTACTGCCACGCCGAGAGCCCGTTATCGCACCGCGCATGCAAGCCAGCCGGACACAGCCTTGAGAGCTACAAACCCGAGGGGATACACCACCGATGCGAGCGCGGCCTGCTCCGTCCGAGGCACGCAGGCCCGCAGCGCAACTTGTAGCATACGGGGGCCGCTGGGCATGGTCAATGCGCGAAAGAGCACAGCAGGGGTGGAACGTCCCATAACCGGCGCGCTCCGGCACGATCCGTGCCGCTGTCACGCGTCGAGCGCCTTCCCCGCGGCCTCCGTGGCCACACGATCCGAGAGCGGGAGTACGACGGCGGGCGTGATGATCGAAGACGACGGCGCGGCGGAGCCCGCAGCGGTACGGCGGGCCGCCGGCACCGCAGAGAGCAGCCGCGCCAACCGGCACTGGTGGGACGGCAACGCCGACGAGTACCAGGACGAGCACGGCGCCTTCCTCGGTGACGCCCGCTTCGTGTGGTGTCCCGAAGGTCTGGACGAGGCGGAGGCCCGCCTCCTCGGACCGGCCGCCTCGCTGCCGGGGCGCCGGGTCCTGGAGGTCGGCGCGGGAGCGGCGCAGTGTTCCCGCTGGCTGGCCGCGCAGGGCGCACGTCCCGTCGCTCTCGACATCTCGCACAGGCAGCTGCAGCACGCGCTGCGCATCGACGACGCCCGGGGCCGCCCCGGCCTCCCCCTCGTGGAGGCCGACGCCTGCGCGATGCCCTTCGCGGACGGCTCCTTCGACCTGGCGTGCTCCGCCTTCGGCGCACTGCCGTTCGTGGCGGAGCCCGTTCTCGTACTGCGCGAGGTGCGGCGGGTGCTGCGGCCGGGCGGGCGTTTCGTCTTCTCCGTCACCCATCCGTTCCGGTGGGCGCTGCCGGACGAGCCGGGGCCGGAAGGGCTGACGGTGCTCTCCTCCTACTTCGACCGGACGCCCTATGTGGAGGAGGACGGCACGGGACGGGCCGTGTACGTCGAGCACCACCGCACGATGGGCGACCGCGTACGGGACGTGGTCGGCGCCGGGTTCAGGCTCCTGGACGTCGTCGAACCGGAGTGGCCCGACTGGAACGAGCAGGAGTGGGGCGGCTGGTCGCCGCTGCGCGGACGCCTCGTCCCGGGGACGGCGGTCTTCGTGTGCGAGCGCGAGAAGACGCACGGGCAGGGTTAGACGCACGTGGCCGACGCGGACTCCCGGCGTGCAGCTCTGACGCGGCTCCCCGTCGCGGCGGCGCTGCCCTCGCTGCACGCCGCTCTCGCCGAGCGCGGCACCGCCGTGCTGCACGCGCCTCCCGGCACGGGGAAGACCACGCTAGTCCCGCTGTCGCTGGCGGGGCTGCTGGACGGCGCGTCCGAGCGGAACGTGCTCGTCGCCGAGCCGCGGCGGATGGCCGCCCGGTCGGCTGCCCGGCGCATGGCGTGGCTGCTGGGCGAGGAGCCGGGCGGACGCGTCGGATTCACGGTCCGCGGTGAGCGCAGGGTGAGTGCGCGGACCCGCGTGGAGGTCGTCACCACGGGCGTGCTCCTCCAGCGCCTCCAGCGGGACCAGGAGCTTCCGGGTGTGGACGTGGTGATGATCGACGAGTGCCACGAACGTCATCTGGACGCCGACACCGCAGTGGCCTTCCTCGTGGACGTACGGGCCGCGCTCCGCCCGGAGCTGCGGCTGCTCGTGGCCTCGGCCACGCAGGACAGCCGCGCGTGGGCCGAGCTGCTGACGGTGCAGGAGGACGGCCCTGCGGCGCCGGTCGTGCACGGCAGCGGCGAGAGCCATCCGGTCGACGTGCGCCATCGTCCTCCGCCGCGGGGCGTACGGCCTCCGCATGGCATGACGGTCGACCCTGCGCTGCTGCGGCACGTGGCGGCCACCGTGCGGGAGGCGCTGGAGAGCGTGCCGGAGGGGGACGTGCTGTGCTTCCTGCCGGGGGCCGGGGAGATCGGCCGAGTGGCGCGGCTGCTGGGCGAGGGACACGGCCCGGCGGCCGAGGTGCTGCAGCTGCACGGGCAGGCACCTGCGGCGACGCAGGACGCGGTGCTGCGGGGAAGGTCTCCGGGAGAGGGCGGCGCACGCCGGGTGATCCTCTCGACGTCGGTCGCGGAGTCGAGTCTCACCGTGCCGGGTGTGCGCGCGGTGGTGGACTCCGGCCTTGCACGCGAACCGCGTACGGACCATGCCCGGGGGCTGGGTTCGCTCACGACCGTACGGGTCTCACAGGCGGCTTCCTCCCAGCGGGCGGGACGAGCCGGGCGCGAGGCCCCCGGTGTCGCCTTCCGCTGCTGGGCCGAGGGCGAGGACGCGGGGCGGCCGCGCTGGCCCTCCCCGGAGATCGCCGTCGCCGACCTGACGGCCTTCGCACTGCAGTCGGCCTGCTGGGGAGCTCCGGGGGCCGAAGGCCTGGCGCTGCTGGACGCACCGCCGTCCGGTGCGATGGCCGCGGCGGGCCACGTGCTGCTGGCGGTCGGCGCCGTCGACAGCTCGGGGCAGCCCACGGAGCGGGGCCGGCGGATGGCGCGGACGGGCGTCCATCCCCGGCTGGCACGGGCGCTGCTGGACGGTGCCGCTGTCGTCGGCAGCGAATTCGCTTCGGAGGTGGTGGCGCTGCTGAGCGAGGAACCTCCGAGGGAGTACGGGGACGACGCGGCGGAGGCACTGCGCGCGGCCCGCCGCGGCCGGGACGCTTACGGCGCACGCTGGCGCGCGGAGGCGCGCAGGCTGCGTGCCTCTTGCGAGTGGGCGCCCGCCGAAGCGCACGCTCGGGCAAGTGCTTCTCCGCGCCGCGGAGGCGGCGCCGACGACGTCGGTCTGGTTGTCGCCCTCGCGCACCCGGAACGCGTGGGCGTCTCACGCGGCGAGGGCTCCTTCCTGATGGTCTCCGGCACCAGGGCGGGTCTCGCCGACGCGTCCCCGCTGCGCGGTGCGCCCTGGCTGGCGGTGGCCACCGCGGACCGTCCGGCGGGGTGGGCCTCCGCCCGGGTGCGGCTGGCGGCCGTACTGGACGAGGAGACTGCGCGGGAGGCGGCCGCGGCGCTGCACACCGTGCGGGAAGAGGTGCGCTGGGACGAGGCCCGCGGCTGCGTCGTGGCGCGGGAGGTCGTGTCGCTCGGAGCGGTGGAGGTGGAGGAGCGCGCGCTGGGCACGCCCTCGAGCGAACGCGTACGGGCGGCGGTGCTGGCGGGCCTGCGCGACAGCGGTCTGGAGCTGCTGGCGTGGACGCGGAACGCCGTGTCACTGCGGCAGCGGATCGCCTTCCTCCACCGCGAACTGGGCGCTCCCTGGCCGGACGTGTCCGACGATGCGCTGCTGGAGCAGGCAGACCGGTGGCTCGGTGAGGCCACCACCCGGGCGGAGCTCGCGCGCATCGACGCCGGCGGTGTGCTGGCGGGGCTGCTGCCCTGGGCGACGGGCGACGCGGCCCGGCTGGAAGAGCTGGCGCCGGAGCGTATCGAGGTGCCCTCGGGGTCGCGGGTGCGCGTGGACTACTCGGGCGAACAGCCCGTGCTGGCGGTCAAGTTGCAGGAGCTCTTCGGGTGGCGGGAGACGCCCCGCCTGGCAGGCGGGCGGGTGCCGCTGCTGGTGCACCTGCTCTCCCCCGCGGGACGGCCGGCCGCGGTGACGGCGGACCTGGCGTCCTTCTGGGAGGACGGCTACCGATCCGTACGGGCGGAGCTCCGCGGCCGCTACCCCAGGCATCCGTGGCCCGAGAACCCTGCGGCGGCGGAACCGACACGGCACACCAACCGGCGGCTGCGGGGCCGGGGTTGATGCGCCGTGTGCCGCCGGTCGGCTGTCCCGTCAGCCGGTGACCTTCAGCTTGATGTCGAGGGTCGGGCCGTCCGGGGTGGTGAGGCGGAGGAGGAAGGTGCCGGTCGCCTCGTCCGTGTAGATGGTCGGGAGACGGAGCACGCCCTTCTTGCTCAGGCCGAGCAGACCGTCCGCGGTCGTGGCGCTGTGGGTGCGGTCGGGTTCGCCGAGCAGGTTGAAGCGCGGGCCCTTCCCGAGGGGTTCGCCGTCCTCGGTGAGCAGGGTGGCCGTCATCGGTACGTTCGCCGCGGCCTTGCCCTTGTAGGTGGCCTTGACCTCGGTCCGCTCGGCGAAGTGGGAGCCCTTGGAGGCTGTCAGGCTGCCTGCGGTACGGGTGAGCGCGGTGGCCCTCGGTTCGACGGTGGCGACGAACGAGGCGGGGTCGATCTCGCTGCCCACGACGGTTGCGGTGACGGTGAACCGGCCGGTCGTGTCCCCCGCGTCGAGCGTGGGGGCGCCGGCTGTGCCGTCGGTGCGTGTCTTGACGGTGCCCTTGCCCTCGAACTCGGAGCCGGTCGAGTCGCCGGTGATCTCGAACTTCACCTCGGCGCCCTCGACGGGCTTGCCCGCCTTGTCGAGGACCTTCACCTTCGGCGGGTCTTCGAAGTCCTGACCGGCGCCGACCGACAGTTCGGTCTTGCTCACCGGTTCGAGGGTGGCCGGCTTGCTCGGGGCGGGGCTCGGCCGGTCGTCGCCCCCGCCTTCGCCGTCACCGCCGTCGCCACCGTCGCCCTTGCCGGGCTTGTCCTTGCCGGGCTTGTCCGAGTCGGAACCGCCGCCGCTGCCGTTGCCCTTCCCCTTGCCCGGAGCGTCCGACTCTTCGCCGGCGCCCGGAGTCGTGGGAAGCGGGCCGTTGCCGTCGGGGATCGAGTGGGTGCCCTCGCGGTAGAACTCGTACCAGGCCAGGACGGTCCGCAGATAGGCGCGGGAGTGGTTGTAGCTGAGGATCGCCCGGTCCAGGCCGGACTTGGAGCCCAAGTCCTTGCCGCCCGCGCACAGATACTCCCCGGCCGCCAGTGCCGCGTCGTAGATGTTGTTCGGGTCGCCGGTGCCGTCGCCGTTGCCGTCGGTGCCCCAGCGCGACCAAGTCGAGGGTATGAACTGCATGGGACCGACGGCCCGGTCGAACCTCGCGTCCTCGTCGAAGCGCCCGCCGTCGGTGTCCTCGATACGGGCGAAACCCGAGCCGTTCAGCACGGGACCCAGGATCGGCTTGAGGGTGGTGCCCTCCTTGTCGACGGCGCCGCCGCGTGCCTGGCCCGATTCGACCTTGCCGATGGCGGCGAGCAGTTCCCAGCGCAGACCGCAGCCCCGGTCGGTCGAGGCGAGGGCCCGCTCCGCCTTCTTGTACGCCGCGAGGACCGTCGCCGGTATGCCCGAGTGCGAGCCGACGGCGTCGGGCGCGCCGTGCGACTTGGGCGGGGCGGGGGATTCCAGCGGCGGCAGCTCCGTGTGGTACGAGTCGTCGCCCGGGGCGAGGTCGGGCCGGCTGCTGTCGCCACGGTCCTTGCCCTCGTCCCCGCCGGAGCCGCCGAGTTGGGCGCCCGGTGCCTGGGAGGCGGTCAGCGCCGCCATGGCCGCCGCGGCGAGTGCCGTGCCGGCAACTCCCTTGCGCCACTTGCTCCTCGGGCCGCGCCGTGATTCGTCCCCGGTCGTGTACGTGGCTGACTTGTGTGTGCCGCGGTAGCGCGCCATGAGTCCAGAACCCGTCCTTCTCCCCTGCGGACGCCGACACGGTGACCCTACGACAACTCGTGGCCTGCGTCTGCGGCTCCTGGTACTCCGCCGTCCCCGCCCGCGTCGCTCCCGACGGGGCGTACGGCTGCCCGGCGGACCGGGGGCCTGGGCCGCTGCACGAAAGGGCGGCGGCCCGGGCAGGGCGTCCGGCACGAACGGCACCGGGAACACAGGCGGCACCGACGGCACGAACGGCGCGGTCCCGGGCGGCACTCGGCCCGGGAGCGGCGGCACCCCGGCTGTGCCGCGCGGCGCGGGGCAGCCCCGGACGATCAGTGCGCTGCGGACTCCCAGTCGTCGCCCGCGCCGACCGACACGTCCAAAGGCGCCCGCAGTTGCACGGCACCGGCCATCTCCCGGCGCACCAGTGCCTCCGCGGCAGTCCGCTCACCGGGGGCGATCTCCAGCACGATCTCGTCGTGCACCTGAAGGAGCATCCGCGAGGACAGCTTCTCCTCGCGGAGCGCCTTGTCCACGCGGAGCATCGCGACCTTCACGATGTCCGCCGCGGTGCCCTGGATGGGGGCGTTGAGCGCCATCCGTTCGGCCATCTCGCGGCGCTGCCGGTTGTCGCTGGTGAGGTCAGGGAGGTAACGGCGGCGGCCCATGATCGTCTGGGTGTAGCCGCAGGCGCGGGCCTCGTCGACGACCCGGTGGAGGTAGTCGCGCACCCCGCCGAAGCGCTCGAAGTAGTTGTCCATGAGTTTGCGCGCCTCGTCCGGCGTGATGTCCAGCTGCTGCGACAGGCCGAAGGCCGACAGCCCGTACGCCAGGCCGTACGACATGGCCTTGATCTTGCGCCGCATCTCCGCGTCGACCTTGTCCTCGGTGACGGCGAAGACCTGCGAGGCGACGGTGGTGTGCAGGTCCTCCCCGGAGGTGATGGCCTCGATCAGCTTCTCGTCGTCCGACAGATGGGCCATCACACGGAGTTCGATCTGGCTGTAGTCCGCCGTCATGAGCGTCTCGTAGCCCTGACCGACGCGGAAGGCACGGCGGATGGCGCGGCCCTCGTCCGTACGGACCGGCACGTTCTGCAAGTTGGGGTCGGTGGAGGACAGACGGCCTGTCGCGGCGACGGTCTGGCTGAAGCTGGTGTGGATACGGCCGTCGGCGGCGATGGTCTTGATGAGGCCCTCGACGGTGGTGCGCAGCTTCTGCTGTTCGCGGTAGCGCAGCATCAGCACCGGCAGCTCGTGCTCGGTCTGTGCCGCGAGCCAGGCCAGCGCGTCGGCGTCCGTCGTCCAGCCGGTCTTGGTCTTCTTCGTCTTGGGCAGGCCCAGCTCTCCGAAGAGCACCTCCTGCAACTGCTTGGGCGAGCCGAGGTTGAACTCGTGCCCCACCGAGGCGTGCGCTTCGCGCACAGCCTGCTGGACGGCGTCCGCGAACTGCTGCTCGAGGCCCGTCAGCCACTCGCGGTCGGCACAGATGCCGGAGCGTTCCATACGGGCGAGCAGGGCGGAGGTGGGAAGTTCCAGGTCCCGCAGCAGCTCGGCGGCGCCCACCTGCGCGAGCCTGTCCTCGAACATCTCGCCCAGGTCGAGGATCGTGCGGGCCTTGACCATCAGGGACTGCGCCTCGGCCTGTTCGTCGGCGCCGAAGGCCAGCTGGCCGCCCCCGGCGTCGGCCGGGCCCAGCTCACGGCCCAGATACTCAACCGACAAGGCGTCCATGGCGAAGGAACGGCGGCCCGGCTTGTCGAGGTAGGCGGCGAGAGCCGTGTCCATGCTGACACCGGCGACGCTCCAGCCGTGCTCGGAGAAGACGCGCATGATCGCCTTCGCGTCGTGGACGGCCTTGGGGCGTGCGGGATCGGCGCACCATGCGGCGAACGCCTTCTCGTCCTCCTCGTCCAGCTGGGCGGGGTCGAACCAGGCGGCCGGGCCGTCGGCGGCGGCGAGAGCGATCTCGCTGACGCTGCCCGTCCCCAGCTTCCACACGTCGACGGTCGCCAGGCCCAGGGCGCCGTCCGCGTGCTCCGCGAGCCACGGCGCGAGCTCGCCCCGGCCCAGCAGGGTGCCGTCGACGTCGATGCCGGCGTCCGGAACGACTTCCTCCTCCTGCGCGCCCGGGTCCACCGCGAACAGCCGCTCCCGGAAGTTCAGATGGCGGAACTCCAGCGCGTCCAGCAGGACGTTCAGGGTTTCCCGGTCGTAGGCGACGCGCTCCAGGTCGGCGGGGCGGCAGGCGAGCTCCACGTCCCGGCACAGCTCCGTGAGGTGCCGGTTGAGGGTGACCGACTCCAGATGCTCCCGGAGCTTCTCGCCGGCCTTCCCCTTCACCTCGTCCGCGCGCCGCGCCAGCTCCGCGAACGAACCGAACTGGCTGATCCATTTCGTGGCCGTCTTCTCACCGACGCCCGGGATGCCGGGGAGATTGTCGGACGGGTCGCCGCGCAGGGCGGCGAAGTCGGGATACTGCGCGGGCGTCAGGCCGTACTTCTCCTGGACCTTCTCCGGAGTGAAGCGCGTCAGCTCCGAGACGCCCTTCGTCGGGTAGAGGACTGTCACGTCGTCGGTGACCAGCTGCAGCGCGTCCCGGTCGCCGGTGACGATGGAGACCTTGTAGCCCTCCGCCGTCGCCTGCGTGGTCAGCGTCGCGATGACGTCGTCCGCCTCGAAGCCCTCCACGGCGAAGCGGGGCACCTTCATCGCGTCCAGCAGCTCCCCGATGAGCTCCACCTGGCCCTTGAACTCGTCCGGGGCCTTGGAGCGGTTCGCCTTGTACTCCGCGAACTCCGCCGAGCGCCACGTCTTGCGGGAGACGTCGAAGGCGACTGCGAAATGCGTGGGCTCCTCGTCACGCAGAGTGTTCGACAGCATCGAGGTGAAGCCGTAGATCGCGTTCGTCGTCTGGCCCGTGGAGGTCGAGAAGTTCTCCACGGGCAGTGCGTAGAACGCGCGGTACGCGAGCGAATGCCCGTCCATCAGGAGCAGGCGCGGTGCAGTCTCTTTCGATGCCTTCTCAGTCACGTCCCCGATCCTCCCACGCCCCACCGACAACCCGGCCCGCACGCTCACCCCCCGGGCCCACGGCTGGTCAGCGCGCCACGTGGCACCATCGTCGTATGCGAAAGCCCCCCGTCGGCGACCCCGTCCAGGACGCCCCCGACGTCTCCGCCCCGCTGGAGTCCGCTGCCGGAACAGCCGCCGTGACCCGGTCGCTGCGCAGCGCACAGCAGCAGATGGGCGTGCGCAGGACCGCGCTGACGCTGCTGCGCGTCAACCAGAAGGACGGCTTCGACTGCCCGGGATGCGCCTGGCCGGAACCGGACAAGCGGCACACGGCGGAGTTCTGCGAGAACGGCGCGAAGGCCGTCGCCGAGGAGGCGACGCTGCGCCGCGTGACGCCCGGTTTCTTCGCCGCGCACCCGGTGCCGGACCTCGCGAAGCGCTCCGGCTACTGGCTGGGGCAGCAGGGCCGGCTGACCCAGCCGATGTACCTGGCCGAAGGCGCCGACCGCTACGAACCGGTGCCCTGGGAACGGGCCTTCGACATCGTCGCCGAGGAGCTTCAGGCGCTGCGCTCCCCCGGCGAAGCCGTCTTCTACACGTCCGGGCGCACCAGCAACGAGGCCGCCTTCCTCTACCAGCTCTTCGCCCGCGAATTCGGCACGAACAACCTTCCGGACTGCTCCAACATGTGCCACGAGTCCTCCGGCGAGGCACTGACGGAGACTCTCGGCGTCGGCAAGGGCAGCGTGCTCCTGGACGACCTCTACCAGGCCGACCTGATCATCGTGGCCGGCCAGAACCCGGGCACCAACCACCCGCGGATGCTCTCCGCGCTGGAGAAGGCCAAAGCGGGCGGTGCGAAGATCATCACCGTCAACCCGCTTCCCGAGGCGGGCATGACGCGGTTCAAGAACCCGCAGACGGCCCGCGGCCTGGCCGGCAGCGGCACCGCGCTCACGGACCTGTTCCTGCAGATCCGGCTCGGCGGCGACCAGGCCCTCTTCCGCATGCTCAACCGTCTGATCATCGAGCGGGACGGCGCCGTCGACGCCGACTTCGTCCGTGAACACACCCACGGATACGAGGAGTTCGCGGACAAGGCCCGCACCGCCGACTGGGACACGACGCTGCGGGCCACCGGCCTGGAGCGCGACGGGATCGAACGCGCCCTGCAGATGGTCCTGGCCTCCCGCCGTACCGTCGTGTGCTGGGCGATGGGCCTCACCCAGCACAAGCACTCCGTGGCCACCATCCGCGAAGTCGTCAACTTCCTGCTGCTGCGCGGAAACGTCGGCCGTCCCGGCGCCGGCGTCTGCCCCGTACGCGGGCACAGCAACGTCCAGGGCGACCGCACCATGGGCATCTACGAGCGGCCCGCAGCCGCCTTCCTCGACGCTCTGGAGCGGGAGTTCGGCATCACCGCGCCCCGCGAACACGGCCTGGACGTCGTACGGTCGATCCGCGCCATGCGCGACGGCGAGGTGAAGGTCTTCTTCGCCATGGGCGGCAACTTCGTCGCGGCCTCCCCCGACACGGACGTCACCGAGGACGCGATGCGCCGCGCCCGGCTCACCGTCCACGTCTCCACCAAGCTGAACCGTTCGCACTGCGTCACCGGCGCCCGCGCGCTGATCCTGCCCACGCTGGGACGCACCGAGCGCGATCTGCAGGGCGGCGGCGAGCAGTTCGTGACGGTCGAGGACTCCATGGGCATGGTGCACGCCTCCCGCGGACGCCTCGAGCCCGCGAGCCCCCACCTGCTGTCGGAGCCGGCCATCGTGGCACGGCTGGCCAGGCGCGTCCTCGGCGTGGACTCCCGCACCCCCTGGGAGGACTTCGAGAAGGACTACGCGCTCGTGAGGGACCGCATCGCCCGCGTCGTGCCCGGCTTCGAGGACTTCAACGAACGCGTCGCACAGCCCGGCGGCTTCACCCTCCCCCACGCGCCCCGCGACGAGCGGCGCTTCCCCACCGCCACGGGCAAGGCCAACTTCACCGCCGCCGACGTCCACTGGCCGCGGGTCCCCGAAGGCCGGCTGCTGCTGCAGACCCTGCGCTCGCACGACCAGTACAACACCACCGTCTACGGCCTGGACGACCGCTACCGCGGCATCAGGAACGGCCGCCGCGTCGTGCTCGTCAACCCCGAGGACGCCCGCGAACTCGGCCTCGCCGACGGGTCGTACGCCGACCTCACCAGCGAATGGAGCGGGACGGGAGACGCGGGGGACGGCCCGGAGGGAACCGCCGGCGCGCTCACCGAACGGACCGCCCGCGGCTTCCGCGTCGTGCACTACCCCGTCGCCCGCGGCTGCGCGGCGGCGTACTACCCGGAGACGAACGTGCTCGTCCCGCTCGACGCGACGGCCGACCGCAGCAACACCCCGGCGTCCAAGTCCGTGGTGATCCGCGTCACTTCGGCCTGAGCGCACGCTCAGGCAGCTGATAAGACGGTCCGGAACAGACGACGACACAGCAGCGTGATCGGAGCCGCGGCCCATGGGCGAGCAGACCACGACCAAGTTCCCGCAGAAGATCCTCGACCAGTGGTCCGGCCTCGGCCTGGACCTGCCGCGCCTCTTCTCCGCCGGACATCTCGGCGAGCGCATGGGTCTGCAGATCATCGAAGCGGCCCCGGAAAGGGTCACCGGAGTCCTGCCCGTGGAAGGCAACACACAGCCCTACGGGCTCCTGCACGGCGGTGCGTCGGCAGTCCTCGCCGAAACCCTCGGCTCGGTCGGCGCCATGCTCCACGGCGGACCCACCAAGCAGGCCGTCGGCGTGGACCTCAACTGCACCCACCACCGCGGCGTACGCTCCGGGCTGGTCACCGGCACCGCCACTCCCGTGCACCAGGGGCGCTCCACCGCCACGTACGAGACCGTCGTGACCGACGAGGACGGCAAGCGCGTCTGCACGGCGCGCCTGACGTGCCTGCTGCGGGAGCTCTGACCCGAACCGGTCCCACGAACCAGTCCCACGAACCAGTCCCACGAACCGCGAGGCGGGAACGGAAGGTGCTCTGGCCGCGCGGCCGCAGCCCCGCTAGTTTGCCGGGCATGGGGGAGACACAACAGCAGAACGAGGCGGAACCGGACGTACTGACGTCCGGAAGGGACGGGCCCGGCATCCGCGAGAAGTGGGATGCCCTCCCCGCCCGCCTCCGCCACGGCATCCTCGCAGCCGCGGCCCTCGCACTGCTCGCAGCGGGCGGCTACGCGGCCGGCACGCAGTTCCAGGCGCCGCCCTCGCAGCCGCCCGCACCCCCGGCCGGCAGCCCCGGTCCGCACCCGACGGCCACCCCACGGGTCACACCGCACCCTGCGCAGGCCGCCCGCATCACCTTCCGGGACCTCGAACTGGACGACCGCGGCAGGCGCACGTTCACCATCGAACTGCACGCCGCAGCCACCTCACCGCTGAAAGTGCTGCGCGTCAGCCAGAACTACGAGGCACTCGACGTCGGCCTCGCCACCGTCCCGCCCGTGCTGATCGGTCCCGGCGACCCGAAGCGGCTGAAGGTGAACGCGAGGATCACCGACTGTGACCGCGTCCCGCTGCACGCCCGCTCACCGTTCCTCGATGTGACACTCCGTAACAGTCAAGGAGATCAAGAGCTGAGCGTGATCCCAGGTGAGCGCTACACCCGCGCGCTCACGCACGCATTCCGGACGCTGTGCGGGCCTTCCGGGCCGGATTCCAGCCACAACCCCTGATCCATCTGCTGCTTCGCGTCGCCGAAACGTGTCCGCTACCACGACGACACAGATGGGATCTTCCGGGAGAGGCCGCCACGGACACAGCACGGTGGGGCATCAATAACAAGAACGTCACACCTTGCCCTGCCCCTCTGCCCCCCGCGATCCGTCGGCCATAGAGTCACCGCCAGTCACCGCGCCGCCGGGTGCGTGAAGACGCGAGCTCTGAAGCCATATCGTGCAGGGTGCCCGGCGCGCGACACGGCCCTTCATCTCCGAAGGCCCGCCAGGGGAAAGGACTGATCGTGCGCCACCGTTCCTTGCTCATACTCACCACCGCGGTCGCGGCCGGATCGCTCACGCTGACTGCGTGCGGTTCCCGCGAGGACAACAGCGGAGGCGGCAGCAGTGGAGACTCCAAGACCCTGACCATCGGTCTCGACGCCCCGCTCACCGGAGACCTGTCCGCACTCGGCCAGGGCATCAAGAACTCCGCCGACCTCGCCGTCAAGACCGCCAACAAGAAGAAGACCGTCGAAGGCGTCACCTTCAAGCTGGAGGCGCTCGACGACGCCGGACAGCCCGCCTCCGGCCAGACGAACGCCACCAAGCTCGTCGCCGATCAGAAGGTCGTCGGAGCCGTCGGCCCGCTGAACTCCAACGTCGGCCAGTCCATGCAGAAGGTCTTCGACAAGGCCGGCATGGTCGAGGTCTCGCCCGCCAACACGGCGCCCGAGCTCACCCAGGGCAACGACTGGCGCAGCGGCAAGAAGGAACGCCCCTTCAAGACGTACTTCCGCACCTCCACCACGGACGCCATCCAGGGCCCGTACGCCGCGCAGTACATGTACAACGAGAAGAAGCTCAAGAAGGTCTACGTCATCGACGACAAGAAGACCTACGGCAAGGGCCTCGCGGCGACCTTCCGTGACGAGTTCGAGAAGCTGGGCGGCAAGGTGGTCGGCACCGACCACGTCGACCCCAAGGAGAAGGACTTCAACGCGGTGGCCAACAAGGTCGCCAAGGCCAAGCCCGACTTCGTCTACTACGGCGGCGAGTACCCGGCCGGAGCGCCCCTCGCCGACCAGGCCAAGAAGGCCGGCCTCGAAGGGCCCGTCGTCGGCGGCGACGCCCTCTTCAGCGCCGAATACGTGAAGCTGGCGAAGAAGAACTCCGAGGGTGACATCGCCTCCTCCGTGGGCGCACCGCTCGAGACCCTCGACAGCGCCAAGACCTTCATGAAGTCCTACGAGGAAGCCGGCTACAAGCTGCCCTACGAGGCGTACGGCGGCTACGCCTACGACGCCACCTGGGCGATCATCGAGGCGGTCAAGGCAGTCGCCGAGAAGAACGACGGCAAGCTGCCCGAGGACATGAACGAGACCCGCGAGCAGGTCTCCGAGGCCATGCAGGACGTCGAGTTCGAAGGCGTCAGCGGCGCGGTCGGCTTCGACGAGTACGGCGACACCACCAACAAGCAGCTCTCGCTGTACGAGGTCGAGGACGGCAAGCACAAGCCCGTCAAGACCGGCACGTTCAAAGACTGAACCGGGTAAACCCGCCCTGTTCCTTCCGCCCATCACGCCGAGCGGGGGCGCACACAGCGCCCCCGCTCGGCCTGCATCCAGACACCACACGGAGGCCCCGCGGTGAACGACCTGCCGCAGCAACTGGCCAGTGGACTCATCCTCGGCGCGATGTACGGCCTCATCGCGATCGGCTACACGATGGTCTACGGCATTGTTCAGCTCATCAACTTCGCCCACGGCGAGATCGTCATGTTCGGGGCCTTCGGCGGCCTCACCGCATGGCTGATGCTGCCCAAGGGCACGTCCGTCATGCTCGCCCTGCCGCTGATGCTCGTCCTGGCCGTCGGCGTCTCCGTGCTCGTCGGCATCGGAGCGGAACGCTTCGCCTACCGGCCCCTGCGCAACGCACCGCGGCTCGCACCGCTGATCACCGCCATCGGCCTCTCCATCATGCTCCAGCAGCTGATCTGGAGCTTCTACCCCGACGCCAAGAAGGCCCGCACCTTCCCGCAGTTCAGCGGCGACAGCATCGAACTCCTGGGCGCCAACGTCCAGCGCGGGGAACTCTTCCTCCTCATAGCCGCCCCCGTCTGCATGATCGCGCTCGGCTTCTTCGTCGCCAAGACCCGCACCGGCCGCGCCATGCAGGCCACCTCGCAGGACCCCGACACCGCGAAGCTGATGGGCATCAACACCGACCGCATCATCGTCACCGCGTTCGCCATCGGCGCCGCGTTCGGCGGTGTCGCGGCCGTCGCCTACGGCCTCAAGTACGGCCAGATCGACTTCAAGATCGGCTTCATCCTCGGCCTCAAGGCCTTCACCGCGGCCGTGCTCGGCGGCATCGGCAACATCTACGGCGCCATGGTCGGCGGACTCGTCCTCGGACTCGCCGAATCACTCGCCACCGCATACATCGAACTCATCCCCGGCATGGAACTCTTCGGCGGCGGTGCCTGGAAGAACGTATGGGCATTCGTCCTGCTGATCCTGGTACTGCTCGTACGACCGCAGGGCCTGCTCGGCGAACGCATCGCGGACAGGGCGTGATAGCGATGGCAACCACAAACACCGACACCGCACCCACCGCACCGGCCGAGCCCCTCGACGTCACCGGCGCACCCGGCGCCCTGCCACTGCCGCACAAGACCGCCCGGCTCCTCACCCTCGTCGGCGCCGTCACCACCTTCGCGAGCACGATGCTCGCCTGGACCTGGACCGCCGAGTTCCCCGGCGACCTCACCTACTACGGCTCACCCGTAGACCTCCAGACACTCACCCTCGTCGGCTCGCTGCTGACCCTCGCCCTGCTGCTCTCCGGCAGCGGCGTACGCGGCCTCCGCTGGCTCACCCCCGGCGGCAGGACCGCACCCGTCGTACTGGCCTCCCTCGGCACCCTCGGCGTCGCCTGGTTCAGCGCGGGAGCCATCGCCGTCGTCCTCGGCGGACTGGTCAACTTCGAACCGGGCATGTGGGTCGCCGTGGCAGGCAGCCTCGTCACCGTCGTCGGCGCACTCGGCCTCCGCGCCGACGAACCCTTCGACCCGGCAGACCCCACACTGCGCGACCCCGGAGCCTGGCGGCGCCTCCGCCACTCCCTCAAGGCCGCCGCACCCGCCCCCGGCAAGGAACTCCCCGGGTGGGCCGAGCTGTTGATCATCGCCGTCACCTTCGGCATCGGGCTGTACGTCTTCACGTACGGCATCGACACCCCCTACGGCGAACTGTTCATCGGCTTCCTCATCCTCGTCGGATTCGGCGCCGCCGCACTCGGCCGGGCCGGACTCAGCCAGCGGCTGGGCAAACTCACCGCAAAGCACCGCAACGTCACCTTCACCGCGGCGTTCGTGGCAGCGGCGTGCTTCCCCTTCACCCAGAGCAGCGACCAGTACACCTCCGTCGCCGCCAACATCCTCATCTTCGCCACCGTGGCCCTCGGCCTGAACGTCGTCGTCGGCCTCGCAGGCCTCCTCGACCTCGGATACGTCGCGTTCCTCGGCGTCGGCGCCTACGCCGCGGCACTCGTCTCCGGCTCCGAGACCTCCGTACTCGGCGTCCACTTCCCCTTCTGGGCCGCCGTCCTCACCGGAGCGGGCGCGTCACTCGTCTTCGGCGTCGTCATCGGCGCCCCGACACTGCGCCTCCACGGCGACTACCTCGCCATCGTCACACTCGGCTTCGGCGAGATCTTCCGCATCGGCATGGAGAACCTCGACGGCTCCTCCGGACCGTCCGTCACCAACGGCGCCAACGGCATCGCCAACATCCCCGACCTGGTGATCTTCGGATTCAACCTCGGCGAGGACCACACGATCGCGGGATTCGAACTCGGCCCGTTCGCCAACTACTACCTGCTGATGCTGTTCTTCACGATCATCATCGTGACGATCTTCCGCCGCGCCGACCGCTCCCGCATCGGCCGCGCCTGGGTCGCCGTCCGCGAGGACGAGACCGCGGCACGCGCCATGGGCATCAACGGCTTCCGCGTGAAGCTCATCGCCTTCGCCCTCGGCGCCACGCTCGCGGGCATGGCCGGCACCGTCCAGGCGCACGTCACCTCATCCGTGACACCCGAGCAGTACCAGTTCGTCGAAGTCGTGCCGCCCAACTCCGCCTTCCTGCTCGCCGCAGTCATCCTCGGCGGCATGGGCACCGTGTCCGGGCCGCTCATCGGCGCCTCACTGCTCTACCTCATCCCCGCCAAACTGCAGTTCATCGGCGAATACCAACTGCTGCTGTTCGGCCTGGCACTGATCCTGCTGATGCGCTTCCGCCCCGAAGGCCTCCTCGCGGACCGCCGCAAGAAGCTCGAATTCCACGAAACCGGCCAGCTCGACGTACCGACCGGCGGCCCCGGCCTCAGCAAGACGGAGGCATGAGACAGATGACCACCACCACAGCCACCCAGCAGCAACCCGGACAGGCAGCACGGCAGTCCGTACTGCGCGCCTCCGGAGTCACGAAACGCTTCGGAGGCCTCACCGCCGTGCGCAACGTCGACCTCACCGTCGACAGCGGCGAGATCGTCGGCCTCATCGGCCCCAACGGCGCCGGCAAGACCACCTTCTTCAACTGCCTCACCGGGCTCTACGTACCCACCGAGGGCGAAGTCGCCTACAAGGGCAAGGTGCTCCCGCACCGCTCCCACCTGGTCACCCAGGCGGGCATCGCCCGCACCTTCCAGAACATCAGGCTCTTCGCCAACATGACGGTCCTCGAGAACGTCCTCGTCGGCCGCCACACCCGCACCAAGGAAGGCCTCTTCTCCGCGCTGCTGCGCGGCCCGGGCTTCAAGAAGGCCGAACGCAGCTCCGAAGAACGCGCCATGGAACTCCTCGAGTTCACCGGACTCGCCGAGAAGCGCGACCACCTCGCGCGCAACCTCCCCTACGGCGAACAGCGCAAGCTGGAGATCGCCCGCGCACTCGCCAGCGAACCGGGACTGCTCCTCCTCGACGAACCCACCGCCGGCATGACCGCCGGAGAGACCAGCGCCACCCGCGAACTCGTCCTCGCCGTGAGGGAGAAGGGCACCGCCGTCCTCGTCATCGAGCACGACATGCGCTTCATCTTCAACCTCTGCGACCGCGTCGCCGTACTCGTCCAGGGCGAGAAACTCGTAGAAGGATCACCCGAGTTGGTGCAGGCCGACGAACGCGTCGTCGCCGCGTACCTCGGCACCCCCTTCGAAGGAGAACCCGGCGAGGCCGAAGCCGCAGAAGTACGCGAAGCCGAAACACGCGGCGGCGACGAGACCCACAAGGGAGGGCAGGCCTGATGCCACTGCTCGAAGTCGAAGACCTCCGCGTCGCCTACGGCAAGATCGAAGCCGTCAAGGGCATCTCCTTCACCGTCGAGGCCGGTCAGGTCGTCACGCTCATCGGCACCAACGGGGCGGGCAAGACCACCACGCTGCGCACCATCTCCGGCCTGCTCAAGCCCCTCGCCGGGAAGATCACCTTCGACGGCGAGGTGATCAACGACATCGGCGCGCACAAGATCGTCGCCAGGGGGATCGCACACTCCCCCGAAGGCCGGCGCATCTTCCCCCGCCTCACCATCACCGAGAACCTCCAACTCGGCGCGTTCCTCCGCAAGGACGCCGCAGGCATCCAGGAGGACATCGAACGGGCCTACACCCTCTTCCCCATCCTCGGAGAACGCCGCAGCCAGGCCGCCGGCACCCTCTCCGGCGGGGAACAGCAGATGCTCGCGATGGGCCGGGCGCTGATGTCACGCCCCAAGCTCCTCATGCTGGACGAGCCCTCCATGGGCCTCTCCCCGATCATGATGCAGAAGATCATGGAGACCATCACGGAGCTCAAGGGACAGGGCACGACGATCCTGCTCGTCGAACAGAACGCCCAGGCCGCCCTCTCCCTCGCGGACCACGGTCACGTCATGGAGATCGGCACCATCGCGCTCTCGGGCACCGGACAGGAACTGATGCACGACGAGTCCGTGCGCAAGGCCTACCTCGGCGAGGACTGACCGTACGGACACCGACCGTCCCGACACCGCACAGCACGGCACACACGAGCGGGCCCGCCCGTTGAGGGCGGGCCCGCTCGTGTGCCATTCACCTACCGGCTCTGCTTCTTCTCCTCGGCGTCCGCGATGACGGCCTCGGCGACCTGCCGCATCGACAACCGCCGGTCCATCGACGTCTTCTGTATCCAGCGGAACGCAGCCGGCTCCGTCAGCCCGTACTGCGTCTGCAGCACGCTCTTCGCCCGGTCCACGAGCTTCCGCGTCTCCAGCCGCTGCGAGAGGTCCGCGACCTCCTCCTCCAGGGCCCGCAGCTGCGTGAACCGCGACACCGCCATCTCGATGGCGGGCACCACGTCGCTCTTGCTGAACGGCTTCACCAGATACGCCATCGCACCCGCGTCCCGCGCCCGCTCCACCAGCTCGCGCTGCGAGAACGCCGTCAGCATCAGCACCGGCGCGATGCCCTCCTCCGCCACCTTCTCGGCGGCCGAGATCCCGTCCAGGACGGGCATCTTCACATCGAAGATGCACAGATCCGGACGGTGCTCGCGCGTGAGGTCGACCGCGCTCTGCCCGTCCCCCGCCTCACCGACGACGCTGTAGCCCTCCTCCTCCAGCATCTCCTTGAGGTCCATGCGGATCAGGGCCTCGTCCTCGGCGATCACGACGCGCGTGGTCACCGGAGGCACATGCGCGCCCTCGGCACCGGCGCCGGGCCGGGCGCCGGAGTTGTCGGAATTGTTGGGCTCGGGGACGTCCGCGGTGCTCACTGGGCTCCTCGTTTCCACAGGTGGGGAGGTTCGAGGGTACCGGGGTCCTGTATGGTGGTCGCACAGCAGGTGGGCCTCAACCTTCGATTGCTGTTTGCCCCGGTAGCCCAACGGCAGAGGCGATGGATTCAAAACCCATACAGTGTCGGTTCGAATCCGACCCGGGGCACTTCACCTTTGATTCCAAAACCTCAAGCGCTATTGGCGATCTTCGCTCGCCCGAAGTAACCAACCCCCCTTTTCCTGTGCGTCGAACACGGACTCGCGAAGCTCGCGAGCATGTACGACGTCGCAGTGCGTAAACAGGCTCTCGCTCTTCTGGCCCAGGGGCGCAGTCTCAATTCGGTGAGCAAGCAGACGGGTATCTCCCGCTCGGCACTCCGGTCCTGGCAGATCCGTCTGCAGCCCCTCCATCCCGAACGCGCCGGGTGCGTACGGTGCGCCAGTCCCCCGAAGGCACCCGCCGACACCGTCGCCTACGCCTACCTCCTCGGCCTCTATCTCGGGGACGGCTGCGTCAGCCGGCTCGCTCGTACTCACACCCTGCGCATCGCCTGCGCCGACGCCTGGCCCGGACTCATCGAGGAGTGCTCCCGTGCGATCAAGGCTGTCCGCCCCCACCACAGCGTCTTTCGCGTCCAGAAGCAGGGTTGTGTGATGGTCACCGCGTACAACTCCCATTGGCCTTGCCTGTTCCCCCAGCACGGCCCGGGGAGAAAGCACGAGCGGCGTATCGAACTCCAGCCGTGGCAAAGGCAGATCGTCGACGAGCACCCGTGGCAGCTCATCCGCGGTCTCGTCCACTCCGACGGGTCACGCTTCACCAACTGGACGACGCGAGTGGTCGGAGGCCGGAAGAAACGCTACGAATATCCGCGCTACTTCTTCACCAACCGGTCCGCGGACATCCTGCGACTGTATTGCGAGACCCTTGATGCGGTCGGCGTCGAATGGCGAACGGCCCGAAGCGGCGTGCACGCGTACAACGTCTCCGTCGCCCGCCGTGGCTCCGTGGCGTTGATGGACGCGCACGTCGGTCCCAAGTACTGAGCTCGGGCGCGCTTTTACCACGGTGCGCCCCGTCGAGGCGTACGGCAGCATGGCCCGCATGTCCGTACTGACGCGCGCTGAGGCGCAGCAGCGAGCCCAGATCGTCGACGTGGACCGGTACGTCGTCGACCTCGATCTGACGTGCGGCGACGAGGTGTTCGCCTCGACGACGACCGTGACGTTCTCGGTCGGGGAGGGCGCCGCCGGGAGCGCCGGCGGAGCTGAGACGTTCGTCGAGTTGCGTCCCGAGGCGCTGCTGCGGGCGGAGCTGGACGGGACGGCGTTGGATGCGTCGGCGGACTTCGCGGACGGCCGACTGTGGCTGCGGGGTCTGGCGGAGGGGCGGCATGAGCTGCGCGTCGAGGCGCGTATGCCGTATTCGCGGGTCGGTGAGGGCATGCACCGGTTCACGGATCCGGCGGACGGGCGTGTGTATCTGTATTCGATGTGCTTCCTGGCGAATGCTCCTCTGGTGTTCGCGTGTTTCGACCAGCCGGATCTGAAGGCCGTCTTCGAGGTGTCCGTGACGGCGCCGGACGAGTGGACGGTGCTGGGCAACGGGGTGGCGCGGAGGACGGGGCCGGGGCGGTGGGAGTGTGCTGCGACCCCGCCGTTGAGTACGTATCTGATGGCGGTGGCGGCCGGGCCGTACCACTCGGTGCGTACGGAGCATGCGGGGCTGCCGTTCGGGCTGCATGTGCGGCGGTCGCTGGGTGAGTTCCTGGATGCGGAGGCGGAGGAACTGCTGGACGTCACGCGGCGGTGTTTCGACCGGTACCACGAGATCTTCGACGAGCCGTATCCGTTCGACTCGTACGACCAGGCGTTCGTGCCGGAGTTCAATGCCGGGGCCATGGAGAATCCGGGGCTCGTGACGCTGCGGGACGAGTACGTGTTCCGGTCGGCGGTGACCGATGCGGAGCGCGGTACGCGCGGGGTGACGGTCGCGCACGAGATGGCGCACATGTGGTTCGGGGATCTGGTGACGCTGCGCTGGTGGGACGACATCTGGCTGAACGAGTCGTTCGCGGAGTACGTGGGATATCAGGTGCTCGGTGAGGCGACGCGCTTCTCGGGTATGTGGACGGACTTCGCCGTCGCGCGCAAGGGCTGGGGTTACGACGCGGATCAGCGTCCGTCGACGCATCCGGTCGCTCCTGATCCGGAGTCCGTTCCTGACACGGCGTCGGCGCTGCTGAACTTCGACGGGATCTCGTACGCGAAGGGGGCTTCCGCGTTGCGGCAGTTGGCGGCGTGGCTGGGTGAGCGGGGTTTCCTGGCGGGGATCAACAGGCATCTGTCGGCGCACCGTTTCGGAAACGCGACGCTTGCGGACTTCCTGGACGCGCTGGCCGGGGCGTCGGACCGTGATGTGCGGGGCTGGGCGGAGCGCTGGCTGCGTACGACGGGTGTGGACACGCTGTCGCCGCGGGTGGTGGAGGAGGGTGGCCGGTGGTCGCTGGCGTTGCGGCACGTGGGGGGTCGTCCGCACCGGGTGGGGCTGGGGCTCTACGACGTGGCGGCGGCGGACGCGGGCCGGCTTGTGCTGCGTGAGTGGTGTGAGCGTGAAGTGGCGTGGGACGAGGCGGAGTCGGTGGTGGTGGAGGGGGCGGGGCCGCGTCCTGCTCTGGTGCTGGTGAACGACGGGGATCTGACGTACGCGAAGGTGCGGCTGGACGGGGCTTCGTGGCGTGCCGTGCTGGGGGCGCTGTCCGGTCTTCCGGACGGATTGTCGCGTGCGGTGGTGTGGAACGCGGCGCGGGACATGGTGCGGGACGGCGAGCTGGCCCCGGGTGAGTTCCTCGAGGCGGTGTGTGCGCATTGTCCCGGGGAGCGGGATGTGGCGGTGCTGGAGAGTGTGCTGGGGTTCGCGCGTGGTCCGGTTGCGGATCGCTTCGTATCCGGTGCGGGGCGGCGTGCGGGAGTGCTGGGGTCGCTGTCGGGTGTGTGCCGGGCGGTGCTTTCTTCGGTGGACGCGGCGGACTCGGGTGCGGGCGCGGGTGCGGAGGCCGGTGGTGGGGACGGCGCGGGGCTGCGGTTGACGGCCGTGCGTCTGCTCATCGACTGTGCGACGGATGCGCGGGAGTTGAGCGGCTGGTGGGCTGCCGGTTCGGTGCCGGGCGGGCCGGTGCTGGATGCGGAGTTGCGGTGGCGGTTGCTGTTGCGGTTGTCGGTACTGGGGGCTGTGGGCCGCGCGGAGATCGATGCGGCGCTGGCGGCGGATCCGGGTGCGAAGGGGCGGGAGGGGGCGGCTCGTTGCCGGGCGGCGTTGCCCGATGCCGCGGCGAAGGAGGAGGCGTGGGCGGCGATGTTCGGTTCGGACGGGTTGTCGAACTACATGTGGCGGGCGACTGCGGAGGGGTTCTGGCAGCCGGAGCAGCTGGGCCTGCTGGGCGGGTATGTGGAGCGCTTCTTCGTGGATGCGGTGCCGGTGGCTGCTCGGCGTGGGGGTCCTGGGGCGGAGATGGTGGGGCGGGCCGGTTTTCCCGGTGTGTTCGTCGAGGAGCGGGTGGTGCGGCTCGGGGAGGAGTGCGTGCGGGGGGAGGGTGTGGTGCCGTCTCTGCGGCGTGCGTTGGCGGATCAGCTGGACGATGTGCGGCGGGCGTTGAGGGTGCGGGCGATGGGCGGGGTGTGACGCGTGCCGGCCCCGGGCGGGGGTCACCCCCGGTGGGAGTGACGCGGCGTTTGCGGTGAGCCCCGGCCGGTTCCCGTCGGTCCGGGGCTCTTCTTTTTCCCTCGGGGGCTCGGAGGGGGTCCGGATTTCCGGTCGGTCTTCGCCGGCGGGCCGGGCGGTGTGCCTGGTCACCCCTTCGGGCGAACCGGGCCCGTATCGAGATCGACGCCGGTCGTACGCACGTAGGTTAGGGCTACCTCACCACGTCTTCCCGGTCCGGCGGGCGCCTTGTCGTGCCTGCCGGGCTGCGGGGTTGTGGCCGATTGACCGAAAGAGTCTGGCCGATGGATGCGTTCGCCGACGATGCCCGTTCGCTCGCGGGTGGCACTGAAGGGGCGGCAGCGCTGCGCTCGTTGACGGGTGTGGTGCTCGATGCGCTGGAGGGGGGCGCGGCAAGGCGTGGCGGCCCGCTGCCACCGGGGGGTCCTGGGGCGGTGGCCGAGCGGGTCCGGGCGGTGCTGGGCGCGCCTGGAGGTGGCGTCGGCGGAGCGGGTGCGGTGCTGCCGGAGCTGGGCACGGGGGCGGTCGAGGCGCTGAGTTCGCTGGTGGGGCTGGCGGCGGAGGGGGCCGCTGATCCGGCGGATCCGTTGTGCGCGGCCCATCTGCACTGTCCGCCGCTTGCGGTCGCGGCGGCTGCGGATCTGTCGGCGAGTGTGCTGAATCCGTCGATGGACTCGTGGGATCAGGCGCCGGCGGCTTCGGAATTGGAGGCGTGGACCTGCCGGGCTCTGGCGGGACTTGTGTACGGCGAGGGGTCCGGGGGCGATGCCGGCGCGGATGCGCTGGTGACGACCGGGGGGACGGAGTCGAATCAGCTGGGGGTCCTGCTGGCACGGGAGTTGTACGGCCGCGACGTGCGTGTGGTGTACGGGGCGAACGCGCATCACAGCGTGCCGCGTGCGGCGTGGCTGCTGGGCCTGCCGGAGCCGGTGCGGGTGCCGGCTCCGCGGGGTGTGCTGGGTCCGGCCGAGCTGCGGGAGGCGCTGGGGTCGCTCGATGCCGGGAGGCCGGGTGTGCCGGTTCTGGTGGTCGCGACGGCCGGGACGACGGATACCGGCGCGATCGACCCGCTGGACGAACTGGCGGATGTGGTGGGGGGGTTCGGTCCGCGCTCTGCCCGTGGTGGCGGTGGCGGGGCACGGTTGCATGTGGACGCCGCCTACGGCGGCATGCTGCTCTTCAGCCGCGGCCGGCGTGCTCGACTCGCGGGGCTGGAGCGGGCCGACAGCGTCACCCTGGACCTGCACAAGCTGGGCTGGCAGCCCGTCGCGGCCGGTCTGTTCGTCGTCCCCGACAGGCGGGCGCTCGGGCCGCTGGATCACCGTGCGGACTATCTCAACGCCGATGACGACACCGCGGCGGGGCTGCCGGACCTGCTGGGCCGCTCGCTGCGTACGTCGCGGCGTCCGGACATCTTCAAGGTGGCCGTCACTCTTCGTGCGCTCGGGCGGGCGGGGCTGGGGGCCCTTGTGGAGCAGACGTGCGAAGTGGCGTCGCGCCTGGCGGAGTTGGTCGAGGCGGAGCCGCGGCTGGAGCTTTTCGGCCCGCCTGCGCTCTCCACGGTGCTCTTCCGTCCGGTGGGTGCGGACGCGGGGGCGGTGGCCGCGGTGCGGCGGCGTCTGCTCGTCGAGGGCCGGGCGGTGCTCGGCCGCGCCGCCGTCTCCCGGGGCGCCGCCGTCTCCCGGGGCGGCGGCGGGCAAGGGACGGGCGGGCGCGACGAGTTGTGGCTGAAGGCGACCTTGCTCAATCCGCATGCCGAGGACAGTGATCTGCGGGCTCTGCTGAAGCTGGTGCTCGAAGCGCTGCCCTCGTCGGCGGGGTGCCGGCCGGAGCGGCCCACGCCGGCGCCGCCGCTGCCCGCGTCGCGCTCCGGCTCTCCTCCCGCGCTCACCGAGTCCGCGAGCGACACCACGCCCGTCACCGCTTCCAGCGCAGCAAGGAGCCCGCGCTCATGACGACTGCCGAAGACCCCCGCTTCCACCGGCCCGCTCCGGTGCCCGGCCTGCCTCCGCACGCCGCGAACTACGGCGCCGTGAACGGCGGCAGCAGCAGTGCGGGCGGTGACGCCCCGGGTGGCGGCCGTGCCGCCGGGCAGGGCTCCCTCAGGCCGGGGGGTTCTCCGTATGCGCTGCCCGGGCAGCGGACCTCGCAGGGCCGTCCCGCTCTGACGGTCGAGACCGGACGGGGAGGCGCGGCGAAGGGCCACGACTCCGGGCACAGGCCCCTGGACCTGGCGGGTGTCGGCATCGGGCCGGCGAATCTCTCGCTCGCCGCCCTCGCGGACGGCGTGCCGGGTCTGCGGACCGCCTACTACGAGCAGCGGGCGGGCTTCGAGTGGCATCCGGGGATGCTGATCGAGGGCGCCACGCTCCAAGTGCCGTTCCTGGCGGACCTGGTGACGCTCGCCGACCCCGCTTCCCGCTGGTCGTTCCTCAGCTATCTCAAGACGCAGGACCGTCTCTTCCCGTTCTACTTCGGTGAGCGTTTCCACATCGAACGGACCGAGTACGACGCGTACTGCCGCTGGGTGTGCGAGGGGCTGGCCACCGCCGGTCCGCGAGCGGTCGGCAGGCCGGGCAGGGGCCAGGGCAAGGGTGCGGTCAGGGGCGCGGCCGCAGCGGGTCCCGGTCTGCATTTCGGGCACCGTGTCGACGCAGTGCGGTGGCATCCCGAACTGCGCCTGTTCGAACTGGACTTCACCCGCCCGGACGCCGACTCGGCTTCTCCTCCGGGACGTTCGTACGCCCGGAACCTGGTCCTGGGGGTGGGTACGGCACCGTATGTGCCGGAGCCGCTGCGGGCGCTGGCCGCTTCGACGGGTGCGGGGGCGCCGGTCGTCCATTCGGCCGGCTATCTCGACCACAGGGAGCGGCTGTTGGCGGCCGGTCACGTCACGGTCGTCGGGTCGGGCCAGTCGGGTGCCGAGGTCTTCCTCGATCTGCTGCGGCACCGTCCTGCCGGGCGGGAGAGGCTGCACTGGATCACGCGGAGCGGGGCGTTCGCGCCCATGGAGTACAGCAAGCTGGGCCTTGAGCATTTCACTCCCGACTACACCCGTTACTTCCACGGTCTGCGGCAGTCCGTGCGGGACGAACTTCTGCCCCGTCAGTGGCAGTTGCACAAGGCGGTCGACCACGGCACGCTCGCCGCGATCCATGACGAGCTGTACCACCGCACGCTGGGGGGCGGCTGGCCGGATGCGGTGATCACGCCGGGGGTCGCCGTGCGCACTGCCGGACGGGTGGGTGCGACTCGTGTGGAGCTGCACCTGGAGCAGGTCGAGCAGGAGGTGCGGACCCGGCTGGTGACGGACGCCGTCGTGCTGGCAACGGGTTACCGCGAGCGTCCGCTGGACGGGGTGCTGGCGTCGCTGGAGCCGTGGCTCGTGCGGGACGAGTCGGAGCGTGTCCGGGTCGACGAGCACTACCGCCTGGTCATGGATCCGTCGGTGCGGGGAGCCGTCTACGTGCAGAACGCGGAGCGCCACACCCACGGCGTGGGTGCCCCGGATCTCGGCCTGCTGGCCCACCGGAGTGCGGTGATTCTCAACTCCGTCACGGGCGAGGAGCATTACCGGATTCCGCGGCGGACGGCGTTCACGACGTTCGGGCTGCGGCCGGAGGGTGCGCTGGCCGCCGGTGCGCCGGGGGTGGCCGAGCAGGCCGACCGGGAGCACGAGGGTTTCCGTCCGCTGCGCACGAGTTGAGCGGGGGAACGCGCCCGGGAGATCCACATCGCGTTCGCGGCTCCCGGCAGGGAGTCCGTCGACGCGTTCCACAAGGCGGCCGTCGCCGCCGGCGCCGAAGTGCTGCACGCGCCCCGGCTGTGGCCCGAGTACCGCGAGTCGTTCTGCGGGGGCTTCGTGCGCGACCCGGACGGCAGCAACGTCGAGGCGGTGTGCCACCGGCCCGCATGATCCGTCGATCCGCCGTGCGGGGCGCCGGGGGTCTGCCAGAGTGACGACATGACGAACACGCCTGGTCACACCGCAGCCACCGGCCCCCTTCCCTACGGCACCCCGGACGAGCCGCGGGTCGCCGTCCGCGGCGAGGCGAGCCTCGAGTTCGATCCGGAGATCGCCCGTATCGCGGTGCAGGTCGCCACCCGGGGCACCGACCGCCGGGAGGCCCTGGAGTCCTTGACGCGGCGCAACTCCGAGGCGCTGGAACTGATCAAGAGCTACGGGGAGGCGGTCGAGAAGCTCTCCACCGGCTCCTTCTCCGTCGCGCCCGAACTGACGGAGAAGGGCCGCCGTGAGCGTGTACGCACCTACCACGGGCGGGTGCAGATCTCCGTGACCGTCGGCGATTTCACGGCGCTCGGCGAGATGACCACGCGCCTCGCCGACCTGGAGATGACCCGCGTCGACGGGCCCTGGTGGGCACTGCGCCCCGACTCCCCCGCACACAGGGAAGCCCGTCAGCAGGCGGTGCGTGAGGCCGTCACCAGGGCTCGGGAGTACGCGGGGGCGCTCGGCGCGGATCTGGTGGCGCTCGTGGAGCTGGCGGACCTCGGCGCGGAGAACAGCACGCCGCCTCCCGCGCCCCGGGGCATGCGGACCGCCGGTTACGGAGGAGCGGCCGCGGAGACGGCACCCGCGCTGGACCTGGAGCCCCAGCGGCAGAGGGTGCAGGCGCACGTGAACGCGCGGTTCGTGATGAGCCGTCCCGCTCTCTGAGTCCGGGCGCCGGCCGCGCCGGGGCACTCCGCGGCGGCGGGCCGCCCTTCCGACGCTCATCAGAGCGAGCGGCCGCGCACTTTACAAGTTGTCAATGCACCTCTCGGCGGCGGACGTTGGCGACTCAGCCTCGGGCCGGTTCATACCCATGGGTAAGTCGTAGGCTCGTAGCATGCGCCGCGCAAAGATCGTCAGCACACTGGGTCCCGCCACCGACTCGTACGAGCAGATCAAGGCCCTCGTCGACGCGGGTATGGATGTGGCCCGCCTCAACATGAGCCATGGCTCGCACGCCGAGCACGAGGAGCGTTACCACCGGGTGCGCAAGGCCGCGGAGGAGGCGGGCCGCAGCGTCGGCGTCCTCGCCGATCTTCAAGGTCCGAAGATTCGGCTGGGACGTTTCCGTGAAGGGCCGGTACTCCTTGAACGCGGCGACGAATTCTCCATCACGGTCGAGGCCGTCGAGGGAGACCGCTCCTGCTGCGGGACGACCTACGCCGGTCTGGCCGTGGACGTCGCGGCGGGCGAACGCATCCTCGTCGACGACGGACGCGTGACGCTGGAGGTCGTCGCCGTCGACGGACCCGTCGTACGGACGGTCGTCGTCGAGGGCGGAATGGTCTCGGACCACAAGGGCCTCAACCTGCCGGGCGTCGCCGTCTCCGTGCCGGCCCTGTCGGAGAAGGACGTCGACGACCTGCGCTGGGCGCTGCGCACGGGGGCCGACGTCATCGCGCTCTCCTTCGTACGCAGCGGGCACGACGTGAAGGAGGTCCACCGCATCATGGCGGAGGAGGACCGGTACCTCCCCGTCATCGCGAAGCTGGAGAAGCCGCAGGGCGTCACGAACCTGGAGTCCGTCGTGGACGCCTTCGACGGTGTGATGGTCGCCCGCGGAGACCTCGGGGTGGAGATGCCCCTGGAATCGGTGCCGCTGGTGCAGAAGCGCGCGATCAAGCTGTGCAGGCGCAACGCGAAGCCCGTCATCGTCGCCACGCAGATGCTGGAATCCATGATCGACTCTTCCAGGCCCACCCGTGCCGAGGTCTCCGACGTGGCCAACGCCGTGATGGACGGTACGGACGCGGTGATGCTCTCCGGCGAGACCAGCGTCGGAAAGCACCCCGTTCAGACAGTGAAGACGATGGGCCGCATCGTCGAGGCCGCGGAAGAGGACCTGCTCTCCAGGGGGCTGCCGCCGCTGACCGAACACAGCAAGCCGCGCACGCAGGGCGGTGCCGTCGCACGGGCGGCGGCGGAGATGGGCGACTTCCTCGGGGCGAAGTTCCTCGTCGCCTTCACGCAGTCCGGGGACACGGTGCGCCGCCTCTCCCGCTACCGCTCACCCGTGCCGGTGCTCGCCTTCACGCCGGACCCGGCCACGAGCGCGCAGCTCAACCTGACCTGGGGCGTGGAGTCGTTCGTGGGCCCGACGGTGCAGACCACCGACGAGATGGTCGAGCAGGTCGACGAGCAGCTCCTGAAGCTGGGCCGCTGCGAGAAGGGCGACCTGGTCGTGATCACCGCCGGGTCGCCGCCCGGTGTGCCCGGGTCGACCAACCTCGTCCGCGTCCACCACATCGGCGAGGACGACTCACCGAAGAAGTGACGCGCTGCCGGCGGGCCCGCGCATGCCCCCGCCGGCAGCGCCGCGGCCCTGCTCAGGAGCGGGCGATCGTCTCGTGGTGCCTGATCACCTCGGCGATGACGAAGTTCAGCAACTTCTCCGCGAACGCGGGGTCGAGCTTCGCGGAGACGGCCAGCTCCCGCAGCCGGGCGATCTGACGGGCCTCGCGCGCCGGGTCGGCGGGCGGGAGGTCGTGATCGGCCTTGAGCCGCCCGACGCGCTGGGTGCACTTGAAGCGTTCCGCGAGCATGTGCACCACGGCGGCGTCGATGTTGTCGATGCTGTCGCGCAGCGCGTGCAGCTCTTCCCGTACCGACTCCTCGATGCCTTCGGTCGTGCTCTCGCCGGTGCTGCCCGGGGTGTCGTGAGTCATCGCCATGCTGCCGTTCCAGATCGGGCCGTGTGGTGCCGGGCGGGGGCGTCCTGCCGCTGCCCGCCCCGACCCTATGCCGCCGGGCGGCGGCACGCGGCACGGCCCTCACGTGCGCCGACGCCCTCCGCGACGTGCGCGGGCCGCCCGGCACCGGTGCCGCCTCCGCCAGAGCTCTCCGCGAGGGTCTTCCGGCGGAGGCGGGCGCGGTGGCCGCGCACGTACAGTGACAAGTGAGCGACGGACTCCGGGGGTGGTGTCGATGGCGGCACGTGACGCGGGAGGCAGGGCCCCCGGTGACCCGGTCCAGCGCGGGTTCCCGCACCTGGGCACCGTACGGGCCGCGATCACGGCGCTCTACAAGCGGCTCCCGTGGGACGGCCTGCAGCGGTTCGGCGCGAGTGTGCTCCCCAGCGACGTGGCGTTCTCCGAGTCCGAGGACCTCCTCGACGGTGTACAGCGAGTCGCGCGTGTCATGGTGCAGCACTTCCGCCTGCCGGACGCCCGGGTGGTCGTCTCCTTCCGCGGCGGCATGCAGGACGCCGCGCACGTCGAACTCGCGGCAGGGCCCGAGTACTTCGTCGAGCTCAACGCCCGGTTCAGGACGCACCGGCGCGACATCGGTGCGGCTCTGGCCCACGAGGTGACCCACGTCTTCCTGCACCGTCTGGGGCTCTCCTTCCACGGGACCGAGGACGACGAGATCCTCACCGACACGGTCACCACGTACCTGGGAGCCGGCTGGCTGCTCCTGGACGCGTTCCGGCAGGACCAGCTCTCGTCGCAGAAGCTGGGCTACCTCACGCCCGAGGAGTACGGCTACGTCCTCGCCAAGCGGGCTGCCGTGTTCGGGGAGGACCCGGCTGTGTGGTTCACGAGTCCGCAGGCGTACGAGGCGTACGTCGCGGGACGGGCCGTGGCGCGCGGTGAGGCCGCACAGCCGCCCCTGGAAGGGGCCGGCTGGGCGGACCGCCGCCGCTACGTCAGGGACCGCCGCCGGGCGCAGTCGCACACCGCTCCTCCCCCGGCGCGGGCGGTGGACGGCGGGACGTACCTCTTCGAGAACCACTCGCCGCTGCGGGTCTCCTTCCCCTGCCCTGTCTGCAGCCAGCGCATCCGCGTGCCGGTCCGCGGCAGGGTCCGGGTCCGCTGCGGCCTCTGCCGCACGGTGCTGGAGTGCGACACCTGAGGAGCGGGCCGCGGACGGCGCCGCCGCGGCGCATCCGGGCGACGAGCCGCGTGCCGGGCACGCGGGCGGCGCGGGTTCGGCGCTCCCGTCGCATGACGTACGTTCGGCCGCATGAGCCCTTCCATCGCCACCAACACCCGTGTCGAGCTGGCCGGCCTGCTCGACTTCGTCCGTCCGCGTCACCGCGCACTGCTGATCACCCGGCGTGCCGACGGTTCGCCCCAGGCCTCGCCGCTGACGTGCGGTGTGGACGACTCGGGCCGGATCGTCGTCTCGACGTATCCCGAACGCGCCAAGACCCACAACGCCCGCCGTGATCCGCGCGTGAGCGTGGTCGTCCTCTCCGACGAGTGGAACGGCCCGTGGGTGCAGGTCGACGGGGACGCCGAGGTGATCGACAGCCCCGAGTCGGTCGAGCCGCTCGTGGAGTACTTCCGCAACATCTCCGGTGAACACCCCGACTGGGACGAGTACCGGGCCGCGATGGTGAAGCAGGGCAAGTCCCTGATCCGCGTCACTCCGCGGCACTGGGGGCCGATTGCGACCGGCGGCTTCCCGGCGAGGCTCGCCGGCTGATCGTCTTCTTCCGGCTGCGGCACGGGGCCCTGCCAGGGATGTCGTCGACGAGTGCCGGCCCGGGCCCCGGCCGCGTCCGCCGCCGGCGTCTGCGGCACCGCGTGCCGCTCTGCTCCGTCGGGCTGCGGGACGGGCTTTCGCAGGTCAGAATCGGAGTGCGGGAGCCTTACGGGGAGGCGGTCGCTACTTCGGGGCCGTACGGCCCTGCGCCCGAGTTTCACAGGGGAGTTGACGAAGAAATGACCACGGCCATCCAGTCACGGTCACCCATGGAGAGCGCCCTTCTCGGAGAGGAGCTGAGCCTGCCGCTGGAAGCGCCGCTGTGGCTGCTGGCCGGCGTCGACGACGAGGAAGAGCCCGGCTTCGAGCCCCACATCTGGCGCGGCATCGACTGAGAGTCTCCCGGCGGCCACGCTCCGGCGCGGCCGCCGCACGGACTCCGTTCTCAGCACTCGGGTCCGCGGTGCTCCTTCCGGAGAACCGCGGACCTTCCTGCTGAACGGCGCAGCCTGCCGCCCGGGGCGGGGTGCCCGGCGTTCAGCGCGTGAATTCCTTGCGCAGCTGGCTGAGATACGTGCGGGTGTCCGGCACGAGTTCGGAGGCGAGCCGCGAGATGCGGGTGTACGCCTCCAGGTGCGTCACCACGTCGGGCCGCTGGTCCAGGTAGACGGCGCTGGTGAGCCCGACCTCGGTGTAGACGATGTCCTGCAGCTCCGGCTCCCTGAACCGGAAGTAGGTGATGTGGCCGCTCGTCCCCGAGTGGGCTCCCGCGGCCAGCGGCAGGATGCGCAGCGTGATCCGCGGATCGTCGAGCACCTCCAGGACCCGCTCGATCTGGCCGCGCATCACGGCCGGGCCGCCCACCTCGCGGCGCAGCACCGCCTCCTCGAGCACCACCCACAGCTTCGGCGACCCGGGGCCGCCCAGCAGCGCCTGGCGGCGCAGGCGCAGGTCGACCCTGTGTTCCAGGGCATGTTCCGGCTCGTAGGGGAATCCGGCGCGTATGACGGCGCGGGCGTAGTCGCGCGTCTGCAACAGGCCGGTCATGTAGTGCGGTTCGTAGACACGGATGACTTCCGCGGCCGTCTCCAGGCTGACGTACGCCCGGAACCAGTCGGGCAGCGCCGTCTTGTAGTTGTGCCACCAGCCGGGCTCGTTGGCCTGCTCGGCCATGGTGGTGAAGTCCTCGGCCTCCGCCTCGGAGACGTCGTAGAGCCTCAACAGCTCTTTCACATAAGGGATCTTGAGACTGACCTGGGCGTTCTCGATGCGGCGGATCGTCAGGTGGCTGACGCTCAGCGCCTTGGCGGCGCCCTCGAGGGAGACGCCGCGGCTCTCCCGCAGTTCCTTCAGCCGCTTGCCGAGAACGATGCGCAGCACTGTGGGTGCGCTCTGGCCACTCGGCAGTGCTTCGCTCACGCACTGGCTCCTGACCGCAGCGCCCGGGGCAGCGGCACATCTGTGCGGATGCTCAACTGCCCTCGCCCGCCGCGTGGTTGTGATGGGGATGGGGATAACCATGCGGTCGGGAAGGAAAGTTATCAGAGCAGCACCCGTCCGGTTGAGGGGCAGGTCGAAGATCCCGGCGTGGAGCGGCAGCTCACACGGGTGGGGAGAGACAGGTCACACGGTCGCAGCCCCGCACCGGGTGGTGCGGGGCTGCGCCAACACGGACAGTGTGCGGGCCGGTGCGATGCGCACCGGGGCGGCGCCGGCCCGGGCGGGCGGCGGCCGGGCGGGTGTCCGTGCGCACGTGCTCCCGGCGGCCGGGGCCGCCGGGCTCAGCCCTTCAGCAGCTTCTTGCCCGTCGCCGCGTCGACGACCGTACGGTCGCCGAGTTCGCTCTTGAGCTCGACCTTCGTCTTGTCGCTGACGAGCTGCTTGGTGCAGAAGTCGGCGTCCTTCTTCTTCTTCGCCCAGCCCGCGACGATCACGAGCTTGTCCGTCTCCTGTACGTGCGCGCCGTAGCTGCTGTCGCAGCCTCCGTGGCCGACGGTCACGGTCAGCGAGTCCTCCTTGCCCTGAACGGGACGCTGGGCGGCCTGAAGTGGAAGCATGTCGTTGTGACGGTCCTTGATCCCCTTCACCTTCGGCCATTCCTGTTCGATCTGCGTGGCGCGCTTCTCGAAGCGGGACTGCTTCTTCGGTGACTCGCTGCTGACGGTCTGGCCGCTTCCTCCGCATGCCGTCGCCGTCAGCGCCATGACGGTCAGCGCCGGGACCAGAGCGAGTACGGTCTTCGTACGGGCCTTGCCTGTTGTGCCTTGTCGCATGATCTACCTCCAGCTTCACCGCTCTGACGACGGCGGTGCCGACCGGGTTCCGAGAGCCGGCCGACGGTGCTGCGTCCGGGAGGAAAAGCGCTGGTCACCGGGGTGCCGGTGAGGGATGTATGAATTCTTCACCTGTCGTTCGTGACCGCGGCACTGTGCCCATCTGTCGCATCCTCACAGAATCGTCACTCCAGTCACACTGGCTCAGCAGAGGCAGCGGGAGGACGATCGCAATGCGGCGAGGAGCATGACAAGCGGGCCGCGACCAGGGGCGGAGCCGGGACACCGGCACGGAACTCCCTCCGAGGCCGGACCGGCGGGAAGCGGGGACACCGGCCGGGCCTTCCAGGCGGCGGCAGCTTCCCGGCAGAACCGTGAACAGCCGTGGTGTACAGCGCATTTGAAATCGTCCATCGGCACCTCGGCCTTACGCGTTCTCACATATGCTCCTACCTGACAGCGCATACATGAGCGATTGCAGAGGCTGTGCACAAATGGCACTTCAGGACCGGCTCGGCGGCGCTGCCCTACCGGAGGCAGCCGGAATGGGCATTACGCCCGACCGCAGCCGGAATCTCCCGGCACCGCGATTGGCCCAGGCCATTCTCCTGGCTGCTCTGCTCAGCTATCTGACGATTACGATGCTCAACATTCTGAGCGCGCAGCTGGGCCCGGGGAAACTCGTGGCCGCCCTTCTGGGACTCGCCGCGATATTCTTGATCCAGCTCTGCCACTCCGCGCCGGGTGCGAATCGCGCCCCGGCTTGGCGGAAGTGGGTGACGCTGACCATTCAGGCGGTTCTCACCTACCTGCCCATGGTCGCCTTCCGCGCGATGTGGGGTGCGATGGCCGGCTTCCTCGCCGGTTCACTGCTCCTGCTCCTCCCCGCGAGGCTGGCCTGGACGCTGTACGGCTCGGTCGGTTTCAGCATGCTGCTGCCTCCGCTGCTGGACAACCGCTCGACGCTGGACGCCATCCACCTCTGCCAGTCCAGCCTGCTCACCGGCCTCGTGGTCTACGGCCTCTCACGCCTCTCGCAACTGGTCCGCGAAGTCCACGACACCCGTGACGAACTGGCGCGCATGGCCGTCACGCGGGAGCGTCTGCGCTTCGCACGCGACCTGCACGACCTGCTCGGCTACAGCCTCTCCTCGATCACCCTGAAGAGCGAACTGATCCACCGCCTCATCCCCGCCCACCCCAAGCGGGCCGCGGAGGAGGTCGCCGACGTGCTGCGCATCTCGCGGCAGTCGCTGGCCGACGTGCGCAGGGTGGCCAGCGGTTTCCGCGACATGTCACTGCGAGAGGAGGTCGACTCGGCCCAGTCGGTGCTCAGCGCGGCGGACATCGTCGTACAGGCGAGGCTGTCCGTCGGTGCCCTGAACCAGCAGGTCGACACGGTGCTCGCCTCCGTACTGCGCGAGGCGGTGACGAACCTGCTGCGGCACAGCCAGGCGACCGTCTGCGAGATCGAGGGGCTTCAGCAGGACGGGTTCGTACGGCTGTCGGTGTCCAACGACGGCGTCGATCCCGGATACCACGACCCCTCCCCGTACAGCGGCAGCGGACTGGGCAATCTGGAGATGCGGCTGCGGGCCGTCGGTGGCAGCCTCACCTCCGGGAGGGGGAAGGACGGCATGTACCGGCTGGTGGCCGAGGCCCCCGTCAGCGCGGTACGGCAACTCGCGGCGGTGGACACCGGCGAACTGCCGCTGAACGGCCCGGCCGCCTGACACCGGGGAAGGCCCGCCGGGCGGAACGACCTGAGGCGAACACACGCATGCAGAGAGAGCACACGGGGGCGCCGTGATACGGATACTGCTCGCCGAAGACATGCACATGGTCCGTGGGGCCCTCGTGGCGCTGCTCGATCTCGAGGACGACTTCGAAGTCGTCTGCGAACTGGAGCGTGGTGACGAGGTGGTGGCGGCCGCGCTGGACAAGCGCCCGGACGTCGCCGTCATCGACATCGACCTGCCCGGCCTCGACGGACTGAGCGCGGCGTCGATGCTGCACGAGAGGATGCCGGAGTGCCGGACGTTGATCCTCACCAGCCTCGGCCGGCCGGGCACACTGCGGCGGGCGCTGGCGGCGAGGGTCTCGGGCTATCTCCTCAAGGACGCACCGCCGAAGGAACTCGCCGCCGCCGTCCGGAGGGTGGCCGCCGGCCACCGTGCCGTCGATCCCCAACTGGCCCTGGCCGCATGGGGCGGCACGGACAGTCCGCTCACGGACCGTGAGACGGAGGTCCTCCGGCTTGCGGCGGAAGGCGCGGAGGCGCCTGAGATCGCCTCCCTGCTGCACCTGTCGACCGGGACGGTGCGCAACTATCTGACGACGGTCGTGACGAAGATGAACGCACGGAACCGGGTCGACGCGATCCGTATCGCGCGGGAGTCGGGCTGGCTGCTCTGACCACGGCCGGCTGCTCAGCCGCCGCTGCGCAGGCGGCTTCCGCCCGTCGCCGAGGTGTGCACGGGGGTGGCCATTCCGGCACCGGCGAGATAGTCGAGGATGCCTTCCGTCACCTTCGAGGGAAGGGGCAGCGCGGAGGAGACCGCGTCCGGCGTGACGGGCCAGGCAAGCATCCCGACCACCCAGACCGCCTCCGGCCGGTGCAGCACCACGCGGTGCGGTGAGTCGGGCAACTCGAGGGCCACACCTGCCGGTTCGAGGGTGAAGGAGACTCCCGGCGGCAGGCGCACCTCCAGCAGCGAGGGCAGCCGCTCCGGAGTGAACGACGCGCACCGGGAGGCGGGCTGGACCGACAGCAGCGGGCCCTTGAGGTCGTCCAGGCCGAGCGTGCGCACCACCAGGTGGGACAGGCGGCTGAGCATGAGCATCAGGAAGAGATACGCGTTCGGGTCGGAGCCCGAACCGTTGCTCCTGACACCGGCGTTCACCAGCAGCACGGGGCCGAGCACCATGCGGCGCAGCGCCTCGCGCACGACGGGGCAGCCACCCTGCACGCGTTCCCTGCCCCAGCGGCCGGTCAGGACGATCTCGCTGTCGCTCTCCCCGGGCTCGACGACCACGTCTTCGGACAGCGACCACAGGTGCACCGGGCAACTGTCGGCCGGTAGCGGCACGATGGCCCCCTTTCACACGCATGCCTGCCAGTCAAGTATGCAAGCGCCCTGCGGCGGCGCGAAAGCTTTCCGATCACCTGCGCGGGGTGAAAATTTCATATCGCATGCTTCGGATTTCGAAGAAGGCGAAAGATGATTTCCGCCGTGCACCGCCGGGTATTCATGACGCCGGTCACAGAAGGCAGAGCCCGTGACGGACGTCACCGGCGGCCCGGCGCTGAATTGAGCCTTTCGCCCCAACTGCCCCTCAGGGCTTCAGTTTTTCTTCCCTGGTGCTACAGCGGAGTAGGAAAGTGTGAAGGCGTACTACGGCTTTCAGACCTTTCTTTCCGGCAGCCGTCGGACTGCCGGACAATGCCGCAGAGCAGAGGACCCTCATGACCATCGTCCCCAGACCCTCCGCCGTTCGGACACAGCGCCCCGGCGCGCTGCCCGCCTCCCTGCTGGGACCGCACCACCTGGTGCACCGGCCGGACACCCCGGAAGCCTTCCTGCTCCAGTCGACGCCGCCCGTCCAGCAGCAGTTCGCCTTCTCCGCCGAACTGCCCGGCGACCACCCGCTGTTCTGCGACGGCACCGCGGCGTTCCACGACCTGCTCTTCGCCGTCGAATCACTGCGGCAGACAGCCGTGTTCGCAGCCCGGCGCTGTTTCCGCATCCCCGAGAGCCGCCACATGGTCCTCACCTCCGGGACCACCGACATCACCGACATCGAGCCGTGGCGTCGTACGCCGGGCAGCGCACAGATCGCGCTCGACCTCCGCATCACTCCCGCCAACGTCGTCAACGGCATCCCGCACAACCTCGTCTGCCGCGCGGCCGTGGACATCGGCGGGGAGCGCTGTGGCACCGCCGACGCCCGCATCGCCTTCCCCACTCCCCTCGTCCACCGCCACCACTGGAACAAGGGCCGGCCCGAAAGCGCACACCACAGTGCCGCCGCACACCATGGCGCGCCCTCCGCGCACCACTCCCCCGCACCGGAGCGCATCGGACGGCGCTCCTCGCGCAACGTGCTGATCGGCGTGCCTGCGGAGAGCGCCCCCGGAACTCAGAGCGACGGCCTGACCTTCCCCGTCGACCTCCTCGCCGCCCGCCGGGTCCTCCCGGACGCCGCCGACGCGTTCACGTCCGCTCTCTTCCTCGAAGTCTCGCGCCAGGCCGCGCTGTTCACCGCGACGGAACTGCACGGCTTCAAGCCCGCCCACGCCGTCTTCTCGCACTGGCAGGCGTCCTTCCGCGGATTCACCGAGCCGGGACTTCCGCTGTACTGCACTGTCCGTCCAGCCGGCGGAGCAGCCCCCGCAGGGCTCCGCCGGGACGAGCAGCAACGTCCCGTCGCCGACTTCCAGCTCGCCTACACCCAGGGCGGACGTCTCGTCTCGGAGTCGTCCGTGAGCGTGCTGCAGGACTGCTGAGCACCTGCCCCCCGCCTTCTCCCGGCGGCACCTGCCCCGCCGGCTTCCCCCGAACTCCCCTCCCCAGTCCCCCCTGCCCAGATTCCGGGCGCCCTCGAAAGGCAGCACTCCGTGCGATTCCGCATTCTGGGGCCCGTGCACATGACGCCCCGCACCCCGTCCGCGGCCAAGCCTCGGGCGGTGCTCGCCACGCTGCTCGTGCAGAGCGGCAGCGTCGTGTCGGTCCACACCCTGATCGACGAACTGTGGTGCGCGGAGCCGCCGCGCACCGCCGCGACCACCCTTCAGGTCTACGTATCGCAACTGCGCAAGGCACTGCTGGAGGGCGACCCCGACGCGCAACAGCCCCTGGTGACGCGGCCACCGGGCTACCTGATGAACGTCGGTGAAGGCGAACTGGACCTGACGGTCTTCGAATCGCTGCGCGTGCAGGGCCGCGAGGCGTACGAGCAGCAGGACTACACCCACGCGTCCTCCCTGCTGGCCCGTGCACTCGGCCTGTGGACCGGTGCGGCCCTCTCCGGTGTGCCGCACGGGCCGATGCTGGAGACGAGCGCCGTACGGCTGGAGGAGCTGCGTACGGAGGTGCTGGAACAGCGCATCTCCGCGGACCTGCGTCTGGGCAGGCACCACGAACTGGTCGGCGAACTCATGGCGTTGGCGCATTCCCACCCCATGCGGGAGACCCTCCACGCGCACCTGATGGTGGCGCTGTACCGCTCGGGCCGGCAGTCGGACGCCCTCGCGGCCTACCACCGGGCACGCCGCGCGCTCGTCGAAGAGCTCGGAGTCGAACCCGGACCGGCGCTGAAGCGGCTGCTGGAGCGGGTCCTTGCCGCAGACCCCGCTCTCGCCTGGCACGAGCAGGGCCCGCGCGGCCCGGGCGGCACGGCGTCGCCCGCGGGGCAGCCGGCGGGCGGCGGGACGCAGGGCGGGGAGAGTCGGAGTGCGGCGGACGGGGAGCGGCCGGGCGCCCCGGGCGCTCCGCAGCCGGGTCCCGTGCTGTGGCTTCCGCCCCGCGTCGCCAACTTCACCGGACGCGCGGAGCAACTGGCCCTGGGCGCACGTGTCCTGGAGGGCGAGCCGTCCCCGGAGGACGCGGCTGAGGACCGGGCCCGGGTACTGGCAGTCTCCGGCCGGGTGGGTGCGGGCAAGACCGCGCTGGCCGTTCAGCTGGCCTACGAGACGGCGGAGCAGTTCCCCGACGGACGGGTACTGCTCCGGCTCCGGGACGCCGGCGGCCGGGCTGTCGACCCCACGCGGACGCTGACCACCCTGCTGCGGCGGCTCCGGCTCGGGGCGGGCGCGGAGGAGGCCGGACAGGCGGCGCCCGCCGACCGGGACTTGGAGGAGCTGTCCGACCATGTCCGAGCCTGTCTGCGGGGTCGCCGGATGCTCCTCGTCCTCGACGACGCCGTCTCGCAGGCGCAGGTACGGGCAGTGCTCTCAGCCGTACCGGACACCACTGTGATCGTCACGAGCCGCCGGGCGCTGGGCGGCCTCGAAGGCGCCCGGCATCTCGCGCTGGACGTCCTCGCCGCCGAGGACGCCGAGCGGCTGCTGGTCTCCTCGGGCGGACCGCAGACGGCCCGCGATCCGGCCGCCGTCGCCGAGATCGCCGAGCTGTGCGGCTACTTGCCGCTGGCTCTGCGCGTCGCGGCTGCCGCTCTGGCCGCCCGGCCGCACTGGACGGCCGCCGCTCTGGCCGGCCGCCTGCGCAACGAACGCGGACGGCTCTCGGCACTCGCACTCGGCGATCTCGACGTGCGCAGCAGTCTGCTGACCGCCCATCAGGACGTCGGGCCGGAACAGCAGCACGCCTTCCGGATGCTGGCCCTGGCACCGCAGCCCCACTTCGCGCCGTGGAGCGCCGCGGCGCTGCTCGCCACGGATGTCGCCGGGGCGGAGCACGAGGCCGAGGAACTGGTGCGGGGACATCTGCTGGAGGCGCGCCGGATTCCCGGTACCCGCAGGTCCGTACGGTACGGACTCCATCCGCTGCTGCGGTCGCTCGCGGTGGAGATGCTCGCCGCGGAGGCCACGCCCGGCAGCCCGGAGACGAGGGCGGCGGTGGAGAGGCTGGGACGTGCCTGTCTGACGCTGGCCCGGCACGCGGACAGCCGGCTGGCCCCGGGCCGGGACCGGCTGGCCCCCGCTGCCACGGCCGTTCGGCTGCCGGCACCGGAGGACGGGTGGGAACTCCCGGCGGCGGAGGTGAAGCGGCTGGTCGCCGGTCCGCCGCTGCAGTGGTTCCGTGAGGAGGCCGCGGGGCTGCTGGAGGCCGTGCGGCGGACGCACGGCGCAGGGCTGTGGCAGCTGACTGCCGCCCTGGCCTCCTCCCTCAGCGGCTACTACGAGGCGTGCGCCCTGTGGGTGGAGTGGGAGTCCAGCCACGAACTCGCTCTGGACGCCGCACGTCAGGCCGGTGAGGCACGCGCCGAGGCGGTGCTGCTGCGTTCGCTGGGCGACCTGGCATGGCAGCGTCACCAGGCCGGCCGGGCCGCGGACCGCTACCGCCTGGCCCGGCACTTCTTCACCCGCTGCGGAGACCGGACGGGCGCCGCACGCTGTCTCACCGGCGAGGCCGATGTGCTGCTGGGCCGGGGGCAGACGGCGCGGGCGGAGCAGCACTACGGCCACGCGTTGGAGACCGGACGCACGGAGGGCGACGCACGCGGTGCCATGGAGGCCCTGCGGGGCCTCGCCTTCGTGGAGTTGAGCGAGGGCCGGCCGGACGCGGCGCTCTCCCGGCTCGGCGAGTGCGAGGCGGCTGCCGAACTCGCCGGCGACACGCGGTGGCTGGAGTACGCGCGGCGCACGGCGGACCAGGCGCGGGCCGCCGCGGAGCAGGGCGGGCACGAGGCCTCCGGGCCGCTGTCCCTCGAAGTGCGGCCCGGCGTGTGGCTGATCCAGCCGCCACCGGCGGCCGGGAGTGCGGCGGCCTGAGCGGAGGCGGGGCGAGCCACCGGGGCGGCGGGCCGGGCGACGTCCCGGCTGGCCGCCCCGGGGTCACGCCTGGTCGCTGCCGGTGGGCCGCCCGCCCGGGTGCCGGTGCGCGCGTTCCCTCACGGGCGGCAGCGGATTGCGCCGCGTGGAGGTCAGGTCGCTCTCGAGGACGCCGAGCGCGGCGAGGGTGTACCAGGGCCGTACGGTCGACGGCCGGGGACCGGACTGGCGGGACTTACTCATGGTTGCCTCTCAGGGAAGACGCGGACGGAGTACCGGTGTCGGCCGGCTGCTGCGCCGGGTCCTGGCCCGGCCCGGTTCCTGCCGCCGCGGGTTGCCGTCCGCGGCCGGTGAACTGCAGTCGCAGCAGCGAGGAGAGCAGCCACCTCCGGGTACCACCGAGATGGGCGGGTGAACCGTGCACGTCGTCGAAAACCTTCACACGCACGTCACCCGGGGCCTGTTGCAGCAGGGTGTGCTCCCCGGCGGGGATGATCTCGTCACGGCTGCTGGCGACGTACCGCACGGGGATGCGCAGCGCGTCGATCACGTCGCCGGTCAGGGCGAACTCGCCCAGCAGTGAGCGCAGTTCGCCGGGGTTGGGTACGCCGGTCAGCCGGTGCAGGGTCTCGACGGTGATGCGGGGCACGCGCGGCCACCACTGCGCGTCGGTGAAGAACTGCGCGACGGGTGCACCGACTGTGAGCACTCTGCGGATGCGGGCGTCCTCGGCCGCCGCGCGCAGGGCGAGGTGACCGCTGAAGCTCAGGGCCATCAGGGAGGAGTCCCCGGTGCGGGCCCGGCCGGCGAGACGGTCGAGCAGGAACGGCAGCAGCCGCCAGGAACCCGGGTGGTAGGCGCAGGTGTTCTCCCCGACGCCGGGCAGTTCGCCCACGACCGCGGCGAAGCCGAGCCGCCGCAGCTTCGGCAGCAGCGGCGCCCACTGTTCCTTGACGCTGACGATGCCGCCCATGACGAGCAGCAGGGGCCTGGGACGCTTGTCGTCCAGGCCGGTGGCCCAGCAGACGATGTCGCCGTCGGGGTGCCGGAACTCGAGACGTTCGATGTCCCGCATCTCACGCCGCCATTCGTCGAAGGCGGACACGCACAGCTCCTGCGCGCGGCGCCGGTCGCTGCCCTCGTGGTACGGGAAGCGGGCGAGCGCGTAGTGGCGGCACGCGTCGAGGAGGTCGCCCCGGCGTGCCGAGACGTCGCCCTGGGCGGTCCACACGCGGGCCCACGAACGCGGGTCGCCCGGTGTGTCGTTGGTGATCTGCTCCAGGACGTGCGCGGCGTGTGCGGGCCGCATGCCCTGTCCGCGGGCGTGCAGGCGGGCGAATTCCTTCAGCTCTTGCAGGTGGTCCATTGCCTCACCGTCCGGATCCGGGGTTCGCAGGGGGCTGGGGCGCGCGCCCAGTGTCGGGGGACGGCCTTCAGTCCGCCTTGTACGGCGCGGGGGTGCGGCTTTCGGCGCTCTGAAGGAGTCGCGCGGCAGCGGGACACGCGCCGACATGCGGCGGACCGGCGGATCGGGGGGGGCCGGCGGGCCGGGGGTCAGCCGACGGATTCCTGCGCCGCGCCCGGGGTCTCCGACACGGCGTCCAGGACGGCCTCGTCGAGTGCCATGGACGCCGCGACGTCCCGTGCGGGGCCGAACCCGGCATCCGCCACGGCGATCCCGGCCGTGTGGCCGCCGTCGACCGGGCACGTGCGGAAGGTCCAGGCGCGGTCGAATCCGGCGGCGGGAGTGCCGTCGGGGAGGCACAGGGGCACGTGGGCCGCGGCTGCGTCCACCGGGAAGCCGAACTCGGTGAATCCGGCGCCCAGTCCGAGCCCTATGGCCTTGCTGTACGCCTCCTTCAGCGTCCACAGCCGGACCAGTGCCGCGTCCCGCTCGCGGCGCGGCAGGGCTTCGACCGCTCCCGCCTCGTGCGGTGTGCACGACTGACGGCACAGGCCCGGCCCGTACAGCGGACGGTCGCTGCGTTCGGCGTCCACTCCGATCACGCCGCAGGTGGCGAGTCCCACCAGGAGCAGACTGCCGGTGTGGCTGAGGCTGATCTGCACCGCGTCGTAGCCGGGCAGGTAGGGGCGCCCCGCAGGCGTGTACGCCAACTCCACGTCCTGCGGTGCGACTTGGATCACCGCCGCGACCGCGGCCTTCAGCAGCAGCCGCGAGGCGGCGAACCGTTCCCGTACCGCCGGGACGCGCAGGCTGCGGTAGCGCTCCCAGTCGCGGCGCCCCAAACGGGCGCGGAGGAAGGCGTCCTGGGTCCGCTGCGGCTGCGCAGCGGGCGCCCAGTCCTCCGTGCGGGAGTGCACCACTGCGTGTGCGTGCCCGGCCAGGTCAGTCCGCAGCCGGTTCCAGTCCCCCTCGGGTCCGGTGATCCGTACCGGCCGTACGAAGGTGCGGCCCGCGGGCTGCCTCCGGGCTGCCGTCATGGAAGTCCTCCAGGGTGAGCCGGACATGGCTCAGCACGTCGGCGGCCTCCGCTCCGTCGATCACCCGGTGGTCGAAGGTGAGGCCGAGGCGCATCACGGGCGCCGGCACGATGCGGCCCGCGCGCACCACAGGACGTTCGGCGATCTGCCCGGCGCACAAGGTCACCGCGGTCCCGCCGGCGGAGTGGAAACCGTCGACGGGACGGTGGCCGAGTGAGCTGACGGAGACGGTGCCGAAGAGTCCGGAGCGTCTGCGTGTGCTGCGCAGGGCCGCCGCGAAGACCGTACGGCCCAGCGGGGACGGCAGCCGCCCGAGCCTCCGTACGCCCCCGAACTCGGGCAGCTCCGCGGCGTCCTGACCGCGGTAGCGGTCCACGCGCTCCTGGATCTGGTCCAGGCCCGCGCTCTCCAGGCCGGGGACGAGGGCGGAGAGCACGGCGCGTTCGGAGCCGACGTCCCGGTCGAGGGCGAGCTTTCCGGTGACCGTGCCGAAGCGCATCACGCGTGGACGGCGCAGCGGCCCCGGCCAGCCGGGTGCCATCGCGGCGTTCGCCCGGGGATGGCGGTGCAGGGCACGGCCGGCCGCGAGGAGCAGGTAACTCACCACGGAGTAGCGGACGTCGTGCTCGCGGGCGGCGGCACGGTGCTGCTGGACGCGGGTCATGTCGACCTCGGTGTCCAGGTGCACCGGCCGCTGCCGGGCGGCCCACTCCAGGAAGTACAGGGTGTGGCGGCGGCGCGTCTCCACGACGGTGTGCACGCCGTCCCGCGGCTCCGGGCCGTCCGGCGGGGGCGCGCTCAATCCGCCACCGCCAGGTCGTAGATCTCCTTCAGGCTGCGCGCCTCCAGTACCTTCCCGACCGGCACCGCGCGGCCTGCGGCCGGTTCCAGCGCGGTGACGAGCTTGAGCAGGTGCAGGGAGTCCCAGTCGGGGATCTCGTCGAAGTCGGCGGTGATCTGGCCGGGTTCGACGGGCAGACCGAGCTCTTCGCTGACGAGCCGCGTGAAGTCGGCGAGGGTGAATCCGTCGGTGGTGCTGGTGCTCATATCTTCTCCAGGGCGAAGCCGGCTTTGATCCACTTGCTGGACTCGATCGCGACCGCGAGGGCCCGCTGGCCCGCCGCCATCTCGTCGAGCAGCTTCTCGATCTGCAGGAAGGGGAGGGCGTTTCCGTTGTTGCCGGTCTCGGCCACGCAGGAGACCTCCCTCGCTGTGGGCACGTCCAGCTGCTCGGTGATGAGGCGCGTCATGCGGCCCGAGAGCTGCGGCGGCAGCAGGAAGTCCAACTCCTCGGCCTGCCAGTCGAGTTCGCCGAGCAGCTCCCAAAGGATCTCGACGGCCATCACCGGGACGGACTCCTCGATGGCCTTGTAGTCCTCGGTGAGCGCCTGCCGGTCCTCGTACCGGTCGGCGAGCCCGAACCACTCGATGACCTGGCCCGGTTCGCGGTTGAGCCCGGTGAACCGGTTGAGCACCTCGCGCAGGGCGAGACGCTGTCCGCGCGGCTCGTCGGTGAGCACGGCGGCGCCCGCTCCGTCCCCGAACAGGACGAAGTTGACGAGGTCGCCCGGGGCCGCGCCGGACAAGTCCCGCTGGAGATCGAGGTGTTTGCTGCACACGTCGCCGCCGATGACGAGACCCGTGCGGTACTCACCGGAGGTGATCATGCTGCGGGCGACGCTCAGCGCCTGCACCGCACCGGCGCAGCCGGACTGGAGCTGGAAGGTGGGAACCTGGTCGAGACCGAGCTGGTCGGCGACATGGTTGACCGTGGCCGGCATCAGGGTGTCGGGCGTTGCGGTGCCCAGCACGATGAACTCGATGTCGCCGGGGTCGCAGCCGGGGGCCGCCAGGGCACGCTGCGCCGCCTGGGCGCACAGGTCGGCAAGCGACCAGCGCACTTCGCCCGTGCCCAGGTCCCGGGCGAAGTGCCGGGTCCTCGTGCCGATGAAGACCTCGATCCACTCCTCGTTGACGCCCAGCGTCTTGGCGAGTGCCGCGTTGTCGACCGGTTCGCCGGGCAGGGCCGTGCCGACCGAGGCCAGGTACGTCTGCCTGCGGCCGCCCAGCTCTCCGCCGGCGGGCCCGCCGGGGTTCCCCGGGCCGTCGTGGTGCGTCCCGTTCATGCCGTCCTCTCCTCGATGCCTGTGCCGGTGCCTGTGCCTGTTCCCGGGCCGGTGCCGGTTGTTCCCGTGCCGGTGCCGGTTGTTCCCGTGCCGGTGCCGGTTGTTCCCGTGCCGGTGCCCGCTGCCGGGTGCTCGCGCAGGAAGCCGATGAGGTCGTCCACGGAGGAGAGCCTCAACAGCAGTTCCTGCATGTCCAGTTCGGCACCGCCCGTGAGCTCCTCCTCGATGCGGTGCTTGAGTTCCATCACCATCACGGAGTCGAAGCCGAGGTCCTCGTAGAGCCGCTGGTGAGGGCCGAGTTCGGCGAGCGGGTAGCCGCCCACCTGTCCGACCGCGCGCAGGACAGCGTCGGCGACCGGGTCGGCGACCGGGTCGCCGACCGGGTCGGCGGAGGCCGCCGCGGAGGGCTGCGCCGGCGGCAGCACGCCCCCGGCACCCGGCACCTGGACGGCGACCGGCAGCGCCGCCTGCCCCGGCACGGCCCCCGCGTCGCTCTCGGCCGTCGCCGGGTCCGCCGCGGCGGCCCGTACGGGTCCGGCCGTCCAGTAGCGGTGCTCGGTGGAGAACTCGTAGGGCGCCAGCCGTTGCAGTGTCCGCTCCCCCGGCCCGTACACCGCGTCCCAGTCGGGTTCGAGACCGTCCTGGTAGAGCGCCGCCAGCGCGGCGGCAAGGTCCCGGCCGCCGGAGCCCTCACCCTTGACGGGCACGGCGACGGCCGGACGGCCGGCGGACGCCGCCGCCCCGGCACCGAGACGGCGCGCGAGGGACGTGAGCGTGGGCTGGGGGCCGATCTCCACCAGATGCGTCGGACTGTCCGTCAGCATCGCCGCGGCGGCGTCCGCGTACAGGACCGGAGCGGCGATGTGCGCCGTCCAGTAACCGGCGTCCAGGGCCTCGCCGTCGAGCAGACGGCGGCCCAGCACCGTGGAGTAGAACGGAAGCCGGGGCGCGGCCCCGCCGACTTCGCGGGCGACCTCGGCGAACTCCTCGATCATCGGCCGCATCAGCGGCGAGTGGAAAGCGTGGGAGACCTTCAGCCAGCGGGTGCGTACGTGCTCCGCGCCGAGCTCCTTCTCGATCTGCTCCAGCGCCGGGATGTCCCCGGCCAGGACCACCGCCTGCGGCCCGTTGTCGACGGCGATGCTCACCCAGGGCTCGTCGGCGACGCGCTCCGCGAGAGCGTCCCGCCCGGCGCGTACGGCCAGCATCCCGCCACCCGCGGGGAGTTGCTGCATCAGCCGACCCCGCGCCGCGACCAGCCGGGCGGCGCCCTCCAGCGGAAGGGCACCGCTGAGACAGGCGGCGGCGAACTCGCCGACGCTGTGGCCCAGTACGAGATCCGGACGCGCCCCGAGCGCGCGGAGGGTGGAGCCGAGGGCGTATCCGGCGGCGAAGAGCGCGGGCTGCGTCCACTCGGTGCGGTGTATCTCCTCGCCGGTGCCGAACATCACCTCGCGCACGGACGTGTGCGTGTGAGGCATGAGTGCCGCGTCCGCCTCGTCGAGGAAGCGGCGGTAGAGCGCCGAGTCCCGGTGGAGGCCGGCGGTCATGCCCGCGTACTGCGAGCCCTGTCCGGTGAAGAGGAAGCCGATGCGCTGCCCGGCCGCGGTCCCCGTGTGCCTCTTCAGCGTCTCCTCGTCCTCGGCCGCGGCGCGCAGCAGACCGGAGAGCTCCCGGGTGTCGGAGGCGGCCACGGCGAAGCGGTGACGGTGCCCCTGCTTGACGCTGTTGCTGGTCCAGCACAGCGCGCCGAGGGGCGCCCGCCGGGCGGCGACGGCGTCCGCCTGCGCCCGCAGGTTGCGGCGCAGTGCCTCGGGTGTGGGGGCCGTGAGCGTGAAGACGCCGGCGCCGGCGCCGCCGGTCTCCCCGCGTTCGCCGGCGGCCGCCGGGGACGGAGCGGCCGGCGCCGACTCCAGCACGGCGTGCGCGTTCGTACCGCCCATGCCGAAACTGCTGAGCCCTGCGACGGTGGGTCCGGCGGGCAGCCGCAGCGGCGCCTTGAGCAGCCGCAGGCCCTGCTCGCGCAGGCGCAGGGCCGCGCTCTCCTTCGCGGCGAACCTGCTGGCCGGAACGGTCCGGTGGTGCAGGGCCAGCGCCACCTTGATCAGGCCGGCGACTCCGGCGGCGCCCTCGGTGTGCCCGAGGTTGCCCTTCACCGATCCCAGCGCCATGGGCTTGCCGGTGCGCCCCGCGTGGTGGTGACCGAGTGCCTTGACCTCCATCATGTCGCCGAGTGCGGTGCCGGTGCCGTGCCCCTCGGTGAACGTGACGTCCGAGGGCTCCACACCTGCCCTGCGGTAGGCGGCTTCGACGACCTCCTGCTGGGACCAGCGGTTCGGGGCCGTGATGCCGTTGCTGCGGCCGTCCTGGTTGACGGCCGTGCCGCGGATGACGGCGTACACGCGCTGCCCGTCGGCGAGGGCGTCCTCCAGCCTGCGCAGTACGACGGTGCCGACTCCTTCGCCCCGGCCGATGCCGTCCGCCTGCGAACTGAAGGGTTTGCAGCGGCCGTCGGGCGCGGAGAGACCCGCCTGCGTGTAGAAGATCGACAGTGCCGGTGTGAGCGCGAGGTTGACACCCCCGACGATCGCCTGGCCGCACTCCCCCGCCAGCAGCGCGTTGACCGCGAGGTGCGCGGCCACGAGCGACGAGGAGCAGGCGGTGTCGACGGCGAGGCTGGGGCCCTTCAGGTCGAGGTGGTAGGAGATCCGGTTGGCCGTCATGCAGTAGCCGTTGCCGGAGCCGACCTGAGCGGTGACGCGGGGGTAGTCGGTCAGGTGCAGCTGCGCCCACTCGTTGCTCATGATGCCGACGAAGACGCCGGTGTCGGAGCCCTTCAGCCGGTGGGGCGCGACGCCCGCGTCCTCCACGGCACGCCACGCGGAGTGCAGCAGCAACCGCTGCTGCGGGTCCATGGCGGCGGCCTCGCGGGGGGAGACGGTGAAGAACTCGTTGTCGAAGACGTCCGGGTCGGCGATGAAGCCGCCCTCGGTGGTGTTCGTACGTCCTTCGGCGCCGTCGGGCGAGTGGAAGTCCCCGGCGGCCCAGCGCTGCGGCGGTACGTGGCCGACCCCGTCCCCGGAACGCATCAGCATGTCCCAGAAACCGGCCGTGTCGGGCGCGCCGGGAAAGCGGCAGTCGATGCCGACGACGGCTACCCGGCCCATCAGGCCGCTCCCGGCCCGGCCGCGAACTCCTCCAGCAGATGCCCGGTCAGTGCCTCCACCGTCGGGTAGTCCCAGGCGACGGTGGGCTCCACGACGAGGTCGAAGTCCTCCTCGATGTCGCCGCAGAGGCTGAGCGCCGCCACCGAGTCGAGTCCGTACTCGGCGAGAGGCACGGTCGGGTCGATCTCCCCGGCCGGGCGCTGCAGGTAGCCCGCGATGCGCTCGATGATCCAGGTGGACAGCGACTGGGCGGTGGGTCCGGTCGTGGGTACGGACATGGTGAACTCCTCGGCGGGGATCGGTGGTCGAGCGGGAAGTGGCCGTGGCGCGGGGCGGAACCGGCCCGATCGGGGCGCTGCGCCCGGGCAGGGCCGGGCGGTCAGCCGGCCAGCGGGGTGTCGTACAGGTCGTAGCTGCGTTGCTGCTCGAATCGGCGCAGCACTTCCCGGTGGATGCTCTCCTCGCACTGCGGGGGAAGTTCCGGCGGCCGCCGGCCGAGACGCCGTGCGAGCCGGTGGAGTGCGGCGGCGAGCCACGCCGGGTCGGCGAGGAACCCGCCGTCGCGGCGGGCCTGTTGCCACACGCCGATCGCGGAGGCGGCGGCGAGCAGCACCGTGTACCGGTCGGCGAGGGCGAAGGCGGCGGGGCGGGCCAGTGCGGTGCGGTCCGTGGCCGCGAGAGCGCGGCTCTGCTCCTGGACCTTCCGCAGCTCCCCCACCATGCCGAGAGCGAGGTCCCGTACGGACTGCTCCTGCGGTGTGCCGCCGGGCAGTTCGTCGACGGCCGCGACGAGCGTGGCGCTCAGGGAGTCGCTGCCGGCGGTGAGGGTGAGCCGGCCGAAGGGGATGCCGGGCAGGTCCTCGCGGAGTGCGAACAGCTCCGGCGGCGCCGGCCGGGAGGTGAACCAGGACCGTCTGGCCAGCCGGGACAGCTGCGGGATGATCGTGGCCTGGCACGCCGCGGACCCCGCGTGTCCGAGGCTGAGCACCGGAAGGTCGCGGATGTGCTTCTGGAAGATGCCGAACTCGCCCTCGCGGACGTAGTAGCGCGCGCCCAGGACCACCGCGAGCTCGTTCATGGTCTCGCTGAGCATCCGCGGCACGAGGTACTTCACCGCCGCCGCATAGACGCTGGTCTCCTCGGGCAGCAGGTGCACCGCGCGGGAGGCCGCCAGCGAGAGGCTGTCGCAGACGAGCAGGTCGGTGAAGGCGCCGCTGAGAGTGGCCCTGGCGTGCGGGATCTCGAGCACCGTCCGGCGGTAGAGGTGACGGCGGGCTGCGAACCGTACGACGGTGCGCAGTGCCGTGTCGGCCGCGCCCAGTGCCATTCCCGGCATGGCGGTGCGGGTGATCTGGAAGGCGCGCAGGGCGACTTCGACGCCTTTGCCCGTCTCCCCCACGAGGTCGGAGGCGGGCACGGGACAGTCGTCGAAGTCGAGTCCGGTCAGGTGACAGCCGCGTACGCCGACGCTGTCGTAGCGCGGAAGCACCCGGTACCTGTGGGGGTCGCAGGAGTCGCGTGCGGTGAAGAACACGGAGTGGCTGCGGCTGCCGGGCGCGGGGTCGGTGCGGCTGAAGAGCACCCAGGCGGCGGCGCGTCCCGCGTTGTTGATGACCTGCTTCGAGCCGTGGAGCAGGTGTCCGCCGCCGGCGGAGGGCCGGGCGGTGAACTCGTTGCGCACGAAGTCGTTGCCGTGGGCGAGTTCGTGGTAGGCGACGGAGACCTTGCCGCCGCCGAGCAGCAGCTGGGCCATGCGGCGGCGTTGCTCGTCGTCCCCGGCCGCCCACACGTTGACGGCCGCCATGAAGGAGGTGACTCCGTAGCCCAGTCCGAGCGCGACGTCGCGGCGGAAGACGGGACGCAGCACCCGCACCAGGCTGTCGATCCGCTCCAGGCGTCCGCCCTGTCCGTACGGCACGAAGTCGGCGTTGAGCATCACCTCGTCGAGGAGGCGTTCGCCCGGTTCCGAGAGCTCACCGGCCTCGTCCGCCTCCAGCAGACGTGCGTACGACACCTCGTTGCGCTCGTCGGTGGGGTCGCCGAAGGCTGCCTCCAGCACGGCGACCCGGGCCTCGGCCCGCGCCTCCTGGCCGGCGGGCGCGGCGCTCTCGTCGTTGGCCCCGTGCGCGGAGGCCTGCCGCGGCCCCGCGGCCTCGATACCGGTCGGCATTGCGTCCTCTCAGCTTCCTGGGGTGGGCTCGTCCACGGACCGCTGAGGGTCCGCGGACGGCGTAGGGGCCGTTGCGGGCAGGCGCTGCGGGAACAGCGCGAACAGCTCGCCCGAGCGGCGCAGTTCACGCATCCGCTCCAGCAGGGCGTCGTAGGCGGCGGGGTCGTCGCAGCCGGGTTCGCCGAGCCGCACCAGCAGCCGGTCCAGCGCGGTGCGCAGCCACAGGCCGTCCTGCCACAACGGGTGCGGGCCGCCGTCGGACGTACGGGCACGGGCGGCGTTGTGCGTCCACAGACCCAGGCACGCCGCCGCCGCGTAGCACAGCGTGTAGCGGCGGGCCGTCTCGAACGACGCGGGCGGCACGTCGCCCACGACGAGCGGCTGGGCGGCCATCTCGGCGTGCAGCCGGCCGGCGACGGCGAGCAGCCGTTCCGCCGCGCGTGCGGCGGCGCTCAGAGCCGGATCTCCGGCGGACTGCCGCTCCAGTTCCCGTACGGAGTCCCCGAGGGTGGCGAGGACTCCGCTGCCGCGGCGCGCGACGAGCGAGAGCGCCGCGGGGTCCATCTCGGGCAGCGGCGCGGAGAGGTCGAAGGCGGCCCTCGCGCCCGCCGCGTCCCCCGTGCCGCGTTCGAAGCCGCGGGCGAGTGAACGGAACTGGCTCACCAGGGAGTTGAGGTTGACCAGGGTGTTGCCGTCGAAGAGACCGACGATGCGGTGGTCACGCTCGGCCTTCTGGAACATGCCCTGGGCGTACACGCCCTTGAGGAAGGCGCGGGCGCCGAGCAGCCTCGTCACGGCGGCGAAGACGTCCTCGGTGCCGCTGGGCAGCAGGTACTTCGTCACCGCGGAGGTCAGGCTCATCTCCGCCGTCTGCGTGTGCACCGCCCGCGAGGCCACCACTGCCAGCGCCTCGTGCGTCAGCACGTCCGCCGCCGCCTCCGCGAGCACCTGGCGTGCCTGCGGGAGCTGGACGAGCCGGCGCCCGTACAGCTCACGTTCCTCGACGAAGCCGAGTGCGAGCCGGAGCGCATGGTCCGCGGCCCCGAGGGACAGCGCGGCGCACATCGTACGGGTCAGCTGAAGTGCCTTCAGGACGGTCTCGATGCCGCCGCCCTCGGCGCCCACCAGCGCCTCGCGGGGCACTTCCGCACCGTCGAGGACGATGCCGGAGATGTCCGCGCCGCGGATGCCGTGCGTGCGCACCTTCGGCAGGTGACGGTAACCGCCCTCGTGCAGCCTGCGCTTGTCGACGAGGAGCACGCTGAAGCCGCGGGGACCGCCGCCCGGATCGGTGCGGGTCAGCAGCGAGAGCACGGACCCGCGGGTCGCGTTGTTGATGAGCCACTTCTCACCGCTGACGCTCCACCCGGCTCCGGGCGCGTCCCGCCGCCCCTGCACCTCGTTGGCCAACAGGTCGCTGCCGTGGGCCCGTTCGGTCAGCGCGAGGGAGACGGGGACGCCGGCCGTCACCTCGCGGCCGAGGCGGCGGGCCTGTTCGTCCGTGCCGGCGACCCAGACGCACACCGCGCCGAGGTAGGTCTTGCCGTGCCCGACGGCGACGGTCAGGTCACGCCTGGCGACGCTGCGCATGATCTGGAGCAGCTGCTCGTAGTCGCCCAGCCACCCGCCGTGCCGCTCGGGCACGTAGTAGCCGGGCAGGCCCCATTCGTCGAGGCGGCGGCAGATCCCGGCGGGGAACTCCTCCTTCTCGTCGAGTTCCACGCAGCGCGCGTAGGAGAAGTCCCCGGCCGGGTCCAGGGGGTCGCCCAGGAACCGGTCCAGGTCCTCCGCCAGCCGGTACGGCGGGTGTTCCATGTCAGACCACCGGCGCCGGAGAACGGTCCGCGGAACGGGCGAGCAGTTCGCGGACGGCCGGTTCCAGGACCTCGTGCAGCGGGGTGAGCGCACCCTCCAGGAAGAGCTTGCGCATCAGTGTGCGCTGGATCTTGCCGCTCGTGGTCTTGCGGACGGTTCCGGGACGTACGAGGACGACGTTGCCCGCGGGCACGTTGAACTCCCTGCTGACGCGCCGCTGGATCTCACCGGCGGCGGAGGGCAGGTCCCCGCTCAGCGCGCTGGCCCGCACCTCCTGTACGACGACGAGGTGTTCGCGGTCGCTCTCGACGGAGAAGACCGCGCCGGACCCGGCGTTCAGTGCCTTCTCGCCTGCCTGCACGACGCGTTCGACGTCCTGCGGGTACAGGTTGCGCCCGGAGAAGATGATCAGTTCCTTCAGCCGTCCGGTGACGTACAGCTCGCCGTCGTCGAGGGCGCCGAGGTCGCCGGTACGGAGCCAGCCGCCGCCGTCCTGGCCGTTCCCGCCGGAGGAGGCGCCCTCGATCACCGCGTCGAAGATCTCCTTGTTCGTCTCCGGGCTCTTCCAGTAGCCCGTCGCGACGCTCTCGCCCTTGAGCCAGATCTCGCCGACGCTCCCGCGGGGGCGTTCCCGCCGTGTCTCCGGGTCGACGATGCGGATCTCGAAGTCGTCGCAGGCGCCGCTGCTGACGAGCGTCCGGGACGTCTCGCCGGCCTGGGGCGGGGCGAGTTCGCCGCCTTCGAGTCCCGCTGCGTCGACGTCGCGGAGCACGGGCCGGGTGCCGCGCGGCGCGCCGGAGACCAGCAGCGTCGTCTCGGCCATGCCGTAGCAGGGGAAGAAGGCCTCCGGCCGGAAGCCGGCCGGGGCGAAGCGCTCCGTGAAGGCGCGTACGGTCTCGGCCCTGATCGGCTCGGCGCCGTTGACCGCCGAATGCCAGCGGCTCAGGTCGAGGGTGGCGAGCTGCTCGTCGGTGACGCGGCGCAGGCACAGCTCGTACGCGAAGTTGGGGCCGCCGCCGATCTGGATCCCGTATTCGCCGATCATCTCCAGCCACCTGTGGGGCCGCTTGAGGAAGGAGACCGGCGACATCAGCACGGACCGGGCGCCCATGTAGAGGGGCTGGAGTATGTGCCCGATCAGGCCCATGTCGTGGTAGAAGGGCAGCCAGCCGCCGATCGTGGAACCGCTGGTGGAGCGGACCACGCGGTGGATCGTCTCCTCGTTGGCCAGCAGATTGCGGTGGGAGACCATCACTCCCTTGGGGTTGCTGGTCGAGCCGGAGGTGTACTGCAGGAAGGCCAGGCTCTCCGGGGCGACGGTGGGCTCCGTGTAGGCCGCCGGGTCCGCGTACCCGGCCGAGTCGGTCGCCAGGCACAGCACGTCGGTCATGCCCTCGGCCGCCAGCCATTCGCCGATGGCGGGAGCGTTGGCCGAGTCGGTGAGAACCGCGCGGGCCTCGGAGTCCCGGAGGATCCCGGAGACGCGGCTGAAGTGCTGGCCCTGCTCCGTCGGCAGCGGCGCGGGCACGGCCACGGCGCCCGCGTAGAGGCAGCCCGTGAACGCCTTGATGAAGGCGGTGCCCGTCGGATAGAGCAGCAGCACCTGGCGTCCGGACGCGCCGTGCTCCTGAAGCCACGCGGCCGTGCGGCGGGCCTCCTGGTCGAGCAGTGCGTACGTGAGGTGCTCCGGGCCCGAACCGCCCGTGCCGTCCGGGAGAAAGACGAAGGCGTCCTCGGCGCTGTGCGCGGCTGTGCGCGCCAGGACCAGTTCCGTGAAGGTGCGGAAGCTTGTCGACATCGTTCCCAGGCCTCTCCGAGATCCGCTGGCTGAGCGCCGGCGAGGGGATGTGCGGGTGACTGATCATGCTTTCGAGCGCTAAGGGGGCGCTTGTGCCCCCGGCTCCCCGGGCGCGCCCGGGGGTCGGCGTACGGCCGTGCGACCGACGGGAGGATCCGCCGGACGTCGGCGGTCCGGTGTCCGGTGTCAGTCCCCGGGACGCTCCTCCACGAAGGACGCGGTGAGCGTCACGTGGCCCGGGGGCGGGGGCAGTTCGCAGAGGTCGTGGCGGAAGAGGACCTCCGTCTCCGACTCCTGGACCGCCGCGAATCCCATCGAGGGGTAGAAGCCGCGTACGCGGTGGTTCTTGGCCGTCGGCAGGTACCGGGCCTGCACCCCGCTGAGGCCGCTCTGCTGCGCGTGGGCCAGCAGAGCACCCAGCGCGGCCTGTTCGATGCCCCGTGCGAAGACGCGGCAGCTGAGCAGCATGTTGTCGAGGTGCAGTACGTCCTGCCGCCGTGCGGCAAGCAGCGCACCGACGACGCCGTTGTCCCCGAAACGGTCCTGCGAGCGGACGGCGAGGACCATACGGTCCGGGTCGTGCGCCTGCTCCCGTACGGCGTCCGGCTGGAGCCGCTGCGTGGTCATGTTGAACTGGTTGGTGCGCAGGGTCATCTGGGACACGCGGTTCAGTTCGTGGCCGGACGCAGGCGACACGGAGACCCGCACGTCCAGGTCCCGCAGGTAGTCCTCCATGGACCCGGCACTGTCGAGCAGCGTGCGGCGCTCGGCGTCGGAGCGGTACTGCGCGGTGCGCCCCCTGTCCTCCGCCGTCAGTTCCCGTACGTCGAACCAGCCGTCGGCCAGCAGACGTTCGATGTGCAGAGCCGGCTCCTCGTTCAGCCGCACCACCGCCACCCCGGGAAGGGAGGAGGCGACGAGACCGCACTCGAAGGGCGAGTCGTCGGCGAAGACGAAGCTGTCCGCCCCGAGGTTCAGACGTTCGGCGATCTCCCGCAGATTCCCGTCCTTGGGCTCCCAGTTGGCGCTGACGCGGACGAAGTCCTGTTCGCGCAGCACCATGTCGGGGTGGTCCCGCAGCACCTGGAGCACGGGTTCGCTGTCGTTCTTGCTGCACACCGCGAGCAGCACGCCCTGCGAGCCGAGCTGCCGGACGGTCCGCTGGAAGGCGCCGAACGCCTCGCCGCGGTAGGTCGCCGCGACGGCGATGCCCTCGGCGCCGTCGTCGCCGAGCACTCCGTCCCACAGGGTGTTGTCCAGATCCACGACGAGCACCTTCTTGGTGCGGCCCAGCAGCGTACGGGCGCAGTGGCCGGCTTCGCGGGCGTAGCGGCCCAGCAGTTCCTCGCCGAGGTGGACCTTGGCGTAGGCGGCCAGCCGGGGGTCGCGGACGGGGCCTCCCTCCGCGGCCAGTACGTCCATGTCCACGACGTGCACGCGCTGGTGCGTGAGGGCGAGCCGGAGAATCCCGGCGTTGAACTCCCGCCACAGCGCGGCCAGTTCCGTGCGGGACCGGAGGTCGACGAGCTGGTGCGTGTAGTGGCGCAGCAGCGGCAGTGTGTTGAGTACGAGCGTGCCCGCAGCCTCTCCGGCCCAGCGCCCGGCCAGCCCGTCCAGCAGTTCGAGCTTCGCCTCGACGGTCTTGTGGACGTCCTCCACCCCCCAGCGGGAGGGGAGTTCACCGAAGACGATCCCGGCGTCGAGCACGCACAGCGCGAGGTCGGTGCCGGGCGCGTACAGGGGGCTGCCCGTGTCCCGCAGGTCCCGCTGCCATGTGCCGAACTCGCCCGGAAGGCAGCGCAACGGGACGCCGTGACGGGCCAGTTGAGCCGTGAGGGCCGGGGTGAGGGCATCGACCGTGGAGGAGCCGGTGACCGCCGCGGTCACGCATCTCACGTCGGGATGGTGTTCGAGGATCTGCTCCGGCGGCACCTGGGCCAGCAGCCGCCCGGCACGGGCCAGTTCCGCGAACCGGCCGTCGCCCGGGTCGAGTTCGGCGAGGAGCGGCGCCACAGAGGGGTATTCGGCGGCGAGCAGGCCCGCCGCGTGCAGCTCCCGCAGCCGCTCCAGGGGCGGCCTCCGCCCGGTGGCCGTGGGCTCCGCCGATGCTGCTGGTGCTGTCACGGCCACTTCCTTCGCGTCACTGGTTCCGAGTCCGGCCGCCGGCACGCGTGGCCGCCGCGCACAGCCCGGTACGGCTGTCGCGCCGAGTGTGCGCGGGCGTTCTTAAGTGGGCCTTGTGCTCGCTCACGCCTGCCCTGCAAGCACTCCTTTAGGGAGGGGCCGGAGCATCGGCCGACCCCTTCCTGAAAGGCAGCACGGAGATGACAACAGAGCTGACCGCACAGGTGTGCGTCGTGGGAGGCGGCCCGGCCGGACTGACACTCGCCGTGGAACTCGCCAAGCGTTCGGTCTCCGTCGTGGTGCTGGAGCAGAGCAGGCACTTCGACCGGTCCTTCCGCGGCGAGTCGGTCTCGCCCGACTCCGTCTGGCTGCTGGACGAACTGGGGCTGCTGAAGCGGCTCGAAGGCGAGTACCAGCAGATGCACCACATGGAGATCGAGGACGCCGGCAGCACCGTGCTGCGGGCCGACTTCGCCGACTTCACCTACCCCCACCCGTATCCCGTGGAGATGCCGCAGCCCGCCCTGCTCTCGGCGCTGGCCGAAGCGGGCGGACAGCACGAGGAGTTCACACTCCTGCGCCGTGCCACCGCGATCGGCCTCGTACGCGACGGGGACGGCCCTGTCACGGGCGTGGAGGCGCGCACGCCCGACGGCACGGTGACCGTGCGCGCGGCGCTGACCGTCGCCGCCGACGGCCGTTTCAGCAAGGTGCGGGAGATGGCCGGGATGCCGTGCACCAGGGTGCCCCTGGAGCGGGACGTGATCTGGCTGAAGCTGCCCTTCCCGTCCGAGTGGGACGACCGTACGTACCGCATCCGCATCCGGGGCGACCAGCACGCGCTGTTCCTGCCGACCCGGCCGGACAGCGTGCGGGTGGGGTTCAACATCCCCAAGGGCGGCCTGAAGGAGCTGCGTTCGCAGGGGCTCCCCGCACTCTACGAACGTCTGGACCGGCTGGCGCCGGAACTCTCCGACGCCGTACGCCAGGAGGTGCGCAGCTGGTCGGACACCTCGATGCTGGACATCTTCACCACGCTGGTCCCGAAGTGGTCCGTGCCCGGTCTGACGCTCGTCGGCGACGCGGCCCACACCCTGACGCCCATCCTGGGGCAGGGCGTCAACCACGCCATCATCGACGCCGTGACACTGGCACCCCTGGTGCAGGAGGCGCTGGCGGACGGCGGCGGCGCGGACCGGCTGCTGCGCGCGGGCGAGCAGTTCCAGCAGATGCGTGAAGCGTCCGTGGCGGGGTCGCGTGGCCTCCAGCTCCGCCAGGAGCGGCTGTTCGCGCTGCACGGGCCGCTCGGCGGCCTCTTCCGCCGGACGCTCTACCGTACGGTCGGACGCAGCAGGGCGCTCACCCAGCGCGTGCTGGCTCAGGCGTACTTCCAGCTGCAGAAGCCCGGGCCGCACGTCGCCCGCAAGCAGTCCGGATCCGAGGCGCTCCCGCATCAGTGAGACGGCGCCCCCTGCGGCGCGGCCGGAACGCGACGGCGGCCCGGGACCCTTCTCAGGGGTCCCGGGCCGCCGTCGTCCCTCCCGGGTGGAGCGCAGGCCGGCATGGGGGGGGTAGCCGGCCTGCGCGGTCAGCGGGGCCGGCCGTCCGGTCGGCGCAGCCCGTGTCCGAGGACGCGGTCGACGCAGATGTGTCCGAGCCAGGCCAGCCCGAAGGTGAAGGGCGCGGCGACGGTCGTGTTCGGCGTGGGCGCGAACGACAGGGCCACCAGCAGCACCAGTGGGATCAGCGGCCGGTGCAGCAGGTTGTAGACGCCGACCATGCGGGGCGGCATCTGCCCCCGTTCACGCGGCCCGCTCCCCGCACCCAGCAGGAACGACAGGTCGGGGACGAGGATCCCCAGCACCGCCATCGGGATCGACCAGCCGCCGTGCTTGACCCCCTCGAACACCGCCCAGAACAGCAGGAAGGCACCGAGGGCCGCCCAGGCCAGCCGGGCCGGCCACGCGACGGGACGCTCGGAAGTACCGCTCCCGGAACCGCTCCCGGAATCGCTGCTCGTCACGGTTCTCTCTCCTCAACTCCAGGCGGAACGGGGGCCGTCGGCGTCGTGGCCCGGATCACCAGGTGACGGGCAGCCGCGTCAGGCCGTGCACCATCATCCCTGTGGACATGCGCAGATTCGCGACGTCCTCGGCAAGACGCAGGTCGGGGAAGCGGCGGAGCAACGACGACAGCACGATCTGGAGTTCGGCCCGTGCCAGCGCCGCCCCGAGGCAGAAGTGGGCACCGTGCCCCAGCGCCACGTGGCTCGTCGCGGAGGGCCTGGCCGGGTCGAACCGGTCCGCCGGGCCGTCGGTGAACTGCTCGGGATCGCGGTTGGCGGAGCAGATGGCCGCGAGCACCGCGCTGCCCTTCGGGATGACCGTTCCCCCGAGCTCGACGTCCTCCAGGGTGACCCGCAGCGGACCGCCGTCGCCGATGGGGTTCATCCGCAGCAGCTCCTCCACCGCGTGTTCCATCTTCTCCGGGCTCTCCCGCAGCGCGTCCAGGTGCTCCGGGTGACGCAGCAGCGTCAGCACACATGTGCCGATCATGCTGACGGTGGTCTCGTGACCGGCCACCAGCAGCGTGATGCCCATGGTGATCAGCTCGTGCTCGCTGAGGCTGCCCTGCTCGTCGTGCGCGGAGACCAGCGCCCCGAGCAGGTCGTCGGTGGGCTCCTCGCGCTTGCGCTGCACCAGCGCGGCCAGGTACTCGACCATGGACTTGCGCTGCGCCAGGGACTCTTCGGGCGTGTGGGAGGTGAGCGAGACGAACGCGTCGGACCAGGCGCGGAAGCGGTCACGGTCCTCGAACGGCACGCCCAGCAGCTCGCAGATCACCATCACCGGCAGCGGGAAGGCCAGTTCGGTGTTCAGGTCCGCCGGCGGGGAGAGCTTCTCCATCTTGTCCAGCAGGTCGTCGGTGAGCTCCTGGATACGGGGACGCAGGTTGTGCACCCGGCGGGCCGTGAACTCCCGCGAGACGAGTTTGCGCAGCCGCGTGTGCTCCGGCGGGTCCATGGTGAACAGGCCGCCCGCCAGCGGCGGGGTCTTGGACAGCTGCGGCGCACCCGGCTCGACGGTCGCGGCCCGGCTGAAGCGCAGGTCCGACAGCACGGTCCGCACGTCGTCGTAGCGGGAGACGACGTAGCCGTCGTCGCCGCTCGGCAGCCGGACGTGCGCCACCGGGCACTTGGCCCGCAACTCCTCGTACACCGGCGGTACTTCGACCGCGGAGGGCCGGTGGAAGGGGTAGGTGTACTCGGGTTCGGCGCTGGCGCCGCCGCCGGTTCCGGTGCTGGTCTCGGTCGCCATGAAGGGTCTCCTGACGCGGGATCGTGAGGTGGAAGTGGGCGTTCGGACGTGGGAGTGGGCGTGGGAGTGGGCGTGGAAAGGGCCGCGCGACGCGGTGCGGGCGGGCTCGGTCCGGGTGCCGGGAGCCCGCTCGCCATGGGGCCCTGACGGTCAGGCGGAGGTGCCTGCCGGTGCTGTCTCCGGCTGGGGGCTCCGCCCGGACGCGAGGGGGTCGGCGGCACCGTCGGCGTGAGTGACCTCCCCCGCCGACGGTTGCCGCCCCGGCGGCTCCATCCGGTCCAGGCGCAGTGCCTGATGCAGCCTGCGCAGTGGAGCGGGCGCCCACCAGTTGGTGCGGCCCAGCAGCGCCATCAGGGAAGGCACCAGCAGGGCGCGTACGAGGGTCGCGTCGATCAGCACCGCGAAGGCAGTCCCCAGACCCAGCTCCTGGACGAGGACCAGCCGGCCCAGCGCGAGCGCGCCGACGGCGACGCAGAACAGCAGCGCGGCGGAGGTGACGATCGGGCCCGTACGGGCGAGCCCGTCGGCCACCGCCGCACGGTCGCCGAGACCCGACGCCTTCGCCTCCTTGATCCGTCCGAGGAGGAAGACGTTGTAGTCCGTGGACAGTCCGAAGGCGAGCGCGAAGACGAGCACCGGTGTGGTCGTCTCGATGCCGCTCTGCGCGGCGAAGCCGAGATTGCCGTCCTGGAAGACCCACACCAGGAAGCCGAGGGCCGCGCCCGTGGAGAGGACGTTCATCAGCAGCGCCGCGAACGGCAGCAGGGCCGAGCCGGAGAAGGCGAACAGAAGCAGCAGCGTCACCAGCGACAGCACGCCGACGGCCAGGGGCAGCCGGTCCTTGATGGAGTCCTGCTGGGCGAGGAGGTCCGCGGTCAGACCCGTGTAGCGGGCCGGGTGCGGGGCGTCCAGGTCCTGCACGGAACGGGCGGCGTCCTGCGCGGTGTTGCCGAGGGGGGCTCCCGCGAGTACGGCGTCGATCTCCCAGTGGCCGTCGTCGAGCCGGAAGGGCCTGCCCACATCGCGCACGCCGGGTACGTCCGCGATCTCGTCGCGGTAGGCGGCGAGTTCGGAGCCGTCGCGCGGGGTGTCCAGAACGATCTGCAGCGGGGACGTGGTGGGCTCTTCGAAGTCCCGCTCGAGAACTGCCGCCGTGTGACCGGCACTTGTGCCCGCCGGGAGCATGCCGGCGTCGGCTCCGGTGAAGCGCGCCCCGGCCACCGGGGAGGCGATCGCCAGCAGCACCGCCGTCGCGACGACGGCGAGGACCGCCGGGCGGCGCATCACCGCGGAGGCGATCCGGTGCCAGCGGTCCCCGGCCGCCTCTCCCGCGCCGGCGGTGCGCTGCCAGCGCCGGGGAGCGAGGGAGTCGATCCTGCGGCCGAGCACCGCCAGCAGCGCGGGGAGCCCCAGCAGCGCGAACACCGCTGCGGAGATCACCGTGATGACGCCCGCCAGGCCCATCGAACGCAGATAGGGCTGGGGGAATACCATCAGCGCCGCGAGCGCCGCGGCGACGGTGAGAGCGCTGAAGAGCACCGTGCGTCCAGCCGTGGCGACGGTACGGCGTACGGCCTCCGCTCCCGGGCCGCGTTCGGCGATCTCCTCGCGGTAGCGGGAGACGATGAGCAGCCCGAAGTCGACGGACAGGCCGAGTCCGAGGGCGAAGGCGAGACTGAGCGCTCCTGTCGAGACGTCCATGAAGCCGGTGGCCAGCCGGAGCCCTGCGAGGGTGAGCAGCAGGGACACCACGGAGCCGAGCAGCGGGACGAGGGCCGCGACGACTCCGCGGAAGACGAGGAAGAGCAGCACGAGGATCACCGGGAAGGCGAGCCCCTCCGCCATGGCGAGGTCCTCGTTGGAGACCTCGGCGACCTGTACGTGCCCGGGGGTGGGACCACCCAGCCATACCTTGCCGCGCAGCACGGGATCGTCCTTGATCGCCTGCTGCAGCTCCTTCTCCGCGTCGACGGTCGCGGCGTCGGTCATGGGCCGCACCGCGCCCATGACGACCGTGCTGCGCGCGTCCTCGGAGATCAGTGCCGCGTCGCCGGCGGAGGAGTAGTCGACGACCTTCTTCACCTCGGGCCGCTCGCGCAGCAGCCGCGCTGCCGCGGTCACGGCCCGGGGGCGTGCGTCCTCGGCCGACAGCGGCGCGTCCGTGCGGACGAGGAGGGCGTAGCCCTGCTGGGCGTCGATGCCCGTGGCCGACTCGATGACTTCGCGGGCGGCGACGTTGGGACCGTGCGGATCGTCGTAGTCCGAGAGGCCGTTGGTCAGTCTGCTCTCCACGCTGCCGCCGAAGTAGCCGGCCACGAGGGCGGCCAGCACCGCCAGCAGCAGGCTGACGCGCCGACGCGCGTGCAGTACGGAGCCCAGGGCAGAGAACATGGAGAGTCACACCTTCCGTCGTTGCGCCGAATCTCGCGGAGGGTGCTTTAGCCCCGCTGTAGCGCGGCGGGACCGGCCGGCGCTCCCGGCCCTCCGGCCCGCCCCCGGACCGGCCCGTCGGACAGATCCCCCGGACGGCCTCCCGCACAGGCCCGTCGCGGGGCCCGGTGCGGGGGCCCGTCGCGGGGGCCCGGTGCGGTCCGGGTGCGGGACGCGGCGGGGCCGCAGCGCAGGCATCCCGGCGCTGCGGCCCCGCGGCCCGCCTGCCGTCCCCGGCTCCCCGGATCAGGCCCCGCCCGGCGCGCGCTGTTCACGCAGTGCCGAGACCAGGGTCCACAGGGTGCCGGGGGTGTCGAAGACTCCGGCGCTCAACTCCTCGTCGGGGATGGTGATCCCGTACTCGTTCTCGACCAGGGCGAGCACTTCGACCATGGCGAGGGAGTCGAGTCCCACGGACTTCAGGCTCGTGTCCGGCGAGACGGTCTCCTTCTCCGCCAGCCGGGGCAGCGCCCCTCTCAGCAGTTTCTCGTAGGACGCGTCCCAGCAGCGTTCGGTCATGTCAGCTCAGCTCCTTGAGGGCGGTGTGTGGTGGCCGGTGCTCCGGCCGCTTCCCGGTGCAGCGCGAGCCGGGTGGCGGTGACGACTTCGCCGCCGTCCATGACGACTTCGGCGGGCGCGGGATGCCCGAGGAAGCCCAGGAGGCTGGCCGTCAGGCCGTACGCGCCCACGTTCGGGAAGGTGATCAGCTCTCCGGCCGCCAGCCCCGGCAGCTCGACCCCGCGTCCCAGCACGTCCGCCGGGGTGCACAGCGGGCCCGCCAGCGTGGCGCGCACGGCTTCGGGCCCGGGGTCCTCACTCGGACGTACGGGCCGCGCGGCCATCGGCAGCAGACGCCCCAGCCCGGAGAGTCCGCCCAGATGGTTGATGCCGGAGTCGAGGACCGCGTACGGGGTGCCCCGGCTGTCCTTGACGTCGGTGACGGTGCACAGCAACTGGCCGCTGTCGCCCACCAGATGACGTCCCGACTCGAACGCGACGACCGGCGCGCCCTCCCGCCAGCCGGGCAGCCACTCGTCGAGGGCCTCGCTCACCGCGTCCCGCAACTCCGTGTAGCGGGGCCGCTCCCCGGGCACCGCGTACGGTGCGGCGAACCCCCCGCCGAGGTCGACGAGCCGCAGCTCGATCCCCAGCGAGGAGCGCAGCTGTGCGGCGGTCCGGATGCTCTGCACCAGCTCGGCGCGGAGGCTCTCCTCGTCGCGGGCGTTGGTCAGCGGGAAGAAGTGCAGCCCGACCGTGCGTGTCCCCGGCACCTTCAGGCGCTCCGGCGCGGCCAGCAGCGTGTCCAGGTCGAAGCCGAACTGCGAGGCGCTGCCCGTCATCCGCAGGCCCGCGCTGCCGGGGGCACCGGCCGCGTTGATCCGCAGCACGCAGTCAGCGGTCACACCGTGGGCGCTCGCGGCGGCGCCGATGCGCTCCAGGTCTCCGAAGGACTCGGCCGAGTAGGACCGCACGCCCCGGCGGAGGGCTTCGGCCAGTTCGCCCGGCGTCTTCCCCGGCCCGGAGTAGAGCAGTTCACCCGCGCGGCATCCCGCCTGCAGCGCCGAGGCCAGCTCGCCGCGCGAGGTCACCTCGGCGCGGGCCCCGCAGCGGCGCAGTTCGGCCACCAGGTCGGGGTGCGGATTGGCCTTCAGGGAGTAGTAGAGGCGGCTGGGCGACGGCAGCGCCGCGGTGAGATCCGCGTACGCCCCCCGCACCCTGGCCAGGTCGTAGACGTAGAGCGGACTGCCGTAGCGGGCGACGAGTTCCTCCGCCGCCGCCGCGGGGAGTCCGGAGTGCTCAGCGGCCACCGACGGCCTCCTTCAGATACGCCTTGAGCAGCTTGCGGTCGGTCTTGCCGTTGGGCGTGAGCGGAAGGGCCGGCAGCATGTGGCACACGTCCGGCACCTTCGCCTGTTCGACGCGCTCCGCCAGCCCGACCAGCACCTCCTCGACGGTGACCTCGCCCACGGCGAAGAGGACCATGTCGCGGCCGTCCTCGGGTACGAGCAGAGCCGCCTCCCGGACCCCTTCGATGTCGAGGACGGCGGCCTCGATCTCCACGGCGCTCATCCGCATGCCGCGCCGCTTGAACAGGTCGTCGCGGCGTCCCTGGAAGTACAGGTGCCCGTCGGCGTCCAGCCAGCCGTAGTCGCCGGTGTGCAGGGTGACGGTCCCGTCCTCGCCGGTGCGGAAGCGCTGCGCCGTGGGTTCCGGGGCCCGCCAGTAGCCGGCCATGACGTGCGGGCCGCGCACGGCGATCTCACCGACGTCCAGGGCCGGTACCGGCTCGCCGTCCCCGTCGAGGATCAGCACCTCGGTACCGGTCAGCGCGGGCCCTACGGAGCCGGGCCTGTCCAGGTCGCCGTCGGGCTCCAGGATGGTGATGCGCTTGCACTCGGTCGTGCCGTACATCGGTGCCACCCGCGCGCCGGGGAAGCGTTCCCGCAGCGAGGCGATGAGCGGCGGGTTGAGCGCCGCACCGGTGTTGGTGAACAGGCGCACACCGGTGGGCCGCGGGTCGCGGGCGGCGAGACGGACGAGCATCTCCCCCAGCGAGGGCACCAGCGGCACCACGGTCGCGTTGTTGTCGCGTGCGTAGCCGAGCAGCCGGGCGTGCCCGTCGGCGTCGGAGAGCAGCAGTTCCGCACCCGCCAGTGCACACAGCAGCACCTGGTAGAGGCCGTAGTCGAAGGACAGCGGGACGGCGGTCAGTACGACGTCGTCCGCGCGGTACTCCAGCCGTTCGGCCACCGCGCGGGCGGCGAACGCCACTTGGGCGTGCGGGCAGGCGACTCCCTTGGGCGTGGCGGTACTTCCGGAGGTGTAGATCAGCAGGGCGAGCCGGTCGGCGGGGACCGTGCCCGCCGGTCCGTCAGCGGGAGCGTCCCCGGCGGGCGCGGTCGAGAGGCCGAGTTCCTCGACGATCTGGACGGGGATTCCCCCGGGCCAGGCGAAGTCCTCGACGCCGTCACGCTCGGCGGCGGTCGCCACGATCAGCGCCGGCTCGGCGTCGGCGATCACGGAGCGCAGATGGAAGGTGCGCATCGCGAGGCCGATCGGCACGAAGACGGCTCCGTGCCGCCACGTTCCGTACAGCATCGCGGTGAACTGCCGTACGTTGCCCGCCCGTACGAGCACCCGGTCGCCCGGGCGGACGCCGAGCGCGTCGAGCCGTGCGGCGAAGTCGCGTGCTGCCGCGTCGAGTTCGGCGTACGTCCACACACCGTCGCGGTCGCGTACGGCGGGTGCCGCGGGGCACGCGGCCACCGGTCGGGAGAGGATCGCGTCGACGGCGTTCTCGACCACGCCGGACGGGCGGGAGGTCTCGAAGGCCGGCACATCGGCTGCGGTGCTCACGCCGCCACCCCCGCGTTCCCGTCCGTCGCGTCCCGGTCCGTCGCCCCGCCGGCCGCCGCCCACTGCGGATCCTCCGTCATCTCCACGACGGCGCAGGTGCAGCTGAAGCCCGAACCGCCGCCCACGAGCAGCACCTTGTCGCCCGCACGCACCTGGCCCGTCTCGACGAGGTCGTTGAATCCGGCGAACTGGTCGCCCGCGCCGAGGTGTCCGGCCCGGCGTGCGAAGTCCCACGTCGACTTCTCCAGCGGAACACCGAGCATCTGCCGCACCTGCCAGTCCATCCGGCTGCGGCCGCTCGCGGGCACCACGATCCGCGCGATGCCGTCCATTCCGGTGCCCGCCTCGTCCAGCACCGTGGCCACGACATCGCGCACGACGGCGGTGACCCGCTCGGTCGCCGTCCGGAACCCGCCGCTGCTCGTCCTGACGAAGTGCTCGACACGGCCCGGCAGATCGAGGGGCTCCTCGGTCGGACGCGGCTGGAAGCCCGTTCCGCGCAGCACGGCCTCGAGAGAGTTGTCGGCGCCTGTGACCGTGGACAGCAGCCGGGCGAACCCGCCACGCCGGGACAGGAGCAGAGCGGTGGCGCCGTCCCCGTAGACGAAGCCCGGTTCGCTGCTCCAGCGCTGGATCTGCGGCTCGCCGAACCGGTCGGCCGAGGTCACCATCGCCGCCGCGCCCGCGGGGCCCGACTGCACGTGGCGCGCGGCCAGTTCGAGCGCGCCGAGGCACGCGTTGCACTCCTGCCGCATCCCGAAGGCCGGGACGTGCCGGCCGAGGGCGTGCCCGGCGACGTACGACGCCGCCGGCCACATCTCGACGCCCTGGAACCAGATGCAGGTGTGCACCAGCAGTTCCACGTCCTCGGCGTCCAGTCCGGAACGCTTGAGTGCGGTGGTCGCGGCCTCCACGGCCATGTCCGGCGGTGCCGTGTCCTCACTCGCCACCCGCACCGAGACCAGGTCGTCCGCGGCCGCCTGCTCCGGGTCGTACAGGCCGGCCTCCACGGCTTCCCGGGCCGGGACCGGCTCGGGAAGCCGAGCTCCCGTGCCCGCCACGTAAACGCCTTCCCAGCGCATGTTCCTCCCATTTCGTCGAGGGCTCCGTCGGCCGGTACGAGTCGGATCTGCGCACGACTGCACCTGGGAACCACCCGGGGAATGTTCCGCGCCGCGGCTTTGGCCTGGCTAAAGACGCGGCCTGACGGGCTGCGGGGCGAGCCGCAAGCGGGACTTCAGCACCGGCGCCCACCATGACGCGGCGGACGCGCACACGGCCTCGGCGACGAGGTGACGCCGAGCGGTGGAGGGAACCTGTCGATGCGGACGTCGATGCAGAAGCAGGAGGCAGCCGGAGAGGCCGACCCGAGACGCTGGTGGATCCTCGGGGTGCTCTCCCTGGCCCTGTTCGTGATCATCCTCAACAACGGCCTGCTCAACGTCGCCATCCCGAAGATCATGCAGGAGCTCGGCACCGGCATCGGCGCGACGCAGTGGATCGTCGACGGCTACGCGGTCGTCTTCGCGGCGGCCCTGCTGACAGCGGGGACGCTCTCCGACCGGTACGGCCGCAAGCGTGCGACGCTGCTCGGCGCGTGCGGCTTCGGGGTGGGTTCACTGCTGGCGCTCACCGCCGACGGGACCGTTCAACTCATCCTGGCGCGGGGCGTGCTGGGGCTGGCCGCGGCGTTCGTGATGCCCGGGACCCTCGCCATCCTCGTCGACGTCTTCCCCGCCCACGAACGCCCCCGGGCCATCGCCGTGTGGGGCAGCTCCTCCGCTCTCGGCGTGGCCGCCGGGCCCGTGATCGGCGGCGTGCTGGTCGACCACTTCTGGTGGGGCTCGATCTTCCTGGTCAATCTGCCGCCCGTGCTCGTGGTCCTCGTGGCGGGCATGTGGCTCCTGCCGGAGTCGGCCGAGAAGGTGCCGCGTCCCGCCGACCCCGTCGGAGCGCTGCTGGGTTCGGCGACGATGACGACACTGGTCTACGGAGTGATCCACGCCGCGGGCCGCGGCTGGACGTCCGCACCGGTGCTCGGCGCCCTGACGGCGTGCGCGGTCTGCGCCGTCGCCTTCGTCACCTGGGAGCGCAGGCACCCCTTCCCGATGGTCAACTTCGCACTGCTGCGGACACCCGCGTTCCTCGGTGCGAGTGCGGGCAGCATGCTGCTGTTCCTCGGTCTCGCCGGCACCCTCTTCGTACTGACGCAGCAGCTCCAGTTCGCCCTGGGCTACAGCCCGTTGGCGGCAGGACTGGCCGTCGCACCGCTCGCAGTGGGCGTCGGTCTCGGCTCCACCCTCACCACGGCCCTCACCCGCCTCGCGGGCACGGACGGAGGCGTGGCCTGCGGGCTGGTGTGCGCCGCTGCCGGCATGCTGACCCTTAGTCAGTTCTCGGACGGCTATCTGCCCGTCGTGGCGGGGCTGTTGCTCAGCGGCTTCGGCATCGGCCTCGCGCTGACGCCCGTCACGGACACCGTGATGACGCTCGTGCCGCCGGAGCGATCCGGGAACGCCGCCGCCCTCAACGACACCATGCAGGAACTGGGCAACGCCCTGGGGGTCGCCGTGGTCGGCACCGTCCTGGCCCGGCAGTACGGCGCCCAGACCTCGGGCCCGCCGGCGTCGGAGGAGGCCCGCCGGTCCTTCATGGACGCCGCCTCCTCGGGATTCCTCGTCGCGGCCACCGTGGTCGCGGCGGGAGCGGCGGTGGCCGCCGTGCTGCTTCCGGGCTCCAGCCCCGTGGGCAGACACCGCCTCGTACAGGGTCCCCGGACCCCCGGCAAGCACCGGCGGCCCAGGCAGCGGTCCATCGGCCCGACGGCCTGGAGCGGGGAACAGCACGAGCCGGTGCCCGCCCTGCGGAGCCTGTCCGACGCGTGACCTGCGAGGGCTCCGTGTGACGGTCCCCTCGCAGGCCCGACGCGAAGAGGGTCCCGGCGGACGGCGGTTGAGCCGGACCGGCTCGGCCGGACGGAGTCCGGACCGGGTCAGCCGGACGAAAGGTCAGGCGGACCGGGTGCCCTCGGACGGTGCCGGGTCAGGGCTCCGGAACGGCCCCGCCACCGTTCAGACGGGCGCCCCCGCGCAGGCGACGCTCTGCGCGTACCTGCGCAGCACGGCGCTCAACTCCCCCAGGAACAGCGGCTCGTCGTCCCGCAGGAAGAAGTGCCCGCCGGGCATCGTCCGCAGTTCGCTCCCCCTGCCCGCGTGCAGCCGCCAGGCAGCCACCTCCGGTACGGACACGAGCCGGTCCCGCCGCCCCGCGAAGAGGTGCAGCGGCACCTGGAGGAGCTGGTCGTGGCCGGTCGCCTCGCTGTCCCGGCACATCAGCAGGTCGTCCCGCGCCACGGGCAGCATCGCCCTGAGGAAGTCCGGGTACTTCAGCAACGCCTTTGGGATACCCCCGAGTTCGGCGAGACGCCGCGTCAACTGCTCGTCGTCGGCCTCCGGTTCGATCACCGAGGGCGCGGGCAGATGAGGTGCCCGGTACGCGCCGAGGACGAGGGCGAGCGGCAGCGGCGCGCCGCGCTGCTGCCTGCGCAGGGTCAGCGTGAAGGCGATGAGCGCACCCATGCTGTGCCCGTAGAAGACGTGCGGCCGGGACAGTTCGTCGTCGAGCTGCTCGTCGAGGTCGTCGACGAGCGCTTTGAGAGCGGTGAACCGCTCCTCGTTGACGCGGCCTTCGCGCCCCGGGAGCTGAACGGGCAGCACGTGCACACCGGCGCCGTGCGCGTCGAGTCCCCGCTGCCAGCGCCCGTACGCGGAGGCACCGCCGCCCGCGTACGGGAAGCACAGCAGCCGGATGCCGTCTCGTGCCGCGCCGTCCTCGGGTCGTCGGGGCAGGTAGCGGGTCATGGGCTCCACCTCGGGCTCGTCCGTCACCGGTGCGCCGGCCGGGACGAGTGGGCATCGGGAAACAGCGGCCGTCCCGGCCGACGCCTCCCACCCTGCCGTGGTCCGCTAAAAGGCGGCCAAACTCGGCACCGGAGAGTCCAGCATCGGGTCGGCGTCCAGCACCGCCCTGTGCAGCCTCTGCAGCCGGTGCGAGGGTTCGATGCCCAGCTCCTCCACGTACTCGGCGCGCATCCGCCGGTACACGTGCAGGGCCTGTGAGGAGCGTCCGCAGCGGTAGAGCGCCACCATCAGCTGGGCGTGGAGGCTCTCCTGGAGCGGGAACCGCGCGGTCAGCATCGTCAGTTCACCGATCAGCTGGGCGTGCCGGCCCAGCTGCAGGTCCGCCGTGATCCGTCCGTCCAGCGCCGCACGCCGCGCCTCTTCGAGGCACTGCGCCTCCACTTCGAGGCCGGAGCCGGTCCGTACGTCGGCGAGGGCCGGGCCGCGCCACAGGCCCAGCGCCCGTTCCAGCGAACGGGACGCCTCCTCGCCGTCGCCCTCGACGAGGGAGCGCAGACCGCGGGTGGCGAGCCGGTCGAACTCGTGGGCGTCGGTGGTCGTGCCGGGCATGTCGAGCATGTAGCCGTGGTGGCCGCGGCGGAGCACGTCCTTCGCGGAACGTCCGGCTGCCTGTTCCTGCGGGACCGGGCCGAGGGCGGCTGAAATCGCGCGGCGCAGCTGTTTGATGTAGGTCTGCACGACGCCTGAGGGATTCGTGGGCGGACTGCTCCCCCACAGCTCCTGCGCGATCGTCGCCGTGCTCATCTGCTGCCCGGCGTTTGCCGCGAGCAGTGCCAGGACCTGCCGGGGCTTGGCCGCGCTGGGGACCACGGAAGTGCCGTCCACCCGCACGACGAGGGGCCCGAGAATTCCGATGTCCATCTCTCCCCCGCTCTCTTCCACTTGTCTAACGGCGACAGTGGCAGGAACCGGTTTCAGCCGACAGTTAGCGATGCATGAGAGTGGCGTGAACCAGGGAGGTTCCGGGGGGTGAGATTTTCACGTCGGCGATGTCTCCGACTTGTGACGCCCGGGGTGGCCCCGTAACCCCCCGCTGTTCCGCGCCGTACGCCCCGCCGCGCCGCCGCCGGCGTCGGGTGCTCCGTCGCGCAGCGCCGCGGCGCCCGCCCCCCGGTCGGGGTCGAGGCGGGCACCGCGGACGTGTGGGTGTGCGGCTCAGACCGCCAGGGCGCGGTCTGTCGGCGCGATGGGGGACGGCAGTGCGCTGGTACCCGTCAGGTAGCGGTCCACTCCCCTGGCTGCCGAGCGCCCTTCGGCGATGGCCCAGACGATGAGGGACTGACCGCGGCCCGCGTCGCCCGCGACGAACACGCCGTCGACGTTGGTGGAGTAGTCGGCGTCACGGGCGATGTTGCCGCGCTCGTCCAGCTCGACGCCGAACTGCTCGACGAGGCCGTTCTCGCGGTCGACCCCGGTGAACCCCATTGCGAGAGTGACCAGTTGGGCCGGGATCTTCCGCTCGGTGCCGGGCTTCGGCTCCGGCCTGCCGTCCTTCATCTCGACCTCGACCATGTGCAGCCACTGGACGTCGCCGACTTCCTGCCCGTCTTCGGGGGCGGAGCCCTCGAAGTGGGTGGTGTTGACGGAGTAGACCCGCTCGCCGCCCTCCTCGTGCGCGGAGGTGACCTTGTAGAGCATCGGGAAGGTCGGCCACGGCTGGTGAGGCGGACGCTCCTCGCCCGGCTTCGGCATGATCTCCAGCTGGGTGACGGACGCCGCGCCCTGCCGGTGCGCGGTACCGACGCAGTCGGCGCCGGTGTCGCCGCCGCCGATGACGACGACGTGCTTGCCCTCGGCGCTGATCGGGGAGACCGTCAGGTCCCCCTCCTGCACCTTGTTGGACAGCGGCAGGTACTCCATCGCCTGGTGCACGCCGTTCAGTTCACGTCCGGGCACCGTGAGGTCGCGGGCTGTGGTGGCGCCTGCGGCGATGACGACCGCGTCGTGCCGCTTGAGCAGCTTCTTCGCGTCGATGTCGCGGCCGATCTCCACCTCGGTACGGAACTTGGTGCCCTCCGCGCGCATCTGCTCGATACGCCGGTTGATGTGCCGCTTCTCCATCTTGAACTCGGGGATGCCGTAGCGCAGCAGCCCGCCGAGCCGGTCGGCACGCTCGTAGACGACGGCGGTGTGCCCGGCGCGTGTCAGCTGCTGGGCCGCGGCGAGTCCCGCCGGGCCGGAGCCGATGACGGCGACGGTCTTGCCCGAGAGCCGCTCGGGGGGCTGCGGCGTGACGTCCCCGTTGTCCCACGCCTTGTCGATGATGGTGACCTCGACGTTCTTGATGGTCACCGGCGGCTGGTTGATGCCCAGCACGCACGCCGACTCGCACGGCGCGGGACACAGCCGCCCGGTGAACTCGGGGAAGTTGTTCGTCGCGTGCAGCCGCTCGATCGCGGCGCCCCAGTCCTCGCGGTAGGCGTAGTCGTTCCACTCGGGGATGAGGTTGCCCAGCGGGCAGCCCTGGTGGCAGAAGGGGATGCCGCAGTCCATGCAGCGCCCGGCCTGCTTGCTGACGATCGGCAGCAGCGAGCCCGGAACGTAGACCTCGTTCCAGTCCTTCACCCGCTCCTCGACCGGACGGGACTCGGCGACCTCACGGTCGGTGTTCAGGAAGCCCTTGGGGTCAGCCATTGATCGCCGCCTCCATCATCTTCTCGTGGGTCTCGGACTCGCTGAGTCCGGCTCGCTCGGCGGCGTCCTTGGCGGCGAGCACAGCCTGGTAAGTGGCAGGGATGACCTTGCTGAAACGCGTCAGCGCGGCGTCCCAGTCGGCCAGCAGGGCCTCGGCGACCGTGGAACCGGTCTCCTGCTGGTGGCGGCGCACCACGTCGTGCAGCCACTCCTTGTCCTCGGGGTCCCACTCCTCGGGGCCGAAGACGGCGTCCCGCAGGCCCGCGTTCACATCGGCCGGGTCGAGGTCGACGACGTAGGCGACACCGCCGGACATGCCCGCGCCGAAGTTGCGCCCTGTGCCGCCGAGTACGACCGCGGCGCCGCCCGTCATGTACTCGCAGCCGTGGTCGCCGACGCCCTCGGAGACCACCAGCGCCCCGGAGTTGCGGACGCAGAAGCGCTCACCCACGCGCCCGCGCAGGAACATCTCGCCACCGGTCGCGCCGTAGGCGAGGGTGTTGCCGGCGATCGTGGAGTACTCGGCGAGGTGGTCGGCGCTCCTCTCCGGACGCACGACCAGCCGTCCGCCGGAGAGCCCCTTGCCCACGTAGTCGTTGGCGTCGCCCTCCAGCCGCAGCGTCACGCCGCGCGGCACGAACGCGCCGAAGGACTGGCCCGCGGAGCCGGTGAACGTGATGTCGACGGTGTCGTCGGGCAGCCCCGCACCGCCGAACTTCTTCGTCACCTCGTGGCCGAGCATCGTGCCCACGGTCCGGTTGATGTTGCGGATCGTCATGCGGCCGCGCACCGGCTGCGCCGCGGTGGCGCTGTCCGCGGACAGCGCGTCGGCGGCGAGCTTGATCAGCTCGTTGTCGAGCGCCTTGGCCAGTCCGTGGTCCTGCTCGACGACCTGGTGGCGCACCGCGCCGTCCGGCAGGTCCGGCACGTGCAGCAGCGGCTCCAGGTCCAGGCCCTGGGCCTTCCAGTGGTCCACGGCACGGCTGACGTCCAGCAGCTCGGCGTGCCCGACGGCCTCGTCGAGGGTGCGGAATCCCAGTTCGGCCAGGAGCTCGCGGACCTCCTCGGCGATGAACCGGAAGTAGTTCACGACGAATTCGGCCTTGCCGTTGTAGCGCTCCCGCAGCACCGGGTTCTGCGTGGCGATGCCGACCGGACAGGTGTCCAGGTGGCACACGCGCATCATGACGCAGCCGGAGACGACCAGCGGAGCGGTCGCGAAGCCGAACTCCTCGGCGCCGAGCAGCGCGGCGACGACCACGTCACGGCCGGTCTTCAGCTGCCCGTCCGTCTGTACGACGATCCTGTCGCGCAGCCCGTTCAGCAGCAGGGTCTGCTGCGTCTCGGCCAGACCCAGCTCCCAGGGGCCGCCCGCGTGCTTGAGCGAGGTGAGCGGCGAGGCGCCCGTACCGCCGTCGTGGCCGGAGATGAGCACCACGTCGGCGTGTGCCTTGGAGACTCCCGCGGCGACCGTGCCGACGCCGACCTCCGAGACCAGCTTCACGTGGATACGCGCCCGGGGGTTGGCGTTCTTCAGGTCGTGGATGAGCTGGGCGAGGTCCTCGATGGAGTAGATGTCGTGGTGCGGGGGCGGCGAGATGAGGCCGACGCCCGGCGTCGAGTGCCGCGTCCTGGCGACCCACGGGTAGACCTTGTGGCCGGGCAGCTGGCCGCCCTCACCGGGCTTGGCGCCCTGCGCCATCTTGATCTGGATGTCGTCGGAGTTGACGAGGTACTCGCTGGTGACGCCGAACCGCCCGGACGCGACCTGCTTGATCGCGCTGCGGCGCGCCGGGTCGTACAGGCGCTCGGGGTCCTCGCCGCCCTCGCCGGTGTTGGACTTGCCGCCCAGCTGGTTCATGGCGATGGCGAGCGTCTCGTGCGCCTCCTGCGAGATGGAGCCGTAGGACATGGCACCGGTCGAGAAGCGCTTGACGATCTCGCTGACGGGCTCGACCTCCTCGATGGGGATCGAGGGACGGTCGCCCTTCAGCCGGAACAGCCCGCGCAGCGTCATCAGGCGCTCGGACTGCTCGTCCACGCGCTGCGTGTACTGCTTGAAGATGTCGTAGCGGCGGGCACGCGTGGAGTGCTGGAGCCTGAAGACCGTGTCCGGGTCGAACAGGTGCGGCTCCCCTTCGCGGCGCCACTGGTACTCGCCGCCGATGTCTAGGGCACGGTGCGCCGGGGCGATGCCGGTGGCCGGGTAGGCCTTGGCGTGCCGGGCGGCGACCTCCTTGGCGATGACGTCCAGGTCCGCGCCGCCGATCTTGGTGGTCGTCCCGTGGAAGTAGGTGTCCACGAACGACTCGTCCAGACCGACCGCTTCGAAGACCTGCGCACCGCGGTACGACGCGACGGTGGAGATGCCCATCTTGGACATCACCTTCAGCACACCCTTGCCGAGTGCCTTGATGAGGTTGCGGATGGCGTCCTCGGCCGGCATGTCTCCGGGCAGGAAGGTGCCCGCCCGCACCAGGTCCTCGACGGTCTCCATGGCGAGGTACGGGTTGACGGCCGCGGCGCCGTAGCCGATGAGCAGCGCGACGTGGTGCACCTCGCGTACGTCGCCCGCCTCGATCAGCAGGCCCACCTGGGTCCGCTGCTTGGTGCGGATGAGGTGGTGGTGCACCGCGGAGGTCAGCAGCAGCGACGGGATGGGCGCGTGCTCGGCGTCGGAGTGCCGGTCGGAGAGGACGATCAGGCGTGCGCCGGCCTCGATCGCCGCGTCCGCCTCGGCGCAGATCTCCTTGAGCCGGTCGGCGAGGCCCCTGCCGCCGTCGTGGACGCGGTAGAGCCCGGACAGCGTCGTGGACTTGAAGCCGGGCAGGTCGCCGTCGGCGTTGATGTGGATGAGCTTGGCCAGCTCGTCGTTGTCGATCACCGGGAAGGGCAGGGTGACGCTGCGGCAGGACGCCGCCGTCGGGTCCAGCAGGTTGCCCTGCGGGCCGAGCGACGAGTGCAGGGAGGTGACCAGTTCCTCGCGGATGGCGTCCAGCGGCGGGTTGGTGACCTGCGCGAAGAGCTGGGTGAAGTAGTCGAAGATCAGCCGGGGCCGGTCGGAGAGCGCGGCGATCGGGGAGTCCGTACCCATCGAACCGATCGGCTCCGCGGCGCTCTTGGCCATCGGCGCGAGCAGGACGCGCAGTTCCTCCTCGGTGTAGCCGAAGGTCTGCTGGCGGCGGGTGACGGATGCGTGCGTGTGCACGATGTGCTCGCGCTCGGGCAGGTCGGCGAGGTCGATCAGACCGGCCTCCAGCCACTCCTGGTACGGCTGCTCGGAGGCGAGCTGCTCCTTGATCTCGTCGTCCTCGATGATGCGGTGCTCGGAGGTGTCCACGAGGAACATCCGGCCGGGCTGGAGCCGTCCCTTGCGCACGATCCGGGCGGGGTCGATGTCCAGGACGCCGACCTCGGAGCCGAGCACGACGAGGCCGTCGTCGGTGACCCAGTAGCGGCCCGGACGCAGCCCGTTCCGGTCGAGGACGGCGCCGACCTGGGTCCCGTCGGTGAAAGTGACGCAGGCAGGACCGTCCCAGGGCTCCATCATCGTGGAGTGGTACTGGTAGAACGCCCGGCGGGCGGGGTTCATGGCCTCCTTGGACTCGGGGCTCTCCCACGCCTCGGGCACCATCATCAGCACCGAGTGCGGCAGGGAGCGTCCGCCCAGGTGCAGCAGCTCCAGCACCTCGTCGAAGGTGGCGGAGTCGGAGGCGCCGGGGGTGTTCAGGGGGAAGATCCGCTCCAGGGCCGTCCTGCCGTCCGGGCCCGCACCGAACAGGTCCGACTTCAGCTGCGATTCCCGTGCCCGCATCCAGTTGCGGTTCCCCTGCACCGTGTTGATCTCGCCGTTGTGCGCGACGAAGCGGTACGGGTGCGCCAGCGGCCAGCTCGGGAAGGTGTTGGTGGAGAAGCGAGAGTGCACCAGGGCGATGGCGCTGGCGAAGCGCCGGTCGGACAGGTCCGGGAAGAAAGGTTCCAGCTGCCCCGTGGTCAGCATGCCCTTGTAGACGAGGGTGCGGGAGGAGAGCGAGGGGAAGTAGACCCCGGCCTCGCGCTCCGCACGCTTGCGCAGCACGAAGGCCAGCCGGTCCAGAGCGATGCCGGTACGGGCTCGGCCGCCCTCCGAGGCGTCCTTCACGAACAGCTGGCGGAACACGGGCATCGTCGAGCGGGCTCCCGGGCCGAGAAGGCCGGGGGCGACCGGGACCTCACGCCAGCCGAGCACCTGGAGTCCCTCCTCGGACGCCAGCGTCTCGATCTGCGAGACGGCGGTGGCGGCCTCGGACTCGTCGCCGGGCAGGAAGGCGATGCCCACGGCGTAGCCGCCCGCCTCGGGCAGGGTGAAGCCGGCGGTCTCCCGCAGGAAGGCGTCGGGGACCTGGACCAGCAGACCGGCGCCGTCGCCGGTGTCGGGGTCGGAACCGGTGGCGCCGCGGTGCTCCAGGTTGCGCAGTACGGTCAGCCCCTGTTCGACCAGGTCATGGCTGGGTGCCCCGGTGAGCGTCGCCACGAAGCCGACACCGCAGGCGTCGTGCTCGTGCCGGGGGTCGTACATCCCCTGCTTGGCAGGGTGGGCCGCCTGAAACGCTGCACGCATCGGCTCTCCCGTCGTCGTCGTGGCCTGTGGCTCCGCCGGACGGAGCCGGGCGGGAGCGGGTGCCGAGGGACGACGTTGGCCCTCTGCAGAGCAAATTTCCGTGAAGGTTACATGATGGACCACACCCTGAAAAAAGAGCGGACCATCTCGAAGTGTGGACCGGGTGACCACATGGCGATATACGGCAGGCCGGTCCCCAGGACCTGCGACGGGGGCGTGGGTGGCCCCTGCGCAGGGACGTCGTGCTCGTGCCCGGTGCGAGCTTCGTTGCCCGCGGGCTTCTCGCTTCTGCCCGAACCCCGGCGGATCGAAACCGCCTGGTAACAAGAAGGTCGGATGAGAGGGCTCCGCTCGGGAGCCGAGCCTCCCTCGCCATGGTCACCCCACAGCCGTCCCGAAAGCCACACCCAGGCCGTAAGTCACCGCGGCCGCGGCGGCTCCGAGGGCCAGCTGCCGCAGCCCGCTGAACCACCACGGCCGCGCTGTCACCCTCGCCACGATCGCACCGCAGGCGAAGAGCCCCGCGAGCGCCAGCACCACGGCGTACCAGAGCGACGTGGCGCCCGCCAGGTAGGGCAGGACGGGCAGGATCGCCCCGACCGAGAAGGAGAGGAAGGAGGAGACGGCCGCGACCATGGGCGACGGGAGACCGGCGGGGTCGACGCCCAGCTCCTCACGGGCATGCGTCTCCAGGGCCTGGTCCGGGTCCCGGTGGAGCTGCCGGGCCACCTCCATGGCCAGCCGGGGCTCCACGCCGCGCGACTCGTACACGTCCGCGAGCTCCCTCAGCTCGTCCTCGGGGTGGAGCCGCAGCTCACCCCGCTCCACCTCCAGTTCCGCCTGGACGAGTTCACGCTGCGAGGCGACGGAGGTGTACTCGCCCGCGGCCATCGAGAAGGCCCCGGCCACGAGGCCCGCCAGCCCGGAGACGACGATGGTCTGCGAGGAGGCCGAGCTGCCGGCCACGCCTGCGACCAGGCCGAGGTTGGAGACCAGCCCGTCCATGGCGCCGAAGACCGTCGGACGCAGCCAGCCCCCGCTCACGTCCCGGTGCGTGTGGTTCACGCGGTCGCTGTGCTTCGCGTGATCACTGCGGCGCAGGCGTCCGCCCCGCCCCTCGGCCCCCGGCGCTGACTCCTGCTCCATGACCGCCATATCCGTATCGCTTCCCGCGCAGCGGCGGAGCCGACAGCCGGCGCCACCCTCCAGGTCTTCGAAGGTATGCGCGGTCCGGCCGCGGCCGCCAGCCAGGAAGGCCGAACTTACCTGGCGAGAGCTGGGCGGCCGTACTGCGCGAAGGCACACCGGCCCCGCGTGACCGACCGGCCCGGCACCCCCGGATCCACCACCGCCGGATGTGAATCAACTGTGAGATCCAGGTCTCATGCCATTGACGGCGCGAACAGCCGCGCGCAACATTCCTGTCACTCACATCGCTCTCCCGCCCGGGACGGCCGGGGCGCGGTCTGTAAACGTTTCCAGTTCCGGGCGCCGGCCCGGCCTGCGGAGGGCGGATCTCGTGGTGACGACAGGCGGGCCACCCACCGTCGAGACGATCGCCGAGCGCGCCGGCGTCTCCATAGCCTCGGTCTCACGCGTGCTGAACGGCCACGGCGGACGGCCGGACACCGTCCGCAAGGTGGAGCGGGCGGCCGCCGAGGTGGGTTACGTGCCCAACGCCGTGGCCCGCTCGCTCAAGGGCGGCCGGTCGATGCAGCTGACCTTCGCCATGCAGGACATCGGCAACCCCGTGTACGTCGCGATGGTCAGGCAGATCCAGACGATCGCGAAGCAAGCCGGTTACCGTCTGCTCCTGCATTCGACTGACGCCGTCGTCGAGGACGAACTGGCCGTGCTGCACAGCCTGGCGGACCGTACGAGCGACGGCCTGATCCTCTGCCCCATCCGCATCACCCCCGAGCACATCGAGGCGCTGCGCACGGCGGCCAGGCCCGTCGTCGTCATCGGCTCCCTCCCCGGGGACGTCCCGGTCGACAGCGTCCGTGCCGACTCCGTCACCGGTGCCGGACTGGCCGTACGTCACCTCGTGGAGACGGGGCGCCGCCGCATCGCCTTCGTCAACGGCCCCGCCGACACCGTTCCGGGCCGCAACCGGCAGCGTGGCTACCACCAGGCCCTCGCCGAGTGCGGCCTGCCCGCCGACCCCGCGCTGGTGGAGACGACGGACTTCACCGTCGACGCGGGCTCGGCCGCCGCGCACCGGCTGCTGGACGCCGTCCCCGGCATCGACGCCGTCTTCTGCGCCAACGACCAGCTCGCGCTCGGCGCGGCGCAGGCCCTGCACAGCCGCGAGCTGCGGATACCCGGGGACGTGGCCGTGGTCGGCATGGACGACACGGCGCTGGTACGGGCCGGCTGGCCACCGCTGAGCAGTGTGGACCTCGGCTCCGCCGAACGCGGGCGGATGGCGGCGCAGATGCTGCTGGAGCGGATATCGGAGGAGTCCGCGGGCTCCGCGTCGCGGGCACCGGCGCGCGTACGGACCGTCACCCCCCGCCTCGTCGTACGCGCCTCCTCCCACCCCGCCGAGGTGACCCGATGAGCGTCACCGCCCCCGGCACGACGGAGTCGCCCAGCCGCGGCACCGCGCCTCCCAGGTCTGCGGCGGCCCGCAAGCAGGCGCTCGGCCTGGACCGGGACGCGTGGTTCCTCCTGCTGCCGGCGCTCCTGCCGATCCTGCTGCTGAGCGCGGGACCGCTCCTGTACGGGCTGTCCCTGGCCTTCACCGACGCGCAGTCGGGACGTACGGAGGTCACCAAGTTCATCGGCGCCGACAACCTCGCCGACCTCCGGTTCGACTCGCTCTTCTGGAGTTCCTTCAAGATCGGCCTGGTGTGGGCGGTGTGCGTGACCGCCCTGCAGTTCGTGCTCGCGCTCGGCCTGGCCGTGCTGCTCAACCAGAACCTCCGGTTCCGGTGGCTGGCCCGTACCCTCGCGCTCGTCCCGTGGGCGATGCCCGAGGTCGTCATCGGCATCATGTGGCGGCTGGTCTACCACCAGGACGCGGGCATCCTGAACGCCACTCTCAGCGACCTGCATCTGATCTCCCAGAACGTCGACTGGCTCGCGGGGATCTCCCTGGCGCTGCCCGCGGTGATCGTGGTGGGCGTGTGGGCGGGGATGCCGCAGACGACGGTGGTGCTGCTCGCCGGGCTCCAGAACGTGCCGCACGAGCTGCACGAGGCGGCGGCCCTCGACGGGGCCGGAGTGTGGCGGCGCTTCCGCACGGTGACGTGGCCGGCGCTCAAGCCCGTCGTGCTCTCCATCACCGCGCTCAACTTCATCTGGAACTTCAACTCCTTCGGCCTGGTGTACGTGCTGACCGGCGGAGGGCCGGGCGGCGCGACCCGGCTGCCGATGCTCTTCGCCTACGAAGAGGCTTTCCGTTACGGGCAGTTCGGCTACGCCGCCGCCATGGGTCTGGTGATGGTCGCCGTCATCGCCGTGCTGCTGACGGTCTTCCTGCGCAACCGTCTGAAGGGGGACGACCAGTGAACCCGACACGAGGGGCCCTGGCGCGCACCGGCCAGTACCTGGCTCTGGGCTGCTATCTGGTCTTCCTGGCCTTCCCGCTCTTCTGGCTGCTCTCCACCGCCCTGAAGTCCCCGCAGGAACTGGGGTCGGTGGACCCGTCGTGGCTGCCGCGGCATCCGTCCCCGGACAGCTTCACCGCCGCGTTCGGACAGCAGCCGCTCGCGCGCTCCGCGCTCAACAGCCTGATCGTGGCGGGCTGTGCGGCGGCGGTGTCGGTCGCGATCGCGGTGCCCGCGGCGTACGCGATGGTCCGGTACCGCTCACCCGTCTCGAAGGCGGCGACGGGCTGGATCCTGGTCAGCCAGATGTTCCCCTTCGTGCTGGTCATCATCCCGCTGTTCATGGTGCTGAAGGGCCTCCACCTCATCAACTCCCTCACCGGGCTCGTCCTCGTGTACGTCGTGTGGAACCTGCCCTTCGCGCTGTGGATGCTCCAGGGCTACGTACGGGCCGTACCCGCCTCGCTGGAGGAGGCCGCGGCCATCGACGGCTGCGGCCGCTTCAGGACCCTGATCAACGTGGTCCTCCCGCTTCTCACGCCGGGTCTGGTCGCCACGGTGATGTTCTCCTTCGTCACCGCCTGGAACGAGTTCTTCTTCGCCCTGGTCCTCCTCAAGTCCCCGGAGAAGCAGACGATGTCCGTGATCCTGACCCACTTCATCGGCGCGGAGGGCGCCGCGGACCTGGGGCCGCTCGCGGCCGCAGCCGTCATGGCGACGCTCCCCAGCCTCCTCTTCTTCGCCCTGCTCCAACGGCGCCTGGTCAGCGGCATCATGAGCGGGGCGGTGAAGGGCTGATGCGCAGGCGCGACTTCCTCACCACGACCGCCGCGGCCGCCGGCGCCGCCGCAGTGCTGGGCGGCTGCGGCAGCGGCTCCGGCGACGACTCCGGACCGCTTCAGTACCTGAGCCTGGCCTGGCAGAAGGAGTCCATCGAGGTCAACAAGGCGCTCGTCGCCGAGTGGAACAAGGCCAACCCGCCCTCGGCGCAAGTGCGTTACGTCCAGGGCTCGTGGGACAACGTCCACGACCAGCTCCTGACGTCCTTCGAGGGCGGTGAGGCGCCCGACATCATCCACGACGAGGCCAACGACCTCACCGACTTCGCACACGGCGGCTACCTGGCCGATCTGAGCGACCTGCTGCCCGCCGAGCTCGAGAAGCAGATACCGGAAGCCAGTTGGGACATGGCGAGCTTCGCCGGCGGTGTCTACGGGGTGCCGTTCCTGCAGGAACCGCGAGTGCTGATCGCCAACCGTGAGCTGCTGGAGAAGTCCGGCGTACGTATGCCGACGACGCAACGCCCCTGGAGCTGGGCGGAGTTCGAGGACGTGGCCAAGGAGCTGACCCGCGGGCGTACCCACGGTGTGGCCTGGTCGATGAAGGAACCGGTCAATCAGTCGGTGAACCTCGCCATGACCACCGGCGGCGCCGTCTTCCACCGCGCGAACGGCAAGAACGTCATCCGCTTCGACCGGGCCGACTCGCACGTCGTCGAGCTGATCCACCGGCAGGTGCACAAGGACCGCACGGCCTCCCGGAGCACTCTGGGGATGGCCGGTTCCGACACCCTGCCCGGCTTCTTCGCCGGCCGGTACGCGATCGTCCCGCTGAACTTCTCCTTCCGGCAGCAGGTGCAGCAGCAGGCCCCCGACGGATTCGAATGGGTGACGCTGCCCATGCCCGCCGGAAGCGGCGCCGCGGGCGGGGGACAACTCCAGGGTGTCTCTCCCCAGACCCTGTCCGTCTCGCAGGACACCGAGCGCAAGAAGACAGCCGTGGCGTTCATCGCCTTCATGACCCGGCCCCGTCACATGGCCCGTCTCGCCGAGGGCGACTGGCTGGTGCCCACGGGCCGCGAAGCACTGCGCGAACCCGCGCTGAACACCGACGAGCACGGCTGGAGCACCGGCCTGCGCATCGCCTCCGACCTGCGGGCCTCCCCCGTCCTCGGCGTGCGCGGTTACCCCGAGTGGAAGGACAAGGTCGCCACCCCCGCCCTGCAGGAGTACTACGGCGGCAGCATCAGCCTCAGCGCCCTCCGCGAAAAGCTCGTGGAGGACGGAAACCGCATCCTCGCCCGCTACCAGCGCTGAGCGACCAGCACGACAGCACAGAACGGCACGCACCATGAGCGCACTGTCCGCCTCACCCCCGGACCCTTCCCCTCTCCCCCGCCCCTCCCTCCGTCCCCGGCTCCGCACCGTCCCCCGAGCGGCCCCGCCCGCGGGCGGGGCACTGCGCGAGCGGGCGAGGGGAGGGATGCTCGGGCTCGCGGTCGGCGACGCGCTGGGCGCGCCCGCCGAGAACATGAAGCCCTCTCAGATCAGGCAGCGCTGGGGACGCATCGAAGGGTTCGTCGAGGAGGACCCGGCGGGCACCGACGACACCGAATACGCCATCTTCTCGGGCCTGTTGCTCGCCGAGCACGGCTCGGACCTGACCCTCGCCCACGTCGAGGACGCCTGGCACAGGCTGATCGCCAACCTCGACGAAGGTCCCTTCCGCGGCGCCGGGTTCAGCGAACGCGGCACGCTGGAGAACCTCCGCCGCGGCCTCGCCGCCCCCATCTCCGCCCAGCACAGGCACGCGTGGAGCGACGGGCTGGCCATGCGTGCGGCACCGTTCGGCATCTTCGCCGCGGGGCGCCCCGCCGAGGCGGCACGGCTCGTGGCCCTCGACGGCACCGTCAGCCATGAAGGCGAGGGCATCTACGGAGGCCAGGCCGTCGCGGCAGGCGTCGCGGCGGCGATGGTCGGGCGGAGCACCGACGCGGTGATCGCAGCCGCGCTGTCCGTCGTCCCCGAGGACTCCTGGACGGCACGTTCACTGCGGCGCGCCGTCTCCACGGCCCTGCGTGCCCGTCTCGACGGCAGCGCCTCACGGCTCGAACGGGAACGGGCGGTCCGTTCGGCGGTCGTCATCGGCGGCTACCCGTGGATGGACCTCGCACCGGAGGCCGTGGGGCTGGCGTTCGGCGCGTTCGCCGTCGCCCGGGGCGACTTCAGGGAGTCCGTTCTGACCGCCGTCAACATGGGACGCGACGCCGACACGACGGCAGCCGTGGCGGGCGCGCTCGCCGGAGCGCTCGGCGGTGCCGGCGCCGTACCGCGGGAGTGGTCGGCGGCCATCGGACCGGCACGGGGCAGCTGCCTGCCCTCGATGGCGGGCTACCACGTGGTGGACGTCGCCGAGCTGCTCACGCCGTCCGGCGACGGGGACCGCGCAGAGGCAGGCTCATGAGCAGGACGGACGTCACGGAGACCGTGGACGGCCCGGCCGGCCCCGCAGACCGCGCTGCCGACCGCACTGCCGACCGCACTGCCGGCACATGCACGGCCCCGTCCGCAGCCGCCGGAGCGGACGGCGGAGACAGCCGCGACCCGCGCCGCATCGAGGGCCTGCTGCTGGGCATCGCCGCCGGAGACGCCGCGGGCTGGCCCGCCGCCCGGCACCGCGCGTCCCGCATGCCGGAGTGGACGCGGCGGCTGACGCGGGAGCTCGACACCTTCGCCGAACACAACGCCACCACCACACTGCCGGTGCCCATCGCGCTCAACCAGCCGCCCGAACCGCTGCGTCTGGGCCCCTCCGACGACGCCGAATGGGCCGCCTTCACAGCCCACTCGGTACTCACCGCCGCGGGTGCGCTGCTCAGCGACCTCGGCCGGGACCGCCGGATGCGCGCGGCCATCGACCTGGCCTGGACCGAGCTGGCGAGCGAGGTCGCCGCCGCGGCCGTGCGCGCCCCCGAAGTGGAGTCGGCGGTGCTTCCGCTGCGCGCCCGCATCTCCGTACGCGCGGGGCTCGGCAACCTCGCCACGGGCCTGCGGCCGCCGGCGACCGGCCACGACAACCCGCATTTCTTCGACGACGCGGCCTGCGTCCGCGCGTCCGTCCTGGCAGCCGTCCATCCGGGCAACCCGGCCGCCGCAGCGGAGCTCGCAGAGTGCGACGCCCGCTACACGCAGGACGGCGACGGTGTGCACGGCGCCCGCGCCATGGCCGCCGCCGTCGCCGCGGCGCTGGGCGGCGCGGACATCGACGCCTGCGTGGCCTCGGCGCTCTCGCAGCTCCCCTCGGGGACAGAGATCCGCCGCAACGCGCGGCACGCCGTACGCCTCGCGCGGAACGCGGTCGCCGAACGCCCCGCCGCACCGGGCAACGCCTTCGCACTCGTGCCGGTTCTCGAACACGAGATCGTCGACCACATCTACAGCTACGGCATCGCGGCAGCCGAGACCGTCCCCGTCGCCCTCGCCGTCGCCGTCGCGGGCGGCGGCTCCATCGCGGAGGCGGTGCCCGCCGCTGCCTGTCTCTCCCGGGTCGCCGACTCCGCGCCCGCCCTCGCCGGCGCGCTGACGGGCGCGCTCACCGGCGGCGCCGGCATCCCCGGCAGCTGGCGTTCCGCCTGCCGGACCCTGTCCGGCTGCGCGCTGCCGCACTTCGCCGGGACCGATCTCGTCGAACTCGCGGAAGCCCTGGCCGGTACCGAACTGACCACGCCCGAAGGCACCTTCGGTCAAGGAGTGAGTCACACATGACGCCCACGCTCGATGCCCGCATCACCGGCTGCCTGGTCGGAGCCGCGGTCGGCGACGCACTCGGAGGCCCCGTGGAGGGCTGGACGCCGGAGCAGATCGTGGAGAGGCACGGCGGCCGCGTGCAGGGGATCGTGGGCCCCTTCCACGAGGACTGGCGCCACGCGCGTCCCATCGCCCCGTACCACAAGGGCGACGGACACGTCACCGACGACACCCTCATGACGCACGCCCTGGTGCGGGTCTACGAGAAGGTGCGCGACCACCTCGACGCCTACGCCGTCGCCGACCACCTGGTGCCCGACCTGATCTCCAACCCTCGCTGGATCCCCGAACTGGAGGCGGAGGCCCTGCCGTTGCAGCGCATCTTCCTCGCCGAGAAGTGGATCGTCGCACGGCTGCACTACGGTCACGTCGACCCGCGCGAGGCAGGCGTCGGGAACATCGTCAACTGCGGGGCCACGATGTACATGGCGCCGGTGGGTGCGGTCAACGCCGGTAATCCCGCCGGTGCTTACGCCGAGGCACTGGACGTGGCGGGCGCGCACCAGTCCTCGTACGGGCGGGAGGCCGCCGGGGTCTTCGCCGCAGCCGTCGCCGCGGCCTGCGTGCCGGACGCGACCGTACGCTCCGTCGTCGACGCGGCGCTGGCCCTGGCGAAGGACGGCACCCGCGACGCCATCGAGGCCGTGTGCGAAGTCGCCGCTCAGCACAGCGACTTCGAGAGCGCGCTGAAACCGCTGCGGGAGGCGGTCGCACCCTTCGACACCGTCGGCCCGGAATACCGCAGACCCTCGCTCGGCGCGCGCCGCCCCTCCCGGCTGCACTCCATCGAGGAACTGCCCGTCGCACTGGGGATGTTGCTCGTCGGCGACGGCGACTTCCGTCATACGGTCCTGGGTTCGGTCAACTACGGCCGCGACTGCGACTCCATCGCCACGATGAGCGGCGCGATCGTCGGCGCCCTGTACGGCGACGCGGCCGTGCCCGGCGAGTGGAGCGAAGAGGTCGCCCGCGCCAGCAGACTCGATCTGCACGCGCCCGCCGCTTCCCTCTCCGAGGTGACCCGCGAGGTCTTCGCCCGCGACCGGGAGCGGCGACGCGCCCACGAGGCCGCGTTCGCCGCGGTCGCGGAGGCGTGATGTCCGGCTCCGGCTCCCCGTCCGCAGCGGCTCACGGTGCTCCGCTGCGGCTGACCTGGGTGCAGCCCGAGGACCTCCTCGGTCACGAGCTGCGGCAGGCGGCCGAGGACGGCCGCGAGACAGCCGCCGTCGAGCGGACGTGGCTCGCAGCGGGCGGCTCCCCCGCGCCTGAGCGGGCCGGTGCCTCCGAAGCCCCGCCGGACGGGCAGCTCCGTACGCTCGCCCTGCAACTCCTGGACGAACTCGCGCTGCTCCCTTCGCCGTCGGCGGCGAAGGAGCCGGGCAGCCTGGCCGGTGTGCGGGCCGCCTGCCCGTCCTGGCCCGCTCACCCCGTGCCGGGCGGAGAGACGCCTGCCTGCGACGGGACCGATGCGTACGGGGCCGACGCGAACGGCATCGGCGCGGACCGGCCCGGGACCGGCGAGGGCCTGCTGCACCGTCTCGAAGCCGGCTGGCTCGGCCGTGCCGCCGGCTGCCTGCTGGGCAAGCCCGTCGAGAAGCTGCCGCTCGCCGGCGTCCGTGAACTCGCCCGCGCGACGGGCAACTGGCCCCTCGACGACTGGTTCACCCAGGAGGGTCTCCCCGCCGAGGTCTCCGCGCGCTGGCCCTGGAACCGCCGCAGCGGCCCCACCTCGCTGGCCGAGAACATCGACGGCATGCCCGAGGACGACGACCTCAACTACCCGCTGCTGGGACTGCTTCTGCTGCAGCGTCACGGCCACGACTTCACGACGGCCGACGTCGCGAAGCTCTGGCTGGACGAGCTGCCCGCGGGCCGTACGTTCACCGCCGAGCGTGTGGCGTACCGCAATCTCCTCGACGGCCTGGAGCCCCCGCACACCGCGACGAGGCACAACCCGTTCCGGGAGTGGATCGGTGCGCAGATCCGCGCCGACGTATTCGGCTGGACGAACCCGGGCGACCCCGCGAGAGCGGCCGAACAGGCTTGGCGTGACGCCACGTTGAGCCACACGGCCAACGGCGTGTACGGAGCGGTGTTCGTCGCCGCGACCGTCGCCGCGGCGGCAGGCGGCACCCCCGACGTGCTCGGCTGCCTGCGCACCGGGCTGCGCGTCGTGCCGGAACACTCGCGCCTGGCCCGCGCCGTCACCTTCGGGATCGAGACGGCTCTGGCCGAACCCTCCGGCACCGCCGCCGGTTTCGAGACCGTCGTCGACCGTCTCCACGAGGTCTACGGCCACCACCACTGGGTGCACGTACTGCCCAACGCGGCACTGCTGGCCGCCGCCCTCACCCACGCCGACGGCGACTTCACGGGCTCCATCTGCCGTGCGGTCAGCGGCGGTTGGGACACCGACTCCAACGGTGCGACGGCCGGCTCCATCGCCGGCCTGCTCGCCGGCTCGCCCGGCGCGCTGCCCGCCCGCTGGACCGAGCCGCTGAAGAACCGGCTGTCCACGACCGTCGGCACCTTCGACGGCGTCGGCTTCGACACCCTCGCCCGGCTCACCGCCGGCCTGGTCCGGAGCCCCTACAGGGACCCGGCCGCAGCCGCACCCCCGGGCCCGTCCCCCGCACCCGAGAACCCGCCGGCAGCCCCCGACCGACAGGAGACTTCAGCACCGTGACTCCAACGACTCCAGCACGTCCGGCCATCGCGGTACTGGGCAGCACCAACATGGACCTCGTCGCCTACGTCGCCACCGCCCCGCGCCGCGGCGAGACCGTCACCGGCCACGCCTTCCGCACGGTCCCCGGCGGAAAGGGCGCCAACCAGGCTGTCGCCGCGGCCCGTTCGGGTGCGGACGTGACGATGCTCGGTGCCGTCGGCGAGGACGACTTCGGCGTCCGGCTGCGCGCGGCACTGGACGACGCGGGAGTGAGGACCGACGGCCTGCGGACCGTCCGCGGGGAGAGCGGCACGGCGCACATCGTCGTCGACGACGAAGGCGGCAACGCCATCGTCGTCGTGCCCGGCGCCAACGGCAGCGTCAGTGCACTCGCCGAGGGCGACGCAGCGCGCATCGCCTCCGCCGGCGTACTGCTGCTCCAGCTGGAGATCCCGCTGCCGGGCGTGCTCGCGGGAGCACGGACCGCCCACGAGCACGGCGTGCGTGTGGTGCTCACCCCGGCCCCGGCGCAGCCGCTGCCCGGCGAACTCCTCGCCGTCACCGACCTGTTGGTGCCCAACGAGCACGAAGCCGAAGTGCTCACCGGCAAGGCCGACCCGTACGACGCCGCGAGCGCGCTGCTCTCCCACGTCCCGGAGGTCGTCGTCACCCTCGGCTCCCGGGGCGCCCTGTACGCGGCACGGGACGCCGCCCCGGTACACGTGCCCGCACCGGCCGTGGAGGCGCTGGACACCACGGCGGCGGGCGACACCTTCGTGGGCGCGCTGGCCGTCGCCCAGGGCGAGGGACGCGCCATGCCCGACGCCCTGAGGTGGGCCTCGGCAGCGGCTGCCCTGTCCGTACAGCGTCCGGGCGCTTCGGCGTCCATGCCGCACCGCCACGAGACCGACTCCCTCGCAGCCCAGCTATCGGAAAGCCGGACGCCCTGATGAACGACTCCCTCACCCACGGACCCCCCGGCCCCGAGAGCCCGGCCCCCGAGGACGCCCGCCGCGACTCCGCCCCCGGGTACGGGACTTCGGAGCCGGGCTCCGCCCCCTGCCCCGCTCTCGGCGGACTCCGCGTTCTCGACCTCGCCACGCTCTTCGCGGGCCCGCTCGCGGCCACCGTGCTCGGCGACTTCGGCGCGGATGTGATCAAGGTCGAGCATCCGCGGAAGCCCGATCCCTCCCGGGGGCACGGCCCCGCGAAGGACGGCGTCGGCCTGTGGTGGAAGCTGCTGGGCCGCAACAAGCGCAACCTGACGCTCGACCTGTCCACGCCGGGCGGCCGGGACGTGCTGCTGCGGCTGGCAGCCGAATCCGACGTGATCATCGAGAACTTCCGCCCCGGAACCCTGGAGAAGTGGGACCTCGGCTGGGATCGTCTCTCAGCCGCCAACCCCCGCCTGGTGCTGGCCAGAGTGACCGGCTTCGGCCAGTTCGGACCGTACGCGCGGCGCCCCGGCTTCGGCACCCTCGCCGAGGCGATGAGCGGCTTCGCCGCGATCACGGGGGAGGCCGACGGGCCGCCGACGCTGCCGCCCTTCGGGCTCGCCGACTCCATCGCCGCGCTCTCCACCGCGTACGCCGTGATGGCGGCGCTCCGCAGCCGGGACCGTACGGGCCGGGGCCAGGTGATCGACATGGCGATCATCGAACCCATGCTGACGGTGCTCGGTCCGCAGCCCATCTGGTACGACCAGCTCGGCCACGTCCAGCCCCGCACCGGCAACCGGTCAGCCAACAACGCGCCGCGCAACACCTACCGGACGGCCGACGGCAGGTGGCTCGCCGTCTCCACCTCCGCCCAGTCCGTGGCGGAGCGCGTCATGCGGCTCGTCGGGCACCCCGAGTACATCGACGAGCCCTGGTTCGCGACGGGCGCGGGCCGTGCCGCACACGCCGACGAACTGGACGAGGCCGTGGGCGGCTGGATCGCCCGGCACGGGCAGGACGAGGTCGTCGCCGCGTTCGAACAGGCCGAGGCGGCGGTCGCCCCCGTCAACGACATCCGCGACGTGATGGAGGACGAGCAGTACCGGGCTCTCGGCTCGATCACCGAGGTCGAGGACGACGAACTGGGGAAGATCCGCATGCAGAACGTCCTCTTCCGGCTCTCCGAGACGCCCGGGGCCGTCAAGTGGGCCGGACGGCCGCACGGCTGCGACACCGAAGACGTCCTGACCGAACTCGGCCTCAACGACCGGGAGATCGCGGAGCTGCGGGACGGGGGCGCGTTGTGAACGCCACCCGGACCACCGGAGGGCCGGGCGCCTGGGCGTCCGACGGTCCCGAGCCCCTTCCGCTCACCTGGCTCTACGTACCGGGCGACCGCCCGGACGTCGTCGCCAAGGCGCTCGTCTCCGGCGCGGACGTGGTGCTGATCGACCTGGAGGACGCGGTCGCCCCCGAGCGGAAGGCGTACGCCCTCGACGCCACCGCCGAACTGCTCAGCACCCCGCGCCCGGGACCCGTACCGGTGCATGTGCGGGTCAACTCCCTCACCGGCCCGCTCGCCGCGGCCGAGGTGCGCCGGCTGGCCGCCCTGCCGGGGCTGGCCGGGCTGCGGCTGCCCAAGGTCGACAGCGTGGCGGACGTCGTGGCGGTCGCCCAGCAGGCCCGCAGAGCACGCGCGTCCGGGACGTCACGCACCGGCGGCGGCTCCGTTCCCGGCCTGTATCCGCTGCTCGAATCCGCCCTCGGCATCGAGCACGCCTACGCCATCGCGACCGCGCACCCGGCCGTGCGCGGCATCGCCCTCGGCGAGAGCGACCTTCGTGCCGTGCTGGGTGTGACCGGCGAGGACGGGCTGGCCTGGCCCCGCAGCCGCGCCGTGGTGGCGGCGCGGGCAGCCGGACTGGCGCCGCCACCGCAGTCGGTCTATCCGGACGTCGCGGACACCGCCGGGCTCGCCCGATCCTGTGCGCAGGGGCGCAGCCTGGGCTTCCTCGGACGGACCGCCATCCATCCCGCGCAGCTGGAGATCATCGAGCGGGCCTATCTGCCGACCAGGCAGGAGACCGAGGCCGCCGAGGAGATCATGAAGGCGGCGGCCACGGATGCGGGAGCGCTCGCGCTGCCGGACGGACGGTTCGTCGACGCGGCTGTCGTGGCGGGCGCGCAGCGGACGCTGGCCCTGGCGCGACGGCGCCACCGCCCCTGAAGCCGGGCCGGCACTCGGGCCGACCCGGACGGGCGGGCGTCAGGAGGTGCCGGCGGACTTCTTCTCGGACGTCGTCACCGGTGGCGACTGTCCCTCGTCCTCCGCGTCCCCGTCCGCACCTGAGGACGCCTGCGCTTCTCCGGAGGAGCTCGTCGAGGGCGTCTCCTGCGCGTCCTGCGCGTCCGGTGTGTCCGGTGTCTTCGCTCCGGCACCGTCACCGCCGGAGGCGGCGGAACCGTCGCCCTCAGCGGCGGGCTCGACGATCTCCTCCCGGCCCGGGGTCCTCCGTGCGGAGATCACGATGGCCGCGACGGCACCGAGGAAGACGAGGATCGACGTCCAGTTGTTCAGCCGCATGCCGGCCAGGTGGTGCGCGTCGTCGACGCGCATGTACTCGATCCAGAAGCGTCCGACGGTGTACGCGGCGACGTACAGCCAGAAGACCCGGCCGTGCCCCAGCTTGAACCGGCGGTCGGCCCAGATCACGAGGACGGCGACGCCCACGCACCACAGGGACTCGTAGAGGAACGTCGGGTGGTACGTCGCAAGGCTGGGGGTGTCCACCGGGCGGTGCTGGGCGTCGATCTCGACCGCCCAGGGCAGGTCGGTCGCCCGCCCGTACAGCTCCTGGTTGAACCAGTTGCCCCAGCGGCCGATGGCCTGTGCGAGCGCGACGCCGGGTGCGACCGCGTCCGCGTACGCGGGGAGCGGGATGCCGCGCCTGCGGCAGCCGATCCAGGCGCCCAGGGCGCCGAGGGCCACGGCTCCCCAGATCCCGAGTCCGCCGTCCCAGATCTTGAAGGCGTCGACCCAGTTCCGGCCTTCACCGAAGTAGAGCTGGTAGTCGGTGATGACGTGGTAAAGACGGCCGCCGGCCAGGCCGAACGGCACAGCCCACACAGCGATGTCGGCGACCGTGCCGGCGCGGCCGCCGCGAGCGGTCCAGCGGCGGCTGCCGAGCCACACCGCGACGAAGACGCCGAGGATGATGCAGAAGGCGTAGCCGCGCAGCGGGACCGGGCCGAGGTGGATCTCGCCGGCCGAAGGACTGGGGATGAATGCAAGGGTCTCCATGGCGGTCCCGACGCTACCTTGCCGGGCGTCATCATCGGCAATGCACTCTGTGCAACAGCTCGATAACGGCCACCCCGTGCAAGCGGCGCTCAAGGGCCGCACGGCGCCCACGGTGTGACCGTTGTCTCAGACCACGGGGGTGCGGGGCGGGCACCGGCCGCCGCCCGGCCGGGACGGTGCCTGGCCGGGCTGACCTGCGGCCGTCAGCTCTTCTCCTCGACCTTGCGCTCCAGGCTCTGCGGGGTGAGCGGCTCCGACTGGTCGCCGTAGACGTTCTCGCCGTCGAGCAGCACCGTGGGCGTCGCCTGGTATCCGGACTTCTTGAACGCCGCGGAGGTCTTCTTCACCCAGCCGTCGTGCGCGCGGTCCGTCACGCAGTCACGGAATCGCGGGGTGTCCAGACCGTCGACCTTGCCGGCGAGCTTCACCAGCGTCTTCTCGTCGGCGAAGGCGTCGTCCTGCTCCTCGGGCTGGTACTTGAACAGCACGTCGTGGTACTGGCGGAACCTCCCCTCGTCCTTGGCGCAGACCGCTGCGTTCGCGGCCGTGCTGGAGCCTGTGCCGCCCATGTTGTCGTCGATGATCGTCACGAGGTGGTACTCCGCCCGGAGCTTGCCCTGTTTCTCGAGGCCGTGGATCGTCCTGCGGAACTGCTTCTCGAACTGGCCGCACGCAGGGCAGCGGAAGTCCTCGTAGACGGTGAGCTTCGCGGGTGCGTCCGGCTTGCCCACAGCGATCGGTTTGGCGTCGGTGCCGCCGTCACCGCCGCTCTGCTGCGCGACCATGGCGCCCACACCGCCCGCCACGGCGAGCAGCGCGACGACGATGCCCGCCACCTTGAGGTTCCGGCCGCGCTTCTCGGCCGCACGCTCCCGCTCGCGCTGTTCCCGCAGCCGCTTCGTGGCGGTGCGCTTTTCCTCATGACCCGATGGGTTCTTCTGGCTCATCACACCGTGGGCCAACGAACGGAGGGGCGGAGTGCGTGCGTGCTTGTGCCCCGGTTCGCCCGAAAGAGCGAGTGTCCCTGAACAGCAGGGCGGGACGGCAGTCGAACGCTGCCGTCCCGCCCTCCGTCCGGAGTGCCCTGGCGTGCCCCGCCGTCGGCGGGCCCGCTTCAGGCGGAGCCGGTGCCCGGCAGGCCGGGCCGGCCGGTCACCTGCGGCGGCGCCGTACGCCCTCGGCGAGTTCACCGGCCAACGCCTTCACGCCCGCCAGCCCCGCCTCCAGATCGTCCGGGTGTGCCAGCAGCAGCTTGACGAACGCCGAGCCGACGATGACACCGTCGGCGAACTCCGCGACCTCCTCGGCCTGTTGGGCGTTGGAGACACCGAGGCCGACACAGACCGGCAGCTCCGTCGTCGCCTTGGTCCGTGTCACCAGGTCCTGGGCTTCCCTGCCGACGGACTCCCGCGTGCCGGTGACCCCCATCAGCGAGGCCGCGTAGACGAAGCCGCTGCCCGCCGCCGTGATCTTCGCCAGACGTTCGTCCTTGCTGCTCGGCGCGACCACGAACACCGTTGCCAGGCCGTGCTGTCGGGCCGCCCGGCGCCACCCGGCCGACTCCTCCACCGGCAGGTCGGGAAGGATGCAGCCCGCTCCCCCGGCCTCCGCCAGCTCGGCGGCGAAGCGCTCCACGCCGTAGCGGTCCACCGGATTCCAGTACGTCATGCACAGCACCGGCTTGCCCGTCGCGGCATGCGCCTCGCGCACCGTGCGTACGACGTCGGCGATCCGCACTCCACCGCGCAGTGCGATGTCGTCCGCGGTCTGGATGACCGGACCGTCCAGGACGGGGTCGCTGTGCGGCAGCCCGACCTCGACCACGTCGCAGCCGCTCTCCAGGAGCGTGACGCAGGCCCGCACACCGCCGTCGACGGTGGGGAAGCCGGCGGGCAGGTAGCCCACCAGCGCTGCACGGTTCTCCGAACGGGCTTGCGCCAGCGCGGAGTTCAGCAGCTCGATATTGCCGGTTCCGGCGGTGGTGCCGGTTCCGACGGTGGTGCCCGTGCCGCCGCCGGTACCGCTCGGCTGTCCGCTCACTTGTCCGCCCCCTCGTCGTAGAGCCCGAAGTAACGAGCCGCGCTGTCCATGTCCTTGTCACCCCGGCCGGAGAGATTCACCAGGATCAGCCCGTCGGGGCCGAGTTCGGCACCGAGATCCAGCGCGCCGGCCAGCGCGTGCGCGCTCTCGATGGCCGGGATGATGCCCTCCGTCTCGCACAGCAGCCGGAGCGCCCGCATGGCCTGGTCGTCGGTCACGGCACGGTATTCGCCGCGCCCGGACTCCTTGAGGTACGCGTGTTCGGGCCCGATCCCCGGATAGTCCAGCCCTGCCGAGATCGAGTACGGCTCGGTGATCTGCCCCTCGTCGTCCTGCAGCACGAAACTGCGCGAACCGTGCAGGATGCCCGGCTCGCCCACGGAGAGCGTCGCCGCGTGCTCGCCCGACTCGACGCCGTGTCCCGCGGCCTCGAGGCCGACGATCCGTACGTCCTCGTCCGGCAGGAACGCGTGGAAGAGCCCGATGGCGTTGGAGCCGCCGCCGACGCACGCGGCCACGGCGTCCGGCAGCCGTCCCGCACGCTCGACGATCTGACGGCGGGCCTCGACGCCGATCACGCGGTGGAAGTCGCGGACCAGACGCGGGAAGGGGTGCGGCCCGGCGACCGTGCCGAACAGGTAGTGCGTACGGTCCACGTTGGCGACCCAGTCGCGGAACGCCTCGTTGATGGCGTCCTTCAGCGTCCGGCTCCCGGAGGTGACGGGGACGACTTCGGCGCCGAGGATGCGCATGCGTGCCACGTTCAGGGCCTGCCGCTGCGTGTCGATCTCGCCCATGTAGATGGTGCATTCGAGACCGAAGAGCGCGCAGGCCGTCGCGGTCGCCACCCCGTGCTGACCCGCGCCGGTCTCGGCGATGACCCGGGTCTTGCCCATGCGCTTGGTCAGCAGGGCCTGCCCCAGCACGTTGTTGATCTTGTGTGATCCGGTGTGGTTGAGGTCCTCACGCTTGAGGAAGATCCGCGCGCCACCCGCCTGCTGGGCGAAACGCGGCACCTCGGTCAACGGGCTGGGCCTGCCCGTGTAGTGGACCAGCAGGTCCTCCAGTTCGGCGGTGAAGGCCGGGTCGTCCTTCGCCTTGTCGTACTCGACGGCCACCTCGTCCACGGCGGCGACGAGCGCCTCCGGGATGAATTTGCCGCCGAAGGCACCGAAGTAGCCCTGGGCGTCGGGGACCCTGCCCTCGGGGTCGGGGATGAAGTAGTCGGACATCCGACGTCACTCCTCGCAGAAAATTCGCAGGAAACTCGCAGAAAAAGGGGCGGGCCGGCCCCGCACGCGGGGTGCGGGACCGCGGAGTTCGTTGTTGGTGGACGCCTGCTCCCGGACGCCCGCTCCCGGACGTCTGCTCCCGGACGCCCGCTCAGGCCGCGCCCCCGCTGGGGGCGGTCACCGTGCGGTGTGCGCGGCAGGGACACGGCCCGGCCGGGGACCGTCACCGGCCGCCGCGGACGGTGCCCGCGGTCGGCGACGACGACGTCGCACGGCTCGGGCGGGATCGTCCTCAGGACGGGCGGGCCTTCGGCACCGCGGTGGCGTGCGCGCAGACGCGACGTCACATCCGCGGGACTCGCCCTCCGAAGCCCCGCCGCGACCGGAGAAGGCGTGACGGGAGGAAGGCGTGACGGGAGGAAGCGTCAGACCGCGGAGCAGGGCGCGCCGGCCGTACGCCATCGGCGTCCGTTGATCTGGCCCGGTTCGCAGCCGATGTGGTAGCGCACCCGGCGGCCGTGCACCCGCCTCGCGGGCGCGCGGCACCCGCGTGGGCGGCAGCCGCGCGCCAGGGCCGCGTACGGACCCGCCCCTGCCCGGCAGCGCCGTGCGCCGGGCGTCGGTGACGGCCCCGGGCAGGCGTTCCTGCCGGGGCTTCGACGGCGGTGGACGGCGGTCATGCGGGCTCAGTCCCTGCCGTGCCGCAGCGCCGGGTGGGCGCCGGCGGCGACCAGGTCGGAGACGGCGGTCTTCGGGTCCTTGCCGGTGACGAGGGATTCGCCGACGAGCACCGCGTCCGCGCCCTCGTTGGCGTAGGCGATCAGGTCGTGCGGACCGCGGACGCCGGACTCGGCGACCTTGACGATGTGGCCGGGAAGCTCCGGGGCGATGCGGGAGAAGTTGTCGCGGTCCACTTCGAGGGTCTTGAGATTACGCGCGTTGATCCCGACGATGCGTGCCCCGGCTTCGAGAGCACGCTGAGCCTCCTCCTCGTCGTGCGCCTCGACGAGCGGGGTCAGCCCGATCGACTCGGCCCGCTCGATCAGCGAGACGAGCGCCTCCTGCTCCAGGGCGGCGACGATCAGCAGCACCACGTCGGCGCCGTGCGCCCTCGCCTCCCAGAGCTGGTAGGCCGAGAAGACGAAGTCCTTGCGGAGCACCGGGATGTCGACCTTCGCCCGGACGGCCTCGAGGTCGGCGAGCGAGCCGCCGAAGCGCCGCTGCTCGGTGAGGACCGAGACGACGGCGGCGCCGCCCGCCTCGTAGTCCGCGGCCAGCCCGGCGGGGTCGGCGATGGCGGCAAGGGCCCCCTTCGAGGGGCTGGAGCGCTTGACCTCGCAGATGACCTTGACGCTGTCGCCCTTGAGCGCGGCGACTCCGTCCTTCGCGGGCGGGGCAGCTGCGGCGCGCTCCTTGAGTTCGTCGAGGCTGACGCGCGCCTGCCGCTCGGCAAGGTCTTCACGCACGCCTTCGATGATCTCGTCGAGCACACTCACGCGAGCGGCCTCCTTCTGGGCTGGGTCCGGCCTTCGCACAAGGCACGAAGGGTGGTCGGAACGGGCAGTGCGATGCTATCGGGCCTGAGCCGGAGGTCTCGCATCCGGTTGGCTCGAACTGCGTATTCGGGACAGAGCACCCGGTTGTACGCCCCGTCGTACGTACGCGGGTCCGCTCACGGGGCGAGGACGGCGCCCACGGGCAGATTCCGTACGACGGTGAAGATCAGCGCCGTGGTCCCCAGCACCCACCAGTGCGGGCTGCGCAACGGCACCGTCACGGGCCTGGACCGCAGAATCCGCACCACCCAGAAGACCACGAACCCAGCGAAGAGCGCGAATCCGAGCACTGCCAGGGCATTCGCGCCCAGGGCGGCCGCCACGTCCCCGTGCGCGAGGGCGTGGGCGCTGCGCAGCCCGCCGCAACCCGGGCAGTAGACGCCGGTCAGCTCCAGCAGCGGACAGACGGGATAGTGACCGGGCTCATTCGGATCGACCGACCCGACGTAGGCGAACGCCGCGCCGACAACCGCGAGGGTGGCGGCCGGCGCGACGAGCCGGGACGCCGGCGACGCAGGCCGGCGCCCCGCGGGAAGGGGCTCCCATCCGGTCAGGACGACTGCTCCTGCGGCTGGGCTCCGCGGTCGTTGCTCTTGGGGCCGGGCTTGGACTGCCCGAGGCCCGCGGCCCGCATCAGCGCGCCGACGACGCCGCCCGCGGCGATCACGGCCAGCCCGGCGACGAATCCGACCGGCTCGGCCAGGACGGTGTACATCCCTGAGATGCAGAACCCGATGAAGACGATCGTGACGCCCGTCCACGCCGCCAGGGTGTGACCGTGGCTGTTCCCCGCCATGTGTGCTCCTCGTAGTCCAACCGACTTCCAGCGAGCAGGCCGTCGGGCCCGCTCACGCCCCATTCTCCCCCTCCTCCGCGCGGCGGCATCGTCAGGGGTGTGCTCGCAGACCGCGCAGGGAATTGCGGCGCCGCTTCAGGGGGTCCCTCCGCCTGTGCCTCCGCCTGTGCCTTCGCCGCGGGTCGGGGCCGGGCCGGCGGAGCCGGGCGGAGTGCCCTCGGTGGGGTCCTCGCCGCGGTCGAGCGCCTTCCACAGGTCCTCGGGACGGTCCGGGTCCACGACGGGGGCGCTGCGCTGCCTGCGGGAGGCCCGTTCGTACCGGGCGCTCCCCGACATCGACGGCCACTGCGCCCCGTACCGCACGGCCAGCACGCCCGCGAACAGCAGCAGTGCGCCGCCCGCCGCGGAGAGGTAGGGCCAGGCAGTGACGTGCACCGCTTCGATCCCGCTCTGTGCGAGCCCGCTGGTCTTCGCCGCCTTCTCCACGAGAGGCGCACGGTCGTCCGCGCTGAGCAGCGGCGAGACGAGGGTGCCGGCACCGCACAGCGTCAGCAGCGCCGCGACCACGACGCGGGTCCTGCGCCTGACGGCGAGGACGGCGACCAGTGCGGCCAGCCCGACCAGGGCGAGCGCGCTGGGCAGACCCGTGACGTCACCGCCCTTCGCCTGCACCGGCACCTCTCCCTGCGCGAATGACGCCGTGGCCTCGCTCCACACCTGGCCGCCCGCGACCAGCGCCGCAGCCGCACCGGCCGCGCCGGACAGCAACGCGACACCGAGCGCCCGCCCGGCGGCGCGGGAACGGGGGGCGGACGGCGCCGGAGGCCGGCCGCCCCGTGGCGCGGAGGAGCCGGGCCCGTCGTGGGTGAGGGGGTCTGCCGGGTTCTCCGGAGTGCCTGGTGCGGTGCCGGTACCGGTACCGCTGTCGGATTCGGTGCCGGATTCGGTGCCGGTGCCGGATTCGGCGCCGGAGTCCTTCGCGCTGTCCGATGAGCGTGCCGGTGGTACGGAAGTCACCCGTCCACGCTACCGCCGAGCCTTTCGGCACTGTGGACCGCCCTGAGGACCGCTGCCGCCTTGTTGCGGCACTCGGTGTCCTCGGCGACGGGATCCGAATCCGCGACGACTCCGGCGCCCGCCTGCACGTAGGCCGTCCCCTGACGCAGCAGCGCCGTGCGGATCGCGATGGCCATGTCGGCGTCACCGGCGAAGTCCAGATAGCCGACGCAGCCGCCGTAGACACCGCGTCTGGTGGGCTCCAGCTCCTCGATGATCTGGAGGGCGCGCGGCTTGGGCGCTCCGGAGAGCGTGCCGGCCGGGAAGCAGGCGGCGAGTGCGTCGTATGCCGTACGTCCCTCGGCGAGGCGGCCCGTCACGGTGGAGACGATGTGCATGACGTGGCTGTAGCGCTCGATCGACATGAAGTCGACGACCTCGACGCTGCCCGGTGCGCACACCCTGCCCAGGTCGTTGCGGCCGAGGTCGACGAGCATGAGGTGCTCCGCCCGTTCCTTGGGGTCGGCCAGCAGTTCCTCGGCGAGCGCCGTGTCCTGCTGCGGCGTCTGGCCGCGCGGCCGTGTGCCGGCGATGGGGTGCATCATCGCGTGGCCGTCCTCGACCTTCACCAGCGCCTCCGGGCTCGACCCGACCACGTCGAAGCCGCTCCTGCCGTCGGCGCCGTCCGCGAAGCGGAAGAGATACATGTACGGGCTGGGGTTGGTCGCGCGCAGCACCCGGTAGACGTCGAGGGCGCTCGCCGTGCACGGCGTCTCGAACCGCTGGGACGGGACCACCTGGAAGGCCTCACCGGCGCGGATGCGTTCCTTGATGTCCTCCACCCACGCCTGGTAGGTGGCGCCCCCCGAGCGGGCCGTGAACTCCGGGAGCTGCGAGGGGGGCAGGACGGCGGAACTCGCCGGTACGGGACGGGCGAGATCCTCGGCCATCGCGTCGAGCCGCGAGACCGCGTCCGCGTACGCCTCGTCGACGCCGGTGTCGAGGTCGTTGTGGTTGATGGCGTTGGCGATGAGCGTCACCGTGCCGTCGCGGTGGTCGAGCACGGCCAGGTCGGAGGCGAGCAGCATGGTCAGCTCGGGCAGATGCAGGTCGTCGGCCGTGGTGTCGCTGTCGCCGACCTTCTCCAGTCGGCGCACGATGTCGTAGCCGAGGTAGCCGACCATTCCCCCGGTGAACGGCGGCAGGTCCGTGCCCTCGTGCAGGTCGCGGGGGGTGTGCAGAGCCTCGACCGTCTCGCGCAGCACCCGCAGGGGGTCCCCCTCCACGGGAACGCCGACGGGCGGGGCGCCGAGCCACTGGGCCGACCCGTCGCGCACCGTGAGGGTGGCGGCGCTGCGCACGCCGACGAAGGAGTAGCGGGACCACGTCCGGTTGTTCTCCGCCGACTCCAGCAGGAACGTCCCGGTCCGTTCGGCGGCGAGTTTGCGGTACAGCGCGATGGGGGTGTCGCAGTCGACGAGCAGGCGACGGGTCACGGGGATGACCCTGCGGTCCTTCGCGAGGGTTCGGAAGGCGTGGAGATCCGGAGTCGTCATGCTCGGTGACCTTAGTGGCCGTCAGCGGTCCGCGGTGACCGCTCGTCCCGTGACGGTTCCGACGCCGCAGGCAGGGCCGGAGCCAGTTCACCGGCGTCGAAGCAGGTGCGGTCACCGGTGTGGCAGGCGGCCCCGACCTGGTCGACCTTGACGAGCACCGTGTCGCCGTCGCAGTCGAGGGCGACCGACCGCACGTGCTGCACATGCCCCGACGTGTCGCCCTTGGCCCAGTACTCGCGGCGGCTGCGGCTGAAGTAGGTGGCGCGGCCGGTCGTGAGCGTCCGGTGCAGCGCCTCGTCGTCCATCCACCCGAGCATCAGCACCTCGCCGGTGTCGTACTGCTGGGCGATGGCGGGGAAGAGACCGTCGGCGTTGCGCTTGAGGCGCGCGGCGATCGCGGGGTCGAGTGCGGTGGCGGAGGGTCGTGCAGGCATGGGGCCATTGTCCCGCATCGGGGGACCCCTCGAAGCCGCACCGTGCGCCCCGCCGACTGCTCCGGGGACGGACGTGGCCGCCGGGACCCCCACGTCCGCCCCTGTCCCGATCCGCTGCCCGTTACGGGGCCCGCCTCCCCGGCCCCGGAACCCGGTGTGCCGGGTCCCGGCCGGCGCCGGTTATCGGGCAGTTGGGGGCGTGGCGCCCCAAATCGCCGCCGACGCGGGCCACCAGTCGTACCCTTGGCGGCATGTCGACCCATGCGAAGCGTGAACGTCTCATCCTGGCCGATCTGTTGGAGAGCAGCGGGCCGGAGGCCCCGACCCTGTGCGAAGGCTGGAAGGCCCGGGACCTGGCCGCGCACGTGGTCGTACGGGAGCGCCGTGCCGACGCGGCCGCCGGAGCCCTCATCAAGCCGCTCGCGCAGCGCCGGGACCGGGTGCACGGGGAGTTCACCGCCAAGCCGTACGAGGAGCTGATCCAGCTCATCCGCACCGGACCGCCCCGCTCGTCCCCCTTCGCGCTCAAGCAGATCGACGAGGCCGCGAACACCATCGAGTTCTACATCCACGCCGAGGACGTCCGCCGTGCCGCCCTCGACTGGACTCCCCGCGAGCTGGACTCCGTCTTCCAGGAGGCGCTGTGGAAGCGGCTGGAGGGGACGGCCCGCATCTTCGGCCGCAAGTCGCCGGTGGGACTGGTGCTGCGCCGTCCCAACGGGCAGACGGTCGTGGCCCGTAAGGGCACGCCGGTCGTCACCGTCACCGGGGAGCCCAACGAGCTGGTGCTGTACACCTCGGGGCGCCAGCGCGTCGCGCGGGTGGAAACGGACGGCGAGAAGGAGGCCGTCGCGCGGGCGCACGAGTCGCAGTTGGGGATCTGAGGCTCACTCAGGGCCGGGCGCCGGTACGGCGGACTCGCAGCGGACGCAGAGGTTCTGTGCCGGCGCTGAGCTCCGGTACGCGGTGGACCGCTGTGCTCCGGGCGCCTGTCGATAGGGTTCACGATCATGAGCGTCGAGGTGGAGGTCGTCCGCGAGGCGACCGACGAGGTGGTCGAAGCAGTCACGCGCCTGCTGCCCCAGCTTTCGAGTTCGGCCGGTGCGCCCGACCACGAGTCGGTGGACCGGCTGGTGCGCAGTGATGCCAACACTCTGCTGCTGGCCCGGGCCGAAGGCCGGGCGGTCGGCATGCTGACGCTGATCATGTTTCCGCTGCCGTCAGGGCTGCGGAGCCGCATCGAAGATGTCGTGGTCGACGACGCGGCCCGGGGTCACGGTGTGGGAGCGGAGCTGACCAGGGAGGCCCTGCGCCTGGCCGAAGCGGCTGGGGCCCGGACCGTCGACCTCACTTCGCATCCGTCCCGGCAGGCAGCGAATCGGCTGTACGAACGGCTGGGATTCCAGAGCCGCGATTCCCAGGTCTACCGGTTCGTCGTGCGGCCGTAGGCAGGGCCCGCTGGAGGCTGCTGAGCTTGAGGCTGCTGAGCTTGGCCACGGCGTCGAAGCCGACCCTGAGCCTCCGGCCTCCCCGAACCGTCAGCCCGGTCGTCCGCCCCGGGGCCGGGCCTGCCGCTGCACCGAACGCTCGATGATGTGCTGGAGTTCGCGTGCCGCGCGCGGCGGTGAGACGTCGCTGCGGTGCGCCACCGAGATCGTGCGGTGCAGTCCGGGGCGCGTGAACGGCGTGACGCGCAGGCCCGAGCGGTCGGCGACCATGCGGGGCACCACGGCGATGCCGAGCCCCGCCCGTACGAAGCCGAGTACGGCGTCCATCTCACCGCCCTCGACGGTGAATTCGGGCTCGAATCCCTCGGCGCGGCAGGCGGCGAGCGTGAACTCCCGCAGGTCGTAGCCGCGCCGGAACATCGCCAGCGGGTGCTCGCGGAGGTCCGTGACGCGCAGGGTGCGCCGTCGGACCGGCGGGGGCTCATCGGGGGCGGAGACGGCGACCAGCTCTTCGCGCAGCAGCTCGGCGGTGGTCAGCGCAGGGCCCTGGACGGGGAGTGGGGTGATGACGAGCGCGAGGTCGAGCTCGCCTTCCGCGAGGACGCGGACCAGGTCCTGCGAGCCGCCCTCGTGGACGTGGAGCTCGACGCCGGGGTAGCGGGCGTGGAAGTCACGCAGCACGTCGGGGACGAGGCTTGCGCAGAGGCTCGGCGGCGCCCCGAGCCGTACCCGTCCGCTGCGCAGCCGGGCGACCTCCTGCACCTCGCGGCGCGCCGTCTCGGCGTCGGCGAGGATGCGCCGGGCGAGGGGCAGCAGGGCCTCCCCTGCGTCGGTGAGGCCGATGTGACCGCGGGCCCGGTGGAACAGCTCGGCGCCCAGCTCCCGCTCCAGGGCGCGGATCTGCTGCGACAGGGACGGCTGCGCCACGTGTACGGCCTCGGCGGCACGGGTGAAGTGCCGGGCGTCGGCGACGGCGGTGAAGTAGCGGAGCTGGTGCAGCTGCATGGCACGAGCATAGGGCGCAATAGGCAGCAGCTATGGAATGCAGCTCCAGCCTCTCTTGGACTAATCGCCGGGACGTCCTTAACGTCGGCCCCATGGCAACGGCGACAGGGACCCGTCCACCGGCTCGTGAACCGTCCGGCACGCCTCGGCGGCCGAGGACGTGGCCGGGAATGCTGTGGCGCTCGACCATCGGCAAGAAGGCCGTCATGGCGGTCAGCGGCCTGATCATGCTGCTGTACCTGGTCGTGCACATGCTCGGCAATCTGAAGATCTTCTTCGGGGCGGCCGAGTTCAACGGCTACGCGCACTGGCTGCGCACCATCGGTGAACCGCTCCTCCACCACGAGTGGTTCCTGTGGCTGGTGCGGGTGGTGCTGCTGGCGGCCGTCGTCGCCCACGCCGTCTCCGCGTACCAGCTCAGCCGCCGCGACCGCGCCGCACGGCCGCAGCGGTACGTCCACAAGCGGCCCCGCGCGAGCTACGCCACGCGCACGATGCGGTGGGGCGGGGTCATCCTGGGCCTGTTCGTCGTGTGGCATCTGCTGGACCTGACCACGCTGACCGTCAACGAGAACGCGGTGCAGGGACGTCCGTACGAGAACGTCCTCGCGACCTTCTCCACCTGGTACGGCAACACGGTCTACCTCGCGGCGATGCTCGCCCTGGGGTTCCACATCCGGCACGGCTTCTGGAGCGCCGCCCAGACGCTCGGAGCCGGTCGGGCCCGCCGGGACCGGGCGCTGAAGGCCACCGCGAACGCGCTGGCGCTCGTGCTGACACTGGGCTTCGTCTCCGTACCCCTCGGCGTGATGACCGGATTGGTGGGCTGACCGGCATGAACCGTCACCTGGACTACCTCGGCTACCGCACCGGCGAGCCCGTCCGCGACACGAAGGCGCCCTCCGGCCCCGTCGCCGGGCGCTGGGACACGCGCCGCTTCGACGCGGCACTCGTCAACCCGGCCAACCGCCGCAAGTACACCGTGATCGTCGTCGGTACGGGTCTGGCGGGCGGCTCCGCCGGCGCCACGCTGGCCGAACAGGGTTACCGCGTAGTGCAGTTCTGCTATCAGGACTCCCCGCGCCGCGCGCACTCCATCGCCGCGCAGGGCGGCATCAACGCCGCGAAGAACTACCGCAACGACGGCGACTCGGTGCACCGCCTCTTCTACGACACGGTGAAGGGCGGCGACTTCCGCGCCCGCGAGTCCAACGTGCACCGCCTCGCGCAGATCTCCGTCGAGATCATCGACCAGTGCGTCGCACAGGGCGTGCCCTTCGCCCGCGAGTACGGGGGCCTGCTCGACACCCGTTCGTTCGGCGGGGTGCAGGTGTCGCGCACGTTCTACGCCCGCGGCCAGACGGGTCAGCAGCTGCTGCTCGGCGCCTACCAGGCCCTCTCCCGCCAGATCGCGTCCGGCAACGTGGAGATGCACCCGCGTACCGAGATGCTCGACCTGATCGTGATCGGCGGAAGGGCCCGCGGCATCGTCGCCCGCGACCTCGTCACCGGACGCATCGACACCTATTTCGGTGACGCCGTCGTCCTCGCCACCGGCGGATACGGCAACGTCTTCCACCTCTCCACCAACGCCAAGAACTCCAACGCCACCGCCGTCTGGCGCGCGCACCGGCGCGGCGCGTACTTCGCCAACCCCTGCTTCACCCAGATCCACCCCACCTGCATCCCGCGCTCCGGGGACCACCAGTCCAAACTCACCCTGATGAGCGAGTCGTTGCGCAACGACGGACGCATCTGGGTGCCCGGCACCCGCGGCGACGAACGCCCGCCCGAGCAGATCCCCGAGGACGAGCGGGACTACTACCTGGAGCGGACGTATCCCGCCTTCGGCAACCTCGTGCCGCGCGACATCGCCTCACGCGCCGCGAAGAAGGTCTGCGACGAGGGCCGCGGCGTCGGTCCCGGCGGCCAGGGCGTCTACCTCGACTTCGCCGACGCCATCGCCCGGATGGGCCGCGAAGCGGTCGAGGAGAAGTACGGCAACCTCTTCGAGATGTACGAGCGGATCACCGCCGAGGACCCGTACACCACCCCCATGCGCATCTACCCCGCGATCCACTACACGATGGGCGGACTGTGGGTGGACTACGACCTGCAGACCACCGTGCCGGGGCTGTTCGCGATCGGCGAGGCCAACTTCTCCGACCACGGGGCGAACCGGCTGGGCGCGTCCGCGCTGATGCAGGGCCTCGCCGACGGCTACTTCGTGCTGCCCGCCACCCTCGGTGACTTCCTGGCACGCCACCCGCACGACGAGGTGCCCGACGGACACCCGGCGGTGGCCGAAGCCGTCGGCTCCGTCACCGCACGTCTGGAGGGCCTGCTGAGCGTCGGCGGGGACCGCACCCCCGAGTCCTTCCACAAGGAGCTGGGCGAACTCCTCTGGGACGAATGCGGGATGGCCCGGACGGACACCGGCCTGCGCAAGGCCCTGGAGCGGATTCCGTCCCTGCGCGAGGAGTTCTGGCGCCGCGTCAGCGTGCCCGGCACCGGCGAAGGGCTCAACCAGTCGCTGGAGAAGGCCAACCGGATCTCCGACCATCTCGAACTCGCCGAACTCATGTGTCTGGACGCTCTGCACCGCACCGAGTCCTGCGGCGGCCACTTCCGTGAGGAGAGCCGTACACCTGACGACGAAGCACGCCGCGACGACGAGGAGTTCGCCTACGCCGCCGCCTGGGAGCACACCGGTACCGGCACTCCGCCCGTCCTGCACAAGGAGCACCTGGTCTTCGAATACGTACACCCCACGCAGCGGAGCTACGCATGAGGCTCACCCTGAACATCTGGCGCCAGGCCGACGCCGGCTCCCCCGGCGGCATGCGCACCTACCAAGTGGACGGCATCTCACCGGAGATGTCCTTCCTGGAGATGCTGGACACGCTCAACGAGGAGCTGACCGAGCGCGGCGAGGAACCCGTCGCCTTCGACCACGACTGCCGCGAAGGCATCTGCGGCGCTTGCGGAATGGTCATCAACGGGCAGGCCCACGGGCCGGAACGCACCACCGCCTGCCAGTTGCACATGCGGCACTTCGACGACGGCGACACCATCGACATCGAACCGTGGCGTGCCTCGGCCTTCCCCGTGGTGAAGGACCTCGTGGTGGACCGCGGAGCGTTCGACCGTGTCATCGGCGCGGGCGGCTACATCACGGTGCCGACCGGCTCCGCGCCGGACGCACACGCCACGCCCGTGCCGAAGCCCGCCGCGGAGACGGCGTTCGAGCACGCCGAGTGCATCGGCTGCGGCGCGTGCGTGGCCGCGTGCCCCAACGGTTCGGCCATGCTCTTCACTTCGGCCAAGGTCAACCATCTGGCCGCACTGCCGCAGGGAGCGCCCGAACGGGAGTCCCGTGTCGTGCAGATGGTGGAGCAGATGGACGAAGAGGGCTTCGGCGGCTGCACGTTGGCCGGCGAATGCGCGACGGCCTGTCCGAAGGACATCCCGCTCTTCTCCATCTCCTCGATGAACCGCGAGTACCTGCGGGCGGTGCGCCACGGCGAGGCCGGCACGGGCTGAATCGCCCACCGGTTCCACCGGTACCGGACCGCGGGCGCCGGACGCGACCGGTACCGGACCGCGGGCGCCGGACGCGCTCCGCGCTCAGACGGCCGCGGTGCCGATGAGTCCTTCGCGGGTGACCAGGCCGGCCAGTTCCTCCTCGCTCAACTCCTCTGTCCCGTCCGGGCGTCGAGGGAGCACCAGGTAGCGGCTCTCGGCACTGGAGTCCCACACCGTGATCTCGGTGGTCTCCGGTACGTCGAAGCCGAACTCCGCCAGTACGGCCCGGGGTTCGCGGACCACTCGGGAGCGGTAGGCCTCGCTCTTGTACCAGGACGGGGACGGGCCCAGCAGTGCCACCGGGTAGCAGCTGCACAGCGTGCACACCAACACGTTGTGCCGGCCCGGGGAGTTGGCGACGACCTTCAGCCGCTGTTCCTGCAGCCCGCCCGCCATGGAGAGACCGACCTCGGGCAGCGCCCCGTTGGCGTCTGCGAGCAGCCTGTCGCGGAAGCCCGCGTCGGTCCAGGCGCGGGCGACGATCCGGGCGCCGTTGAGCGGCGACGCGCCGTCCAGCACCGCCGTGAGGACGGCGTCCAGTTCGCCGTCCGTCACCAGCCCGTCCGCGATGAGCCGCTCCTCCAGGCGGCGCACCCGCGCCGCAACCGGGTTGCCGGTGTGCGTTCCGCTCATGTCAGACCTCCTCGTACGGCTCCAGATACGACTGCCACAGATCCAGCGTCACCTCGTGGTCCCCCTCGCCCCACAGGTCGCGGGCGGCGAACGCGACGGTGTAGACGGGCTCGACACGCGGCTCGACGTCCGGCTCTGCACGGCGCCGGGCCACGTCGTCGGCCAGCGGCCAGCTCCCCGTGACGGCGACGATCCGTCCCGTGCGGCCGCGTGCGTAGCGCGGCAGCCGCGTGTGCCGGTCGGGGTCGACGGCGCGGGTACGGACCCGGTCGCCCGGGGAGTAGCGAGCGGGCCGTGCCCCGCTCTCACTCATCGCCGGCCACGCCCTGCCGGCCGGTGAGCTCCTCGATCGCGTGGAGCCAGCGTTCGTAGTACGAAGCGGTCAAGTAGTCCTGCGGCGGCATGCGTTCGATGGCGTCGCGGAACTCGTCGAGGCTGTAGACGCCCCGCCGCACCAGCGCGGTGTTCAGCGCGTACACCCGCGCCTCCCAGTCCGCGTGGAAGACGGGTTCGTCCTCCTCCGGTACGACAGGTCCGAAGCCCGTCTGCCCGCCGACGTCGTTCACCCTGCTCATGCGCGGCAGCCTATGCGCCGCCGGCGGCGCCCGGAACCGTTCGTATCTCCGGCGCGCCCTCGGGGGTGTCGGCCGGCCCTGACCGCTCCGGCTGCGGCTCTCACCGCGCTCCGGGCCGAGCCGTGCGCCGATGGCCAGAGCCCTCCGGCGGGCCTCCGGACTGAGTCCGCGGCGGCGCGGAGAGGTTCGCGGATCGAAGCCGCTGGGCTGCCGCGCGTATCCCATCGACCGGAGCCCCGGCTTGGCCACCACCACCGCGAAGCGCGGATCACCCGCGTACCACAGCTCGTCCTCGAAGCCCTTCCGCACGACGCGGTTCCATCGCTTGAGGATCACCCCCGGCTCCTTCGGCGACGCCGTTCTCTCCGGGTTGTCCGGGTCGGGCAAGACCAGAGCGACCCACGCGCCCAGCCGGCCCAGTGACTTGACCACATGCTGTGCGAGCCACGCGCCGAGGGCCGTACGCGTGCCGGGGTGGTCCCATGCGACGGTGGAAGGGTCCGGTGCAGTGCGGTCGTTCATGGACGTATGCGGGTCAGCACGTTGATGTTCACGCCACAGGTGGACGACCGTCGCCGTACGTTCAGCGCACCGGGTGACCCGCGCTGCGCAGCGTGTCCTTGACCTCGCCGATGCGCAGGTCGCCGAAGTGGAAGACCGAGGCGGCGAGCACCGCGTCCGCCCCGGCGGAGACCGCCGCGGGGAAGTGCTCCAGCCGTCCGGCGCCGCCCGAGGCGATCACGGGGATCGTCACCTGCTTGCGTACCGCTTCGATCATCGCCGTGTCGTAGCCGTCCTTGGTGCCGTCGGCGTCCATGGAGTTCAGCAGGATTTCCCCGGCTCCCAACTCCCCTGCCCTGTGCGCCCATTCGACGGCGTCGATGCCCGTACCCTTCCGCCCGCCGTGCGTGGTGACCTCGAAGCCCGACGGCGTGGAGGTGCCTTCGCCGCACCGCCGCGCGTCCACGGACAGCACGAGCACCTGGCGGCCGAAGCGTTCGGCGATCTCACGGATGAGTTCGGGCCGGGCGATCGCCGCGGTGTTGACCCCGACCTTGTCGGCGCCCGCCCGCAGCAGCCTGTTCACGTCGTCGCCCGTGCGGACGCCGCCGCCGACCGTCAGCGGGATGAAGACCTGCTCGGCCGTGCGCCGCACGACGTCGTACGTGGTCTCCCGGTCCGAGGAGGACGCCGTGATGTCGAGGAAGGTCAACTCGTCGGCGCCTTCCGCGTCGTAGACCTTCGCCATCTCGACCGGGTCACCGGCGTCGCGCAGGTTCTTGAAGTTGACGCCCTTGACGACCCGGCCGGCGTCCACGTCCAGGCAGGGGATGACTCGTACGGCCACGGACATGCTGTGCTTGCTCCTTGCAGATGCGGTGACTCGGTTCGACAAGAACTTCAGGCGCGGACAAGGCAGTTGCTGCAACGCCCCGCCTCCCCGTGGCGCGCTCTACGCGCCGCCGCGGAACGCCTCCAGTTCCACTTCCACCAGCACCCGGGAGTCGACGAAGCCGGAGACGATCACCACCGTGGCGGCAGGACGTACCTCTTCGAAGATCTCCCGGTGGGCGCGGCCCGCGAACTCCACGTCGCGCGCATGCGTGAGGTACATCCGCGTGCGGATCACCGAGGAGGCGTCGAGGCCGAAGGAGGCCAGGGCCTTCAGCGCGTTGCCGAAGGCGGCCTTCGTCTGCTCGTAGGGAGAGCCTTCGCCCATCAGCTCCCCGCCCTCGGCGAGGGGAAGCGTCCCGGCCACGAGCACCCGGTCGCCCGCCGCGACCGCGCCCGAGAACCCGATCGACTCCTCCCAGGGGCTGCCGGACTGGAAACGCTCGATGTCACGCGGTTCGGGCGGGGTCATGACGAGACGGCCTCCAAAGCCTCTTCCAGGGTGAACGCCTTGGCGTAGAGGGCCTTCCCCACGATCGCCCCTTCGACGCCCTCCGGCACCAACCCGGCGATGGCGCGCAGATCGTCGAGGGAGGAGACACCGCCCGAGGCGACGACGGGACGGTCCGTCGCGGCGCAGACGTTCCGCAGCAGCTCCAGATTGGGGCCCTTGAGGGTGCCGTCCTTGTTGATGTCGGTCACCACGTAGCGGGCGCAGCCTTCCGCGTCGAGCCGCTCCAGGGTCTCGTACAGGTCGCCGCCGTCCCGCGTCCAGCCACGGCCGCGCAGCGTCGTCCCCCGGACGTCCAGGCCGACGGCGATCTTGTCGCCGTGCTCTGCGATGACCTTGGCGACCCACTCGGGCGTCTCCAGCGCGGCTGTCCCGAGGTTGACCCGGCGGCAGCCGGTGGCGAGGGCCGCGGCGAGGGTGTCGTCGTCGCGGATGCCGCCCGACAGTTCGACCTTGATCTCCATGGCGCGGGTGACCTCGGCGATGCGGGCACGGTTGTCGCCCGTGCCGAACGCGGCGTCCAGGTCCACGAGGTGCAGCCACTCGGCTCCGGCGCTCTGCCAGGCGAGGGCTGCCTGCAGCGGGTCGCCGTAGGCCGTCTCGGAGCCGGATTCGCCGTGCACGAGGCGTACGGCCTGTCCGTCACGGACGTCGACGGCGGGGAGGAGCTCCAGCGTACGGGCGGGCTCTCGGGGGGATTCGGACACGTTCGGCATCTCCGGCGTCGAAGGGACTGGTGCTGCGGGGCGGAAAGGGCGGCGCGCGACGGGCGGAACGACAGCCCTCCGCCGCCCCGGCGTCAGAGTGTGGCGGTCCAGTTGGCGAGCAGCCGGGCGCCTGCGTCACCTGACTTCTCGGGGTGGAACTGGGTCGCCCAGAGCGGACCGTTCTCCACGGCTGCGACGAACGGTGCACCGTGCTCGGCCCAGCTGACCAGGGGTGCGCGCATCGCCGGGTTCGTCGACGTCAGTTCCCAGTCGTGGACGGCGTAGGAGTGGACGAAGTAGTAGCGCGCCTCCCCGTCCAGCCCGGCGAAGAGCCGCGAACCCTCCGCGGGTTCCACCGTGTTCCAGCCCATGTGGGGCACCGTGTGGTCGGCGTCGGCCTTCAGCGGCCCGACCGTGCCGGGCCATTCGCCCAAGCCGTCCGCTTCGACTCCGTGCTCGATGCCCCGCGAGAAGAGGATCTGCATGCCCACGCAGATGCCCATCACCGGGCGTCCACCGGCCAGACGACGCTCGACGATCCAGTCGCCGCGGGCCTCCCGGAGCCCGGCCATGCAGGCGGCGAAGGCTCCGACACCGGGCACCAGCAGCCCGTCGGCCTCCATGGAGGCGTCGTAGTCGCCGGTGATCTCGACGTCCGCGCCCGCCCGTGCGAGGGCCCGTTCGGCCGAACGCACGTTGCCGAAGCCGTAGTCGAAGACCACGACGCGCTTGCGTCCGCTCATGACCACACCTCCAGTCGCAGGACACCGGCCAGCAGCGCGAGGAGCGCGCCGCTGCCGAGGACGGCGACGACGCTCTTCGGCAGCTTCTGCCGCCAGAAGGAGATGGCGCCGCCCAGCAGGAAGAGGCCGACGAAGATGAGAACCGCCGCAAGGCCCGTCACAGCGCGCCCTTCGTCGAGGGGATACCGCTCTGCCGGGGGTCGATCTCGCTCGCGTAGCGCAGAGCGCGGGCCAGCGCCTTGAACTGGCACTCCACGATGTGGTGCGCGTTGCGCCCGTACGGGACGTGCACGTGCAGGGCGACCTGCGCCTGCGCGACGAAGGACTCCAGGATGTGCCGCGTCATCGTCGTGTCGTACTCGCCGATCATGGGCGCCATGCCCTCGGGTTCGGTGTGCACCAGGTACGGACGTCCCGACAGGTCGACGGTCACCCGTGCCAGCGATTCGTCCAGCGGCACCGACGAATCGGCGAAGCGCACGATGCCCCGCTTGTCGCCGAGGGCCTGCTTGAAGGCGGCGCCGAGCGCGAGGGAGGTGTCCTCGATGGTGTGGTGGCTGTCGATGTGCAGGTCGCCCTCGGTCTTGACCGACAGGTCGAAGAGGCCGTGCCGGCCGAGCTGGTCGAGCATGTGGTCGTAGAAGCCGACGCCTGTCGCGACATCCACCTTCCCCGTGCCGTCGAGGTTGATCTCGACGAGAACCGAGGTCTCCTTGGTGGTGCGCTCGACGCGGCCCACGCGAGCCAGAGTCATCGAGGGGTCTCCTTAGTCACTGCGCGTACCGCGTCGAGGAACGCGTCGTTCTCTTCGGGCGTACCGGCCGTAACCCTCAGCCGGCCCGGTACGCCGTTGTCCCGGACGAGTACGCCGTGCTCCAGCAGGGCCTGCCACGTGGCGTGCGCGTCGTCGAAGCGGCCGAACTGGACGAAGTTGGCGTCCGACTCGGTGACTTCGCAGCCCGTCGCGCGCAACTCCCGCACCAGACGGTCCCGCTCGTCCTTGAGCCGGTTCACGTACCCGAGCAGCGTGCCGGTGTGTTCGAGGGCGGCCAGCGCGGTGGCCTGTGTGACCGCCGAGAGGTGGTACGGCAGACGGACAAGCTGCACCGCGTCGACGACGCCGGGATCCGCGGCGAGGTAGCCGAGCCTGAGCCCCGCCGCACCGAACGCCTTGGACATCGTACGGGTCACCACGAGGTTCGGGCGTCCCTCCAGCAGCGGCAGCAGCGAGGGGCGGTGCGAGAACTCGCCGTACGCCTCGTCGACGATCACCATGGACGGCTTGGCCGCCTGCGCCGCCTCGTACAGCGCGAGCACGGTCTCGCGGTCGACTGCGGTGCCCGTGGGGTTGTTCGGGGAGCAGACGAAGACCACATCGGGCCGCCGCTCCCCGATGGCACGTACCGCTGCCGGTGTGTCGATGGTGAAGTCCGCACGGCGCGGCCCCGACAGCCAGCCCGTGCCGGTGCCGCGGGCGATGAGTCCGTGCATCGAGTAGGAGGGCTCGAAGCCGATCGCCGTACGCCCCGGTCCGCCGAAGGTCTGCAGCAGCTGCTGGATGATCTCGTTGGAGCCGTTGGCGGCCCAGATCTGCTCCCGCCCCACATCGAATCCGGTGGCACGGCTCAGGTATCCGGCCAGGGCGGAGCGCAGCTCGACCGCGTCCCGGTCGGGATAGCGGTTGAGGGTGCGTGCGGCTTCGGTGACGCGTTCGCCGATGCGCTGTACGAGCTCCTCGGGCAGTGGATAGGGGTTCTCGTTCGTGTTCAGCCGTACGGGCACGTCCAGCTGAGGGGCGCCGTACGGGGACTTGCCTCGCAACTCGTCCCGGATGGGGAGCGCTTCCATGCCGGTCACTTGCTCTGCGGCACCTTCCACTCGAACCTTGCCTTCAGCGCCGTCCCGTGCGCGGGCAGGTCCTCCGCCTCCGCGAGGGCCACGACGTGGTGCGTGACCTCCGCGAGTGCGTCGCGCGTGTAGTCCACGACGTGGATGCCGCGCAGGAAGGACTGCACGGACAGACCCGAGGAGTGGCAGGCACAACCGCCCGTCGGGAGCACGTGGTTGGAGCCGGCGCAGTAGTCGCCGAGCGAGACCGGCGCGTAGGGGCCGACGAAGACGGCACCCGCGTTGCGTACGCGGGCCGCCCAGTCCGCGGCGTCCTGCGTCTGGATCTCCAGGTGTTCGGCGGCGTAGGCGTTCACCACGGCGAGGCCGTCCTCGAGGGAGTCGACGAGCACGATGCCCGACTGGCGTCCCGCCAGCGCCTCGCTGATCCGCTCGCGGTGGCGCGCGCGAGCGACCTGCTCCTTCAGCTCGCCCTCCACCGCTTCGGCCAGCTCCACGGAGGGGGTGACCAGCACGGCTGCGGCCACGGTGTCGTGCTCGGCCTGGCTGACGAGGTCCGCGGCCACGTGCGCGGGGTCGGCGGTGGAGTCGGCGAGGACGGCGATCTCGGTGGGGCCGGCCTCGGAGTCGATGCCGATACGGCCCTTGAGCAGCCGCTTGGCGGCCGCCACGTAGATGTTGCCGGGCCCGGTCACCAGCTGTGCGGGCCGGCACTCGTCGGTCCCGTAGGCGAACATCGCCACGGCCTGTGCCCCGCCCGCCGCGTACACCTCGTCGACGCCGAGCAGCTCGCACGCCGCCAGGATCGTCGGGTGCGGCAGGCCGCCGGACTCGGGCTGCGGCGGCGACGTGACCGCCAGCGAGCCGACGCCCGCCTCCTGCGCGGGCACCACGTTCATCACCACGGAGGACGGGTAGACGGCTCGGCCGCCCGGCACGTAGAGCCCCACTCGCTCGACCGGGACCCAGCGCTCGGTGACGGTGCCGCCGGGCACGACGTTCACCGTCGAGTCGCTGCGCCGCTGCTCACGGTGGACGATGCGGGCCCTGCGCACCGACTCCTCCAGCGCCGCCCGTACGTCCGGGTCCAGCTGTTCCAGCGCGTCGGCCAGCGCCTCCCGGGGAACGCGCACACGCTCCAGCGTCACGCCGTCGAACCGCTGCGCGTACTCGACGAGCGCCGCTGTGCCACGATGCCGGACGTCCTCACAGATGGGCCGCACCTTCTCCAGGGCGGCCTCGACGTCGAGCTCGGCACGGGGCAGCAGGTCACGGTCGATCCCGCCGTCTGCGGAGAGGGCGGAACCGCGCAGGTCGATTCGGGAGATCACGGATCCAGTCTCTCAGACGGCGTCCACGCACCGGGCTTCCGTATCAGTGAGTGATACGCCCTCCCAGGAGACGATCGTCGCCTCAAGCGTTCATACGGTCACGGAGAGGGAATGAAGCGGTACGGACGCCGGGGCGGGGCCCGGAGACCGTCCCGACCAGCACAGTCACAGACCGGACAACCACAGACCGGACAGTCACGGACCAAGGGGGAAGCAACCCGGTGAGCGAGGACCTGGAGTCCAGAGAACCGCCTTCATGGCTCACGAGAGCCGAGTGGGGCATGTGGCAGGCGTTCCTCAACGGCAGTGCGTACGACCTGCGCACGGGCGAGGCCGAGCTGGACGACCCCAACGGCGACCACGTATGGGGCCCGGACCGCACCGTCCGCGCACGCGTCATCTCTCTGCTCCTGCTGCACGGCCCGCCGCCGCTCCTGGGCCGCGTCGCCTCACTGCACCTGGCGGGTGCCCAGATCACGGACGTGCTGGACCTCTCGGGCGGCGCGATCGAGCCGTACTTCGAACTGCGGCAGTGCCGTTTCGACTCGGAGGTGCGGATGGCCGAGGCGCGCATCCACACCGCACGCCTCGTCGACTGCTACATACCGCGCCTGGAGGCCGCCCGGCTGACCACCGACGGCGACCTGCACCTGCCGCGCTGCTCCATACCCGAGGGCGTCAAACTCACCGACGCCACCATCGGCACCGACCTGATGCTCAACGAGGCGACGATCGGCAGCGGCCGCCGGAACCGGGCCGTCGCCGCGGACGGCATCAACGTCTCCCAGGAACTCCAGGCGAGCCTGCTGATGACCGACGGCGAATTCAGCCTCCGCGGCGCGACCATCGGCAGTTCCCTGCACATGTTCGGGACGGTGCTGCGCAACCGCAACGGCCGCTACGCGCTGTACGCCCCGCAGATGACCGTCGAGCACGTCGCCAGCTTCGCCGACGCCAACCGCAGCCGCTCGCCGCAGATCATGGGAGCCACACCCGCGGCCGGCACCCCCGTCCCCTTCACCTCCGACAGCACGAGCCGCTGGCGTACCCGGCACTTCGAGTGCACGGGCGGGATGGTGCTGGACGACGGACGGTTCGGCTCCTCGCTCGTCATCGAGAACGCCCGCTTCGAACTCCAGCGGGACCAGGAGCTCTCGCTGCGCCGCATCCAGACGCCGGAGCTGAACTTCACACCGCGCGCCCCGGAACGCGGCCTGGTCGTGCTCTCGGGCGCCGCCGTGGAGAAGTTACTGGACCGGGTCGGCAGCTGGCCCCGTGACCAGCGGCTGTGGATGGCGGGCTTCACCTACCAGCAGGCCATCCCCAAGGAGGGCCACTTCAACGTCCGCGAACGCCTCCAGTGGCTCGCGGCCGCCACCCCCGAGTATTCGCCGCTCCCATACGAGCAGTTGGCGCTGATGTACCGCAACTGCGGTGAGGACACCAACGCCCGCGCCGTGCTGCTCGCCAAGCAGCGCCGCCGCCGGGAGACCCTGCCGCTGGTGGGGAAGGTGTGGGGCTACCTCCAGGACTGGACGGTCGCCTACGGGTACCGGCCCGCGCAGGCCGCGCTGTGGATGGCCGTGCTGTGGGCGGCGAGCGCCCTGTTCTTCGGCGCGAATCGGCCCGCGCCGCTCAAGGGCGGGGAGTCGCCGCACTGGAACGCCGCTCTCTACGCGCTGGACCTGCTGCTTCCCGTCATCACCTTCGGGCAGGACACCGCCTGGAACCCGGCGGGGTTCCACCAGTGGATCGCGGCCTGCATGATCATGCTGGGCTGGGTCCTCGCAACGACGGTCGCGACGGGGGCGACCCGGCTGCTGCGCCGTCAGTGAGGCGGCGGGCTCCGGGTAAATCGTGGCGGACGGATGTCCGCCCGGAAGAACAGCGGACGGATGTACGCCCGGACAGACAGCGGACAGCGGACGGACCGGCGCAGACCGAGGCGGGCCGATCCGCGCGCATGTCACGCGGAGGCCCGCCGCAGGTCCGCCCCGGCCCCGGCGGGAAACTCCCTGATCGCCCAGGCGCCCCCGACACGCCCCGAAGGCTTTAGGCTTACTCGTTGTGACAACCGCGCTTCCGCTCTTCCCGCTCAACTCGGTGCTGTTCCCTGGCCTGGTGCTGCCGTTGAACATCTTCGAGCAGCGGTACCGCGCGCTGATGCGGGACCTGCTGGAGATCCCCGAGGACGCACCGCGCCGCTTCGGCGTCGTGGCCATCCGGGACGGCCGCGAGGTCGCCCAGACCTCGACGGGGCTGCCCGGGTCGGCTCCGTCCCCCGGTGCCGACCCGACCGCCGGTTTCGGCCCGGACCCCATGGCGTCCTTCTACGCCGTGGGCTGCATCGCCGACGCCTCGACCATCCGCGAGCGTTCGGGCGGCGCGGGCGGCACCTCTCCCGGAGCGAATCCTCCCGGAGCGGCAGGCGGAACCGGTGCGGGCGTCGACGACGCCTCGGTGGAGGACGAGCAGTCCTCGGCCGGTTCGGGGTACGAAGTGCTGGCCACCGGCACGACCCGCTTCCGGCTCCATTCGGTGAACGCCGGCGGCCCCTACCTCATGGGCGAGATCGAGGAGTTGCCGGAGGAGGAGGGCGACGGCGCCGGAGCGCTGGCCTCCGGTGTGCTGCGTGCCTTCCGCGCCTACCAGAAACGCCTCGCCAGCGCCCGGGAGCGGACACTCGCCGCGGGACAGGAACTGCCGGACGACCCGTCGGTCGTCTCCTACCTCGTGGCCGCGGCGACCATCCTGGACACCCCGACCAAGCAGCGGCTGCTCCAGGCACCGGACACGGCGACACGGCTGGCCGACGAACTGAAGCTGCTGCGCCGGGAGACGGCAGTCATCGGGAAGCTCCCCTCGCTGCCGGCGGCGGAACTCACGCGGGAGCCGACCAGCCCGAACTGAGCCCGGCCGAGCCTCTGTTGAAGGTGAGCGTCCGCCGCGCACCTCGGCGGCGAGGCCCGGCCGGGGCGGCGGGGCGGGGCCGGGACGGGCGTCCGGAACGAGCGGGGCACGGCAGGGGCAGCGGGTCACCGGTGGGATCAGAGGCCGGATCACAGGTCGCAGGCAGACCGAAGGCGGGACACGGCAGCAGATGGCGAAGAAGAAGCAACGGCAGCAGTCGTCGGCGACACCGGCGACCCTCGCCGCCACACGCGCCGGTGTGGAGTTCACCACCCACTCCTACGAGCACGATCCTGCGGCGCCCTCCTACGGCGCCGAAGCCGCGGAAGCCCTGGGCATGCCGCCCGAAAGGGTCTTCAAGACTCTGGTGGCGCAGGTCGACGGGGCGCTGACGGTGGCCGTCGTCCCCGTCTCCGCCTCGCTCGACCTCAAGGCCCTGGCTTCGGCGGCCGGCGGCAAGCGGGCCGCCATGGCCGATCCGGCGGCGGTCGAACGTACGACGGGATACGTGCTGGGTGGCGTCTCACCACTGGGACAGCGCAAGCAGCTCCCCACAGTTCTCGACGCCTCGGCTCTCGGCCACGGAACCGTCTGTGTCTCGGCGGGCCGCCGCGGGCTGGAGATCGAGCTGGCTCCGGGCGACCTGGCCGCACTCACGGGGGCGGTCACGGCACCCATCGCTCGTACGGGTGGTGCGTGAGGCACTGCGGGCCGCGGTGCGCTGCCGCCCACCCGGCCGGTCGTGTGACGCCGCCCCACCCCCGGCCGGTCGCCGGGGTGCCGCCCGCCACCGGCGGGGCTCCGTACACCCGGCGGGATTCCTCCACCGGCGGCCCGGCTCCCGCTACCAGCTGTGCGCTGAGCCGTCGGCGCCCGGCGGCGGGTAGTGCGGGTCCTCGGGCTCCGGATCGCGCTTCCCGAACAGCCCGGTCAGCGTCAGATGCACGATGAGTGCCAGCAGCGGCCACACGAGCAGCGCACTCTTCGCCTGCAGTTTCAGCGGCCCGTCGAACGTCTTTCCCGCGCCGGCGGCCTTCGCCGCCGCGACCAGGTCCGTGTCGGGGCCGAGCCACACGCCGAGCCGCCACGCCAGTACGGACCCCAGCAGGGCGCCGACCGCCAGCCCGACCACGAGACCGACGCCGCCTCCGCGGCTGCGCAGGAAGGCCAGCGCTCCCGTCACCACGCCGAAGCCGACGGCCAGGAGCACGAACGTACCGTCCGCACCGATGGCCTCCTCGCCCTCCGGGTCCTTGAGGAAGACGGCACCGTCGACGGTGACCAGCGGCACCCGCGGCGCCAGCCACAGCCACATCAGTCCGAGGCCCACGCCGAGCACGGTCACGACGAGGGCGCACAGCAGTCCATCGAAAGCCTCGCGCCGCGCCCCCGGGCCGCCTGCCTCCGCCTCTTCCGGATACGACGGGACGTGGGCGCCGTGCTCGCTCGGGCCGCCGTACGGGTCACCGCCGCGGGAGTCGTTCCCGCCGTGCGAATCACTGCCGTACGGGTCACCCCCGTACTGGCCGCCACCGTGCGGGTCACCCCCGTACTGGCCACCGCCGTACGGGTCGTTCCCGCCGTAGGAGTCGCGGAAGCCGTAGGAGCCCTGTCCCCCGTAGGAGCCGTAGGGCGCCTCAGCGCCGTACGGGCCGCCGGGAGTGCCGTGCGGGTGTGCGGGCTGTTGTCCGGCCGGCCGCGACCGCGCTCCCCCGCCGTCGTTGCGGTGGGAGCGCCCTGGGCGTGCTGGATCGGGTGATGAAGGCGTCGGTGCGTTCACGACGCCATCGTGCCAGGGACGGCCGCCTGTTCGGGCAGCGGGCGGCAGATGACATCACCTGTGGGACGGCAGTTGCTGTTCAACGCACCGCCGCCCGCCGGTACGCCCACGTCGCAAGCGCCAGGGAAGCCACACCGACGGCCGCGCACACCCCCAGGTCCAGTCCTGCGTGCCCCCAGTCGGGCCGGGCCTGGAAACCGCGGGCCAGGGCTTCGACCCCGTACGTCGACGGCAGCAGGTCCCGCAGCAGAGACACCGGCCCGGGCAGCTGCCCGCCCGGGAGCACGCCCAGCAGCAGCGCCGCCGACATGCCCAGCTGACCGCAGAGTGTGGCGAGTTCCGGTCTGGGCGCCAGCAGGCCCAGCGCCGCGCCCAGCCCTGCGAGCGCGGCACCCGCCAGCGGGACGACGGCCGCGAGCACCCACAGTCCGCTGAGCGGCAGCTGGTACAGGAGCCCGCCGGCGACCGCGGTGACGAGAACCCCCGGCACGGTGAACGACGCGTACGCCCCGGCCGCCCCCAGCACGACCGCCGCAGCGGGCACCGGCAGCGTCGCGTAGTGGTCGAGCCCGCCGCCGGCACGCAGCTGGCCGAAGTACTGCGCGAGCAGATTCAGCGCGACGAACGCCACCACGAGGACGCTCGACCCGGCGACGACCGCACGCGATTCCGGGCCGCCGTCCACGACGCCCCTCATCAGCACCATGATTCCCAGCGACTGGAACGTCGCCACGAACAGGAGCGGGATGCGGGCGACCCGGGCCCGCGACAGCTGCGCGCGGTAGACGGCACTCAGGGCGGGCCACAGCCGGACGCGGGGTGCGAGCGGTGCGGGCGGCTCGGCGAGCGCCTCCGTCCCCGGACCGGCCTGGACCGGCACCGTGCCCGGAGCGGCCGGGACCTGCCCGTCGTCCGCCGCGGCCTCGTCCCGTACGGCCCGGCCCGCCCGGGCCGCCGCCCGTGCTGCCCGGGCCGTTCGTGCCGCCTGAGATGTCGCGGCCGTGCTCACAGCTTCACCAGACCTTCCCCGCTGCCGCCCAGCGACAGGTACACGTCCTCCAGGCTGGGGGTGGCCAGCGAGAAGTCGTCCAGAGCCGCGAAGGCCGGACCGGTCGTCACGGCGGAGACCGCCTCACGCGCGGCCTCGGGCGTCATCCGCAGCGTCCAGCGACGTCCCGAGACGGTGGCGCGTGCCGCCAGTCCGGCGAGCCGGGGGTCGTCGGGCGGCGGGCTGTCCCGCCAGACCAGGTCCAGCCGTACGTCGTCGCCGACCAGCGCCTTCAGCCCGCCCGGAGTGTCGCACGCGATCACCCGGCCCCGGTCGAGCACCGCCACCCGGTCCAGCACCGTCTCGGCCTCGATGACGTTGTGCGTCACCAGCACCACGGTCGCCGCGTCCTCGGTGCGCCGCCGGTCGACGGCCGCCCACACGGCGCGCCGCGCCAGCGGGTCCATGCCGGTGGTCGGCTCGTCCAGCACGAGCAGGGGCCGCCGCCCCACGAGTGCCGCCGCGACGCACGCCAGCCGGCGCTGCCCGCCGGAGAGCTTCTTCAGGGGACGTCCGGCGATCTCCGCCAGGCCCAGCTCGTCCAGCACGGCGTCGCGTTCGCGTCGCGCGGCGGAGGCGTCGAGACCGCGGAGGCGTGCCGTCGTCTCCGCGGCGAGGGCCACCGTCAGTTCGTCCAGCGCGGTCGACTCCTGGCCGAGATAGGCCAGCAGCCTCGCCGCCCGTTCCGGATGCCGGACGAGATCGTGGCCGAGCACTTCGACGGCGCCCGCGTCCGGGCGGAGCAGGCCCGTGAGCTGTCTGACGACGGTCGACTTCCCCGCCCCGTTGGGGCCGAGCAGGCCGAAGATCTCGCCGGGCCGCACACGGAAGCTCACGCCGTCACAGGCACGTACGGGAGTGCGGGACTCACCCCGGCGGCTTCTGCCCGCCGGATAGGTCTTGACCAGACCGGCTATGCGCACGGCGGCCCGCGTCCGTGTCTCGACGCCGTCGACTTCCTGCTGCCGTGTGCCGGTTCCCACGAGCGAAGAGCCTACGCTGCGGCGCGGGCCGCCCCGACAACGGGCCTTGCGGTCAGGGCCCCGGGCGGGCGGCGGGCACTCAGTCGGAGACCGCGGTGTCCTCCGCGGGAGCCGGCTGGCCCGTCACGGGGGCGTCGATCTCACGCCAGAAGCCCGCCCGGATCGCGTACCGGTCGTGCTCGTCGATCTGGTCGTCCTTGTGCGCGAGCAGCCCGAAGCGCGCGGCGTAGCGCAGGAGCTCTCCGTCGATGCGGTGCGGGATGCGCGGGTACTCCCCTGCGAGCGTCTGGACGTTCGCGGGCGCCGAGAGCCGCTCCTGCCAGCGGCGGGCGAAGACCTGTCCGACCTCGAAGGGGTCGCCGCTGACAGCGGTGATGTCCTCCTCGCGGTCCGCCCAGCGCTGTTCTGCGGTCGTCAGCTGGGCGAGGGTGGGCAGGGCCGCGATCTCCGGGCTCTCCCCCGGTGTTCCCCGCTCCACCCAGCCCCGTTCGGAGGACCAGCGCAGCGTGGCTCCCGGCGGCGTGGACTGGGTGGCGCCCGTGGGCTGGGGGCGGCCGAGCCCCGCGAGGTCCTTCGGAGTGGGCACTCCGGTGGCGTTCCTGCCCGTACCGGCGCTCTCGTCCTGCTCGTCTTCGGTGGACGGCGTCGCGGCGGGCTCCCCGGCGGCTTCGGAGCCCTGCCCGTCCGGCGGTGTCGCCGCCGGGGCCGCCGGGCCGCCCTGGGGGGTGGGCGGGGCGGGGGTGGCACGCGCGCTTCCGTTCTTCGCGGTCTCCGGCAGCGGCGCGGAGAGGATCGCGGCGATCTCCGGGCGGGAGGCGGACTGGGGAGCGCAGACGCCGGGCGGCTCCGTGGCCCGTACGGCCTCCGTGATCCAGCTGCGGTCCAGTACGCGCCGCTCGTCGGCCTCGGCGACCAGATCCTCGGACTGGTTGTAGTCGCCGTCCGCCGCCTGAACGGCCCACAGGTGCACTGCGACGCCGTGTTCCTTCGCGGACATCAGACCGGGCAGCAGGTCCCCGTCGCCGGTGACGAGCACGATGTCGGAGCAGGCGCGGTTACGGGCCAGTTCGGTGAGCTCGGCGTGCATCGCCGCGTCGACGCCCTTCTGCGCCCATCGGCCGTCGCTTCTGGTCAGAGCGCCCAGCCGCACCGTCACGCGCGGCATCACGCGGAGCCTGCGGTGCTCGGGCTGCGGCACCCGGTCCGGGGCACCGTCGAACCAGTAGATCCGCAGAAGGTCACACTGGGTGTCGGCCTCGGCGCGTTCACGCAGCCCGCGGATCAGGGCCGCATGGTCCACGCTGATCCGGGAGCGCATCGGCTCCCCCGCCAGCAGACTCGCGGCGGCGCCCAACAGGTACCCGGCATCCACCAGGACGACGCAGCGATCCACGTTCCACCCACTCTCGGTCACGAGCACAGCCGAGGCTGCGTTTCCTTCGAGTCTGCCCGACCGTACAGGGCTATTCGGCGGGGCCCCGATCATCGGCGTGGCGACAGCGGGGTGGTGGGAACACGGAGGCGCGAAGAACCGCCTCACTCGCACCGATTGTTCGGAATGCGCGCTTCTTTCCCGCATGCCAGGCTGATTTCGGCCCAACGTTCAACGGTCCCCAGGAGGCGATCATGACCAAGGGCAGGAACCAAGACCGCAGTCAGAGAAAGGCCGAGGCAGTCGACCGCGATCAGAGCGCGAGCCAGGACGGTGCTGCAGAGGGCCGGCAGCAGCGTCCGTCGTCGGGACGGACAGCCAGTCCCGCAGACGTGGCACGCAAGCACCAGCGGCGCTTCGGCCACAACTGACCCTGCGGGGGCAGAGGTCAACGAAGTCCGACTGAAACCACCTGTGCCCTTGGGCACCGCACATCGGCGCGCACGAAGGAGAGGGCGGCCCCAGCCCCGGGGCCGCCCTCCTCCCGTACCTGCCGCTCAACCCGCCATGCAGGAGGGGCCGAGCAGCTCCTTGAGGTCGCCGAAGAGAGCGGGGTCGGGTGTGACGCGGTGCCGGTCCAGACGGAGCACCGTCGTCTTGCGCGCACCCTGCAGACGGACGCGCACCTCGCTCGATCCGCGGTGGTGGGTGAGCACTTCGCCCAGCTTCTCCACCAGCGGCGGCGTGATCTTCACCGTCGGGATGGTGATGGTGACGGGGGCGCTGGCCGACGCCTCGCTCAGGTCCGGGATCATCAGCTCCATCGCGACGAGCCGGGGCACGTCCTCCCGCTTGTCCAGCCGCCCCTTGACGAACACCACGGCGTCCTCGACCAGTTGGGTGGAGACCAGCTGGTAGGTGGCGGGGAAGAACATGCAGTCGATCGAGCCGGCCAGGTCCTCGACGGTGGCGATCGCCCAGGCGTTGCCCTGCTTCGTCATCTTGCGCTGCAGCCCGGAGATGATGCCGCCGATGGTGACGATGGCCCCGTCGGAGTAGTCGCCGCCGGTCAGTTGGGCGATCGCCGCGTCCGCCTTGTCGTTGAGGACGTGCTCCAGGCCGAAGAGGGGATGGTCGGAGACGTAGAGCCCGAGCATCTCCCGCTCCTGCGCGAGGAGGTAGGTCTTCTCCCACTCCTCCTCGGAGAAGGTGACGTCCAGCCCGAAGCCCGGCGAGTCGTCTCCGCCGTCGCCGCCGAGGTCGCCGAAGAGGTCGAACTGGCCCTCGGCCTCCTTGCGTTTGACCTGCACCACGTTGTCGATCATCGGCTCGAACTGGGCGGTCAGTCCCTTGCGGGTGTGCCCCATCTCGTCGAACGCACCGGCCTTGATCAGCGATTCGACGGTGCGCTTGTTGCAGACGACCGCTTCCACCTTGTCGAGGAAGTCGGGGAAGGAGGAGTACTTCCCTTTCGCCTTGCGGCACTTGACGATCGAGTCGACCACGTTCTGTCCGACGTTCCGCACGGCGGTGAGACCGAAGACGATGGTCTGGTCGTCCCGCGAGGTGAAGTTGGCCTCCGACTCGTTGACGTCCGGCGGGAGGACCTTGATGCCCATCTTGCGGCACTCGTTGAGGTAGACCGCCGACTTGTCCTTGTCGTCGCGCACCGAGGTGAGCAGCGCCGACATGTACTCCGCGGGGTAGTTGGCCTTCAGATAGGCCGTCCAGTACGTGACCAGCCCGTACGCCGAGGAGTGCGCCTTGTTGAAGGCGTAGCCCGCGAAGGGCACCAGGACGTCCCAGACGGCCTGCACGGCGTCGTCCGAGTAGCCGTTGTCGCGCATGCCCTTCTGGAAGTTCACGAACTCCTTGTCGAGAACCTCCTTCTTCTTCTTGCCCATGGCGCGGCGGAGCAGGTCGGCCTGGCCGAGGGAGTAGCCCGCCAGCACCTGCGCGGCCTTCTGCACCTGCTCCTGATAGACGATCAGGCCGTAGGTGATGTCGAGGACCTCTTTGAGGGGCTCCTCCAGCTCCGGGTGGATCGGGGTGATCTCCTGCTGGCCGTTCTTGCGCAGCGCGTAGTTGATGTGGCTGTTCATGCCCATGGGGCCGGGCCGGTACAGCGCCGAGACGGCGGAGATGTCCTCGAAGTTGTCGGGCTTCATCATGCGCAGCAGGGAGCGCATGGGGCCGCCGTCGAACTGGAAGACCCCGAGTGTGTCGCCGCGGCAGAGCAGTTCGAAGGTCTTGGGGTCGTCGAGCGGAAGATCGAGGAGCCTGAGGTCGACGTCCTTGTTCTTGCGGATCATCTTGACCGCGTCGTCCATGATCGTGAGGTTGCGCAGGCCCAGGAAGTCCATCTTGAGCAGGCCCAGCGCCTCACAGCTGGGGTAGTCCCACTGCGTCACGACGACGCCGTCGTTCTTCGGGGAGAAGACCGGCACGTGGTCGATCAGCTTCTCGCTGGACATGATCACGCCCGCCGCGTGCACGCCCATCTGCCGCACCAGGCCCTCGATGCCGCGTGCCGCGTCGATCACCTTGGTGACGTCCGGCTCGTTCTCGTACATCGAGCGGATCTCGCCCGCCTCGCTGTAGCGCGGGTGGTCCTTGTCGGTGATCCCGGACAGCGGGAGGCCCTTGCCGAGGACGTCCGCGGGCATCGCCTTGGTGATGCGGTCGCCCATCGCGTACGGGTAACCGAGCACGCGGGCCGAGTCCTTGATGGCGTTCTTGGCCTTGATGGTGCCGTACGTGCCGATCATGGCGACCTTGTCGGCGCCGTACTTCTCCGTCACGTACCGGATGACGTCGCCGCGCCTGCGCTCGTCGAAGTCGATGTCGACGTCGGGCATGGTGACGCGCTCGGGGTTGAGGAACCGCTCGAAGATCAGCCCGTGCGTCACCGGATCGAGGTCGGTGATGCCCATGGCGTAGGAGACGATCGAGCCCGCCGCCGAGCCGCGGCCGGGGCCCACCGCGATGCCGTTGTCCTTCGCCCAGTTGATGAAGTCGGCGACCACGAGGAAGTAGGCGGGGAAGCCCATGGAGACGATGACGTCCATCTCGTACTCCACGAGCTCCTGGCGGTCCTGCGGGACGCCGCCGGGGTAGCGGCGGGCCATGCCCCGCTTGACCTCCTCCTTGAACCAGGAGACCTCGTCGTACCCCTGGGGCACGTCGAAGCGCGGCATCAGGTTCTTCGTCTCGAACATGCCGGCCGTGTCGACGCGTTCGGCGATGAGCAGCTGGGTGTTGCGGCAGCCCTGCTGCCACTCCTCCGAGGAGTCGATGGCGTACATCTCCTCCGCGGACTTCAGGTAGTAACCGGCGCCGTCGAAGCGGAAGCGGTCCGGGTCGGAGAGGTTGCTGCCCGTCTGGATGCACAGCAGGGTGTCGTGCGCCGACGACTCACGTTCGTAGGTGTAGTGCGAGTCGTTGGTGACGACGAACGGGGCGTCGATCTTCTTCGCGACCTCTTCCAGGCCGGCCCGCGCCCGCTTGTCGATGTCGATGCCGTGGTCCATCAGCTCGACGAAGAAGTTCTCCTTGCCGAAGATGTCCTGGAACTCCCCGGCCGCCTGGACCGCCTCGTCCATCTGCCCGAGGCGGATCTTCGTGCTCACCTCGCCGGAGGGGCAGCCGGTGGTGGCCATCATCCCCTGCGCGTACTCGGCGAGCAGCTCGCGGTCCATGCGGGGCTTGCGGAAGAAGCCCTCGAGGCTGGCGCGGGACTGCGCGCGGAAGAGGTTGTGCAGGCCCTCCTTGTCCCGGGCCCACATGGTCATGTGCGTGTACGCACCGTTACCGGAGACGTCGTCCCGCTTCTGGTGCGGCGTGCCCCACTTGACCGGGCGCATGTTGCGGCGGTGGTCCGGCGCGACGTACGCCTCGATGCCCATGACGGGGGTGACCCCCGCGTCTTTCGCCTGGTGGAAGAAGTCGTAGGCGCCGTGGAGGTTGCCGTGGTCGGTCATCGCGATGTGCGACATGCCCATGTCCTGACAGGCCTTGAACATGTCCTTCAGCCGCGCCGCGCCGTCCAGCAGCGAATACTGAGTGTGCACGTGCAGATGTGTGAACGGCTGCTGGGTCACGGCGCGGGACACCTCCGGGCAGATTGCTGGAACGGCTCCGGAGTCTACGTCCCGGCACCGACATCCCGTGTCTGCGCACCCGGCCCCAACTACCCCCGGAATGTGGCCTTCCGGTCCGGCCCGTGCCGGCCCGGACGTCTGCAGGCACTCCTCCGCCGCCCCGCCCGTTGAAGCGTGCGAGCGGCCACCCGGTACGTTGCCGCTGCTGGTCAGTCAGCTGAACGCGTCAACGAGCCGACGGCATCCCACTCGGAAGGGCACCCCCATGGCAACGCAGCAGGACGGCACCGCGGACAATCGCGCCGAGCGCATTCTCGAGGTCTTCGACCGCGCCTTCGGTGAGCTGCTGGCCGCCGACCCGGCGGCCTTCCAGGTCAAGTTCCGCAAGATGGCCGCCTCCGCCTTCGCCTTCTACCGGGGCACCGCCTGCCTCTTCTACGCCGACGCCACGGCCGCCGACGGGGAGTCCGGCAAGCACACCGGCCCCTACCTCGACGACCGCACGGGCAGGGTCTGGATCCACGGAGACCTGCACGCCGAGAACTTCGGCACGTACATGGACGCCAACGGCCGTCTCGTCTTCAACGTCAACGACTTCGACGAGGCCTTCGTCGGGCCGTTCACCTGGGACCTCAAGCGGTTCGCGGCCTCCGTGGCGCTGCTCGGTTACACCAAGGCGCTCAGCGACGGCCAGATCTCCGGCCTGGTGCGCACGTACGCCGCCGCCTACCGCGACCGCATCCGCGCCCTGGCCGGCGACGCCGAGAACGAGGACGTGCCGTCCCTCACCCTCGACACGGCCCGGGGTCCCGTGCTCGCCGCGCTGCGCTCCGCCCGGTCCAACACCCGGTTCGGCCTGCTCGAGACGATGACCGAAGTCCGGGACTGGGAGCGCAGGTTCACGCCCGGCGGCGGAGCCGTCGAGCTGGACTCCGGTACCCGCGGCAAGGTGCTGGAGGCCTTCGACACCTACATCGGCACGCTCCCCGGCAGCACCCGGTTCCGCTCCGACGCCTACCGCGTCAAGGACGTCGTGGGGCGGCGCGGCGTCGGCATCGGGAGCGCCGGGCTGCCGTCGTACAACATCCTGCTGGAGGGGCACAGCGACGCCCTGGAGAACGACCTGGTCATCTACATGAAGCAGGCGCAGACACCCGCGGTCTCCAGGCACATCACCGACCCGGAGATCCGCGGATACTTCCGGCACGAGGGCCACCGCACGGTGATCTCCCAGCGCGCCCTCCAGGCGCACGCCGACCCCTGGCTCGGCTGGACGGAGCTGGACGGCGTCGGCCAGCTCGTCGCGGAGGTCTCGCCCTACGCCGTCGACCTCGACTGGACGGACCTGGACGAGCTGGGCGCGATCACCCAGGTCGTCGGCGACCTCGGCCGGGCCACCGCCACCATGCACGCCGCCGCCGACGACGAGAGCGGCCACTCGCTGGTGCCGTTCTCCACGGAGAACGCCATCGACGCGGCGATCGCCGAGGACGAGGAGGGCTTCCCGGAGCTGCTCGTCGAATTCGCCCACGAGTACGGTTCGGCCACCCGCCGGGACCACCAGATCTTCGTCGACCTCTTCCGCAACGGCCGGATACCCGGTCTCCAGAACCCGTGACGGCCCCGCGGGGAGGAGCGGAGGAAACGTCCGTGCATCTTTAGGGACCTCTTAGCCCTCCCCGTGGCACACTTTCCCGGCGATGGACATGGACGCGGCGGGCATACGGACAGTACGGGCGGTCGTCTTCACCGTGCTGTGCGTCACCCTGTCCGCCGGAGCCCACGTACTGCTCTCCGGGATGCCGCTGCCTCTCGCCCCGCTGCTCGCCGTCGGCGGCGTGATCTTCCTGCTGGCCTTCGCCCTGGCGGACCGCGAGCGCGGCTACGGACGCATCGCCGCCCTGCTGATCCCGCTGGAGCTGCTCGCCGACACCGTCTTCACCAGCGGGCAGCACACCTGCTACGGACAGGCGGGCGGCCCCGTCACCGGACCGCTGCGCTCGGTCGGGGTGGACCTGCTGTGCGGCGGCGGCAGCTTCGGCACTCCCCTGGCGCGCGTCGCCGCGGAGGGGCGTCACGGCGCCCGGTCCCTGTCCGAGGGGCTGCCCGCCGGGCCGTGGGACGCGGCTCCGTCCACGACGCCCTTCCTGCTGCTCGCCGCGCACATCGCCGTGGGACTGGTCGCCGCGGCCTGGCTGCGGCGCGGCGAGGCGGCGCTCGCCGGACTGCTGCGCGCCGCTTCCGTGGCCGCTTTCCGGCCGCTGCGCGTGGCGTTCGCCGCCTGGCGCGGCACGTGCGCGCAGGGGTCTCCGGCACCGGCACCCTGGTCGGCGGCTCCGGTGGCTCCCCGCACTCTCCCGCTGCTCACCCACAGCGTGCACCGGCGCGGCCCGCCGTCGCTCACGCCCGCGGCCTGAGATCCGAGCCCGAGGGTTCCAGGACCCGACCGCTGCGTACGCACCCGGCTCCGCGAACGGTTCCGCCACCGCGAGTCCCGAGTGCGCAGTACGAACGTCAGGCCGCACAAGCCGAGCCGGGTACTGAACCGTCCACCCTTCCCCCACGCACGACGTGACGTCACACGGAGAAGAAACCCATGAGCAAGCGCAACAGCCAGGAAGCCAAGCGTGCCGCCCGCGAGCGTCTGCGGGCCGAACGCGAACGGCAGGCGAAGAAGGAGAAGATGCGCCGCCAGATCGTCGTCGGCGTGTCGGTCGTCGGCGTCCTCGCGGTGGCCGGCGGCATCTTCTACGGCATCACCAAGCTGAACGAGCCCAGCGGCTGGGAAGCGGCGAAGGAGCAGAAGCTCGTCAAGCCGGCCAACGTCACGGGCAGTTCGGGCACGGGCGTGCTGATCGGCGACGAGGGCGCGAAGAAGACCGTCGACGTGTACGAGGACCTGCGCTGCCCGGCGTGCGCCCAGTTCGAGCAGGGCATCGGCAAGGTCCTCACCGACGGGACCGGCAAGGGCGAGTACAAGATCAAGATGCACTTCGGCGACCTGATCGACGGCAACGTCGGCGGCGCCGGCTCCAAGACCGCCATCAGCGCCCTGGGGGCATCCCTCGACGTGAGCGAGGACGCGTTCCTCGCCTACCACGAGAAGCTGTACAGCAAGGAGTTCCACCCTGAGGAGACGCAGGACAAGTTCGCCGACGACTCCTACCTGCTGAAGGTCGCCGACTCCGTGCCCGAGCTGAAGGGCAACGCCGAGTTCAAGAAGGCGGTCGAGGACGGCACCTACGACAAGTGGGCGCTGAACATGGTCGAGGACTTCAACAAGGGCAAGGTCAAGGGAACCCCGACCATCCGCATCGACGGCAAGGACGTCGAGCAGTCGCAGCTCCCGGCCGAACTGAAGAAGCTGGGCGTGAAGCTCACCGCTCCCAAGCAGTGAGCATCCCGGGCGGGGGGCCGCGGCCGGTGTCGCCGCGGCCCCCCGCCCGGCGCTGAGGAACCCGGCGGCCGCACCCTGCGAACGGTGGCCGGACCGTGGCCGGAACGGACCCCGACGGGCAGGCGAACTCTTGCCTGCGGTCTGCCCGTTGGGGCTACTTGTGCGTAACATCAGGCTCCGTGACCGACACCCATAGCAGACCTCACACCTCTGTCCCCGGAGTCAGACCCGCGTCCGGACATCCCCGGCGCCGCACTGTCGTCGCGGCCACCGCCGCATCGGCGGCCCTGCTGCCCCTCGCGGGCGGACTCCCCAGCGCACACGCCGCCGAAGGCCCCGCGTTCCTGCACGGCGTGGCCTCCGGCGATCCCCTCCCCGACGGCGTCCTGCTGTGGACGCGCGTCACACCGTCCGCAGAGGCCGTGCCGGGCTCCGGCAAGGGCAGCCCCGTCAAGGTGACCTGGCAGGTCGCCGAGGACGAGGGCTTCGAGCACGTCGTCGCCCACGGCACCGTGACCACCGACGCCGCCGCCGACCACACCGTCAAGGCCGACGTCCGCGGCCTGCAGCCCGCCACCGCGTACTGGTTCCGCTTCGCCGCCGGCGAGGCCGGCTCCCCCGCCGGCCGCACCCGTACCACTCCCGCCGACGACGCGGACGCCGCCAATTTCCGCGCCGGCGTGGTCTCCTGCTCCCACTACGAGGCCGGGTACTTCGCCTCCTACAGGCACCTGGCAGCCCGCGACGACCTGCACGCGGTCATCCATCTCGGCGACTACATATACGAGTACGGACACCAGGAGTACCCGCTCGAGGGCGACGTCGTCCGCACCGTCCAGCCGGAGCACGAGACCCTCAGCCTCGCCGACTACCGCGTCCGGCACGCCCACCACAAACTCGACCCCGACCTGCAGGCCATGCACGCCGCGCACCCTGTCGTCGCGATGTGGGACGACCACGAGGTCGCCAACGACACGTGGTCCGGGGGCGCAGGGAACCACACCCCCGGCGAAGAGGGCGAGTGGGCGGATCGCGTACGCGCCGCGAAGCAGGCGTACTTCGAGTGGATGCCGGTACGTCCGTCCACCGAAGGCACCACCTACCGGCGCCTCAAGTTCGGCCGGCTCGCCGATCTGCACCTGCTGGACCTGCGCTCCTTCCGCGATCAGCAGGCGAGCTTCGGTGACGGCGACGTGATCGACGACCCGGACCGCACCATCACCGGGCGCAAGCAGCTCGACTGGCTCAAGGCGGGCCTCTCCTCCTCCACCGCCCGCTGGCGCATGGTCGGCACCTCGGTGATGATCTCGCCCGTCGCCTTCGGCGCCGTCCCCGCCCATCTCCTGGGCCCGCTCGCGGAGTTGCTGGGCATCCCGCAGGAGGGGCTCGCCCTCAACGTCGACCAGTGGGACGGTTACACGGACGACCGCCGCGAACTGCTGACCCACCTTCGCGACCAGGGGATCGGCAACACGGTGTTCCTCACCGGTGACATCCACATGGCCTTCGCCAACGAGGTGCCGGTCAAGGCGGCGACCTACCCCGAAGACGCCCCCGTGGCCACGGAGTTCGTCGTCGCGTCCGTGACCTCGGACAACCTGGACGACATTCTCGGCGTCGCCCCCGACACCGTCTCGTCCGTGGCCGAGGCGGCCGTCAGGGCCACCAACAGGCACGTGAAGTGGCTCGACATGGACTCGCACGGCTACGGGGTCCTCGACATCGACGCCGAACGGGCGCAGATGGACTACTTCGTGCTCTCCGCCAAGGAGGAGCAGGACGCCACCACCGGGGTACGCCGCTCCTACCGCACGCTCTCCGGCAGCCAGCGTCTCGAAGAGGCCGACGCTCCGCTGCGCGGCTGAACCGGACCGCCGGCGCGGGCGAACAGCAGGCACTCATGACGGACTTCCCCCGGCTGAGCATTCCGGGGGAAGTCCCGCCGGAACCGGGGCTCTTCCGGGCCGCCGGGGCGTCCAGCCGTCGTCCCCGCGCCGCCCGCGCGCAGCGTCAGAACTCCGACAGGAAGCCCAGCGCCGTGCGCCACATCTGCTCCACCGCCTCGCCGTCGAAATCGTCGAGCCCCTCGTCGGTGAAGAGGTGCCCGGCCCCCGCATACCGGAAGATCTCCACGTCCGCCCCCGCCCGCTGCATCCGCAGGTACCAGGCGTTCAGCCAGTCGTGCGGCTCGAAGGGATCAGGCTCGGCGACGTGCAGCTGTACGGGAAGCTCGTCCACAGCGGCGTCCTCGGCGATGTCCGAAGTCCCGTGCATGAGCAGCAGCGCCCGCGCACGGGTGTCCGCGAGGGCGAGGTTCTGAGCGATCGAGCCACCGAGTGAGAACCCCGCGTAGACCAGGCCCCGCTCGGACAGCGGCGCGGTGACGGTCACCGCCCGCATCAGCAGTTCGTCCCGGCCGATCTCGTCCTTCAGCTCCATGGCCTCCTCGACCGTGTCCGCCGTACGCCCCTCGAAGAGGTCGGGGGTGTGCACCTCGTGCCCGGCGGCCCGCAGACGCGCCGCAGCCTCGTGCACAGCGGGTCTCAGCCCGTATACGGAGTGGAACAGCACGACGGTGGCCAAAATGTCACTTCCCTCACATAGCGTCGGCAGCCTTCTTCCAGGCCGGGACCCCGCCCATGGTGGCAGGTACGGTCGTGGGTGCCCGCCGATCCCCCTAGGAGTCAGCCAGTCATGGAGAACGTGCTTCGACCGCTCATCGTTTTCGGCGGTGCGCTCGTGCTCGCGTTCGCCGTCGCCTGGGCCACCGACCGGTTCCTGCGCCGGATGGACGCCCGCCGCCCCGAGACCCCGCTGTGGGGGCTGCTGCGCCGCGGGCGCGTGCCGCTTCAGGCCGTGGTCTTCGTCGCGCTGCTCAACGGCTTCTACGAGTACGCCGAGATCGCCCGCCGCGACCAGCCGACCGTCAACCTCTGGCTGCACATCATCCTCATCGGCGCCGCCGCCTGGCTGGCGCTGCGCATCCTCGCCGCCATCGTCGAGACGGCCACGGCCCGTTACGCGGGGGTGGCGCACGACCCGGCGCGCGCCCGCCGCGTGAAGACCCAGCTCACGCTGATCCAGCGGCTGGTCACCGCTGTCGTGGTGGTCATCGCGGCCTCCGCGATCCTGCTGCAGTTCCCCGCGATGAAGACGCTGGGCACCTCGATGCTCGCCTCCGCAGGCGTCCTGGGGATCGTCGCCGGTATCGCCGCCCAGTCGACGCTCGGCAACCTCTTCGCGGGACTGTCGATCGCCTTCGGCGACATGGTGCGCATCGGCGACGAGGTCGTCGTCGACGGCGAGATGGGCACGGTGGACGAGATCACCGTCTCCTACCTCGTGCTGCGCACCTGGGACGAACGCCGGATCACCATGCCCGTCTCGTACTTCACCAGCAAGCCGTTCGAGAACTGGTCCCGAGGCGGCCCCCAGCAGACCGGCACCGTCTTCCTGCAACTCGACCACTCCGCCCCCGTCAAGGAGCTGCGCGCGAAGACGGAGGAACTGGTACGCGCGAACGACTTCTGGGACGGCCGCAGTTGGAGCCTCGTCGTCACCGATACGACGCCCTCCACCATCGAGGTGCGCGTCGCCGTCTCCGCCCGCACCTCGGACGACCTGTGGACGCTCCGCTGCGACCTGCGCGAGCACCTGATCGGCTGGCTTCAGCGCGAGCACCCCTCCGCCCTGCCGAGGGTGCGCTTCGCCGCACCCGAGGATCTCGCGGCGTCCTCGAACGGCCACTGGGACCACCAGGAGAGCCGGCTCTCCTGAGCGGCGGCCGGCTGACCGCTTTCAGCCGCGGAAGCTGCGCAGATCGAGCTGGTGGAGAACCCTGTCGCAGACCTCGGGGTCGGAACCCGCTTCGCTGCGCGCCGCCAGGATCTCGTGCCGGGCGGCCGACAGCAGCTCCCCGTTCAGCCTGTGGATCTTCCTCATCCGTGCCGTCCGCTTCGCGTGCGTCTCACGCCGCTCCTCGTCGACGATCTCCGGCGATATGCGCGCTCCGACGTCGTGGGCGCGCCTCAGCAGCGCCTCGGATATCTCCTCCGGAAGTTCCTCGGCGGCCTCGATCTCCCGCAGCCGCTTCCGGGCCGCCTTCGCGCAGCGCAGGGCGAGCCGCCGCTCCTGCTCCCGCTCCGCGGCGCTGTCCGACTGCACCCGCAGCTTCTTGACCAGCCACGGCAGCGTCAGACCCTGCAGAACGAGGGTGGCCAGCACGACGGCGAAGGCGATGAAGAGGATCGCGTCCCGCTCCGGGAAGCTCCCCCCTCCCGCCACGTGCAGGGGCACGGCCAGCGCCAGCGCCACCGAGGCCACACCGCGCATCCCCGCCCACCAGACGACCGTCGTCTCACGCCAGTTGAGCGGGATGTCCTCGTCCAGGTCCTTGCGCCGGTGCAGGCGCTTGGCCAGCCACGCGGCGGGCAGCAGCCACGCCAGACGCAGTACGACGACTGCGGCGATCACCGCGAGAGCGGCAGGGAGCAGCTCGTTCCAGCGTCCGGTGACAGGACCCACCACCACTGCCAGTTCGAGGCCGATCAGCCCGAAGGCCACCCCTGTCACGAGGGTGTCGACGATCGACCAGAAGCTCTGCCCGACCAGCCTCCCCTGCACGTCGTCCGCGTCCACGGCCCGTCCGGAGGACAGGTAGAGCGCCGTCATCAGTACGGCCAGGACGCCCGAGCCCTTCAGCTCCTCGGCCAGGACGTAGGAGGCGAAGGGCACCAGCAGCGAGAGCCCTGTCTGGAGTGTGGCGTCCCCGAGGAAGAGCGCCAGCTTGTTCGTCGCCCACCCCAGTGCGAGCCCCACCACGACGGCGACGAGCGCGGAGAGCACCAGCTCCCCCACGGCCCCGGGGACCGAGAAGGTGCCGGTCACCGCCGCCGCGATCGCCACGTGGTACATCGTGATCGCGGTGACGTCGTTGAAGAGGCCCTCGCCCTCCAGGATCGACACGAGCCGCCGCGGCAGTCCCAGCTGTCCGGCCACGGTCGTCGCCGCGATCGGGTCCGGCGGCGCCACCAGGGCGCCCAGCGCGACGGCCCCGGCGATGCCGAGCCCGGGAACCAGTGCGTGGGAGACGGCCGCCACCGCCGCGGTCGTCACGAAGACCAGCGCGACCGCCAGCAGGAAGATCGGCCGCTTGTTCGCGGCGAACTGCCGCCAGCTCGTACGGTGCACCGCTGCGTACAGCAGCGGCGGCAGCACCAGCGGCAGGATGAACTCCGGAGGCACCTGCACGTCCGGCACGAACGGCAGCAGCGCCAGCACCCCGCCCAGCAGCGTCATCAGCACCGGGGAGGGCACCCCGGTCCGGTCCCCCAGCGGGACGGTGAGGACGGCACCGAGCAGCAGGGCGAAGAGCAGGGCGAGCTGGTCCACGCTTCAGGCGCTTTCTTCCCGCACCCGGTCCAGGGCACCCTGCAGATCCTCCGGGTACGTGCTCTCGTACTCGACCCATCCGCCGTCGGACGGGTGCTCGAAGCCGAGCCTGACCGCGTGCAGCCACTGCCGCTCCAGCCGCAGCCGCTTGGCGAGCGTCGGGTCCGCGCCGTACGTCATGTCGCCCACGCAGGGATGCCGGTGGGCCGCCATGTGCACGCGGATCTGGTGCGTACGCCCCGTCTCCAGCTTGATGTCGAGGAGGCTCGCGGCGCGGAACGCCTCGATCAGGTCGTAGTGGGTCACGGACGGCTTACCGTCGGCGGTGACCGCCCACTTGTAGTCGTGCTGCGGATGGCGTCCCACGGGGGCGTCGATCGTCCCGCTCATCGGGTCCGGATGTCCCTGCACGAGCGCGTGGTACCGCTTGTCCACGGTCCGCTCCCGGAACTGCTGCTTGAGCAGTGTGTACGCCCGCTCGGACTTCGCGACGACCATCAGCCCGGACGTACCCACGTCCAGCCTGTGCACGATTCCCTGACGCTCGGCGGCGCCCGAGGTGGCGATGGAGTATCCGGCAGCGGCGAGCCCGCCGATCACGGTCGGCCCGCTCCAGCCGGGGCTGGGATGCGCGGCGACTCCGACCGGCTTGACGATCACGACGATGTCCGCGTCGTCGTGCACGATCTCCATGCCCTCGACCGGCTCGGCGACGATCCGGACGGGCGCCGGCGGCGCGGGCAGCTCGACCTCCAGCCAGGCCCCGCCGTGCACCCTGTCCGACTTCCCGGCAGCGGATCCGTCCAGCAACACCTTGCCGTCGGCGGCCAGTTCGGCCGCCTTGGTGCGCGAGAAACCGAACATCCGGGCTATGGCGGCGTCGACGCGCTCACCTTCGAGACCGTCGGGTACGGGCAGGGTCCGGGTTTCGGGAAGGGTGCTCACCCGATCGAGTATGCCGGACGCCCGCACGTGCCTCTGACAGTGCTTTACCGCACGGACGGGCACCTCGCGGCCATGCCGTCCGCGCAGCGACGCCGTCGGACGGTCAGTCCTTGTGCAGCGTCCCGTCCGGGTCGAGGCCACGGAAGGAGAGAATCACGATCACGATGCCCCCGCAGACGATCGCCGAGTCGGCGAGATTGAACACCGCGAAGTGCGTGGGGGCGATGAAGTCCACGACCGCGCCCTGGAACACACCGGGTGAGCGGAACACACGGTCGGTCAGGTTCCCGAAGGCCCCGCCCAGCAGCAGCCCGAGCGCGATCGCCCACGGCGTGCTGTAGAGCTTGCGCGCGATCCGTGCGATGACGACGATCACCACCGCGGCGATCGCCGTCAGCACGAGCGTCAGCGCCTCACCGATACCGAAGGCGGCGCCCCGGTTGCGTACGACGTCCAGTTGAAGCACCGTGCCGATCACCTGAATCGGGGCGTGATGCTCCAGTTCGGCCACCACAATCAGCTTGGTGATCAGGTCGAGTGCGTAAGCGATGGCAGCGACCACGACCAGCACTCCGATGCGCCGGTTGCCCCGGGACGCGGGCTGCACGCCGTCACCGCGTGAGCCGTCGGCAGGTTCTTCCGTGGTCTCGTCAGGAGTACCGATAGTCCGCTCCACCTCTGTCACCCGACGAGGGTACGACACATGCGCTCGGCCGTGGTCACCTTCCCCAACTGCCCTGCGGCCCTTGCCTACCGGCGTTCCTGCTGCTGCTTGCACTCCACACAGAGCGTCGCCCGGGGGAAGGCCTGCATCCGCGCCTTGCCGATCGGGTTGCCGCAGTTCTCGCACAGCCCGTAGGTGCCGGCGTCCAGGCGTTCGAGGGCCCGCTCGGTCTGGTAGAGCATCTCGCGGGCGTTGGCGGCGAGCGCCATCTCGTGCTCGCGCGTGATGTTCTTCGTGCCGGTGTCGGCGTCGTCGTCCCCGGCGCCGTCCCCCGAATCCCGCATGAGCCCGTCCAGTGCTTCGCCGGAGGCCACCAGCTCCTCCCTCAGGCGCTCGGCCTCGCTCTCCAGCTCGCCACGCGCCTCCTCGACCTCCTGCGGGGTCCAGGGATCCTCGCCCGCCCGTACGGCGAGCTCTTCCGGCTCGACGGGAGCGCCTGCCGCACGGGCTGTGGGCACCTTGTCGGCCTTCGCCACCGGAGTCTTCTTCGCAGCCACCGTCTTGGCTCCTGTCGTCTTCTTCGCCGTGGTCTTCGCTGCAGCGCGCTGGGGCGCCGCTGTCTTGCCGGCCGTCGTCTTCTTCGCCGCCGCCTTCTTGGCCGGGGCTTTCTTCGCCGCCGCCTTCTTGGCCGGGGCCTTCTTCCCGGCGGACTTCTTGGCCGTCGTCTTCTTCCCCGGGCTCTTCGTCGCAGGCGCCTCCCCCTCCGCCGCGGACTTCTTCGCCGCCTTCTTCGCCGCCTTCTTTGCCGGCTTCTTGGACGCGCTCTGCCCGGACGGCGTTGCCTTCTTCCCGGACGGGGACTTACGGGCCGCAGCGGCCCCGCGGGTCGCAGCCTTCTGCGTGGACTCTTTCGCAGCTGCCGAACTTCTCGCGGCAGACCTTCTCGCCACCATGGCCGCTGCCCCTTCACATTTTGTGATCTTGCTCGCGAAACGTGACCGGAACGATAAATCGACCGCGAGTGCCCCACAACGGGGGCACGCCGGTCTGCAACCGTTGTGCCCCGCCCGGCCCTGCGAAAACCGGCCGACCCCTGCCCGCGCAGGCCCGTACACTGGGTTCAGCGAAAGGCGATGAAGGGGACGAGTAGCGTCCGTACGCAGCCGTGAGCGACCTGGGGACGGTGTGAGCCCGGGGGCCAGCGCGACGTGAAGATCACCCCGGAGCCGCCGGAGGAAAGCACCGGAGTCCGGTGCGAGTAGAACCGGCTGCGCGACCTCAATGAGGGGGCAGTGGTCCATCCGCTGCCAAGGAGGGTGGTACCGCGGGACAACCGCCGTTTCGGCGGGAGCTCTCGTCCCTCCGACGGAAGATGACAGTCCGCCGGAGGAAGTCCCGATGCCGCAGTACCGCCAGGTGCCAGCCCAGGTCGACCTGCCCGCCCTCGAGCACGCAGTGCTCAATTTCTGGCGGGACAACAAGGTCTTCGCCCGCACGCTCGAGCAGTCCGAGGGACGGCCCGAGTGGGTCTTCTACGAAGGGCCGCCCACCGCCAACGGCATGCCCGGCGCACACCACATCGAGGCCCGCGTCTTCAAGGACGTCTTCCCCCGCTTCCGCACCATGCGCGGTTACCACGTCGCACGCAAGGCCGGATGGGACTGCCACGGTCTGCCCGTGGAGCTGGCCGTGGAGCGCGAGCTGGGCTTCAACGGCAAGCAGGACATCGAGAACTACGGCATCGCGGAGTTCAACGCCCGCTGCCGCGAGTCCGTCACGCGGCACACCGACGCCTTCGCCGAGCTGACGACGCGCATGGGCTACTGGGTCGACATGGACGACGCCTACCGGACGATGGACCCGGAGTACGTCCAGTCGGTCTGGTGGTCGCTGAAGCAGATCCACGAGAAAGGCCTGCTGGTCCAGGACCACCGCGTCGCCCCCTGGTGCCCGCGCTGCGGCACGGGCCTGTCCGACCACGAACTGGCCCAGGGCTACGAGACGGTCGTCGATCCGTCGGTCTACGTCCGCTTCCCGCTGACGTCCGGCCCGCTCGCCGGTGAGGCGGCCCTGCTGGTGTGGACGACCACCCCGTGGACGCTCGTGTCCAACACCGCGGTGGCCGCACATCCGGACGTGGAGTACGTCGTCGCGACGGACGGCCTCGAGAAGCTCGTCGTCGCCGAGCCGCTGCTGCAGAAGGCGCTGGGCGAGGGCTGGGAGGCGACCGGTGAGCGCTTCACGGGCGCCGAGATGGAGCGCTGGGGGTACGAACGGCCGTTCAACTTCGTCGAGATCGAGAACGCCCACTACATCGTCAACGCGGACTACGTCACCACCGAGGACGGCACCGGCCTCGTCCACCAGTCGCCCGCGTTCGGTGAGGACGACATGCGCACCTGCCGCGCGTACGGGCTGCCGGTGGTCAACCCCGTCCGCTCCGACGGCACCTTCGAGAACGGCCTGCACATGGTGGGCGGGCAGTTCTTCAAGAAGGCCGACGAGGCGCTGGTCGCCGACCTGGACGCCCGCAACCTGCTGCTGCGTCACATGCCGTACGAGCACAGCTATCCGCACTGCTGGCGCTGCCACACCGCGCTGCTCTACTACGCGCAGCCGTCGTGGTACATCCGCACCACCCAGATCAAGGACGCCCTGCTCCAGGAGAACGAGCGCACGAACTGGTACCCCGACTCGGTCAAGCACGGCCGCTTCGGCGACTGGCTCGACAACAACATCGACTGGGCACTCAGCCGCAACCGCTACTGGGGCACGCCGCTGCCCATCTGGCGTTGCGCAGAGGGGCACTCGACGTGCGTCGGCTCTCTCGCGGAGCTGACGCGGCTGACCGGCCGCGACCAGTCCGCACTGGACCCGCACCGGCCCTACATCGACGAGGTCACCTTCGACTGCCCGGCTGCGGGCTGTTCGCTGGAAGCGACCCGCGTCCCCGAAGTCATCGACGCCTGGTACGACTCGGGCTCGATGCCCTTCGCCCAGTGGGGATACCCGTACAAGAACAAGGAGATCTTCGAGAAGCGCTACCCGGCGCAGTTCATCTCGGAGGCGATCGACCAGACCCGCGGCTGGTTCTACACGCTGATGGCCGTCGGCACGCTCGTCTTCGAGAAGTCCTCCTACGAGAACGTCGTCTGCCTCGGTCACATCCTCGCCGAGGACGGCCGGAAGATGTCCAAGCACCTGGGCAACATCCTGGAGCCGATCCCGCTGATGGACCAGCACGGCGCGGACGCGGTGCGCTGGTTCATGGCCGCCGGCGGCTCACCCTGGGCGGCACGCCGCGTGGGCCACGGCACCATCCAGGAGGTCGTCCGCAAGACGCTGCTGACGTACTGGAACACGGTTGCGTTCCAGGCCCTGTACGCCCGTACGTCCGCCTGGTCGCCCTCCGAGGCCGACCCCGCGCCGGAGCACCGCCCGCTGCTCGACCGCTGGCTGCTCAGCGAACTGCACGCGCTGGTGGACCAAGTGACGATGGCGATGGAGGGCTACGACACCCAGCGCGCCGGAAAGCTGCTGTCGACCTTCGTCGACGATCTGTCCAACTGGTACGTACGGCGTTCCCGCCGGCGCTTCTGGCAGGGCGACGCGGGGGCCATGCGCACCCTGCACGACACCCTGGAGACTGTGACGCGGCTGATGGCGCCCATCGTCCCGTTCGTCACGGAGCGCGTCTGGCAGGACCTGATCGTGCCCGTCACACCGGGGGCGCCCGACTCGGTGCATCTGGCCAACTGGCCGGAGGCGGACCTGAGCAGGGTCGACCCGGAGCTGTCACAGGACATGCTTCTGGTGCGGCGCCTGGTCGAACTGGGCCGTGCGACCCGTGCCGAGTCAGGCGTGAAGACACGTCAGCCGCTCTCCCGCGCCCTGGTCGCCGCACACGGCTTCGAAACGCTCTCCCCCGACCTGCGCAACCAGATCACCGAAGAGCTCAACGTCAGTGCGCTGGCCAGTCTTTCGGAGGTGGGCGGTTCGCTCGTCGACACCACCGCCAAGGGCAACTTCCGTGCACTGGGCCGACGTTTCGGCAAGAGCACCCAGGAGGTCGCCAGGGCGATCGCCGACGCGGACGCCGCAGCCCTCTCGGCTGCCCTGCGCGAGGGCACCGCCACAGTGGACGTCGACGGCGAGCAGGTCTCCCTCTCGCCGGAAGAAGTGATCATCACCGAGACCCCTCGTGAGGGCTGGTCGGTGGCGTCCGACTCCGGCGCGACCGTCGCACTGGATCTGGAGATCACTCCCGAGCTGCGCCGTGCGGGTCTCGCACGGGACGCGATCCGCCTCATCCAGGAGGCCCGCAAGAACTCGGGGCTCGACGTCGCGGACCGCATCGCGCTGCTCTGGTCCTCCTCGGATCAGGAAGTCGAGCAGGCACTGATCGACCATTCCGGGCTGATCTCCGAGGAGGTCCTCGCCGCGGACTTCACGCCCGGCGACACGGCGTCCGCGGACCCGGACTTCGGCCCGCCCTTCGAGGACGAATCACTGGCCCTGACGTTCCGCCTCCGCAAGTCGTGACCGGCAGCCTGTACCACTGAGCCACGTGGGGGCACCCGCCGTACAAGGTGTCCCCACGGCCCTGTGGGCTCCACCTGCTCCTGCCGGAGCCCGGAAGACCCATGGGCTGCTCCTACGGGCAGCGCGGCGGTTCGCGGGCTCTCAGGACGCTGTGCGGCGCCATAGCGGCTCACGGCAGCGGCACCGCCCCGCAGGCGAAGAGACAGAAACAGGGCCGGGCCCGGGAGCTTTCGCTCCCGGGCCCGGCCCTGTCACGTCGTGGCGACCGGACTGCCGATGGACTGCCGCCGTCAGACGGTCAGTTGTCGTCCTCGTCGATCAGGAAACCGCGCATCGGCGACGGCGCCTGCTGAGGCTGGGGGCCGCCCTGCGGGCGGACCGGAGCCATCGGCTGCGTCATGGCCGGGGACATCTGCTGCTGTCCCCCGCCGTAGCTCGGACCGCCCTGACCGGGACCGCCCATGCCGTGGCCGTTGCCGCCCATCGACTGGTGACCGCCCATCGTGCCCACGCCGGCGGGTGCACCCGCGGGAGCCATCGAGGGGGACGGAGGCAGCGAAGCGGTCGCCGGAGTACGCGGCGGGGCGAGCGAGTCGTCCGCCTGGTTCTCCAGCTGACGCAGCTGGCTCTCCAGGTAGGACTTCAGGCGCGTGCGGTACTCGCGCTCGAAGCCCCGCAGGTCCTCGACCTTGCGCTCCAGCGTCGCGCGAGCGGACTCCAGGGAGCCCATCGCGACGCGGTGCTTCTCCTGTGCGTCCCGCTCCAGGGCGTCGGCCTTGGCGCGGGCGTCCCGCTCCAGACCCTCCGCACGGCTGCGGGCCTCACCGACGATCTTGTTGGCCTCGGAACGGGCCTCCGCGATCGCCTGGTCGGCCGTCTGCTGGGCAAGGGACAGCACGCGCGCGGCGCTGTCGTTGTTCTGTCCGCCACCTGGCATCTGAGGACCACCCGGGCCCATGGGGCCGCCGGGACCACCGGGGCCTCCCTGCGGACCGCCGGGGCCCATCGGACCGCCCGGACCGGCAGGAAGCGCAGGCTGGCCGCCCGGCAGCTGCGGCGGACCGCCCATCGGGCCGCCCGGGCCCTGCTGCGGGTGGCCGGGACCGGGACCGTGCGGCCCGGGACCGCCGTGCTGACCAGGGGGAACCGGACCTGATATGGCAGCGGGCACAGGACCTCCGCCTTGGCGGTCCTGCGGCTCGGGCTTTCGCATACCGCCCTGCTGCTGGCTCTGCGCGGCAGCACGGGTCGCTGCGGCCAGTTTGGCGCGCAAGTCCTCGTTCTCCCGCAGCAGACGGGTCAGCTCCGCTTCGACCTCATCGAGGAAGGCATCGACCTCGTCCTCGTCATAGCCTTCTCGGAGGCGGACGGTCGTGAACTGCTTGTTCCGCACGTCCTCGGGGGTCAGTGGCATCTCTTCACCTCAACGTAAGTCGTCGGCATCTCGGCAAGACCATTTCGATCGTTCACAGCCTGGCCACGACGTTGATCAGGATGTAGACGATGATCATTAGTACGAAGAAGGACAGGTCGAGCGCCACGCCCCCGAAGCGCAACGGCGGGATGAACCGCCGCAGAAGCTTGAGTGGCGGATCAGTGACAGTGTAGGTCGCCTCAAGAACGACCACCATCGCCTTGCCGGGCTGCCATGAGCGGGCGAACTGGAAGACGTAGTCCATCACCAGCCGGAAGATCAACACGAGCAGGAAGCAGTACAGCGCGACTTGGACCACCTCTAGTGCGGTACTCACTGCGCTTCCCTCTCCCCTCGCCGCGTGGGCGCTCTCGTGCGACCTTACGGCCCGTTCCTTGATCCTTGCGTCTTCAGCTCTGGTTGAAGAACCCGCCCTCTGCGATGCGGGCCTTGTCCTCCGCCGTGACATCGACGTTAGCAGGAGACAGCAGGAAGACCTTCTGCGTCACTCTTTCAATACTCCCGTGAAGACCGAAGACGAGTCCGGCTGCAAAGTCGACAAGTCGCTTCGCATCAGTGTCGTCCATCTCGGTCAAGTTCATGATCACGGGGGTGCCTTCGCGGAAGTGTTCCCCGATGGTACGGGCCTCGTTGTAGGTCCGGGGGTGCAACGTGGTGATCCGGTAGGGCTCCCGCTCGGACACGACTTTGGGCATGATCACCGGGGCGCTCTTCTCCAGACTCTGGCGTTCAGGTGTGATGGATGACACGGGGGCAATTCTCCCGGATCGTCCACTTTCGATGACCGCCGGGGGAGACGGCTGCTCCCTCTCCCGCTGGGCGGGAGGGTGCATGACGCGCACCGGTTCCGCCGGTTCGTCCTTCTGCAGGGAGTCATGAGACTGCAGCGGCTCGTGCCGCCGGCGGTCCCGCTCGGGCTCCGGTTCGGGCTCGAACTCGTCGTCGGGGTCGAACCCCGGGCCGTCGTACCCATCGTCCTCCACGAGGCCGAGGTAGACCGCCATCTTGCGCATAGCGCCGGCCATTCTCTGCGTCCTCCGCTCTGTGGTGGGTCCCCTGCCCCCGGCGGGAAGGCCTCACGGCCCGCACCGGCGACTCGGAATTACCCGGGCCCATCCGCCTGTCGTTTCCCAACCCGAAATGACCATATTTTCTGCTGTGGTCCGACTTCTTGGCGACGTTACCCGAGCCGCGGGCGCTCTCCGAGTACCGCACTGCCGACGCGCACATGTGTCGCTCCCGCAGCCACTGCCTCTTCGAGATCCGCGCTCATCCCTGCTGACACCATGGTTGCAGCAGGATGCCTCGTCCGCAGGTCAGTTGAGATTTCCTGCAGTCGTTCGAACGCGGCGGCAGGGCGTCCCGCGTACTCCCCCGACAGCGGCGCGACCGTCATCAGTCCTGCCAGACGCAGACCTTGGGCGGCGGCAACGGCATCGGAGATTTCGCCGACGGACTGCGGAGCGGCCCCGCCTCTGCTGCCCGACCGGCCTGATTCGGCGTCAAGTGCCACCTGGACAAGGCAGTCCAGCCGGCGGTCGTGACCGACGGCCGCGCCGTCGAGCGCCGTCACGAGACGGACGCGGTCGACGGAATGCACCACATCTGCGTAACCCGCCACGGAACGCGCCTTGTTGGTCTGTAGCTGACCCACGAAGTGCCAGGTCAAAGGGGCTTCCGCGCACGCCGCCGCCTTCGGTGCCGCGTCCTGGTCCCGGTTCTCCGCGACGTGCCGCACGCCCAGTTCGGACAGCAGCCGGACATCCTCAGCCGGGTAGGTCTTGGTGACGACGATGAGAGTGACGTCTTCGCGCCTGCGCCCCGCCGCGTCACAAGCGCCCTCGATGCGCTCCTCCACCCGGGCGAGATTCTCTGCGAGTTGGGCCTTGCGAGCCGTGAGGTCCGTCACAGTTCAGTTCGCCTCCAGCCACACGTAACTGGCGAGCCGGCCGGTGACCTTTTCGCGCCGGTACGAGAAGTGATCAGCCGACTCCATGGTGCAAACAGAGGACTGTTCCAAGGTTGTGACACCGAGCGCCTCAAGTTGTGCGCGTACTCCGGCAGCCACATCGACCGAAGGCGTGCCCCAGCTCGTCCGGGCCCCGGCCTCCGGAACGACCGAGGCGACCTGTGCGCGCATCTCTTCGGGAACCTCGTAGCAACTTCCGCACACGGCTGGTCCGGTACGTGCGACGAGCCGCTCGGGCACGGCCCCGCGCGCCGCCATCGCCTCGACGAGCGCGGGCACGACTCCGGCGACCAGACCGGGCCGCCCGGCGTGGGCGGCACCCGCGACCCTCGCGACGGGGTCCGCCAGCAGCACAGGCGTGCAGTCCGCGGTCAGAACCGCGAGAGCCAGCCCCGGACGCATCGTGACGACGCCGTCGAGCGGTGGCGCGTCATCGCCGAACGGCCGGTCGACCAGGGCGACATCGCCCCCGTGGACCTGATGCATCCAGACCACGTTCGACGGCTTCAGGCCCAATGAGGCAGCGGCCCGTGCCCTGTTGGTGCGGACGTGCGCCGCGTCGTCGCCGACCCGGCCGCCCAGATTGAGTGACTCATACGGAGCGGCGCTCACCCCGCCCCACCGGTCGGTGAAGGCGAAGTGCGCGCCGCTCGTCGAGTGGTGCTCGTCTATCACTTCAAGAAGTCCGGCACATCCAGCTCCTCGGCCTGACTGTCCGTGTACGGACGGGCCGGCGGGACGGTCGGAGGCAGCGAGTCCCGTCCGGAGCCGGAGGACTCGCCGACGGGAGCAGGGTCGCTCTCGCGCGGTGTGACCGTGCCCAGGCCGCCGAAGGAGGGCCTGTCGCCGTCCGAGTCGCTGCCGAAGGAGCTCGCGGACGGGCCCGGCTCGTCCTTCGGGGTGTGCGAACCGAGGGCCTTCTCGCGGTTCCTGGAGGGCGGCTGGCCGCCGTCGAAGCCCGCGGCGATGACGGTGACGCGCACTTCGTCGCCGAGCGCGTCGTCGATGACGGCACCGAAGATGATGTTGGCCTCGGGGTGTGCCGCCTCGCTCACCAGCTGAGCGGCCTCGTTGATCTCGAACAGACCGAGGTCCGAACCGCCCGAGATGGACAGCAGCACGCCCCTCGCGCCGTCGATCGATGCCTCCAGCAGCGGCGACGAGATGGCCATCTCCGCGGCGGCCACCGCACGGTCGTCCCCGCGGGCCGATCCGATGCCCATCAGCGCCGATCCCGCCTCCGACATCACGGACTTGACGTCGGCGAAGTCGAGGTTGATCAGGCCGGGCGTGGTGATGAGGTCCGTGATGCCCTGAACACCCGAGAGCAGCACCTGGTCCGCGGACTTGAAGGCGTCCAGCACGCTGACCTGACGGTCCGAGATGGACAGCAGACGGTCGTTGGGGATGACGATCAGGGTGTCGACCTCGTCCCGCAGACCCGCGATGCCGTCCTCGGCCTGGTTGGCGCGCCGGCGGCCCTCGAAGGTGAAGGGACGGGTGACGACACCGATCGTCAGGGCACCGAGAGAACGCGCGATGTTCGCGACGACGGGGGCGCCGCCGGTGCCGGTGCCGCCTCCTTCGCCCGCGGTGACGAAGACCATGTCGGCCCCCTTGAGGACCTCCTCGATCTCCTCGCGGTGGTCCTCGGCGGCCTTGCGGCCGACGTCGGGGTTGGCGCCCGCTCCCAAACCGCGCGTCAGTTCGCGGCCCACGTCGAGCTTGACATCGGCATCGCTCATCAACAGGGCCTGCGCATCTGTGTTGATCGCGATGAACTCGACGCCCTTGAGACCGACCTCGATCATCCGGTTGATGGCGTTCACGCCACCGCCGCCAATCCCGACGACCTTGATGACTGCGAGGTAGTTCTGCGGTGCTGCCACGTCGAAGGCCTCTCGCCTCGAGTTACGTATCCCTGTAGGGCGGTCCACATCGACCCGAACCCCAAGCGCGAAGTTTAGGGTTACCAGTGTCCGTCTTCCTTGGAGTCTTGGGAACGGACACTAAGTCGACAAGTGGTGGGTGTTCAACGAACACGCCGAACCTCCCGTTTTTCTTTTCACCCTATGTGATCAGGTCCCAGCGTCGTCATCCAGGGTGCTGGCCTGCACTGACGTCCGTCAACTCCCCGACGCCGCAGGGGCGCTGGGGACACTCACGTCGAAGTGCCGGGCGTCTTTGGCTGCTTTCAACAGCGCCGCGAGTGACTTGGCCTTCGCGGCCCTGTGTTCGCCGCTCCCCCACAGCACCGTACGACCCCCCGTCAACTCCAGTGTGATGGAGTCGTAGGAACGAACGCGGACGGTTCGGGTGTTCCGTGCCACGGATTTCGGGAGCGAGCCGGCGACCGAGACGGCTTCGCGGCGCAGGCGTTCACTGCCGAAGTGGCGAAGGCCCGCGGAGCCCTGCACTTCCATCGCCAGAAGCGGAACGTCCTTCGGCTGCTTCGGAACAACAGCGAAACGCACGCCTTCGTCGTCCACTTCGACGAAATTCCCGTCCTCCTTCATGGCCAACTCGGGCTTCCGTTCGGTCACCTTCACGCCGATTCCGTGGGGCCATGCCCGCACGACGTCGACGGTGTCGAGGCGTGGCAGGCGGCTCCTGAGCCGCCGTTCCGCCGCCGCCCTGTCCACCGAGAGCAGCGGTGCCCCAACCGGAATACGGGCCGCGGTGCGGACCTGCTTCTCCGTCAGTACCTCGTTCCCGCTGACCGACACCCGTTCGACGGTCACCCAGTCCGAACCGTAGAGCGCCCATGCCCCGAAACCGCCGAGGACGAGCGTCAGCACGAGGGCGAGCAGCAGCAGGCGTCCCGGAAGTCGCAGCCGGAGCCGTGGCCTTCGGTCCCGCTCCGCAGCCGGACGCGGGCCGGAGTCCGCCCGGGGGCGGGCCGACGGCGTCCTGCCGCGCCGCTCGGCGCTCTCGGTCGTCCGCCCCGTCGGTCCGGCCACGCTTCCCTGCCTTCTCTCACGCCCCTCGGCGTGCCGCGATCGCCTCGTACACCATGCCGACCAGCAGCTCGTCGGCGTCCGGACGGCCGAACTCCGCCGCGGCACGGGCCATGTCGTGCAGACGGTGCGGGTCGGAGAGGACCGGGAGCACATTGCTCAGGATCCAGTCCGGCGACACCTCGGCGTCGTCGACGAGGAGCCCGCCACCAGCCTTGACGAGGGGCTGTGCGTTCAGCCGCTGTTCGCCGTTGCCGATCGGCAGCGGTACGTACGCGGCCGGCAGCCCGACTGCCGACAGCTCCGCGACGGTCATCGCGCCCGCGCGGCAGAGCATCATGTCCGCTGCGGCGTACGCGAGATCCATCCGGTCCACATACGGTACCGGGATGTACGGCGGCATTCCGGGCATGTTGTCCGGCTGCGGCAATTCGTTCTTGGGTCCGACGGCGTGCAGGATCTGAATTCCCGCGCGCTGAAGGTGCGGTACGGCTTGCTGTACGACCTCGTTGAGGCGGCGGGCGCCCTGGGAGCCGCCGGTCACGAGCAGCGTCGGAAGGTTCGCGTCCAGGCCGAAGGCGGCGCGTGCCTCGGGCCTCTTCGCCCCGCGGTCGAGGGTGGCGATGGCGCGGCGCAGCGGGATGCCGACGTAGCGGGCGTTGCGGAGCTTGCTGTCCGGGGTGGAGACCGCCACGTGGCGCGTGTAGCGCGAACCGATCTTGTTGGCCAGGCCGGGGCGCGCGTTGGCCTCGTGCACGACGATCGGCACACCGAGCCGCTTCGCGGCCAGGTAGGCGGGAAGAGCGACGTATCCGCCGAAGCCGGCGACGCAGTCCGCCTTGGTGCTCTCGAGGATCTGCTCGGCGGCCTTGATGGTTCCGCGCAGCCGTCCGGGAACGGTGATCAGCTCGGGTGTGGGCTTCCGCGGGAGCGGTACGGCCGGAATGAGCTCCAAGTGGTAGCCGCGCTCGGGAACGAGGCGGGTCTCAAGTCCGCGTTCCGTGCCCAGCGCAGTGATGCCCACCGTCGGGTCCTGCCTGCGCAGAGCGTCCGCGAGGGCGAGCGCGGGCTCGATATGGCCGGCGGTGCCCCCGCCGGCGAGTACGACGTGCACTCTCATTCACCGCTCTCCGGACGGCCGCCGAACCGGGCGCCGTCTCATCGTTTCGATCTCACCCCTGCCAGCCTTCTCTGCAGGCGTTGCAGCAGAGCAGGTTGCCGCATGGCCAGGGCCGCGCTCGCCGCGGGGTCGCTTCGCGCGAACGCGATCAGCAACCCGATGGCGAACATCGTCGGCAGCAGGGCGGATCCTCCGTAGGAGAACAGCGGGAGAGGGACACCGGCGATCGGCAGCAGGCCGAGCACCGCACCGATGTTGACCACGGCCTGCGCCGTGATCCAGGTGGTCACACCTCCCGCGGCATACCTCACGAAGGGCTCCTCCGTGCGTCCGGCCACGCGGATACCCGCATAGCCTAGAGCCGCGAAGAGAGCGAGCACCGACAGCGTCCCCGCCAGACCGAGTTCCTCGCCTGTCACGGCGAAGATGAAGTCGGTGTGCGGTTCAGGGAGTTGGCCCCATTTTTCCACACTGGCGCCGAGTCCCGAACCGAACCATCCGCCGGATGCGAGCGCGTAGATCCCGTGCACGGCCTGCCAGCACTGGTCGTCCGGGCCGGGATCGGTGGCGCCGATGCAGGCCAGCCGGGCCATCCGGTTGGGGCTGGACATGATGAGGAACGCGCCCACGGCCACTGCCGCGGCGAGCACTCCCGTGAAGAGCCGCGTGGGTGCCCCCGCGAGCCAGAGCAGTCCGAAGAGAATCGTTGTGAGAATGATCGCGGTGCCCATGTCGCCGCCGAGCATGATGAGTCCGAGGAGCAGCAGTCCCACCGGCACGAGCGGCACGAGCATGTGTTTCCACTGGGTGAGCAGCCTCCTGCCGCGCTTGCGTGCCAGGAGGTCCGCCCCCCAGAGCACGAGCGCGAGCTTTGCGAACTCGCTCGGCTGGAGCTGGAACGGGCCTCCCAGATAGATCCAGTTCTGGTTGCCGTTCACCGCGTGCCCCATCCCGGGGACCTGCACCAGGCACATGAGCACGACGGAGACGGCCAGCAGCGGATACGCCAGCGCCCGGTGCAGTCTCATCGGCATCCGCGCGGCGACGAGCAGCAGAACGGCTCCCAGGACGGCCGCGATCAGCTGCTTGCGGAAGAAGTACGTGGAGGACAGTCCCGATTGCAGCGCCTCGATCTGCGACGCCGAGAAGACCATGACCAGCCCGAGCACCGTGAGGAGGAGGCTCCCGCCGAGGATGAGGTAATAGGCCGTGAGAGGCCGGTCCCAGGCCCGCCTTGCCTTGTCGAACAGCGAGGGCAGACCGCGGCGCGGCGGTTCCGGGCCGCGCGGGGGCCGGCCGGTCAGGCGCGGGCGGTGCGGGGCGGAGCCCGAAGTGCTTTTACCGGCGCGGGGTTTGGCCGTCCCGGTGGCTCGGGAGCGCTGTGTGCCCCGTAGGGCGGTGGAGAGCCGCGGACCGTCCAACGGGGAAGGTACGTGCCCAGCGGCGCCGGAGAGCGGCGCCGGAGCGGGCAGTGGAGCCCCGGGCGTGACCGGCCCCCGCAGGGCGCGCGCGAGCGTCCGCAGCAGGGTCGGGGCCGGGAGAGAGGTGGCCGCATGGCGGTCGGGCGTCATCTGTCGCTTCCCCTCCGTCAATTCCCGCGAGTCGGTCCGCGGGACCGGCGGGTCACTCCACGTCGTGTGCGCGGTCGGCGGCCAGTTCACGGACCGCTTCGGCGAAGGCGTCACCGCGCGCGTTGTAGTTGACGAACATGTCCATCGAGGCGCACGCCGGGGCCATCAGCACCGTATCCCCGGGCCGGGCCAGCCGAGCCGCTTCGTGGACCGCTGCCGCCATCGCCTCAGTGTCCGTCCGCGCGAGGTCCACCACCGGGACATCCGGGGCGTGTCGCGAGAGGGCTTCCCGGATCAGTCCGCGGTCGGCACCGATGAGGACCGCTCCGCGCAGGCGGGGGGCGGAGGTTCGCACGAGCTCGTCGAACGTGGCGCCTTTCGCGAGGCCGCCGGCGATCCAGACGATCGACTCGTAGGCGGCCAGCGAAGCCTGCGTGGCATGGGTGTTGGTGGCCTTCGAGTCGTCGACGTAGGCGACGCCCCCGACGTCCGCGACGTGTGCGATGCGGTGGGCGTCGGGGCTGAAGGCCCGCAGCCCGTCCCGTACGGCCGACGGGGGCACTCCGTAGGCACGCGCGAGTGCGGCGGCGGCGAGGGCGTTCGCGATGTTGTGCGGGGCCGCGGGCGTGACGTCGCCGACTTCGGCGAGCTCCTGGGCCTGCCGGTGGCGGTCTTCGACGAAGGCGCGGTCGACGAGAATGCCGTCCACGACGCCCAGTTCGGAGGGGCCGGGCGTGCCCAGGGTGAAGCCGACGGCGCGGCAGCCCTCTTCGACGTCGGCCTCGCGCACGAGGCGCTCGGTGGCCGGGTCGGCGCAGTTGTAGACGCAGGCGACCTGATTGCCCTCGTAGATACGGCCCTTGTCGGCGGCGTACGCCTCCATCGTGCCGTGCCAGTCGAGATGGTCGGGGGCGAGGTTGAGCACGGCCGCCGAGTGCGCCCGCAGGCTCGGTGCCCAGTGGAGCTGGTAACTGGACAGTTCGACCGCGAGTACGTCCGGCGGCTCCTGCTCGTCGAGTACGACGTCGATGAGCGGTGTGCCGATGTTGCCCACGGCGGGCGCGCGCAGACCGGCGGCGCGGAGGATGGCGGAGAGCATCTGGACGGTCGTGGTCTTGCCGTTGGTGCCGGTGACCGCGAGCCAGGGCGCGGCGGTGCCGGATCCACCGGCGGCGGCTCCGCGCAGCCGCCAGGCCAGCTCCACGTCGCCCCACACGGGGACGTCCGCGGCGCCCGCCGCTGCGAAGAGCGGGCTCTGCGGTTTCCACCCCGGCGAGGTCACGATCAGGTCGGTGCCCTCGGGGAGGGTCTCGGCATCGCCCAGCCGTGCGGTGACGCCCTGCTCCCGCAGCCGGTCCGCGTGCTCGCGGTGGGTGCCGCTGTCGCCGCCGTCGACGACCGTCACGTCGGCGCCCATCCGCGTGAGAGCCAGTGCGGCGCTTCGGCCGCTGACGCCGAGACCGGCGACCGTCACACGTCGCCCGGCCATACTCCCGGCGGTCGTGGCCCCGCCCGACGGGCCCGTCCCGGCGCTCACTTGCTCGCTGCCCACCCTGCGTAGAAGATCCCGACGCCGACGATGGCGCACATGCCCTGGATGATCCAGAACCGGACCACGACCAGAACCTCCGACCAGCCCTTCAGCTCGAAGTGGTGCTGGAGGGGCGCCATCTTGAAGACTCGCTTGCCGGTCAGCCGGAACGAACCGACCTGGATCACCACGGACATGGTGATGAGGACGAAGAGGCCGCCGAGGATGGCGAGCAGCAGCTCGGTCCGGGAACAGATCGCGAGCCCGGCGAGTGCGCCGCCCAGCGCGAGCGAACCGGTGTCGCCCATGAAGATCTTGGCCGGGGAGGTGTTCCACCACAGGAAGCCGAAGCAGGCGCCCATGAGGGCTGCCGCGACGACCGCGAGGTCGAGCGGATCGCGTACCTCGTAACAACCCGGGCCGGCCGTGAAGGGGTTGGCGCAGGACTCCTGGTACTCCCACACGCAGATGAAGACGTAGGCACCGAAGACCATCACCGAGGCGCCCGTGGCCAGGCCGTCCAGACCGTCCGTCAGGTTCACGCCGTTGGACATGGCGAGAATCATGAACAGCGCCCAGATCACGAAGAGGACCGGGCCGATCGACCACCCGAAGTCCTGCGTGAAGGACAGCTTGGTCGAAGCGGGCGTCAGGCCGCGCAGGTTGGCGAAGTTCAGCGAGAGCACCGCGAAGGCGACACCGACGATGAGCTGCCCGGCCATCTTCGCCTTGGCGCGCAGGCCGAGGCTGCGCTGCTTGACGATCTTGATGTAGTCGTCGAGGAAGCCGACGAGCCCCATGCCGGCGAAGAGGAAGAGCACCAGGACGCCCGAGAAACTCGGCTGGCTGCCCGTCAGCAGTTTCGTGAGGGCGTACGCGGCGACCGTGGCCAGGATGAAGGCGATGCCGCCCATGGTCGGGGTGCCGCGTTTGCTGTGGTGGTTCTGCGGCCCGTCGTCACGGATGAACTGTCCGTAGCCCCTGCGTGCGAGCAACTTGATCAGCAGGGGCGTCCCGATCAGGGACAGGAAGAGTCCGATGACGCCCGAGAAGAGAATCTGACTCATACCCATCGGGCGGCGACCTCACCCTCGTTGCCCACCGGCTCCGTGAGCGCGTCCGCGACGCGTTCCAGACCCACCGAACGGGAAGCCTTCACCAACACGACATCCCCCGGGCGCAGTTCGCTCCGCAACAGCTCGACCGCCGCCTCAGCGTCGGACACGTGCACCGACTCCTCACCCCACGAACCCTCGTTCTTGGCGCCCATGTCCAGCCAGACGGCCTCCTGGCCACCCACCGCCACGAGCTTGCTGACGTTGAGCCGGACGGCGAGCCGTCCGACCGCGTCGTGCTCGGCAAGCGACTCGTCGCCGAGCTCGGCCATCTCACCGAGCACCGCCCACGTCCGCCGTCCCTGCCCCATCGCGGCCAGCGCGCGGAGCGCTGCCCGTGTGGACTCGGGGTTGGCGTTGTAGGCGTCATTGACGACCGTGACCCCGTCGGCGCGCTCGGTGACCTCCATCCGCCAACGCGAGAGCGTGCTCGCGGCGGAGAGCGCGGTGGCGATGTCCCCGGCGGGCATGCCCAGTTCGTGGGCGACGGCCGCCGCGGCGAGCGCGTTCGACACGTGGTGCTCACCGTACAGGCGCATGGTCACGTCACCGCACCCGGTGGGTGTGTGAAGCGTGAAAGTGGGCTGTCCGCGCTCCGTGAGCCGGACATTCTCGGCGCGGACGTGTGCGTCCGGTGACTCGCCGAAGAGGACGACGCGGGCCGCGGTGCGTGAACTCATCGCCCGCACAAGGGCGTCGTCCGCGTTGAGCACGGCGACGCCGCCCCCCTCCCCCGCGGGCGGAAGCGATTCGACGAGTTCGCCCTTCGCCTCGGCGATCTGCTCCCGGCCGCCGAACTCGCCGATGTGGGCCGTTCCCACGTTCAGCACGACGCCGATGCGGGGCGGTGTGAGCCGGGCCAGGTAGCGGATGTGGCCGATGCCGCGGGCCCCCATCTCCAGTACGAGATGGCGGCATTCGGCATCGGCGCGCAGGGCGGTGAGCGGCAGCCCGATCTCGTTGTTGAGCGAACCGGGCGTCCACACGGTGGGCCCGAGACGCTCCAGCAGCTGGGCGATCAGGTCCTTCGTGCTGGTCTTCCCGGCGGAGCCCGTCAGTGCGACGACCTGGGTGCCGAGCCGCTCGACGACGTGCCGGGCGAGGGCGCCGAGGGCGCGGGTGACGTCATCGACGACGACGGCGGGTACACCGACGGGCCGGGTGGAGAGCACCGCCACCGCCCCCGCTTCGACTGCGCTGCGGGCGAAGTCGTGTCCGTCGACGCGTTCACCGGCGAAGGCGGCGAAGAGACTGCCCTCCACGACCTTCCGCGAATCGATGACGACAGGGCCTCTGACGTGGGCATCCGGGTCCGGTATGTCGCTCTGCTGTCCGTTCACGACAGCGGCGATCTCGGCGAGAGAGAGGGGGATCATCGGTCTCAGGCGTCTGTCCCGTTGGTAGGGGTTCTCGGTGGCATGGCGGCAGCTGTCGCCATGCCTGCCTCTTCCTGCTTCAGCCGGATGGCCTCACGCAGCACTGCGATGTCGTCGAAGGGCCGTACGACGCCCGCGATGTCCTGGCCCAGTTCGTGGCCCTTGCCCAGGACGAGCACCGTGTCGCCGGGCTCGGCGCGGGCGACGGCGAGCCGGATCGCGGCGCCCCGGTCCTCCTCCATCAGCACTGTGCCGCGCTCGTAGGCGGGCACTTCGGCGGCACCGGCGAGCATGGTGGCGAGGATCGCGAGCGGGTCCTCGGTGCGCGGGTTGTCCGAGGTCAGTACGGCGGTGTCGGCGAGCCGCGCGAGCGCCGAGCCCATCGCGGGGCGCTTGTGCGGGTCGCGGTCGCCGCCGCAGCCCAGTACGGCGTGCACGCGCCCGTCGGTGACCTTCCGCATCGCGTACAGCACGGACTCGACGGCGTCGGGCTTGTGCGCGTAGTCGACGATCGCCAGATAATCCTGACCGGCGTCGACGCGCTCCAGCCGGCCCGGCACCCCCGGCACGGACGCGATGCCGTCGGCCGCGGTCTGCGGATCGATGCCCGCGACGACGAGGGCGGTCAGGGCGGCCAGGGCGTTCGCGACGTTGAACGGCCCCGCGATGGGTGCGGCGGCGGGCACCGACTCGTCCTTGGGCCCGACGGCCGTGAACGTGGAGCCGAGCGGCCCCACTTGGACGTCCTCGGCACGCCAGTCGGCGTCGGGGTGGCCCTCGGCGGAGAAGGTGGTGACGGGCACCTCGGACTCCGTCAGGAGCCGCTGCCCGTACTCGTCGTCGAAGTTGACGACGCCCGCGCGGGAGCGGGCCCTCGTGAAGAGCTGGCGCTTCGCCCGGAAGTAGTCCTCCATGTCCGGGTGGAAGTCCAGGTGTTCGGGGCTGAGGTTGTTGAAGACGGCGACGTCGAAGACGCTTCCGTCCACGCGGCCCAGCACCAGCGCGTGGCTGGAGACCTCCATGGCGACGGAGGTCACGCCGCGCTCCCGCATCACCGCGAAGAGAGCCTGCAGGTCGGTGGCCTCGGGCGTCGTACGCTCCGACTTCAGCCGCTCGTCGCCGATGCGGGACTCGACGGTGCCGATCAGGCCCGTCAGCTCGTCCGCCTTCTCGGCGGCCTTGCGGAGCCCGCCCTCGACCAGATAGGCGGTGGTGGTCTTGCCCGACGTGCCGGTGATGCCGATCTGCAGCAGGTCCTTGCCCGGCTCGCCGTAGATCGCGGCGGCGAGGGCACCCATACGGGCGCGGGGGTCGGGCACTGTCAGGACCGGCAGGCCGGTCGCCGCGGAACGCTCGGTGCCCGCGGGGTCGGTCAGCACGGCGACGGCGCCGAGGCTGGCGGCCTGCGAGGCGAAGTCGGCACCGTGGAAGCGCGCACCCGGAAGTGCCGCGTAGACGTCACCCGACCGCACTGCGCGCGAATCGTGGGTGATTCCGGTCGCTGCGGCGTCCTCCGTGCCCGCGGGGGCCCCGGTCTTCAGCTGGAGCGCCAGCTCCGCGAGCGGTACGGGCCGTACATGTGCGGGGCGGGGCGGCCCCGAAGTGACGTCCGTCGTCGGCTTCGGCGCTGGCTCCGGGGTAGGAGCGGCTGCGCGGCCCCCCGCCGAGGGCGAGAGGGAGTTCTGATCAGCTTGTGGCACGGCGGTGAGCGTACCGGGCGCGGGGGGCGTGCCGCGAAGCGAGGGGCTTCCCGGAAGGGCGGCATCCGGCCCGTCGTGCTGATTCTGAGCGTCCGTTCTCACCTGATGTGCGTCCCCTCTGAAGCCAGTCGTCGTGGCTCATCGGCCCTTTTTCTTCTTGCTGTCCTTCTCGGCGCTGACAGGCAGCGGATCGGCCTTTGCTCCGGTCGGGGGGATCTGCAGGCTTTTCAGGGCGAACTTCATGACCTGCTTGTAGACGGGCCCGCACACGTCGCTGCCGAAGTAGCTGCCCTTCTTCGGGTTCTGCACGGCGCAGTAGACCGTCACCCGGGGCTTGTCGGCGGGGGCGAAACCGGCGAAGGACGAGGTGTAGCCGTCGTAGCGGCCGGTCCTGGGATCGACCCGGTTGGCCGTACCCGTCTTGCCCGCGACCCGGTAGCCGGGGATCTTCGCCGTCGTGCCCGTCCCCTCCATGTCGCTGACGACCGACTCCAGCATCCGGGCGAGGGTCCTGGCCGTCCTCTCGCTCACGACCCGGCGGCTGCCCGGCTCACGCGCGGGGGTGTAGCTGCCGTCGGGGCCCGTCGTGCCCCGTACGAGCGAGGGCACCTTCCGGACACCGCCGTTGGCGATGGTGGAGTAGATCGAGGCAGCCTGGACGGCGTTGAGGGACAGGCCCTGGCCGAAGGGGATCGTGTACTGCTGCGACGCGCTCCACTTCTCGGGCTTCTCCAGGATGCCGGAGGTCGCCCCGGGCAGTCCCAGACCGGTGGGCCTGCCGATGCCGAACTCGCTCAGGTAGTGGTGGAGGACCTTGTTGGCCTCCTTCTGGGTGTCCCCCAGCTGCTCGGTGGCGAGGATGGTGCCGATGTTGCTGGACTTGGCGAGCACGCCGTTCAGCGTCAGCTTCCAGGTCTCGTGGTCGACGTCGTCGGCGAAGGCGCGGTCGGCGCGCTTGAGGCGGTTCGGGACGGTCACCTTCGTGAGCGGCGTGGCCCTCCCCTCCTCGAGGACCGCGGCCATCGACATCAGCTTGCTGGTCGAACCGGGCTCGTAGACGTCCTGCGCTGCGGCGTTGCCGAGGGCGTCGGGATCGGCGCGGGAGATGTCGTTGGGGTCGAAGCCGGGGGCACTCGCCATCGCCAGCAGTTCACCTGTCCGGGTGTCCTGCACGACGACGTAGCCGCTGTCGGCGTCGGACGTCCCGACCTGCTCCCCGATGGCCTGCTGCGCCGCCCACTGGATGTCGCGGTCGAGGGTGAGCTGCACGTCGGTGCCGGCGCGCGCCGGGCGTTCCCGCTCGCCCGCCGTGGGGACCTGGCGGCCGCCGGACTGGGCGTACGTGATCTTCCCGTTCCGGCCTGCCAGCTTCTTGTCGAGCATGGCCTCGACGCCGGCGCCGCCCTTGCCCTCGGAATTGACGAACCCGAGTACGCCCGAAGCCAGTTCGCGGTTGGGATAGATGCGCTTCGGGTGCTTCTCGCGGTAGACGCCCGCAAGCACGTCCGCGGCAGCAGCCTCCTTTTCGGCCTTATCGAACTCATCGGACTCATCGGACTTCCCGGTCTTCCCTGCCTCATCGGCATCGCCGCTCTGCTGCGCAGCCTCGGACGCCTTCGCGGCGACCTCCCGCTTCAGGCCCTTGATCCGCTGCCAGGTGCGCGGCGTCTGCTGCCGGGCGAGCAGCACGTAGCGGGTGTTCTTCCGGGACAGCTTCCGGGTCAGCTCCTGCTCGTCCTCGTGGAGCACGGGTGCGAGGAGGGCTGCGGCACGCTCGGGGGCGTCGCCGATGCCGGTCTGCTTGCGCGTGAAGAGGTACGGGTCGGCTGTGACGTCGTAGGCGTCGACCGTGGTGGCCAGCGCCGCGCCGTCCCGGGAGGAGATGGTGCCGCGCTCGGCCGCGAGCGGCACCGTGATGTACCGGTTGACGGCGGCCTTGTCGGCGAACGCGCTCGCGTCGACGGCCTGCACCTGCAGCAGCCGCACGGTGAACGCCAGCATGACCACCGTCAGCCCGAAGGCGATCAGGCGCAGCCGTGGCCGGGCACTCGCGAGGCGCAGCCGGCCACCCTGGGAGGGCATGGGCGCCCTGGCACCGACGGACTTCGTACGGCCCCCAGCCCTGCCCCTGCCCGGCGCCGTCCTGCCGGCGACCGCCTTGCCCGCCGCTCCCCTGCCCGGACTCCCGGCGGCCGCACGGGAGTTGGCGTCGCGCGCCGGCCGGCCCGTACGTGACGCCGGCCGGCCGTCGCGCCGCGGGTCACGCGGGCGTTCACTCACCGCTCCTCCTGCTTCGGGTCACCGGTGGCCTTCTCCGGCTTGCCCTTCACCGTGCCGTCGTGCTCCAGGAAGGCGGGAGTGCCGCCGGGCACGAGGCCGAGGTCGCGGGCGCGCTTCTCCAGCGCCCCGGGCGCCGAGTAGGAGTCGACCTCCTGCTGGAGTGCCTGCTGTTCGTCCGTCAACTCGTCCGTCTGCTTCTCCAGCTTGCTGAGCCGGAAGGACCCCTGGTTGACGGCGGCGTTCAGCAGCAGCAGACCCAGCAGTCCGGCGCCCAGTATCAGCACGACCAGCAGCACGAACGGCGTACGGGCCGCACTCGCTCCGGCCGGTACCAGACGAGCAAGCCGGGACAGCCGCTGCTGTGCACTCATGTCGTGTGCTCCTCCCTGATGCGCTCGGCGCCGCGCAGCCGGGCGGGTGCGGCGCGGCGGTTCTCGGCGATCTCGTCCTCGGTGGGGAGTTCGGCACCGCGCGTCAGCAGCTTGAGCCGCGGTTGGTACTGCTCGGGCACGACGGGCAGGCCGGGCGGCGCGGTGCTGGTGGCTCCCGCGGTCAACACCCGCTTGACGAGCCGGTCTTCCAGCGACTGGTACGACAGCACGGCGATGCGTCCGCCGACGGCCAGTGCGCCGACGGCGGCCGGAACCGCCCGCTCGAGCGATTCGAGTTCGCCGTTCACCTCGATCCGCAGCGCCTGGAAGGTGCGCTTGGCGGGATTGCCTCCGGTGCGCTTGGCCGCCTGCGGCAGCGCGTCGCGGATCAGCTCGACGAGCCTCGCGCTGCTGGTCAGGGGACGCTCGGCGCGCTCGCGCACGACTGCCTCGACGATGCGCCGGGCCTGCTTCTCCTCCCCGTACACGCGCAGCAGCCGGACGAGTTCGCCCGGAGGGTAGGTGTTGAGCACGTCGGCGGCGCTGCGGCCCCTCGTCTGGTCCATGCGCATGTCGAGGGGGGCGTCCTGGGCGTACGCGAAACCGCGCTCGGGCTCGTCCAGCTGCATCGAGGAGACGCCGAGGTCGAACAGGACGCCCTGGACGCGCTGCACTCCGAGCCGGTCGAGGACGTCGGGCAGTTCGTCGTACACCGCGTGCACGAGGGTGGCGCGGTCCGCGTAGGGAGCCAGCCGCTCGCCGGCGAGCCGGAGGGCCTCCTGGTCGCGGTCGAGGGCGATCAGGCGCGCCGCCGGGAAGGTGCCGAGCAGCGCTTCGCTGTGGCCGCCGAGGCCGAGGGTGCAGTCGACGACTGTCGCGCCGGGCTCCGCCAGTGCGGGGGCGAGCATGTCGAGGCACCGCCGCAGCATCACCGGATTGTGGCGGTCACGGACTGCGGGGTCTCCGCCGGTGGGCTGTTCCTCGGTCGTCATGCGCCCTTTCCTGCCCACGTGCTGCTTGGTCCCCGCCCGCTCGAAGGGGAAGTGGCCCGCGGTACCGGGGAAGAGGGTCGCCGGGAGCCGGAGCGGGAGGAGGCCGAGCCGCACGTACGCCCTGCGCACGCGGGGAGATTCAGGTCCCGGAAGCGTCTCGCCTCCCACTTCGCGCCACTTTAGTCCACTCGTCCCTTCGGTCAACAAGCGCCGAGGCGCGTTGGGAGGGCACCCGCGGGCTTGTGGGGTGCCTCACAGAAAGGCGTTCCGACCGATTCGTCCTCGCCCGCGTGAAGCCTTACGGGCCGAGCCGGTCTAACGTCGTCACATGTCGACGTACCAGCGGAAATCCCCGCCGCACACAGAATCCCCCGCCGGCAGGAACAGCCCCGGCACCGTGACCGACCGGCTCGTCGAAGCCAACGCGCGCTATGCCGAGCACTTCACCGACCCCGGCATGGACGCCCGCCCTGTCCTCAACGTCGCCGTGGTCGCGTGCATGGACGCCCGTATCGACCTCCACGAGGTCCTCGGCCTCGAACTCGGCGACTGTCACACCATCCGCAACGCGGGCGGCGTCGTCACCGACGACATCATCCGCTCCCTGACGATCAGCCAGCGCGCCCTGGGCACCCGTACTGTGGTGCTCATCCACCACACCGGCTGCGGAATGCTCAACTTGACGGAAGACTTCCGGCACGAGCTGGAACTGGAGGTGGGGCAGCGGCCGTCATGGGCCGTCGAGGCGTTCCAGGATCTCGACCAGGACGTCCGGCAGTCGATGAACCGGGTGCGGACCTCACCGTTCCTCCTGCACAAGGACGACGTACGCGGTTTCGTCTTCGACGTGAAGACCGGCCTGCTCCGCGAGATCGACCCGGAGATCCCCCCGGAACGGTGACGCGGGACCCCACGGGCGTGAAGAATGCGTGTACGAGCAGCAGATGACCAACGGGGATGGCCGAGGAGGGCCGGTGACGACGTATGACGAGCGAGCGGACCTCAGCGATCTGAGCAGCACGGCGGATCGGGTGCGCCGCTCGATGGAGTCGGTGATCGAGGGGAAACCCGAGGTCGTGAGGCTCTCGTTGACCGTGCTCATCGCCGAGGGGCACCTGCTGATCGAGGACGTGCCGGGCGTGGGCAAGACCATGCTCGCCAAGGCCCTCGCCCGGTCCGTGGACTGTTCGGTGCGGCGCATCCAGTTCACGCCCGACCTGCTGCCCTCGGACATCACCGGGGTGAGCATCTACGACCAGCAGCGCCAGGACTTCGAGTTCAAGCCCGGAGCGATCTTCGCGCAGATCGTGATCGGTGACGAGATCAACCGCGCCTCTCCCAAGACCCAGTCGGCGCTGCTGGAGTCGATGGAGGAGCGCCATGTGACGATCGACGGGCAGACGTACGAACTGCCCGCGCCGTTCATGGTGGTGGCGACGCAGAACCCGGTCGAGATGGAGGGCACCTACCCCCTGCCCGAAGCACAGCGCGACCGTTTCATGGCACGGGTGTCGATCGGCTACCCCAGCCCGGCGGCCGAACTGGAGATGCTCGACGTGCACGGCGGCGCCTCACCGCTGGAAGATCTCCAGCCGGTGGCGCACGCCCACGAGATCAGCAAGCTGATCGAAGCGGTGCGCGGCGTCCACGTCGCCGATCCGGTTCGGCGCTACGCGGTGGACCTGGTCGCCGCGACGCGTACGCACCAGGACCTGCGGCTCGGCGCCTCTCCGCGTGCGACGCTGCACCTGCTGCGTGCCGCTCGCGCCGGTGCGGCCCTGTCCGGCCGTGACTTCGTGCTGCCGGACGACGTGCAGTCGCTGGCCGTCCCCGTACTCGCGCACCGCCTGCTGCCCACCGCGCAGGCGCAGTTGAGCAGACGTACGGCCGAACAGGTCGTCACCGAGATTCTGCACCGCGTGCCCGTACCGAGTGCGACGCACGGGGGAGTGGGCGCTCCGGCGCCCCCCGACGGCTACGGACAGCAGTCGCCGCGAGGCTACTGATGTCCGGGAGTACGGCTGCCGGAGCGGACGCCGCCCGTCGCCGGCGCGGCCGGGGCAGGGAGCGCCGCGGCGAGGAACGTGCGGACGACCGGCCCCGGCCGGACCCGGACGAGAAGCAGCAGGGCCCGCTGCGCTCCGCCTTCGGCGGACTCACCACCCGCGGCAGGTCTTTCCTCGCGGCCGGTGCCGCCGCGGCTGTCTGCGCTTATCTGCTCGGGCAGGCCGACCTGCTGCGCGTGGGGATGCTGCTGTCGGCGCTGCCGCTGGTCTGCGTGCTCGTGCTCTACCGCACGCGCTACCGCGTGGCCGGATCGCGCAGGCTCTCCCCGGCGCGTGTGCCGGCCCGTTCGGAGGCGCGCGTCCATCTGCGCGTCGACAACATCTCCCGCCTTCCGACAGGGCTGCTGATGCTTCAGGACCGCGTGCCGTACGTCCTGGGGCCCCGGCCTCGCTTCGTACTGGACCGGGTCGAGCCGGGCGGGCAGCGGGAGGTGTCGTACAGGGTGCGTTCCGACATGCGCGGCAGTTACCCCCTCGGGCCCATGCAGCTCCGGCTGACCGACCCGTTCGGGATGTGCGAACTCACCCGTTCCTTCAGCACGTACGACACGCTCACCGTGGTGCCGCAGGTCGAAGCGCTGCCGTGGGTGCGGATGTCGGGCGACACGACCGGTTACGGCGACGGACGGCAGAGGTCGCTGGCGCTCGCAGGCGAGGACGACGTCATCCCGCGGGGCTACCGGCACGGTGACGACCTGCGCCGCGTCCACTGGCGTTCGACCGCCCGCTACGGCGAGTTGATGGTGCGACGCGAGGAACAGCCGCAGAAGGCCCGTTGCACCGTGCTGCTCGACACCCGCCGTGCCGCATACGCGGGCACGGGCCCGGACTCACCTTTCGAGTGGGCGGTCTCCGGTGCCGCGTCCGTCTGCCTGCACCTGCTGGAGAAGGGCTACGCGGTCCGGCTGCTGACCGACACCGGCACGATGGTGCCCGGCCCCGAGGGCGTCGGGTTCGCCGGTGACTCCTCCGACACCGCCGGACTGCTGCTGGACACCCTCGCGTTGGTGGAGCACTCCGCCGAGACGGGGATGTCGTACGCCTACGACATCCTGCGCGGCGGTACGGCCGGCCAGGAAGGGCTGCTGGTCGCCTTCCTCGGAGATCTCGACGAGGAGCAGGCGGTCACGGTGGGGCGTATGCGGCAGCGTACGAACAGGGCCGTGGCCTTCACCTCGCAGCTGACGGCGCACGGGGCCGGGACCGGAGACGGGGCCGCAGACGACAGCGAGTACGGCTCGGCCGCAGACGCCGCCCTCGGCGTCCCGGCCGGGGTGGAGCGGCCGGACGAGGCTGCGGCGTCAGCCGCGCCGCGGGATTCCGCGGACGGGGAGGAACCCGCGCTGCGTGTACTGCGCGAGTCGGGCTGGACGGCGCTGCGCGGCGGCCCCGGCGTCGCGATGTCCGCCCTGTGGCACGAGGCCGACAACGCAACAGTGAAGGGGCTGGAGCGATGAGCGGACGGGGACGGCTCGCCCTCTGCGCGGCGCTTGCCACGCTGGCCGCGGCCTGTGCGCTGCTGCCGCTGGTGGACCCGGCCACGTGGCTGCTGCAGGCCGCGCTGCTGCTCGCGGGACAGACGCTCGTGGGCGCCGCGGCCCGTCGCGTGCCGCTGGCGCGTGCCCTGACGGTGGCGGTGCAGGTGCTGGTGTCGCTGATGATGCTGACGCTGTTCTTCGCCCGCGACGAGGCGCTCGGCGGGATGATTCCCGGTCCCGCGGTGCTGGAGGAGTTCCAGCGGCTGCTCGGCCAGGGCGGCCACGACGTGGGCCGCTACGCCATACCGGCGCCGGTGACGGACGGCATACGGCTCATGCTCGTCGGCGGTGTCCTCGTGATCGGTCTCCTCGTCGACGCGCTGGCGGTGACGTTCCGCAGCGCCGCTCCGGCCGGGCTGCCGCTCCTGGCGCTGTACTCCGTCGCGGCCGGTCTGGCCCGGGACGGTGCGGCCTGGCCGTGGTTCCTGTGCGCCGCGGGCGGCTACCTGCTGCTCCTCCTCGCCGAGGGGCGCGAGCGGCTCTCGCAGTGGGGGCGGGTCTTCACCGACCGGGGACGCCCCGGCGCTCCGCCCCCTCAGCCCGGGTCGGTCGAGGGCCCGGCGATGGCGCCCGTACGGACGGGCCGCCGGATCGGGGCCCTCAGCCTCGGTCTCGCCCTCGTCGTCCCGGCGGTGCTCCCGTCGATGGGCAGCGGACTGCTGGACGCGGCGCGCAACGGCAGCGGCGGCGTGGGCGAGAACGGCGGCACGGTCTCGGCGGTCAACCCCCTGGTGGCGCTGCAGGACAGCCTCAACCAGGCCGAGGACCGTACAGCGCTCACGTACACCACCAGCACCCGGGACACCCAGGAGATGTATCTGCGGATCGTCGCCCTGGACCAGTTCGACGGCGCCTCCTGGAAGCCTTCGGAACGCCGCATAGACGCCGTGCCCGATCCCCTGCCCTCGCCTCCCGGCCTCTCCCCCGACGTGGCCACCGAGCGGGTCCGCAGCACTGTCGTGGCAGCCGACTGGTACGCGCAGAACTGGCTGCCCATGCCCTATCCGGCCAGCCGCGTGAACATCGGCGGAGCATGGCGCTTCGAGCCGGAGGGCCGCACGCTCGTCGGGGACCGCGGAGAGACCACTCGCGGTGCGCGCTACGTGGTCGAGAGCCTGATGGTCCAGCCGACCGAGCGGCAGCTGCGACGGGCGGCCGACCCTCCGGACCCGGTGGCCGAGGAGTACACCAAGGTCCCCGAGTCGCTGCCGTCCGTCGTGCGCGGCACCGCACAGCGCGTCACGAGGGGCGCGACGAACGCCTACGAGCGGGCGGTGCGCCTCCAGGACTGGTTCGCGTCCGAGGGCGGATTCACCTACGACACCCGGGTCCGCGCCGGCAGCGGGTCGGCCGCGATCGCCAACTTCCTGGAGCAGAAGGAGGGCTTCTGCGTCCACTTCGCGTTCTCGATGGCGGCCATGGCCCGCACCCTCGGCATCCCCGCTCGCGTCGCGGTCGGCTTCACGCCGGGCACCGCGGGGGCCAACGGGCAGATGGCGGTCGGGCTCAAGGACGCGCACGCCTGGCCGGAGCTGTACTTCGAGGGAGTCGGCTGGACGCGATTCGAGCCCACTCCCACGCGGGGCTCACCTCCCGCCTATGCGCAGCCCGACACCCCGGACCCGAGTGAGAACCCGGCCGAGCAGCTTCCCGACCGTGGCGAGAGCAGCGAACCGACGCCCGCACCGTCCGAGTCGGACGACTGCACCTCCGCGGAGAAGCGGCTCGACCCGGAGTGCGGCCAGGCCGCACCCGCCCCGGACAGCGGCGGCACCGACGACGGCGCCCCCGTCGGCAGGATCGCGGGGGTGACCGCACTGGCGCTGCTTGTGCTGGGCGTACCACTGCTGCCGATGTTGTGGCGCAGACGCCTGCGGGCCCGGAGGCTGGGCGGCCGGGGCGGCCCGTCGCCCGGCGCGGATCCGGGCGGCGCGGTACTCGCCGCCTGGCGCGAACTCGTCGACACCGGCTGGGACTACGGGGTCGTCCCGGAGGACTCGGCGACACCGAGGAAGACGGCGGAGCGCATCGCCCGCATCGGCGACCTGGATCAGGAGGCGACAGAGGCCGCGTACCGGGTGGCTCTCGTGGTGGAGCGGGTGCTGTACGCACCGGGACGCCAGGCCGGGACGGACGTACGGACGGACGTGCTCGGAGTCAGCGGCGCTCTGCGGGACGCGGCTCCGCGCGGCCTGCGGCTCCGCGCTCTGCTGCTGCCCCCCTCGTCCATCCGGGTGATATGGAAGGTGACGGGGCGGCTGGCGCAGCTGCGCGAGCGGTGGACGACGGCCCTGCGGGTGCGCTTCGCGAAGTAGGACGGGTGCGGCCCTGCCCGTACGTCTTCACGGCCGCCGGGGCGGTGCCGGGGCGTACCCCGCACAGGCAGGGCCCGGCCCTCCGGCCCGTCGGCGGGGAAACCACAGGTCCTCCGGTGCCGGAGGGCAGTAGCGGACAGGCACCGGACATGGCTGTGGGGCTCCCTCCCGTACTCCGGAGAGGGAGCCCCACAGCCGTGTCACGGAGGAGGACGCCGCATCGGGCGCTGTGCTCGCCTGGTACTTGCGCTGAGCGCTACTGACCTTCGTCGCGGCGGCGCTGCCACCGCTCTTCGATGCGGTTCATCATCGAACGTCGTGCGCGTGGCTGACGGCGGGTGGGAGTCCCGCTGCCTCCACTGTTGCTCTGGGCGGCTCCCTGCTCCTGCTGCTCGCCGTTCTTGGGGGCTTTGCGCCAGCCGGTCACCGCGAGCACGGCGCAGCCGAGCATGACGAGGAAACCCACGACGCTGATCCAGATCTGCTGCGCGACCATTCCGGCCATGAGCAGTGCGATGCCCACCAGAAAGCCTGCGACGGCCTGGTAGACCCGCTTGCGGGTGTACCTGCGCAGCTCACTTCCCTCGAGCGCTGTCGCGAACTTGGGATCTTCGGCGTACAGCGCTCGCTCCATCTGCTCGAGCATGCGCTGCTCGTGCTCAGAGAGCGGCACGGAGTCCTCCTACTCGTCGGTCGCGGGGGCGACCGGATGCGACCATCCAAGGATAGGCAGGGAATCGCCCCCGTGAAACCCGCCCCTCTGCGCCATTACCTCTCACCAGGGCCGAGACGACGGACATGAGTGCGGGACTGTTCAACTCGTGCATTCCCGCACCGCCTTTCCGCCATGCCGAACCGCGTGCACCGATCATACGGCGGTCAACAGCTGATCGGGTGAGCTCCGATGCACTGCTGCGCCTGCTCGGTGGTTCCCGCCCCGTGGCGCAAGGGTCCGTTCGCTGTTCACCCGCCGTGGTACCGCGTCTCGGCGAGGACATGCAGCTGACTCGCGACTGCCTGGAAGGCGGGCAGTCCGGACGCGGCGGCTTCCAGCTGTGTGAGGGCCGCCTCGGCGTCCGGCTCGGTGTCGACCAGGGCGCCGGGAACCAGATCGGCGAAGACGCGTACGCCGTGCACCGCCCCGACCGTCAGGCCCGTCGCGCCGATCAGCCGCGTCAGCTCCTCCGCGGTGAACCGGCGGGGCATCGGGTCGTTCTCCCCCCAGCGCCCGTCCGGAGCGGTGAGCGCGTGCCGCGCCTCCGTGAAGTGGCCCGCGATGGCGCGTCCCAGTACGGCGCCGCCGAGGCCGGCTGCGAGAAGGCTGAGGGTGCCCGCCTCGGGGCGCAGCGCGGCGACGACGTTGCGCAGGCCCTCTGCGGGATCGTCCATGTACTCCAGGACCCCGTGGCAGAGCACCACGTCGTGACCGCCGCGCTCGACGACGTCGAAAAGCCCGTGGGCGTCGCCCTGCACCCCGCGCACCCTGTCCGCGACGCCCGCCTCCGCGGCCCGGCGCTCCAGGCCGAAGAGGGCGTCGGGGCTGGGGTCGACGACGGTGAGCCGGTGGCCGAGTTCGGCGAGGGGCACGGCGAAGTTGCCGGTGCCGCCGCCCGTGTCGAGGACGTCCAGGAACTCCCTGCCGGACGCCTTGACCCGCTGGTCGAGGGCGCCTTGCAGGACTTCCCAGACCACGGCGGTACGGAGTGATGCGCTGGGGCGGGACATTGGACGGTGCTCCTCGGCGGCTCAGGGGCGTGCAGGCCCCACCCTATTGCCTACTCCTGCGCGCCGATCCCACGAGAACGGAGCCCCGTCAGCGCCCCGACCCGCGTGGACGCGCCGCGGCAGCGCGCCACGGCACCGCGCCACGGCGTCCGCGCACACGGGGAGTCAGCCCGCCCGCTTGCGCTGGTGCGTCGGCCGGCCGCTCTGCGGACGTATCCGCCCCTGGGGACGGCCTGTTGAGGCCGGGGAGCGGGAGGCCGGGGCCTTCGCCGGGCCCGCCCCCTCCTGCTCGTCGTCGACGGGTGCGACGCGCGGCTGAGGCAGCGCGGGCTGCGAGACGAGCATCCGCTCCACCAGCCGCAGGAAGACCCCCGCGTCGCGCACCAGATCGTCGGCGTCGCGCCGGCTGGCCGCGCCCTGGATCCCCGCCTCGGCGCGGGCCCGCTTGGGCGCGCCGGAGGCGAAGAGCAGGCTCCACTCGGACAGTTCGGGAGCCGCCTCCGGCAGCACCTCCCAGGCGCTGCGGATGGCGCGCCTGCGCCGCTCGCTGGTCTCGGGACGGCCACGGACGGCCAGCACGGCGGCAGCGGTGCGGAGGGCGGCCAGATGCGCGATGGCGTATCTCTCGTTCGGAGTCTCCATCGCCGCCGCCTCGTCCAGGCCGTGCTGCGCCTGCGCCAGCAGATCGAGCGCAGCCGGCGGAGCGGCCGCACGGCGCAGCACTGGATGGACGTCGCTCGCCGGCGTCGCCCGTGAAGAGTTCGGGGGTGCTCCCCGAGGATGTCGCTGCACGGGAACCAACCTCCTGTCGTCGTCTGGCACTTCGATGGTTCGGCCGTATGTACCCATCGTGATGCACGCCACTGACAATCGGCTCCGACCTGCGCAAACACCCATTCCTCAGACGTGACCGCCCATCTCGCCCCCTCCTCGCGCCCATCTCGCCCCCTCCTCGCTCCCCTCCCAGGCCGACCGCGCCCATCCCGGGCCCGGGAGCGCCTTCTGAGGGGGGTGCCCGGACACGAGCACTCCACGGTCCTGCATACTTTTGCACTGACCAGTCAGTGCAAAAACTGCTCTGCCACGGGACGAGCGGGCACACGCAGCGGAGAGGGGCGGAAGCCATGGGCGGAGCGCCGGAGGAATCCCGCGCCGACGACGGTTCGCAGAGCCGTGGAGGTGCGGGGGTCCATGCCGAAGGTCTCGGTCTGGACGGGGCGAGGGGTGAGGTCTTCAGGGACGTCGCCTTCGACGCGGCCCCAGGCTCGCTCGTCGCCCTGGAGGGTCCGTCCGGTTCGGGACGCACCTGTCTGCTGCTGGCACTCACGGGGCGGATGAAGACCACCGCGGGGCACGCAGTCGTGGGCGGGCACCGGCTGCCGGCGGAACTGGCCGCCGTCCGCCGTATCAGCGCACTCGGAGCGGTGCCGGGGGTGACCGATCTCGAACCGGCCCTGTCCGTGGCCGAACAGCTCCGCGAACAGGTGCTGCTCCAGCGGCGGTTCGACGGCTCGCTGCGTGCTCTGCTCACCTCGCCCAGCCGTCGTGCCGCAGTCTCCCGTACACGCCTCGACGCCTCGCTGACGGCTGCCGGGCTCGACCTCGCGTCCCTGCCGAAGGGCCCGCGCACGCGCGTACGGGATCTGGAGCGCCTGGAGAGCCTGCGGCTGTCCGTCGCGATCGGACTGCTGGGCGAGCCGCGGCTGCTGGCAGTCGACGACGTCGACCTGAAGCTCGCCGAAGACGAACGCGAGCAGGCCTGGGCGCTGCTGCGTTCGGTCGCCTCGGCCGGGACGACCGTACTGGCCGTGTGCAGCGAGGCGCCCGAGGGCGCGCTGGTCGTTCGTACGGGCGCGCAGCAGGACGCGACGGCTGCGGGCGAAGGACGCCACGCCCGGGAATCGGGCCCGACGACGGAGGGGGATGCGGCAGATGCGCTCGCCGAAGCTGGCCGCGCTTGAGCTCAGGCGTTTCGGGAGGGGAAGGCTGCCGCGGGCGGCTATGGCGGCGATGATGCTGCTCCCCCTGCTCTACGGCGCGCTCTACCTGTGGTCCTTCTGGAATCCGTACGAACGGCTGGACAAGGTGCCCGTCGCGCTCGTCAACGAGGACAGAGGCAGCGAGGCGGACGGCGAACGGCTCGACGCCGGCGACTCGATAGCCGAAGGGCTGCGTCGGAGCGACACGTTCGACTGGCGCGAGACCGACGCCGCCGACGCGCGGAGAGGCGTCGAGGACGGGCGCTACTACCTGTCGCTGACGGTGCCCGCGGACTTCAGCGACCGCGTGGCCTCCAGCTCGGGCGAGAACCCGCAGACGGGCGCCCTGAAGGTGAGCACGAACGACGCCAACAACTACGTGGTCGGGCAGATCTCCCGCACCGTCTTCTCAGAGGTGCGGGCCGCGGCCTCCAGCAAGGCGTCACGCGGTTTCTACGACAAGATCTTCGTCTCGTTCTCAACGCTGCACGACCGGACGTCGAAGGCCGCGGACGGAGCCGACAAGCTCGGCGACGGTATCGGCCGGGCGAAGAAGGGCACCGGAGAGCTGAAGAACGGCATCGGCAGGGCGGAGAGGGGCAGCGGCACCCTCAAGGACGGCACGGAGCGGCTGCACGACGGTGCGGGTGAGTTGAAGAAGGGCTCGCGGCAGGTCGCCGACGGCACCCGGAAACTCGCCGGCAAGGTCGACGGCGTGGCCGGCAGGGTCCGGCCCTTCCTGGACGAGCACGGGGACGACATCGGCAAGGCGGCGCGCGATGTCGCACGCCTCAGCAAGACGCTCCGGGAGAACCTGGACGAGCTGCCGCGCGCGACGGGCAAGGCCGCCGCCGACTCGCGCAAGGCCGCCGACACGCTCGCCCGCCTCTACCGGGTGCGCTGCGAGGGGCCTGCCGAACTGGACACCTCGTGCACCCAGTTGAAGAAGGCGGTCGATGCGGCCCGGACGTCCGCCGGCGTCGCAGAGGACGTCGACGACCTCGTGAAGAAGCAGAAGAACCTCGACCGCCTGGACGACAGCCTGGCAGACCTGCACACACAGGCGAACGCCCTGGCCGACCGCGCCCCGCACCTCGCCGAGGACGTGGACTCGGCGGTGGCGAAGATCCACAAGCTCGACGAGGGAGCCCACAAGGTCTCCGCCGGGGCGGCGGAACTGGACGCGGGGATCGGACGCGCCCGCAGCGGCGCAGCACAGCTCGATTCGGGCCTGGGCCGCCTCTCGGAGGGCGCGGGCACGCTGAACGGCGGAATGTACCGGCTCGCCGACGGTTCCTCGCAGTTGTCGCACGGGCTGCACGACGGCGCGAAGAAGATCCCCGACTACGGCAAGAAGGAACGCGAGGCCCGTACGGACGTGATGGCCGACCCTGTCGGTCTCTCCTCCGCCAAGACACATTCCGCGCCCAACTACGGCACGGGGTTCGCACCGTATTTCATACCGCTGGCGCTCTGGGTCGGTGCGATGATCGCGTACATGCTGCTCCAGCCTCTCAACAAGCGTGCGCTGGCCGCAGGCGCGCCCGCCGGGCGCATCGCCCTCGCGGGGTGGCTGCCGGTCGCGGCGATCGGTGCCGCACAGACCGGCGCGCTGATCGCAGTGCTGCACTGGGGGCTCGGGCTCCAACTGGCGCGCCCTGCGGCCGCCGTCGGCTTCCTGCTGCTGGTGACGGCGTGCTTCACGGCTGTGGTGCAGCTGCTCAACGCCCGCTTCGGGCCCGCCGGACGCATCCTCGTGCTGGCCATGCTGATGCTTCAGCTGACGTCGGCCGGCGGAACGTATCCGATTCAGACCAGTCCCGGGTTCTTCAACGCCGTGCACCCCTACCTTCCGATGAGTTACGTCGTTGACGGACTGCGGCACCTCGTCACGGGCGGCGATCTGTGGCCGGTCCGGCGAGCCTGCCTGGTGCTGCTGGCCTTCACCGTGAGCGCGCTCGTCCTGACCGCCTCGACCGCGCGGAGCAAGCAGGTGTGGACGCTGGACCGGCTGCACCCGGAGATCGCACTGTGAGCGGCGTCGCTCAAGGAGGGCCGGACCGATGACGAGGACCACCGCTGACGGGGCGGGGACGGACGGCCCCCACGCCGGGGACGGTCGACGCCGCGACGACGGGCGCGGCACCGGCGGCCGGGAGGGCACAGGCGGCCGGGAGGGCACAGGCGGCGTACGCGCCCGCGCCCGGCGCAACCGCAGCTCGACCCGCCAGAAGCTGTTCAGCGCGGCGGTCACGCTCATCGCCGAACAGGGCTTCTCCGCCACGACGGTGGAGGAGATCGCAGACCGGGCAGGCGTCGCCAAGGGGACCGTCTACTACAACTTCGCCAGCAAGAGCGAACTGTTCGAGGAACTGCTGCGGTACGGCGTGGAGTTGCTCACCGCCGATCTGCGGGAAGCAGCCGAGTCGACGACGCGCGCCGGGGGCGGGCGGGTCGACGCACTCGATGCGATGGTGCGCGCGGGACTGGCCTTCATCGACCGCTATCCGGCCTTCACCCAGCTCTACGTGGCGGAGCTGTGGCGTACGAACCGGGCCTGGAACTCGACCTTGACGATCGTCCGCCAGGAAGCGGTCGCCGTGGTGGAGGCCCAGCTGCGCGGCGGAGTCGAAGAGGGCGAACTGAGCGGAGAGATCGACATCTCACTCACGGCGTCCGCCCTCGTGGGCATGGTGCTGGTCGCGGCCCTCGACTGGAAGGCGTTCCAGCCGGAACGCTCCCTCGACGACGTGCACGCTGCACTCTCGCTGCTGCTTCAAGGACGAGTCGGGGGGTGTGCGCAGCCCCGGTAGCCGGCGATGCCCGCAGTCACAGCGGACGCGCCCCGGACAACCCGGTTCAAGGGGCTGCGCACGGTCATCCCCCGATCCCCCTGTCCCCACGGGCCCCCGTGACCCGCGTTCCCCCCGGCAAGGGCTGCTGCCCCGTTCCGCCACCCCGTGTCGGCGGTGCCGGAGCAACGCCCCTTGCCGTGCGCATCACTCTGCCGTCCGGGCGCACCGCCGCCCATCCGCTCGGATACTCAACTGCTCCACTAGGTAGCGCTACTCAGCCGTCCGCGCTCCAGCCCGGGCAGAACGCACCAGAGAGGTCCACGGCCCCGCGCCCGCGTAGTCCGCACGTCCCCCCGGGAGTTCGGCAGGGGCACCGACTCGTCCTGGCACTCGGCCGCCCGGCTAAAGTCCCTCGCCATGGCACGTATCGCAGTGATCGGCGCGGGACTGGGCGCGCTCGCGGCATCCGCACGGCTGGCAGTCGCGGGACACGAGGTGACGGTCTACGAGCGTGCCGGGACGTACGGCGGCGGAGTACGGCGCCGCGAACGGGACGGCTTCCGCTTCGACACGGGCCCCGGGCTGCTGCACCTCCCCGCCGTCTACCGCGACTTGTTCGTCAAGACGGGCCGCGAACCGCTGGAGGAGTGCGTCGGACTCGTACAGCTCGACCCCGCCGTGCGGCACGTCTTCGCGGACGGCACGGCAGTGTCGCTGCCGCACGCCTCTCGCGCCGGAACCGTCCAGGCGCTGGACGCGGCACTCGGTGCGGGGGCCGGCGAGCGCTGGACGGACCTGCTCGCCCGGGCCCGTACGGTCTGGGAGGCCACCAGGCGGCCCCTTCTGGAGGAGCCGCTCGGCGCGGTCGGTGCACCGGCGGACGGACCGGCCCTCGACCGGAGTCCCTATCCGGCGCTGCGCAGGAAGGGCCTGCTGCGCCGTCGCGCCCCCACCCTCGCGGAGGTGGCCGCCGACGAACTGCGCGACCCGCGGCTGATCGCCATGCTGAACAGCTGTGTGCACGCCTACGGCCTGGACCCCCGGACGGCCCCGTCAAGCGCGACGGTGCTGCCCTGGATCGAGCACACCTTCGGCAGTTGGTACGTGCGCGGCGGGATGCGGGCGCTCGCGGAGACGCTGTACGGCCGTTGCCTGGAGCGCGGAGTGAGCTTCCGGTTCGACACCGAGGTGCTGGCCGTGCGGGAGGAGGACGGGCGGGCGAGCGGAGTGGTCCTGGCAGCGGCCCCCGACGTCGCCGCCGATGCCGTGGTCGCCGGCAGCTGGTGGCCGCCGGCCGCTCCCCGTGCGGGCGCCGACGGAGCAGGGGCCGGTGGTTCAGGAACCGACCGTCCCGGGCCGGACGGGACAGTGCCGTGTGCACCCGCCCGTTCGCGCCTCACGGTGCTTCTCGCGCTGACCGGCGGACGTCCTGCGGGCACAGTGCACCGCACCGTCGTCCACCGGGCGGACGCTCCCGGACAGCCGCTCACCGTGCTGCGTCCCGACGACGCGACGCTCAGCCCGGACGCCGCGCACGAGACAGCCGTGCTGTCGGTGACCGTCGACGCGGACGAGATCCCCGGACGGGCGGAGGCGGACCGGCTGGCCGACAGGCTTGTCGCCGCAGCCGACACCGCCGGGCTGGGGCTCGGGCCGCGGATTCTGTGGCGCGAGATCCGTACGCCGCACGACGTGGAGGCGGAGACGGGAGCCCCCGCCGGTCTCGTACCGGCGCCCGCCCTGGCCGGACCCGGCGGCGGTGGACGGGCCGGGGGCGGTGGACGGGCCGGGGGTGGCACGCGGTGTCGCGCGCCCAACAGGACGGCGACCGAAGGCTTCTACAGAGCCGGCGGCTGGGCACACCCGGGCGGCGGGCTCGCACACGCGGGCATGTCCGGCGCGCTGGTCGCGGGACTGATCGTCGAGGGCGACGACTGGCGCGGCTCGCAGTGAACGACGCCTGCCAGCCGGCCGGGGCCCGGCAGGGTCCCGCCCGCTGGAGTCGCAGCTCTCAGTAGTAGTAGCCGTTGCCGCCGGCGCCGTACCCGTTCGGGTCGTACGGGTAGGACTGCTGCGGCTCGGGCTCCATCTGCTCGTTGGGGTCGCGCTGTTGCGGCACCCACACGCCGCCGCCACCGGTGGGCGCCTGCGGGAAGTAGGACTGCTCGGTGTAGGTGGCACCGCCACCGTAGGAGGCGCCGTAGCCGTCCGTTCCGAAGCTGTCCGCGCCGTACCCGTACGGCGACTGCTGGGGAGGCTGCTGGGCGCCGTAGCCCTGCTGCTCGCCGCCGCCGTAGCCGTATCCGTACTCCTCGAACTGGACGCCGGAGTATCCGGCGTTGCCGTCGTAGCCGTAGTACGGGTCCGCGTACGCGGCGTACTGCTGCTGTTGCGGGGCCTCCTGGCCCTGGCCCGGGTACATGCCCTGCTGCTCGGGACCGGGGTAGCCGTAGCCGCTGAGGGAGAACTCGCCGGTCTCGTCCGGCATGGGGCCGGGCTGGTAGACGGGGACGGACTCTTCCCTGCCGGGCTGCTGGCCGTAGCCGTTGACCGCCTGGAACTGGCCCGTGTCGTAGGAGACGGTCTCGTAGCCCTGGCGGTCGTAGCCGTCGTAGCCGTTCGTGCTGAAGGTGTCGGCGGCCGGGAAGCCCTGGGTCTCGAAACCGTTGGCGTCGAAACCGTTGGCCTGGTAACCGTTGGTGTCGAAGCCGTTGGCCTGGTAACCGTTCGTGTCGAAGCCGTTGGCCTGGTAACCGTTCGTGTCGAAGCCGTTCGCTTCGTAACCGTTGCCCTGGCCGTTGCCGTCATAGCGGTTCGGGCCGTAGTCGTCCCCGCCGAAGCCGCTCATGCTCAGAGCGCCGGTGCTCTCCAGGGAGTCGGAGTCGTACCGGTTGGCGCGGAGCCCTCCGGTCGTCTCCATGGGACCGGCGTCGTACCGGTTCATGCTCAGCGTGCCCGTGTTCTCCATGGCGTCCGAGCCGAAGCCGCTCATGCTCAGGGCGTTGGGCTGGAAAGCGTCGGAGCCGGGACCGCTCCGGCCGGCCAGGGCGGGCGCGGGTTCGGGTGCGCCCAGTTCGTCCAGGGGCGGGGCGGCTGCCAGCTCCGCCTCGGCTGCTTCGTCGTCCCGGCGGCGGAAGTTGGTGCCCGGCAGGCCGTTGAGTGCCCAGCCTGCCGCGAAGCCCCGCCGGTAGGAGAGAGTGACGAAGGTCTGGCCGGTGGCGAAGGCGGCGATGCCCACCCCGATCACGATCACCGAGGGGATCAGCGCCCCCGCCACCACACCGAGAAAGCCGGTGAAGGCGAGTACACGCCAGCGGAGTCGCGCCTTGTACTGCAGCAGGACCTCGCCCAGAAGCCACAGCGCGACGATACCGAACGCGATGTAGAGGACTGTCCAGCCCATGTAAGCCCCCTCTTCTCACTGCTTCGGCCGGCTGCTCCGACTAGGACCGTTCGTGGAGTCCAAGATTCTGATGGATTTCCAGGGTTGCCGTGGAGTTGTTGAGCGTAATGAAGTGAAGTCCGGGGACATCCTCGGCCAACAGCCTCGCACACAACTCCGTCGCGTACTCGATTCCGACCGAGCGTACCGCCGCGGGATCGTCCTCGACCGAGCGGAGTCGCTCTGCCATCTCCGTCGGGATGGTCGCGTTGCTGAGCTGAGCGAACCGTTCGATCTGCTTCACGTTGGTGACCGGCATGATCTCCGGGATGATCGGAGTCTGGCAACCGGCAGCAACCGCGCTGTCCCGCAGCCGAAGGTAGTCCTCCGCCCGGAAGAACATCTGCGTGATCGCGTAATCGGCTCCCGCGCGGCACTTGTTGACGAAGTGTCGCACGTCGGTGTCCCAGTCGTCAGACCGCGGGTGCATCTCGGGGAAGGCGGCGACGCCGACGCAGAAGTCGCCGGACTCCTTGATCAGCTCCACCAGCTCGGAGGCGTAGGTGAGCCCCTCCGGATGCTGCACCCAGTCGCCCATCGGGTCTCCGGGAGGATCGCCCCGCACAGCGAGCACGTTGCGGATGCCCGCGTCGGCGTACTGACCGATGACGTTGCGCAGCTCTGACCGGGAGTGATTGACAGCGGTGAGGTGGGCGACGGGGGTCAGGGTGGTCTCGGTGGCGATCCGCTCGGTGTTACGGACGGTCCCCTCACGCGAGGAGCCACCCGCGCCGTAGGTCACGGAGACGAAGGTCGGCGAGACCGCCTCGATCCGGCGCAGCGCGTTCCACAGCGAGCGTTCGCCCTTCTCCGTCTTGGGGGCGAAGAATTCGAACGAGTAGGAACGCTGCCCGGTCGCGAGCAGGTCACGCACCGTGGTCGTACGGTCTGTCCTGGTAGCTGAGATACCGATGGCCATGCTTGAAGGCTATCGGCCTTGGCTAGAGGGCAACCCGCAGTCGCGTGCCGCCGCGGTCCGTTCCGTCCCGCTCGGCACCCACATGTCCGCGGGGACGGACGGGGCGGGCGGGCCCGGCCGCGCCCGGCCCGGAGGGCGGAGAAGCCGCAGCTCACCGGACGGAGGGCGGCTGCCCGTCCTCCTCGGCACGCTCGCGCAGCCGTCCGGCCAGCCCCGCGGCGGCCGCCTCCGGATCGTCGGCGCCGGTGAGGACCCGTACGACGACGACGCGCCTGGCTCCCGCGTCGAGCACCTGGTCGAGATTGGACGCGTCGATGCCGCCGATCGCGAACCAGGGCCGCGCCGGCGCGAGCGAGGCCGTGTACCGCACGAGAGGCAGTCCGGGGGCGTGCCTGCCGGGCTTCGTGGGCGTCGGCCAGCAGGGGCCGGTGCAGAAGTAGTCCACACCCGGTTCCGTGACCGCCGCATCGACCTCGGCCTCGGCGTGGGTGGAGCGGCCGACGAGGACGTCGTCACCGACGAGGGCCCGCGCCGCCGGTACCGGAAGGTCGCCCTGGCCGAGATGGAGCACCCCTGCGCGGGCGGCATGCGCCACGTCGGCGCGGTCGTTGACGGCGAGGAGCTTGCCGTGGCGCCGGCAGGCGTCCGCGAAGACCTCCAGGTGCTCCAGTTCCTCGGCGGCCTCCAACGTCTTGTCCCGCAGTTGCACGATGTCGACGCCTCCCCGCAGGACCGCGTCCAGGAACTGCGGGAGGTCGCCCTGCTCCTTGCGGGCGTCGGTGCACAAGTAGAGCCGCGCGTCGGCGAGCTGCCGGCGGACGGCTGCGGCGTCGGTGCTCATGGCGTACCCCTGGGGTGTACGGGCCGGCCGACGGGAGCCGGCCCGTACACCCGTGGATCGGTTGACGGAAGGACGGGAAGGACGGGAAAGGGGACGGGAGGACAGGTGCTGCCGACGGGGACGGGCCGCCGCCGGGCGCGCCTTCACGTGCGGTCTGCGGGAGCGCTGCGATGGCGCTTCAGCGAGGGGCGCACGCTCAGCGTCCGGTGTGCCGGGCGCCGCCTGCGCGGGTCCGGCAGCGCGACGGGTTCGGCGAGCGCTGTGCGCACCGCGGCTGCCGTGCGCACGCCCGGTGGACGCTCACCCGGGCACCCGCGTCACGCGGCGATTCACACGGCGAGGGCCTGGGCGCGGCGCTTCACCTCTGTCCCGCGGTTCTCGCGCAGGGCCTGAGCCGGGGTGCCGGGCAGGCTCTCGTCCTCCGTGAACAGCCACTCCAGCATCTCCTCGTCGCTGAAGCCGTCGTCCTTGAGGAGCGTGATCGTGCCGACGAGTCCCTTCACGATGCGGCCCGCGCCGATGAAGTCGGCGGGGACCTGAAGGGTTCTCCCCTCTCCTCGGCGTACGGCGATCAGTTGGCCTTCCTTGACCAGTTGCCGGGCGCGGGTCACCGGCACGTCCAGCTTCTCTGCGACGTCCGGGAGGGTGAGCCAGGCGGGGACGAGAGCATCGGTTTTCGCATCAATCTCTGTCACGTCCTCCAGCCTGCCATCCCGGGGTGACAGTCACTACCGTCCGGCGGCCACTGCGCGGTCCGCTCCGGCTACTTGACGGCCTTCTTCAACGCCACCGCCGCGTCGGCCAGCCCTTCTCCGTCGACCTTCAGGCCACGTTCCATGATCTTTCTGCCCTGGGCGAGGTCGCGGGGGCGGCCCACCGCCAGCAGCGCGGTGAGAGATCCGTCACGCAGCCAGCAGACCGACCAGGCGGCCTCCCCCGGGTCGCCGCGGTGGACGATTTCGTCCCCCGCGGTGTGGTGCCCGGCGTACTGCACGAACCGGCCGAACTGCTCCGACCAGAAATAGGGGACAGGGTCGTAGACGGCGCGTTCCGCTTCGCTGTCCGGGAGGCACTCCGCCGAGATGTTCTCCGCCACCACCCGCGGTCCCTGCAGGGCGTTGTCCCAGTGGTGGACGAGAAGCCGCTCGCCGTAGCGGGCGGACGGGAAGGACGCGCAGTCGCCGACCGCGTAGACGTGCGGCACGGAGGCACGCAGCCACTCGTCCGCCCGGACCGCACCCGTCTCGTCCAGTTCGACTCCGGAGCCTGCGAGCCAGCCTGTTGCGGGCCGCGAACCGATGCCCACCAGGACGGCGTCGGCGTGCAGGTGCGTACCGTCGGCGAGCTGCACGCCTTCCCGTTCGACTGCCTGCACGACGACGCCGGTGCGCAGTTCCGCACCGCACTGTGCGTACCAGTCGCGCATGTACGCGGCGACCTCTGCGGGAAGTGCCCCGGGCAGCGGCTGCCCGGCCGCCTCCACGACAGTGACGGCACATCCCGCTTCCCGTGCGGCTGTGGCGAATTCGGCACCGATCCAGCCGGCTCCCACCACCACGACGGTGCCTCGTGCGGCCAGTACGGACCGGAGTCCGGCGGCGTCGTCCAGGGTGCGCAGGAGGTGGACGCCCGGGACGTCTTCGGTGCCCGGCAGTGTCCGCGGTTCGGCGCCGGTGGCGACGACGAGCTGGTCGTAGGCCACTGCGCCGGAGTCGGTCTCCAGGAGCTGTTCGGCTGTGCGCAGCGCGGTCACACGGCGGCCGAGTTCCAGTTCGACGTCGAGTGCGCCGAAGTCGATGTCGAAGGACGAGCTCTCCGCCCTGCCCAGCAGCACGGCTTTGGACAACGGCGGCCGGTCGTACGGCTGGTGGGACTCGTTGCCGATCAGCCGGATCGCACCCGGCCACCCCTGCTCACGCAGTTGGACGGCTGTCTGCACCCCCGCCATGCCTGCACCGACGATGACGACCCGCTGACTGCTCCGACTGTCGCTCACACGGTCAACTCTATGCCGCGGCCGACTGCCCGCAGAGGCGGCCGTCGAGCGTCTGTCCGTACCGCGCACCCCACAGTTGCAGGGCGGCGCAGTACGCTGGCTGAGGCGCCGCCCCTGCACAGTGAGCAGGACGCGGTCCGACCAGAGACGGCATACGCGGGAGTCCGGCGCACCGGGCTGAGAGGGAGGCAGGCGGCCTCCGACCGTACGAACCTGATCCGGGTCATTCCGGCGAAGGGAGACGCAGCGTTTCCATGCGCACCAGCAGCACATCCCAGACCGCCGCCCCGGCGCCGCGTTCCGGTACGGCCGGACGCGCGGCGGCCCGTCCCGCTGCGGCCCGTCCCGCTGCGGCCCGTGCCGTGCGTCCTGGTGGACGTCCCGACGTGGTCGTCGCCGGCGGCGGCCTCATCGGACTCGTCACCGCATGGCGGGCGGCGCAGCGCGGCCTGACGGCCACTGTCGTGGACCCCGAACCGGGCGGCGGTGCCGCCCGCGTGGCAGCGGGCATGCTCGCCGCCGTCACCGAACTCCACTACGGCGAGGAGGCGCTGCTCGGTCTCAACCTCGCCTCGGCGGCGCGCTATCCGGATTTCGCAGCCGAGCTGGAGGAGGCGAGCGGCAAGGAGATCGGGTACCGCGCGTGCGGCACTCTGGCTGTCGCGTTCGATGCGGACGACCGCGCGGACCTGCGGGAGCTGCACGCGCTGCAGCAGCGGTGCGGGCTGGACTCGCAGTGGCTCTCCGGCAGGGAATGCCGCCGGCTGGAGCCGATGCTCGCTCCGTCGGTGCGGGGCGGGCTGCGCGTGGACGGCGACCACCAGACGGACCCGCGGCGACTGGCCGCCGCACTGCTGTCGGCGTGCGAGCGGGCGGGGGTCACGTTTCTTCGTGCATCTGCCGGGCGCCTGTCCACCGAGGGCGACCGGGCCACTGGCGTGACGCTCGAGGACGGCACTGCTGTGGAGGCGGCACAGACAGTTCTCGCGCTGGGTTCGTACGCCGCCCGGCTGGAGGGGCTGCCGCCGGAGCTGATCCCACCGGTGCGTCCCGTCAAGGGCCAGGTGGTGCGGCTGCGCATGCCGCCGTCCCGGTACGGCCCCTTTCTCTCGCGCACCGTGCGCGCTGTCGTACGCGGCGGCCACATCTACCTGGTGCCGCGCACCAGCGGTGAGCTGGTGATCGGTGCCACGAGTGAAGAGATGGGCTGGGACACCACCGTCACGGCGGGCGGCGTCTACGAACTGCTGCGCGACGCCCACGAACTCGTCCCCGGTCTGACCGAACTGCCGCTGACGGAGACTTGCGCCGGGCTGCGTCCCGCCTCGCCCGACAACGCACCGCTGCTGGGGCCCACGGCCCTGCCGGGTCTTCATCTGGCGACGGGGCACTACCGCAACGGCGTACTGCTCACGCCGGTCACCGGCGACGCCATGGGCGAACTGCTGACGACGGGCGAACTCCCCGAGCAGGTACGACCGTTCACACCCGCACGGTTCACACAGCGGCGTCCGGAGCGCACACCGCAGACAGCACCCGCATCCACCTGCAGCGAACCACAGGAGCAGTCAGCATGACGACCTCCCCGTCCCCCTCCGCGACAGTCACCGTCTCGGTGAACGGCGCGTACCGCGACGTCCCCCGCGGTCACACCCTCGGCGAGTTGGTCGCCTCGTTCACGACGGCGCCCTCCGGAGTCGCCGCCGCCGTGAACGAGGCCGTCGTCCCGCGCGGACAGTGGCCCGCACGGGAGCTCGCCGAAGGCGACCGCGTAGAAGTACTGACAGCCGTCCAGGGAGGCTGACCCGCCATGACAGACACCGCTTCCTTCCCCACGGCCGGCCCGGCCGCCCCGGCGTCCGGTGCGGCCGCCGGCCCCGCCGAGGACGCCGTAGCCGCATCCGCTGCCGGGGATCCGCTCGTCATGGGCGACCGCTCCTTCACCTCCCGGCTGATCATGGGGACGGGCGGCGCACCCAGCCTCGACGTCATGGAACGGTCCCTGCTGGCGTCGGGCACCGAGCTGACGACGGTCGCGATGCGCCGCCTCGACCCGGGCGTGCAGGGCTCCGTCCTGTCCGTCCTGCGGAAGCACGGCATCCAGGTCCTGCCGAACACCGCCGGCTGCTACACGGCCGGGGACGCCGTCCTCACCGCCCGCCTCGCCCGCGAGGCGCTGGGCACCGACTGGGTCAAGCTCGAAGTCATCGCCGACGAGCGCACCCTGCTGCCCGATCCGGTCGAACTCCTGGACGCAGCCGAGACGTTGGTCGACGACGGTTTCACTGTGCTGCCGTACACGAACGACGATCCGGTGCTGGCGCGCAAGCTGGAGGACGCCGGCTGCGCGGCGGTCATGCCGCTGGGCTCGCCGATCGGGTCGGGGCTCGGCATCCGCAATCCGCACAACTTCCAGCTGATCGCCGAGCGTGCCACCGTCCCCGTCGTGCTCGACGCAGGCGCAGGTACGGCCTCGGACGTCGCCTTCGCCATGGAGCTCGGCTGCGCGGCCGTGATGCTGGCCTCCGCGGTGACGCGGGCGCAGGAGCCCGTGGTGATGGCCGAGGCCATGCGACACGCGGTGGAGGCGGGCCGACTGGCCCGCAGGGCCGGGCGCATCCCGCGCCGCCATCACGCCGAGGCGTCCTCGCCGACGGAGGGCGTCGCGTCCTTCGACCCGGAGCGGCCCGCCTTCGGCGGCTGACACCCCCGCTGCGTGGACGCGCGGCACCTCCCACCGTTCTCCGCCGGGCGCCGGGCGCCGGGCGCGGGCGCCGGGCAGTCCGGCCTGCGCGCAGTGGGCAGCCGGTGGCCGACGAACATCGCTCGCCGGAGAATCCCTGCGGGCCCGGGAGGACCAGAAATCCCAGACGCCACGGAAGCGCTTTTCGGGCTTGAAACCCAAAAAGGGCAATACGGACTATCCGTGTCACCGTTCGGCTTCATTGCCCGTTCTGCGGCTCTCCGCGGATTTTCGTCCCCGGCGTGACTCGTAGACTCGTCGCGATGGATACGAGCCTTCAGGACCACTCCGGAGCGGCTGGGGAGACCCCGCCGATCGGCCAGGTGCTCGACGGCCGCTACCGCGTCGAGTCACGCGTCGCCGTCGGCGGCATGGCCACGGTCTACCGCGCCGTGGACCTCCGCCTCGACCGCGAGCTCGCCCTGAAGGTCATGCACCCCTCGCTCGCGGCGGACGCCGCCTTCGTGGACCGCTTCATCCGCGAGGCCAGATCCGTGGCCCGGCTCGCGCACCCCAACGTCGTCGGCGTCTACGACCAGGGCGCGGACGGCACGTACGTCTACCTGGCCATGGAATACGTGTCGGGCTGCACGCTCCGCGACGTACTGCGTGAGCGCGGCGCCCTGCAGCCCCGCGTCGCCCTCGACATCCTGGAGCCGATGCTGGCCGCGCTCGGCGCCGCCCACCACGCCGGGATGGTCCACCGCGACATGAAGCCCGAGAACGTGCTGATCGGCGGCGACGGCCGCGTCAAGGTCGCCGACTTCGGGCTCGTACGGGCCGTGGACAGCCAGACCTCCGTCGGAACCGACTCCATCCTCGGGACGGTCTCCTATCTCGCCCCCGAGCAGATCGAGCAGGGCACAGCCGACACCCGCACGGATCTCTACGCGTGCGGCGTGATGCTCTACGAGATGCTGACCGGCACGAAACCGCACGCGGGCGGGACGCCGGCCCAGGTCCTGTACCAGCACCTGCAGGAAGAGATGCCCGTCCCCTCGGCGTCCGTGCCGGGTCTCGCCCCCGGCCTCGACGCCCTCGTCGCACGGGCCACGGGACGCGATCCCGACAGCCGTCCGGACGACGCGGGCGCGATGCTCTCGGAGACCCGCACCATCCGGGCAGCGCTCGGGGACGACGAACTGGACGCCGTCCCACCGCAGGCCACAGGCGCCGGAGCGGGCCATGCCGGCCCCGAGGAGCGTACGAGCGTGCTCCCCCGCCCCGCGGACCGGTACGGGCCCTACGGCCGCGGCCCCGACGACGAACTCAACCGCACCGCCCGGTACGCCGCTCCCCCGCCCGTGGACCCGCCGCACGCCCACCACCACGGCGCACCCGAAGGCCGGCGCGCCGGAGGACGGGTCTTCCTCGTGACGCTCGCCGTGGTGCTGCTGATGCTGGTGGGAACAGGGGTCTGGTACATCAACTCCGGCCAGTTCACCCGGACTCCGGCCGTGCTGGACAAGACCGAGGCCGAGGCGCGGAAGGTGATGGACGGCTCCGGCCTCGACGTGAAGATCAGCAGGGACTACAGCGAGCGCATCGAGCGCGGGCACGTCATCGACACCAACCCGGACCCGGGCTCCCGCATCCGCAGGACGGGCACCGTCACCCTGGTCGTCTCGCGCGGCCCGGAGGTCGTGAAGGTCCCGGACCTGGCCGGTACGCCGCTGGCGGAGGCCAGGAGCAGGCTCAAGGACGCGGGCCTGGAGCCCGGCGTCGTGAAGCGGGAGTTCAGCGAGGAGACCGCACAGGGAGCCGTCGTCAGCACACAGCCCGGCATCGGCTCCGAGCAACGCCCCGGCTCGCCCGTCGCGCTCACCGTCTCCAAGGGCACCCCTGTCGAGGTGCCGGACGTGGTGGGGGACGACGAGGACCGTGCCCGCGAGGACCTCGAGGAAGAGGGGCTGAAGGTCCGGGTGGCGGACAGCCGCGTCTTCTCGGAGGAGGACGAGGGCACGGTCGCCCGACAGTCCCCGGCCGAGGACAGCGAAGCAGCCGAGGGCGACACCGTCACGATCACGATCTCCAAGGGCCCGGACCTGGTGGAGGTCCCCGACGTGGAGGACCTGGGCAAGGACAAGGCCCGCCGGAAGCTGAAGGACGCGGGCTTCGAGGTCACGGTGCGCCGCCTCTTCATCGGGGACAAGGTCTTCAACCAGTCGCCCGACGCCGGTGAGGAAGCTCCGCGCGGCTCCCGCGTGACCCTCTGGATGCGCTGAACCCGGCCGTACGCGCAGTGCGCGGACCGGGCCGCGGGCACCCGCCACTCCCCCGGTTCCGCCCCGGGGAACCGTGCCGTTTCCCTCCCAAGAGGCGGAAAAACGCCGCACACATGTGACACCCGACATAGGGCCCACATCACGTACGAGGGGCTTTAGTGCCTCCGCCGTCCCCCCATCTCGCCCGCGGAACACGGAAATGAGCGCCTTCCCGGCTCGGAACGCATCCCGGAAAAACGAGCCGGGATAGTACGTCACACCTTTGTGTTGTCTTTTACGAACCTCTAAGAATTGCCTTCGGTCGCACACGCCGGGGTCCCGAACCCGGCGTACACCGCCTTTCCCGGCCTCTGCGACGCACGCAATGTTGAAAGGTTCGCTCACAATGCCCAGCATTCTCGGCTACGTCCGCAACCCCAAGTTCACGCGTATCTCCGCCGCAGGTATATCGGCCGCCGGTGCGGCAGCCCTCGCCTTCGCCGTCGTTCCGGGCTCGTCGGACGCGGGCGACAAGTCCCAGTCCGCCGCGAAGAAGGTCACAGCTTCGCAGAGTTCCTCCAGTCCCGGCTCGCCCAAGGACAAGGCCGAGCTCGAGGCCGCCAAGCAGGGCACCCTGGACTCCGACGTCCAGCGCGCGGGCGACGTCGTCGCCGCCCAGAAGGAAGCCGTCGCCAAGCAGAAGTCCGTGGCCTCCGAGCGCGCGGCCGCCGTCGAGGACCAGGCCGCCAAGAAGGTCGCCGCCGCCGAGAAGGCCGAGCGGGAGCGCAAGGCCGAGGCCAAGGCCAAGGCCTCACGCGCCGCCAAGCGCGCCGCCGCCAAGCCGACCTACCCGAACAACCTCGACGGGTGGATCCGCGAGGCCATGGCCATCATGAAGAAGCACAACATCCCCGGCTCCTACGACGGCATCAAGCGGAACATCATCCGCGAGTCCGGCGGGAACCCCAACGCCGTCAACAACTGGGACATCAACGCCCAGAACGGCACCCCGTCCAAGGGCCTGCTGCAGACCATCAAGCCGACCTTCGACGCCTACCACGTCGAGGGCACCTCCTGGAACATGACGGACCCCGTCGCGAACATCGTCGCCGCCTGCAACTACGCGGCGGACCGCTACGGTTCGATGGACAACGTCAACTCGGCATACTGAGGGTGTGACGGACAAGCGACAGCGCAATCCCATTGGCGGCCACGTCCCCGTAGCAGGGGGGCTGGCCGCCTCTGGCATTTCTTACGCGGACGACATCGGCGCGGAAGCAGTTCAGGTATTCGTCGCCAACCCGCGCGGCTGGGCGACGACTTCCGGAAAACCCGACCAGGACGAGAAATTCCGCGGCGCCTGCCGCGAACGCGGAATTCCCGCATACATCCACGCGCCCTATCTCATCAATTTCGCATCGCACACCCCGGCGACGGCGGCCAACTCCGTCTCGTCACTGCGCCATTCGCTGCGCCGCGGCAGGGAAATCGGAGCACGGGGCGTCGTGGTGCACACCGGCGCCGCCACGGGCGGCCGCGCCCGCGAAACAGCGCTCGCCCAGGTGAAGTTGCTCCTTCGCCCGCTGCTGGACGGACTGACGCACGACGACGATCCGTGGCTGCTGCTGGAGCCGACTGCGGGGCAGGGAGCCTCGCTCTGCTCCCAAGTCGGCGACCTGGGGCCGTACTTCGAGGCCCTCGGTCATCACCCGCGGCTCGGCGTCTGCCTCGACACCTGCCACGTCTTCGCCGCCGGGCACGACCTGGCCGCACCGGGCGGAGTCAAGCGGACGCTCGACGAACTGGAAGCCGTGACGGGCCCCGGGCGCCTCAGGCTCATCCACGCGAACGACTCCAAGGACGTCGTCGGTGCGCACAAGGACCGGCATGCCAACATCGGCTCCGGCCACATCGGCACGGAGGCGTTCGCCGATCTCATGACGCACCCGTCGACCGAGGGCGTCCCGCTCGTCATCGAGACCCCCGGCCGGAAAGAGGGCCACGCGGCCGATGTGGCGCGGCTGAAGGAACTTCGGGGAGGCCGGGGCTGACCGGGCGGAGCAGGGTCGCGCGGTGGTGCACGCCTGACCCTGAGGGCCGGGGCGGGACGCCCTACAGCTCGGGCCCGTCGCCGGCTTCCTCCTGGTAGGAGTAGCGCTGTTCCCTCCACGGATCACCGATGTTGTGGTAGCCGCGCTCCTCCCAGAAGCCACGGCGGTCGGTGGTCATGTACTCCACGCCGCGCACCCACTTGGGGCCCTTCCACGCGTACAGCTGCGGGACCACGAGCCGGAGAGGGAAACCGTGCTCGGCCGTGAGGAGTTCGCCCGCGCGGTGGGTGGCGAAGAGCGTGGTGCCCGCCTCGAAGTCCGCCAGCCGCAGATTCGAGCTGAAGCCGTACTCGGCCCAGACCATGACGTGGGTGACGTCGCTCGCGGGCGGCGCCAGCTCCAGCACCTCACGGGCGAGCACACCGCCCCATTCGACGCCCGTCATGCTGAACTTGGTCACGCAGTGCAGATCGGCGACCACGGTCTCGTACGGCAGAGCCGTGAACTGCTCGTGGTCCCAGGAGTGCTTCTCGCCGTCCGCCGTCGCCCCGAAGACCCGGAAGTCCCACTTCTCGGGCCTGAACTTCGGCACCGGACCGTAGTGCGTGACCGGCCAGCCGCGCTGGAGACGCTGCCCCGGAGGAAGCGGTTGCTGCTCCTCCTCGCGACTCTCCGGCTGGCCCATGCCCCCATGGTGACAGACCCCGCCGCAGCCGCTTGCGCGCACCCCGTCCGCACGCTGTTCGACGCGTTTCCGCACGCCAATTCGGGCGAATTCGGTAAGCCTTCTCTTACTGGACCACGTCGCTGCACGGTGCGAGGATGCGCAGGCGCGCGCACGTACGTGATCTTTCTCCGATCCCTGGAAGGAGCCCGCAGCCATGCAGGGCGATCCCGAGGTCATCGAATTTCTCAATGAGCAGCTGACCGCGGAGCTGACGGCCATCAACCAGTACTTCCTGCACGCCAAGATGCAGGAGCACCACGGCTGGACGAAGCTCGCGAGGTACACCAGGGCCGAATCCTTCGACGAGATGCGTCACGCCGAGCGCCTCACCGACCGCATCCTCTTCCTCGACGGGCTGCCCAACTATCAACGGCTCTTCCATGTCAACGTCGGCCAGACGATCACCGAGATGTTCACGGCGGACCGGCAGATCGAGGTGGAGGCCATCGACCGCCTGCGGCGCGGCGTCGAAGTCATGCGAGCCAAGGGGGACATCACCTCGGCGAACATCTTCGAGGACATCCTGGCCGACGAGGAGCACCACATCGATTACCTGGACACCCAGCTCGAACTGATCGAGAAGCTGGGCGAGCCGCTCTACATCGCGCAGCTCATCGAGCAGGAAGCGCCGTCGGAAGGCTCGTCGGCAGGCTGAGCCGCGCAGACGGCCGAGGCCGGCGCCGGGCTGCGTCCGTCCCGCAGGGCTTCACGGACGAGCGTCCCGTGTCCGTCAGGGCACGGGACGCAGTGCTGAGCACCGCGGTCTATGCGGCTTCGGCGACTCCCGCCGTCTCCTCCTGGGCGCGGTAGGTGTCCGCCGTGATTGCGGCGGACGCGGCCACCGGCGCGGCCCCGGCGCCCTCCAGCTGCCTGCGCGGGCAGCCGCCGCGTCCGAGGAGGCCCTGGATGCGGCGTACGCACGATCCGCAGTCGGTTCCGGCCTTGCTGGCCGAGGCGATCTGGCGCGGTGTACAGGCTCCGGCCTCCGCATGCTCGCGGACCTGCCGCTCCGTGATTCCGAAGCAGGAGCAGACGTACACGCAGATCTCCCTTCCCGGGCCGACCGGGCGGCCTCGACTACCGCACCGGCTTAATGAGGTTAACCTAACCTTACCTGCCGCGCGCTGTCCAGAAACGCGGAATGGGGCCCGCATCACAGTGATGCGGGCCCCTCTCGGTGTGCGATCGTCACTGGTCCCGGTACATCTCCGCGACCAGGAAGGCCAGATCGAGGGACTGGCTGCGGTTGAGGCGCGGGTCGCAGGCCGTCTCGTAGCGCTGGTGCAGGTCGCCGACGAAGATCTCGTCACCGCCGCCCACGCACTCCGTCACGTCGTCACCCGTCAGTTCGACGTGGATGCCTCCGGGGTGGGTGCCGGAGCCCTTGTGGACCTCGAAGAAGCCCTTGACCTCGTCCAGGACGTCGTCGAAACGGCGGGTCTTGTGCCCGCTTGCCGCCTCGAAGGTGTTGCCGTGCATCGGGTCGCACACCCACACCACCTGCGCGCCGGAGGCGCTCACCTTCTCCACGAGGGTGGGCAGCCGGTCGCGGACCTTGTCGGCGCCCATGCGCGTGATGAAGGTGAGCCGTCCGGGCTCGCGGTCCGGGTCGAGACGGTCGATGAGGGTGAGCGCCTCTTCCGGTGTGGTCGTCGGGCCGAGCTTCACACCGACCGGGTTGCGCACCTGCGAGGCGAACTCGATGTGGGCGCCGTCCAGTTGACGTGTGCGCTCACCGATCCACACCATGTGCCCCGAGACGTCGTACAGCTTTCCGCTGCGCGAGTCCGTACGGGTCATGGCCGACTCGTAGTCGAGCAGGAGCGCCTCGTGCGAAGCGAAGAACTCGACGGTCTTCAGCTCCTCGGGGTCCGTGCCGCAGGCGTGCATGAACTTCAGCGCCTGGTCGATCTCGCGCGCCAGTGCCTCGTACCGCTGCCCGGACGGGGACCGCTTCACGAAGTCCTGGTTCCAGGCGTGCACCTGGCGCAGGTCTGCGTAGCCGCCGGTGGTGAAGGCACGCACCAGGTTCAGCGTGGACGCCGACGCCTGGTACATCCGCTTCAGCCGCTGCGGGTCCGGCCTGCGGGCCTCCTCGGTGAACTCGAAGCCGTTCACCGAATCGCCGCGGTAGGACGGAAGGGTCACGCCGTCACGCGTCTCGGTCGGCTTCGAACGCGGCTTGCTGTACTGCCCCGCGATGCGGCCGACCTTCACGACGGGGACGGACCCCGCGTAGGTCAGAACGGCGCCCATCTGGAGCAGCGTCTTCAGCTTGTTGCGGATGTTGTCCGCGCCGACCTGGTCGAATGCCTCCGCGCAGTCGCCGCCCTGGAGCAGGAACGCCTCGCCTCGCGCGACGGCACCCAGACGGGCACGCAGCTGGTCGCACTCGCCCGCGAAGACGAGAGGCGGATAGGACTCGAGCTCGGCGACGGTCTCGCGCAGAGCCTCTTGGTCCGGCCAGTCGGGCTGCTGCGCCGCGGGAAGGTCTCGCCAGGTGCGCGCACCGGCGTCGGGGTTGGCGTTCACATTCACGCGCCCCAGGTTACGGGGTCGTCCCGGCGGTTCCTCCGGACTGCCCGAGTGCTGAGACGGAAAGCACCCACGCGGCACGTCCTGCTGTAGGCTCCGCGCCATGCTCGCGCAGACCCTCCCCCTGCTTCCGCCGGAAGCACTCCCGACCGACTGGTGGTGGACCGCTCATCCGGCGGCCCACTGACTGCGCGCGCACCACGACAGACTGACGACGCGATGGCCGCCCGAGGGCGGCCATCGGTGTGTCTGCGGCCGTTCCTCCCCTGCCTGACATCGCAGTGACCAGGAAGGAACGAGGGTATGACCCACTCCACCGAGGTGCCCGGCTCCGCCGGGGAAGCGGACGGAGCCGTGAGCGGTCCCGCGGGCGGGTCCGCCGCCGCGGCCGAGCTCGTCCAGCGCCTGACGCACGAGAACGCTCCGCCCTTCGCGCTGCTGCGCCGGCGTACTCCCGGACGCGACGCGGAGACCGTCGAGGTCCTCACGGGACCGGTGCGGGAAGCGTCCCGGCTCGCCGAGATCCCCGACGGCGACCTGGGCGCCCTCGCGCTGGTGCCGTTCCGGCAGATCCGCGAACGCGGCTTCGGGGTCCGCGACGACGGGACGCCGCTGGCCGTCCTGCTTCCGCAGGAGGTCCACGAGCTGCCCGTGCGGGACGTCATGGCGGCCCTGCCCCGCGGTCCCGTACGGGTGGAGGACGGGGCCTTCGACGTCACCGACGACGCCTACGCGGAGACGGTCCGCCGCGTCGTCGAGGAGGAGATCGGCACGGGTGAGGGCGCCAACTTCGTGATCCGGCGCACCTACCGGGGGCGCGTCGACGGCTTCGGACGCGGCCACGCCCTCGCACTGTTCCGGCGCCTGCTGAGCGAGGAGAGAGGCGCGTACTGGACGTTCGTCGTGCACACCGGCGACCGGGTCCTGGCCGGCGCGAGCCCCGAGGTCCACGTGCGGGTGAGCGGCGGCACCGTGGTGATGAACCCCATCAGCGGCACCTACCGCTATCCGCCCGGGGGGCCTTCCGTGGAGGGCCTGCTCCGCTTCCTCGCCGACCGGAAGGAGAGCGAGGAGCTGTCGATGGTCGTCGACGAGGAGCTGAAGATGATGTGCGCTGTCGGAGACATGGGCGGGGTGGTGGTCGGCCCGCGCCTGAAGGAGATGGCGCACCTGGCGCACACGGAGTACGAGCTGCGGGGGCGCAGCACGCTGGACGTACGGGAGGTGCTGCGCGAGACGATGTTCGCCGCGACGGTGACCGGCTCCCCCGTGGAGAACGCCTGCCGCGTCATCGGACGTCACGAGCGGGACGGCCGGGGCTACTACGGGGGTGCGCTCGCGCTGGTCGGGCGCGACGCGGGAGGTTCGCAGACCCTCGACTCGCCCATCCTGATCAGGACGGCGGACATCGACGCCGGCAGCGGGCTGCTGCGGGTTCCCGTCGGTGCCACGCTCGTACGGGCCTCCGACCCGGCGGGCGAGGTCGCCGAGACGCACGCGAAGGCAGCCGCGGTGCTGAGCGCGCTGGGCGTACGCGAAGCACCCGCGACCAGGGGGCAGGAACCGCCGCGGCTGGCCGGCGACGCGCGGGTGCGGGCGGCGCTCCAGGCCCGTCGAACGGATCTCGCACCGTTCTGGCTGCGGATGCAGACCGCCGGAAGGCCGGGCCCGGTGAGCGCCGACGTACTGGTGGTGGACGGGGAGGACACCTTCACCTCCATGCTCGCCCACCTGCTGCGCACCACGGGCGCCCGCCGTCGAGGTGCGGCGGTACGACGAGCCGGGGCTGGTCCGGAGCGCACTCCGGCACGCGGGCCCTGTGGTGCTCGGCCCCGGTCCCGGTGATCCCCGTGAGACGTCCGGGCCGAAGATGCGTGTCCTGCGCGGACTGGCCGCCCTGCTGCTGCGCGAGCACCGGCACGGACTGCTGGGGGTCTGTCTGGGGCACGAACTGCTCGGCGCCGAGCTGGGGTTGGAGATCGTACGGAAGTCGCGGCCGTATCAGGGGGCGCAGGAGGAGATCGACCTGTTCGGCCGGCCGGAGACCGTGGGCTTCTACAACTCCTACGCCGTGCGCTGCGGGCCGGAGCACGGCGGAGGAGCGGCACCGGCCGGGGTCGAGATCAGCCGCGACGCGGCGAGCGGCGAGGTGCACGCGCTGCGCGGGCCGGGTTTCGCCGGTGTGCAGTTCCACCCGGAGTCGGTGCTGACCCTCGACGGACCGGGGATCGTGACGGAGCTGCTGCTGGGGCTCGTACCGGCCGTCCGGTCGGGCGATCGCTGAGGAGCGGGCCGGGCTCCGGTCCCGCCGCCGCAGCGAACCTGCGGCGGCGGGACGGCGGAGCGGCGGGACGGCGGAGCGGTGGCGGGTCCCGCGGACAGTCGGAGACAGCCGCCGGAAGCCGGAAGACGGCCGCCCGGCACCTCCGGCGTACGGAAGCCTTCCGCGCCGCGCTCAGCCGAAGAAGACGCTGGCCTCCTCGTACAGCTCCGGGTCGACCGTCTTCAGCTGCGCCGTCGCCTCCGCGATCGGAACCCGGACGATCCTGGTGCCTTCGAGCGCGACCATCTTCCCCCAGTCCTGGTCGCGCACCGCGTCGATGGCGTGCAGCCCGAAACGGGTGGCCAGCCAGCGGTCGAAGGGCGTCGGGGTGCCCCCGCGCTGGATGTGGCCCAGCACTGTCGTACGGGCCTCCTTGCCGGTGCGCCGCTCGATCTCCTTCGCCAGCCACTCGCCGACGCCGGAGAGCCGTACGTGGCCGAAGGAGTCGTGCGAGTCGTCCTTGAGGACCATGTCGCCGTCCTGGGGCATGGCGCCTTCGGCGATGACGACGATGGGGGCGTAGCTCGCCTTGAAGCGGGACTCGACGTAGCCGCAGACCTCGTCCACGTCGAAGCGCCGCTCGGGGATGAGGATGCAGTTGGCGCCGCCCGCGAGGCCGGAGTGCAGCGCGATCCAGCCCGCGTGCCGTCCCATCACCTCCACGACGAGGACCCGCATGTGGGACTCGGCCGTGGTGTGCAGCCGGTCGATGGCCTCGGTGGCGACGGTGACCGCGGTGTCGAAGCCGAAGGTGTAGTCGGTGGCGGACAGGTCGTTGTCGATCGTCTTGGGCACACCGATGCACTTGACGCCGAACTCGTCGGTGAGGCGGGCGGCGACGCCGAGGGTGTCCTCGCCGCCGATCGCGATGAGGGCGTCGATCTCGAGCTTGGCGAGGTTCTCCTGGATGCGGCGTACCCCGTTCTCCTCCTTGAAGGGGTTGGTACGTGAGGAGCCGAGGATCGTGCCGCCGCGGGGCAGGGTGCCGCGCACCGCCGGGATGTCGAGCGTGACGGTGTCCCCCTCCAGCGGGCCGCGCCAGCCGTCCCGGAAGCCGAGGAACTCGTAGTCGTACTTCTGGACGCCCTTACGGACGACGGCCCTCATGACGGCATTGAGCCCGGGGCAGTCGCCGCCCCCGGTCAGCACTCCGACCCGCATGGGATCTCCCTTCTCACCGCCGCGCGATGCGCGACTCCGTACGCAACTGCGCACACGCTAGCGGTGATCCACATCACATGGGATGGTGCGGCGTGGATCTTTTGCCGCCGGAAACGGAACGGGGCACCGGAGACCGGGAGCGGCACGCCCACGCCCCTCCACCGCGCGGCGGCGTTCCCGGGGCACACCGGCCGTACGGGCGGAGAGGGCTCATTCCTCGTCGAGACCCCGCTGGATCGCGTACCGCACCAGCTCGACGCGGTTGTGCAGCTGAAGCTTGCCCAGGGTGTTCTGCACGTGGTTCTGGACCGTGCGGTGCGAGATGACCAGACGCTCGGCGATCTGCCGGTAGCTCAGCCCCTTCGCGACCAGCCGCAGCACCTCGGTCTCCCGGTCGGTCAGGTGGGGCACGGCGGGCTCGTCCGGCCCGGCCGGCGGCGCCGGATCGGAGGCGAGCCTGCGGTACTCGCCGAGGACGAGCCCTGCGAGACCCGGAGTGAAGACGGGGTCGCCCACGGCGGTACGGCGTACCGCGTCCTGCAGCTCCTCCATGCTCGCCGACTTCACGAGGTAGCCGGTGGCGCCCGACTTCACCGCCTCCAGTACGTCCGCATGCTCGCCGCTCGCGGAGAGCACCAGCACACGCAGTTCGCTGCCCGCGCCGACCAGCCGGCGGCAGACCTCGACGCCCGGCAGGCCCGGCAGGTTCAGGTCGAGGACGAGGACGTCGGGTGCCGCGGCCCGCGCACGCCGCACCGCCTGCGGGCCGTCGCCCGCCGTGGCCACGACGTCGAAGCCGGCTTCGCCGAGGTCGCGGGCGACCGCGTCCCGCCACATCGGATGGTCGTCGACGACCATCACCTTGACTGGGCGCTGCTCCGGGCGCTGCTTCTCTTCTCCGTGCGCCTTGTCCGTCTTCTCCATCGTCCTGTCCCCCGACGTCGTCGCATCGTTCATGATTCCGCGGAACCCCCGGCCGCCCTCTTCGGCAGCCGCAGCTCCACCTCCGTGCCCTGACCGGGCACCGACACCAGCTCGGCGCTGCCGCCCAGCTCACGCATGCGCCCTCGGATCGACAGCGCGACGCCGAGTCTGCCCTCGGCCTCCGCGTCCGCCAGCCGCCCCTCGGGCAGTCCGGGGCCGTCGTCCCGTACGGTCACGAGCACCGCGTCCGGTTCGTCCTCCAGCGAGATCCACGCATGTGCGGGCCCCCCGGCGGGGGCCTTCGCATGGTGCCGCACATTGTCGAGGGCGGCACTGACAGCGGCGGCCAGTTCCCGCGCTGCGGGCTCGGGCAGCGGTACGGGCGCCCCCGGCTCGACGAAGGTGACACCGGCACCGGCGTGCCGGGAGAGCAGCGGACGCAGATCGCACTCGGGTCCGCCGGTGACGCCGCCCGCGCCGGTGCCGCCGGTGCCGCTGCCGCCGGTGCCGCCACCGCGGCCCGGACGGCGCTTCACCGACGGGCGGATTCGCCGTCCGCCCCCGCCGGAACCGCCCCGTGCGGCCCCCGCCGCCAGCGGCTCGTCCTGCTCCCGGCCGGGCGGGGAGCCCTGCGCCGGGACGAGGCCGCTCGATACGAGCGTGCGCAGCGCGACCTCCTGCTCCCCGGCCATCCGCCCCAGCTCGGCCGCCTCGCCGCCGAGGGCCGTGCCGCGGCGCTGCACCATGGCCAGGACCTGGAGGACGCTGTCGTGTATGTCGCGTGCCAGACGCTCCCGCTCGCGGGTGGCGGCCTCGATCTGCAGCGCCTGGGCCAGGGTGCGTTCACTCGCGCGGACGACCTCGACGACGTAGCCGATGCCGACGCTGGCCACGCAGACCAGCAGCACGTTGTGCAGGGTGGGCCGGGTCACTTCGCCCTGTTCGAGGATGTTGGCGATGCCCACCAGCACCGATGCCGCGCCCCCCCAGCGCCAGCCGCCCTTGAGTGAGAACGCCAGGACGGGTCCCGCCACCCAGATCGTCGGGATGGTCGGGTTCACCGCCCCCGCGGCGTCCACGTACACCGACAGCAGGATGCCGACGACCCCGAGGGCGATGTCGACTGCGAGGAAGCTCTTCGTGCAGCGCCGCGCCGAGGAGACCCGGGACAGGGTCGCCAGCGTCCAGACGGTGAGCACGCCCAGGTAGACGGCGCCCGGGACGGGGTGCCGGAAATGGTCGAGGGCCCACACGTAGACCGTGATCGCGTAGCCGACCGCCAGCAGCCGATAACCCGTCAGCGCATGCCACAACGGCTGTTCGACAGACATTCTGGTGACCAACTTCGCTGCCCCGCCCCCTGGTTGTGCCTGCTGTGCCGTCGTCCGCTCGCGTCGTTCCGTGTGCCGCTGTGCCGGTGTACCGGCTGTGCCTCTGTGCCGTGTGCGTGCGTCCTGCTGAGCCGCGAGCGGCACGTGCGCGTCCTACGCCGCTCTGTCCCGCTCGTTCCGCCGGGGCCCCGCTGCCGACGGGCCGCTGCTCGGCGAGTGTCCGGGCCCGGGGTTCGCCGGAGGCCCGTCGCTCTCCGATTCTCCCTGCCCGGGGCTCGTCCCGGCCCCCTCCGCCGTCTCCGTCTCCGTCCCCGCCGCCTCAGCCTTCGCCGCCTCCGCCTTCCGCCTGGCCTCTTCGGCCAGTTGCCGCTTGGCAGCGGTGGCGTACATGTCGACGTACTCCTGACCGGAGAGCCGCATGATCTCGTACATGACCTCGTCGGTGAGCGCCCGCTGGATGTAGCGGTCGTTCTCCATGCCCTGGTAGCGGCGGAAGTCGAGCGGCCTGCCGATGCGGATGCCCGGCCGCATCAGCCTGGGCACCACCTGACCGGGTGGCTGGATCTTTTCGGTGTCGATCATCGCGACGGGAAGTACGGGAGCTCCCGACCGCAACGCGACACGGGCCAGCCCTCCGGGCCTGCCGCGGTAGAGCCGGCCGTCCGGGGATCGCGTGCCCTCCGGGTAGATCCCGAACAGCTCGCCGCGGGAGAGGACTTCGAGCCCGCTGAGGATGGCGGCCTCCCCTGCGCCCCGCGCACCCGAGCGGTCCACCGGCAACTGCCCGACGCCTTTGAAGAAGGCCGCCGTGAGCTTGCCCTTCACGCCGGGGGAAGTGAAGTACTCGGCTTTCGCGATGAAGGTGACCTTGCGGTCCAGGACCGCGGGGAGGAAGAAGGAGTCCGAGAAGGACAGATGGTTGCTGGTGAGAATCGCCGGCCCGTCCTCCGGGACGTGCTCAAGCCCCTCGACCCAGGGCCGGAAGGCAAGCTTGAGCCCGTTGCCGACCGACAGTTTCATCGCTCCGTAGAACAACCGAGGACCTCCTGTTTCCGACATGGCGACCCTATCTCGCCATCCCGGAAGCAGCGCTCCTCCGTCAGGCACAGCGGAACTACCCGGTCTCCCGCCCCCGCGCGTAGGCTTGCAGAACCCGGCCCCAGGGGCGGGCGCCGTACTGCAGCACCGCACCGAGACGCCGACCGACTCGAGACCGACCGGCTGGAGGCCGACGTGTCCATCCTTCCCGGAGCCGAGCCCATGCGACATGACGGATCGGAGACGGGCGTCCTGGTCTGCCACGGCTTCACCGGCTCCCCGCAGTCCGTACGCCCGTGGGCCGACCATCTGGCGGCGCAGGGGCTGACGGTCTCGCTGCCGCTGCTGCCGGGGCACGGCACGCGCTGGGAGGACCTGGCCGTCACGGGCTGGCAGGACTGGTACGCGACGGTCGACCGCGAACTGCGGGACCTCGGCCGCCGCTGCGAACAGGTCTTCGTGTGCGGCCTGTCCATGGGCGGTGCCCTGGCCCTGCGCCTGGCGGCACGTCACGGCGACAAGGTGAGCGGCGTCGCCGTGGTCAATCCGGCCGTGACGTTCCCGCGGCTCCAGGGGTACGCGCTCCCGCTGGGCCGCTACGTGCTCCGCTCGGCCAAGGGCATCGTGAGCGACATCGCCAAACCCGGTGCGCAGGAGGTGGGTTACGAGCGGGTGCCGACCCACGCCGCGTACTCCGCACGGGACTTCTTCCGCCGTGTACTCGGCGAACTGCCGCAGGTCACCCAGCCGCTGCTGGTCATGCACAGCCGCGTCGACCACGTCGTGCCGCCGTCCGACTCGGCGCTGGTGCTCAGCAAGGTCTCCTCCAGCGACGTGACGGAGACCGTCCTCGAGGACAGCTTCCACGTGGCCACACTCGACCACGACGCGGAGCGCATCTTCGCCGACTCCTACGGATTCATCACCCGGCTCGCAGCGAGGAAGACAGCACGTGATGGAGCGTAATCCCGACGCGGAAGACCACGGCCCCGGCGAGGATCCCGAGACCGGACGGGATGATCCGGAGGCGGCGCTGCCGCTGGACGAGGCGGCCGCCTGGGAGCAGATCGTCGCCGGATACGGCGAGGCGCCCGAGGCCGGCGACCTGGCACCCGCGGGGGACGCCGGCGGCGATGCGCGAACCGCGGCCAGGCCCACCTCCAACGCGGGCTCCGGTACGGGCCCCGGCTCGGACGGTGAGGGCGACGGCGACGAGGGCGGCAAGGCCGTGCGCAGCTTCACCGTCTACTCGGCAGGGGCGGGACCGCGGGACTGGACGGCACCGGCGGCCGACGACGAGGACGGCAGCGGGAGCGCGGACGACGACGAGGGCCATTTCGTCCCGCCGGAGCCTCCGCCGCTGCCCCGGACGGACCCCACGACGAAGTTCGCGTGGCTCGGCGTCCTCGGCGGCCCCCTTCTGCTGATCTTCACGATCCTGTTCCAGCAGGAACTCACGTGGTGGATCACGACCCTCGGCGTCGGCGGCTTCCTGGGCGGCTTCGCCACCCTCGTCGCCCGGATGAGGGACGGCAGCGAAGAGGACGACTGGGACGACCCGGGGCGTGGCGCGGTGGTGTGACCGCGCAGCCGGAACGCACGCCCGGCCACCGCACTTCCCCCGATCACCGGCCTCAGGCTCCGGCGTCGGGCGGTACCCGCAGTGCGGCCAGTACGGGCAGGTGGTCCGTGGCGGCCCGCAGATCGGCCGCCGTGATCCCGGGGAGCCCGGCCGGCACACCGCAGCCGAGCACCTCGACGCCGCCGGAGGCGAGAACCGCGTCGATGCGCTGATGCGGGTCGTGCGGTGTCGAGGTGTGCTCCCCGCCCCAGGGCTCGACGGCCCAGCAGTCCTGCAGCCGGGATGCGAGCGCGCGGAACGTACGCCCCCGGGGCCGCTCGTTGAGGTCACCGGCGGCAACGGTGTGCTCCGTGCCCAGGGCGTCCAGCTGTTCGAGGAGCATGCGTCCCTGTGCCTGCCGTTCGTCGGTCTGCAGACTCAGATGGCAGCTCAGCACGCCGAGACGTGCGGACGCGCCGAAGCGCAGCACAGCCGTGGCGAAGCCCCGCCGGTGCAGTCCGGGCGTATGCGGGAGCAGCACGTCCTGCGTGCGCTCCACGACGGGGCGCAGCGTGCTCAGGATCATCGGCCCGGTTGCCGTCGCGCCGCCCGTCACGTACACCAGCCCGCTCTCACGGGCCAGCCACGCGGCGTGCTTGCGCCAGCGGAAGAAGCGCGGGGCTTCCTGGACGCACACGACGTCGGGGGCGCACGCCCGGATGACCCGGGCGAGCGCCCTCCTGTCGTCCCGCATGGAGCGGATGTTGTAGCTGAGCAGACGGACGACGGCGGAACCGTCGGTCTCGGCCCGTCCTGCGGGCAGATCCGCGAGCGTCATCGGGGCGGCTCTCATTTCTCGTCTCCACCGGCCGCCCGGCGACCGCGCCGGGGCGCCCCGGCCGTGCCGCTCAGCCAAGTACCTGCGGAATACCCGTCGTTCAGCCTTGCCGGGCGAGGTCCGCCACGCCCACCATGCCCGCCTTGCCGCCCAGCCGGGCCGCCAGCACCTCGGCGTGCGGCCGCCAGCGGCTGCCGACGAGCCAGCGGCGGTACGACTTGCGGATCGGGTCCAGCACCAGGTCGCCCTCGTCGGAGACGCCGCCACCGACGATGAAGGCACCCGGGTCGAAGAGGGAGGCGAGGTCCGCCAGTCCGGCACCCGCCCAACGGGCCAGCTCCCGGAAGGAGTCGACAGCTACGGGGCAGCCCCGACGGGCGGCCTCGCTGATGTGCTTGCCCTCCACCCCCTCGGGCGTTCCGTCGCCCAGCCCCAGCAGGATCGTGGCGTTCTCGGGCGTCGCGGTGGCGCGCTGCCGCGCGTAACGCACGAGGGCGCTGCCGGAGGCGTACTGCTCCCAGCAGCCCTGGTTGCCGCAGCCGCACAGCAGGCCGTCCGGCACCATGCGGATGTGACCGAACTCCGCGGCGACGCCGAAGCGTCCACGGTGCAGCTTCCCCCCGATGATGACGCCACCGCCGAGACCGGTGCCGATGGTGATGCAGACGACGTCCTCGTGGCCGGTGCCGATGCCGAACTTGTACTCGCCCCAGGCCGCGGCGTTCGCGTCGTTCTCGATGACGACGGGCAGGTCGATGCGCTGCTCGACCTTGTCCTTGAGCGCCTCGTGTCGCCAGGTCAGGTTCGGCGTGAACAGGACCGTGGCCCGCTTGTCGTCGACGTAGCCCGGCGCACCGATTCCGACGGCGTCCACCTCGTGCTCGGCGCTGGCGTCCCGTACCGCGTCGGCGATCGCGTCGATCACGCCGTCCGCAGTGGGCGGGGTGGGCACGGTGCTGGTTTCCAGAATCGTTCCGTGCTCATCGACCACGCCGGCTGCGATCTTGGTGCCGCCGATGTCGACGCCGATTGTGAGTCCCATGTGTCCCTCGGTCTTCCGGTCCTTCCCCGCCGCGGAACACCGTACCGGAGGCCGTGCGCCGCGCTTCCGTGCCCAGTGGCACGGTGGTCACCCGTCGTCGCCCGAACCCCGGCCGCTCCGTCCTCCGTCATCTCCGGGATGTTCCCGAGGGCCGGCGGCCCCGGGGCCCTGCGCACGCGGTGCGTCCTGACCTCCGGGCGTCCCGGACGTCCCGGGAGTTCCGGGGGTCCCGGTCTCCCGGGCCGGGGACTCCGCCGGGTCCTTGTCCAGGTCGATCCGCTCCAGGCCGGCCGCACCGCCGCCCTCCGGGCCTCCGGCAGTGAGCGCGGAGTCCGCGGGCGCGGCCGCACCGCCGCCCTCCGCCCGGCCGCCGGACTGCGCGTCGGTCCTGCCTGTTCCGGAAGTCCCGGAGGCTCCGGCCGTCCACCGCCCTTCGGCGTCCTGGACGGCCGCGCGGTAGGCCGCGAGCAACTCGCCGCCGGCTGCGGCGATGTGGTCGAAGACCCGCGGGTTGCGCTCGACGACCGGCTCGATGGCCGCCCTGGCCTGCGCGATCAGCTGCTGGGCCGCGCCCTGCGCGGCGGCGGAGGCGACCGTGCCGCCGAACGGCTTGCCCAGCTCGGCCACCCTCTCCGAGACCGCGTCCGCGAGCCGGCGCAGTTCCTCGGCCGCGCTCAGCGGCTGCTGTCCGTACTCCTCGCGGCGCCGGGCCTTCTCGGCGGCCAGGTCTTCCTCACAGGCCGTGGCCCAGGCGTCGGCCTCGGGCTCGCGGGGCTCGGCGGCATCGCTCATGGCGGCGGCTCCTACGGAGGAGAAGAAAGGCGGCAAGGAAGGCAGTCCACTCCCGACGTTACCCGAACGGGCGGACGGCGTAGAGAGCCGACCGCACGCCCGTGCAGGCGGGAGCGGCCGGGGGCCCCACGCCCGCACCGTCCGCCCCGCAGGCTCCGGGCGGCACGTCCGGCAGCACGTTTCCGCGCCGGCCCGGGACCGCCCGGGGCCGGCGTCAGCTCCGGGGTTCCTCCGGCCACAGCGCCGGGTCGGGTTCGCAGCGCACCCGCAGCACTCCCTGCTCCAGCGCGGCGCCCGCCACACGGCACCGGCGCAGAGCGGACGGCAGCGCGACGACGCGCCGGTACGGGCCCGCGCTGAGGATCAGCTCGTCACCGCGCCGTACGAGGTCCAGCTCGTCCTTGCGCACGGCCGGCAGGGGCAGGTGCCACACGAGCAGCCCCTCCTGCGCGAGCCGGTTCTCGACGTGGGCGTCCCGGCCGCTTCCGCCGCCGGGACCGGCTCCCGCCTCGTGGAGCCCGGCAGCCGCGGCGATGTGCTCCAGGTCGTCGACACCGAGAGGGTCGCGCCCCAGATGCGGCACCTCGACGAGCGGTACGTCCTGCGTCTCGCACTCGGCGCGCAGCGCCCCCAGGACGTCCTGCTGCCGGGCGGACAGCGCCGCCAGCCAGGGATCCGAACTCCTCAGCGGCAGAAGACGGTTGGCCATCACCGCCCCCAACGGCAGCCCGTACAGGCCCACTCCGGCCCGCGCGAGGCGGAGCGCCTCGGCCGGCAGCGTCCCCGGTTCGGCGACGAGCCGGACGGATGTCCCGGGCGCCTCCAGCATCTCCTCGACGGCCGCGAGTTCACGTTCCCAGTGCGCCGTCGTCCCGTACAGCGCGGCCGTCGGCATCGGCACGCCCACGAGCTGGGCCAGCGCGGGCCGCAGAGCACGGGCGGCCTGCCGTTCGGGCGGCAGCAGCCTGCGCAGGTAGCGGCGCAACTGGCCCGGAAGGGCGAGCAACTGGAGCGCTGCCGGGGTGGACGGCAGATCGACGACGAGCGTGTCCCAGGCTCCCACCGTGTGCGCGGCCCGCAGGGTGCGCAGCAGCGCGAACGCCTCCGCACCGGGGAGTTCGGTCAGTTCGTCCTCGTCCAGGGCTTCGGCGCCGAGCATTCCCAGCGCCGGCCGGAGCCGCTCCTGGAGCGCGCTTCCACCGCTGCGGAACTGCTCCCCGGAGTCGATACGGGCGACCCACAACCGCCCTTCGGTGGCGGACACTTCGACGGGACCGGCCGCCGCCGGAGAGGCACCGGACGCGCCGGACGCCGCATCGGCCGCCGACTGCGGCAGGCCGAGCACCGGAGCCAGCACCGCGGGCGGTTCGCCGCTGAGCAGCAGCGTCCGCATCCCGCCGCGGGCCTCCGCCAGCGCGCTCGCGGCGGCGACGGTCGTGCGTCCCGCGCCGCCCGGCCCGGTGATCAGGAGCGTACGCACCGGAGAACGCCGGGACTGCTGCCCCGGCGGGGCCTCCACCCGGTGTTCTCCCTCGCGCCCGCCCTCGTGCTCCGCCCGGTGCACGGCGGCTGCGGCTGCGCCGTCCTCTTCCGAGCCGTCCTCTTCCGAGCCGTCCGCGGCCGGCCGGACCACTCCGGCCTCAGCCTTTGGCGTCGCCCGGACCGGCAGCCGCGCCACCGCCCGATTCGACGCGCTTCTTCAGCCCCGACAGCGCACGGTCGATGATGACCTTCTCCGCCTTGCGCTTGATCATCCCGAGCATCGGGATCTTGACGTCCACCGTCAGCTGGTAGGTCACCTCGGTACGTTCACCGCCCGCGAGCGGCGTGAGGCGGTAGACGCCGTCGAGGGAGCGCAGCATCTGCGACTTCACCAGCGACCAGCGGACCTCGTGCTCCCCGGTCCACTCGTAGGCCAAAGTGTGCTCGTCCTTGATGGCTCCGGCGTCCAGCAGCAGACGTACCTGCTCGGCTCGTCCGGCCTCGTCCTCGGAGAGGACTTCGGCCTCCTTCACCTCGTCCGTCCACTCCGGATAGCGCGCGAAGTCGGAGATCACCCCCATCACGGCAGCGGGCGCTGCATCGATGGTGATGTTCGAACTGGTGTGTTCCGCCATCGCCGTGGCTCCTCCATTGCTGCAAGCTGGCCCCCGATTGCCGCTCGAAGGCTACCGTGCGTGCTCGGGTGCCGACGTAGGGGCCGGGCCTTTCGCGGTGACCGCACGCCACGGGCCCGGCCCCCTTCACCACTCCAGGACCCAGGGGACGCCGGTGGCGTTGAAGTGCCCCACGTTCACGCACTCCGTCCGCCCGACCCGCATCCGCCGAACCAGCGGCTGGTGCACGTGTCCGAAGAGGTGGTACCGGGGACGTACGGCGTGAACCGCCTCCAGCAGTGCCTCACTGCCCCGCTCGAAGCGCCGGGCGACCGTGTCGTAGCACAACTCCGGTACCGCGGGCGGTATGTGGGAGCAGAGCACGTCGACCGAGCCGAGTGCCGCCACCTTCTCGGCGTACGTCTCCTCATCGATCTCGTACGGCGTGCGCATCGGCGTCCGCAGCCCCCCGCCCACGAAGCCGAAGCGCAGCCCGCCGATCTCGGCCGTCCCGCCGTCGAGGACGGTGGTGCCCTCCTCCGCGTACTCCGGCCACAGCGGCGGCATGTCGACGTTGCCGTACGTGGCGTACGTAGGAGTCGGGAAGGCCGCGAACAGCTCGGCGTACTGCGCGCGGACCGCCGCCTCCGTGGCTGCGGCGCGGTCGATGCCGTCCCAGAGCCGGGCTGAGAACTCCCGCGCCTCCGCGAACCGGCCCTCCGTGCGCAACTGGACGAGGTGGTCCGTGTTTTCGACTCCGAACAGGTCCGGGAATATCCCGCGGGAGTGGTCCGCGTAGTCGAGATAGAGGATGAGGTCGCCCAGGCAGACGAGTGCGTCGGCACCGTCACCCGCCGTGGCCAGGTCCCGGCTGTTGCCGTGTACGTCACTGACTACGTGGACTCGCATGAGCTCACCCTAGGCCGGACGGCGGCCTCCGCGGCACCCGTCACCGGAGCCCCGCCCCACCTGCGGTTACTTTTCCGTCACCACCCGAAGGGATTAGGCTGCCGCCGACAGACCGGAGTCGTGTGACGCAGCAGACATCTCGGTGACAACCCCTATCCCGCCGCCCCTACCCGTGGGTAACGTCCGGGCCGTCATTCAATCAGGATCCCCCCACAGGTCTTGATCCGTGCCGCTGGAGGCCGCTTCTCGGCGGCCACCGTGTCCGGCGCCGACGAGGAGCAACAGTCTTGCGCGAGTTCAGCCTTCCGGCCCTCTACGAGGTGCCGGCCGACGGAAATCTGACGGATCTCATCCGCCGTAACGCGGCTCAGCATCCCGAAGTGCCCGTCGTCGCACGCAAGCAGGACGGGGAGTGGACGGACGTCAGTGCCGCCGGCTTCCTGGCCGAGGTGCAGGCTGCCGCCAAGGGTCTGATCGCCGCCGGTGTCGAGCCGGGCGACCGCGTGGCTCTGATGTCCCGCACTCGCTACGAGTGGACACTGCTGGACTTCGCCGTCTGGAGCGCCGGAGCCGTCACCGTGCCTGTGTACGAGACGAGTTCGCCGGAGCAGATCGCCTGGATCCTCGGCGACTCGGGCGCGGTGGCGTGCCTGGTGGAGACCGCCGCGCACTCCAAGGCCGTCGAATCCGTACGCGACCGGCTCCCCGCGCTCGAGCACGTCTGGCAGATCGAACCGCCGCAGACCGGCGGCCGGACGGACGGCGCGGTAGCGCGGCTGACCGCCGACGGCGCCGACATCGCGGACTCGACGGTCCAGGCCCGCGGCTCCACCGCGAACGCCGACTCCCCCGCCACCATCGTCTACACCTCCGGCACCACCGGGCGCCCCAAGGGCTGCGTGCTCACCCACCGCAGCTTCTTCGCGGAGTGCGGGAACGTCGTCGAGCGGCTGCGGCCCATGTTCCGTACGGGCGAGTCCTCCGTGCTCCTCTTCCTCCCCACGGCCCATGTATTCGGACGGCTCGTGCAGGTGGCGGCCGTGATGGCGCCCATCAAGCTGGGCCACGTCGCCGACGTGAAGACGCTCACCGACGAACTCGGGGCCTTCCGGCCGACGATGGTGCTGGGCGTTCCCCGTGTCTTCGAGAAGGTCTTCAACTCCGCCCGTGCCCACGCCCATTCGAGCGGCAAGGGCAAGATCTTCGACAGGGCGGCGGAGACGGCGATCGCCTACAGCCGCGCCCTGGACGACCCCGCGGGCCCGTCGCTGCAACTCAGGCTCCGCCACAAGCTGTTCGACCTGCTGGTCTACGACAAGCTGCGCGACGTGCTGGGCGGACGCGCCACCCACGCGATCTCGGGCGGCGCTCCGCTGGGCGAACGCCTCGGGCACTTCTACCGCGGCATCGGGTTCACGGTGCTGGAGGGCTACGGCCTCACGGAGTCCTGCGCGGCCACGTCCTTCAATCCGTACGACCGGCAGAAGATCGGCACCGTCGGCCAGCCCCTCCCCGGCTCCGTGATCCGCATCGCCGACGACAACGAGGTGCTGCTGCACGGCGAACACCTCTTCACCGGCTACTGGAACAACGAGGAGGCCACGCGGGAGGCCCTCGCCGACGGCTGGTTCCACACCGGCGACCTGGGCACGCTCGACGCGGACGGCTACCTCACCATCACCGGGCGCAAGAAGGAGATCCTGGTGACGGCGGGCGGCAAGAACATCGCCCCCTCGGTCATCGAGGACCACATCCGCGGGCACGCACTGGTCGCCGAATGCATGGTCGTCGGCGACGGCCGCCCCTTCGTCGGCGCCCTGCTCACCGTGGACGAGGAGTTCCTGCCGCGGTGGGCGGAGGAGAACGGCAAGTCGGATCTCGCCCCTGAGGCCCTGCTGCGGGACGCCGACCTGCTGGCGGAGCTGCAGAGGGCGGTCGACGGGGGCAACGCCCTGGTCTCCCGGGCCGAGTCCGTACGCAAGTTCCGGGTGCTGGACACCCAGTTCACCGAGGAGTCGGGGCACATCACCCCGTCGCTGAAGCTCAAGCGGGGCGTGGTGGCGAAGGACTTCGCGGACGAGATCGAGGCGCTGTACGTCTGACGGCCCGCCGTCACTGCGCGGCGGCGCCCGTCATGGCGTCCCCGGGCGTTCGATCACGGTCGGGACGCGGCGGGGGCCTGCCGCGTCCTTGGACCTGACGGAACCCGCCGGCCCGGTGCGGGTGCGGGTGGGGCGCCCTCTCGAACTCCTCGCGCGGTGCCGCTCGCCGTGCGGCACACGGTTCAGAGCAGGGCCTTCAGCTGCTCGGCCAGCGCGTCCCAGCGCCAGCGTTCCACCACCCACTCCCTGCCCTTCTCGCCCATACGGGCCCGCAGGGCGGGGTCCTTCAACAGCGCGCCGACACGCTCGGCCGTCTCTTCCGGTGAGCCGCCCCGTACGACCCAGCCCGTCTCCCCGTCCAGCACCGCGTCGGGCGCGCCGCCCGAGTCGCCGGCGACGACGGGCAGTCCGGTCGCGGAGGCCTCCAGGTAGACGATGCCGAGCCCTTCGACGTCGAGACCCTTGCGGCGGGTGCGGCACGGCATCGCGAAGACGTCCCCGGCACCGAAGTGGGCGGGCAGCTCGTCCCAGGGGACGGCACCGGTGAAGCGCACCGCGTCGGCCACCCCTGTGGAAGCTGCGAGCTTCTCCAGATCCTCGCGGTACGGGCCGCCGCCCACGATCAGCAGGACGGCGTCCGGCACTTCGGCGAGGATGCGGGGCATCGCGCGGATCAGCGTGTCCTGCCCCTTGCGCGGCACCAGCCGGGAGACGCACACGACCACCGGCCGCTCGGCCAGGCCGAGTTCGGCCCGTACCGCGTCGCCTCCCGACCCGGGGTGGAAGGTCTTCTCGTCGACGCCGGGCGGCAGTTGCACCATGCGGGCGGCTGCCTGAGGTGTCAGGGCGCGCGCGATCCGGGAGCGGGTGTACTCGCCGAGGTGGGTGAGCGTGTCCGTGCCCTCCCCGATACGGCGCAACAAGTGCCGGGAGACGGGAAGTTGGGCCCAGGCGGCCTCGTGCCCGTGGGTCGTGGCGACGAGCCGCCGGGCCCCTGCCCTGCGCAGCGCCGGCGCCATCAGGCCCAAGGGCGCGGCGGCGCCGAACCAGACGGAGCCGCAGCCGTGTTCGCGCAGCAGACCGGCGGCACGCCGGGTGACCCTCGGCGTGGGCAGCAGCACAGCCGCACGGTCCCGCACGACGGTGAAGGGCTGTTCCGCGTCGAACCGGGCCGTCTCCGCCGCTCCCTCCGGACCGCGCTTGGAGGTGGAGGCGTAGACGACGACCCGCGAGGGGTCCAGACGCAGCGCCATGCTGTGCAGGAATGCCTCGATGCCGCCCGCCCGGGGCGGGAAGTCGTTAGTGACGATCAGGGTCTTTCGCATCGACGCCGACAGTACCGTCCGGGTGACGCCCGGCGCCCCGCCCCCTGACAGCGGCATGAACGGCCGTACCCGCACGGCATGATGTCGCGGGCAGCGAGCAGGCACATATGAGCGAAGGCGGCGGGAGCCGCGCGAGGGAGACGACAGGGCGGACATGACGGACAGCACGACAGCGCGCACCCCCAGGCCGGCAGACGACGACGTGCCCGGTCCCGGAATCGGCAGCACCGGCGGGGCTCGCGCCGCCGGCGGCGGCAGAGACGGTGCGAGTGGCAGCGGGGGCGCCCACCGGCGCCGGGACAGCCGGACCACTCGGACCGGCCGGGCCGGCCGGGCCGGCCGGGAAGACCGGGACCGCCAGGAGCGCCGGGAGCGCCGGCTCCGTCTCGCAAGCTCTCTCCTCGCACCCGCCGCGCTGTGGATCGTCACCCGTGCGGTCCTGCTGCTGTGCGTCTTCAAAGTGGTCACACTGCCGGGTCCCGACTTCACCAACGACGTCGAGGCGATCTACCAGGGCTGGTTCGGCGTACTGAAGGAGGGCACCTTCCCGCAGGACGACGTCACCTGGCAGTACCCGCCCGCCGCCGCCCTCGCGGTCCTCTCACCCGCGCTGCTGCCCTTCCTCGACTACCCGTCGGCTTTCTATCTGCTGGCGTGCGCTGCCGACGCCGTCGTCTTCGCGCTGCTGACGCGCTACTCGGCGCGTCCCGGCATGCGCCGCGCAGGGCTGTGGGGCTGGGTCGCCGGGGTCGCGCTGCTCGGTCCCACCGCGTACGCCCGCTACGACCTGATGGTCACCGCCGTCGCCGTCGCCGCGCTGCTCGCCGCCGCCCGGCATCCGCGGACAGCCGGGGCGCTGGCCGCCTTCGGGGCGATGCTGAAGGTGTGGCCGGGACTGCTGCTGCTCGGTACACCGCGCGATCGCGCCTTCCGGTCGGCGTGGACGAGCGCCGCCATCACGGGCGCACTCGTCCTGGGCGTCTTCGCCGTCTCGATGCCGGGCGCCTTCGCCTTCCTCGGCTTCCAGCAGAGCAGGGGCACCGAGGTGGAGTCGCTGGGCGCCCTCGTCTTCCACGTGGCACGGCAGTTCGGGTGGGAGGGGCAGGTGCTGCTCAACTACGGCTCGATGGAGTTCATCGGCCCGTACGTGAACCTCGTCAGCGACGCCGCGCTGGTCCTGACCGGCGCCGCCTTCGCCTGGCTGCTGCTGTGGCGGCTGTGCGCCGTCGAATGGGCCCCCTCCACCCCGGCGGACGCCGCCCTGACCGCCGTGCTGCTCTTCACGACGACCAGCCGCGTCATCAGCCCGCAGTACATGATCTGGCTGGTCGGCCTGGCGGCGGTCTGCCTGACGCTGCGTACCACCTGCCAGGCGCTGCCGTCCGTACTGGTGCTGGTCGCTACCGGTGTGACGCTGCTGGAGTTCCCGCTGGGCTTCGGTCACGTCGTCGAGAGCGACTGGGAGGGTGTCGCCCTGCTGGTGGTGCGCAACGGGCTGCTGGTGGCCGCTTCGCTTCTCGCGTGCCTGCGTCTGTGGCGTACGACGCGGGCGGGGACGGCGCGGGGTACGCGGGCCGCGGCGGGAGAAGAGACGAAGGCTGCGGACGTCACGACAGTTCGTCCCGCACGTACGAACGCCACCGCTCGGTGAACTCGCGCAGCGTGAGGCCCAGTTCGGCTCGCATGGCGCGGTCGACGCGGGCGCGCTCCTCCTTCGGCCGGGCGCTGCCTGAGCCGGCGGAGTCGCCCGGGCCGGCGGAGTCCCCGACCCGCAGGTAGAAGTCGAGCAGCCTCTCCCCGCCCCACTCCTCCGCGATGAACCGGCACGCGAGCCAGCCGCCCTCGTACGCCCGTCCCAGCGCCTCGGGGTCGTTGCCGAACTCGAACTCGCGGTCCGAGGGCAGTTCACGCGGCAGCTTCCCCGCCGCGGCGGCGCGGGCGAGTTCCGCCGCGGCGCTCCTCGGCGTACGGCCGGTGCCGCGGTAGCCGATCCAGTCGGCGAGGCCCTCGGAGAGCCACATGGGTGTGAGGGGACCCGTGTGGGTGCGGGTCGCGACGTGCACCGTCTCGTGGGTGACGACGACCTGCCGCCCCTCCTCGCTCAGTTCGCCGTATGCCTCGGGGTTGACCACGATCCGGTCCGCGGGCGCGTTCACGGACTCGCCCGCCTCGCCCGTGGTGACCGCCGCGATGCCCTCGTAGGACGAGGCGGGCGCGTCGAGCAGCTGCGCCATGCGCCGCAGCGAGGCGGGGGCCTCCACCACGACCCGGTCCGGCCAGGGGCGCGTCCACACCTCGTCGACCTGGGAGACCGCCCGGTCGGCGTCCTGCGCGAGCCGGCGCAGTTCTTCCCGGGAGCGGCCGACTCCGAGCACGGAGCTGTGGTCTCCGCGTACCACTGCGATCTCGCCCTGCTCCCACAACTGCACTTCGCTGCCGGGCAGTTCGGCGCTGACGTACCACCGGCCGCCGCGCTCGACGAATGCGAGCCGCTCGGTGGCGGTGACCGGGGCGCGGTCGTCGCCTCGCAGCCGGTAGCGCAGGCGCACCTGCGCCTCGACGCGGCTGCCGCCGTCCTGTCCCCCGCCGGCCTCCGTGGCCCCCGTGGCCCCCGTGTCCCGCAGTTCGGAGGTCTGGTAGGTCCACTGTGTGAGCCGCAGCCGCTGGAGGTTGTCGAACACCTCGCGCTGCGCCGCGCGGTAGCGTCCGGCATGCGGATCGACCTCCGCCAGATACCGGCTCTCGTGTCCGCCGCGCACGGCCGACGCCTGCCGCTCCAGAACTCGCTGGATCTCCGCCCGTTCACGGTCCGCACCGTCGTCGGAGCCGCCGGGCCCGCAGCCGCACACCGCCGCCAGCAGTACGCCCGTCACCACCGGCGCGACGGCCCTCAGCCGCTCGCGGGGCGGTGCGCCGGGCCGGCCGTCCGCGCGGACCGGGCCGGGCGGGCTGCTCCCGCCGGCCGCATGGCCGCATGCGTCACGCCACTGTCCAGGACCGCCCACGTGGTCGATCGTACGGGCGCCGCCGCGACCCGGTCCGCGTCAGGTGCCGTCGGCGGGCAGGGCGTCCACGCCGCCCGCACCGGTCCCCGCCCGCACAACGCCGCACGGCGCGGCGCGGCGGCGCGGGGAGGCCGTCCGGCTCCCGTCGGCTCAGGGACGGGTGACGGCGGAGACCGGCATCATGTTCACCGGGTCGTAGCGCACCGGGGCGCCGGGATGCGGTGCGTGCACGACCTGTCCGCCCCCGACGTACATCCCGACGTGGCTGGCGTCGTCGCGGTAGATCACCAGGTCGCCGGGGCGTGCCTGGCTCAGGGGCACCTGCCGCCCGGCCGACCGCTGGCCCTGCGACGTACGCGGAATCCCCGTGCCCGCCCGGCCGTACGCCCACTGCGTGAGCCCCGAACAGTCGAAGGACCGGGGACCGGCGGCGCCCCACACGTACGGCAACCCGACAGCGGACCGGGCGGCGGCGACTGCGGCCGCGGCGCGGTGCGAGGACGCAGATCCGCCGCCGGGCGAGAAGGACTCCCCGCGCCCACGGGCCCGCGACGCCCGCTCGCGTTCCGCGCGCTCCTCGGGCGTGAGCTCGGCCAGCAGGTGCCGCGCCGCCGCGAGCCGCTTCTGCACGGCCTTCTTGTGCTGCTTCAACTCCGTGCGGCGGCGCTCCAGTTCGGCGAGCTTCATGCCCGCCTCGGCCCGCTGCTGCTTGAGCGAACGCTGCGCGCTGCGCAGCCTCGTCAGTTTCTCCTGCTGGCGGCTTCCGATGCGGTCGAGGGTGGCGGCTCTCTCCAGGTAGCCGTCGGGGTCCGCCGTGAGCATCAGCGCGACGCCGGGGTCGACGCCGCCCGAGCGGTACTGCGCCCCCGCGAACGAAGCCAGCGCCGCGCGCAGCCGGTTCACCTGGGCCTGTCTGCGGGCGGCCCGCTCCTGCGCGTACTCGACCTGCTTGCGCAGTCGGGCGGCGCGCTCGGCAGCCGCGTTGTACTTCTCCGTGGACTTCTCGGCCTGTTCGTAGAGCCTGTCGATGCGGGTGCCGGCAGCGCGGGCCGAGGAGGCGGTGCCGTGACCGTCGTCGGGACGGGCGCCCGCCGGTGCTGCGGGGGTCAGCGCCGCGGCGGCGCCCGCGACCGCTGTCAGGAGGACGACCCTCGTAGGCCAACTGCCGCCGGACCTGGCGGGTTTTCGGTGGGACCGGTACGAGACCACTGCGGACGAGCTCCTTCCGTGAGGGCATGTCCTGAGAGTCCCGCACCTGCGTCGAGCGCCCTTACGGGTTGCCGGAGCGGCTTCAGCACACACCCTGGTCGAACTGCGCGGCGAATCTAGCCGCACAGCGAGGAAGGATTCACGCACCGCGCACGGCACGGAAGTCGGCCGGAACGCGGCGACCCCGCCGATGACGCAGGTCACCGACGGGGTCGAGGGTCATCACGGCACATTCGTCATCACCCGGACGAACGACACTGCGGGGCGCCTGTGCTGACGTCCCCGGTGCCGGGCCGGGAGGGGCGTGCCGCGGAAGCGGTCAGCCGATCCGCACGCCGAACTGGAAGGGCATGTTGTTGATCGACTCGTAGCGCACACCGGCGCCCGGCTTCGGGGCGTGCAGGATCTGCCCGTTGCCCGCGTAGAAGCCGACGTGGTGCTGGTCGCCGTAGAAGATGACCAGGTCACCGGGGGCGAGTTGGCCTCGGCCGATCTGCGTCCCGGCCTTCGCCTGGTCCTGGGATATCCGGGGAAGCGAGACGCCGGCCTGGCTGTACGCCCAGGAGGTCAGCCCGGAGCAGTCGAAGGAGCTCGGGCCGGTCGCGCCCCACACGTAGGGCGCACCGATCTTGCTCTTCGCCGCGGAGAGCGCGGCGGCGGCGCGCTGCGAAGCGGAGGCGTCGCCGCCCAGGTCGACGCGCGAGCTGGCAGCGCGGTCGGCGCGCGCCTGCTGCGCGGCGAGACGCGCACGCTCGTCCGCCGTGAGCGTGTTGAGGAGCTTGCGGGCCTCGGAGAGCTTGGCCTGGATCTTCTTCTTCTTCTCGCCGAGCTCCTTACGGGTGTCGGCGAGGTCATCGAGCTTGTCCGAGGCTTCCTTGCGCTGCTGCGCCAGGTCGCGCTGCTTGCCCTGGATCTTCTTCAGGGCCTCGGCCTGCTTGGTGCTCAACTGGTCGAGCGTGGAGGCCTTGTCGAGGTAGCTGTCCGGGTCGGAGGAGAGGAAGAGCTGCACGGACGGGTCGACGCCGCCGGTGCGGTACTGCGCGGTGGCCATCGAACCGAGGCCGTTGCGCATGTCGTTGAGGTCGTCCTGACCGCGCGCCACGCTGTCCTGCAGGTTGTCCACCTGCTCTTCCAGCTTCTTCTGCTTCTCCTTGGCGCCGTTGTACTTCTCGGTTGCGCCTTCGGCGTCCTCGTAGAGCTTGTCGACCTTCTCCTTGACCTCCTTCTCGGAGGCCTTGGGTTCGGCTTGCGCCGCCTGCGTGGTGAGAGCGACGGCCGCTGCTGCGGTCGCCGTGAGCACGGACACGCGACGAGTGCGGCGGGGCTGCTTGGGACGACGGTGGGACGCCACTGGGGCGAGCTCCTTCTTCCTCAGCCGCCTGCCGGACTGACACTCCGGCCCCACGTCGCCGGCGGCTCGGTGGAGAGAGGCGGTCCCCCGCTGCCGCCCCGGATGGACGTCAACCTCGCGGAGGTTCGGGGCCAGACATTAGCCACGGGTATTCGTCGGATCAAATCACTCTGGGAAAAAACCCGTCACACAACCGGATTCTTTACTCAGTTCGCACAGCGAGCGATGGGGAAGTCACACAGTGGTGCGAACAGAGTCCTCACGCCCCTGTGTTGACCTTCACACGTCGTTCACCGGTACGCGGCAGCCCCACGGGCCCCGGCGGTTTCACCGCCCTCCCTCGCCGGGGCCCCTTTCTCACAGAACGGTGTGAGTTTCAACTCGTCGGGCCCGCCCCGCACCTGGAGCCGCGGCGGGGGTCGAGCGGAGTCAGCACCCCCAGCCGCGCCTCCACGGCGGCCGCCGCGTCCAGACATGTGTCCTCCCGGTACGGACGGCCGATCACCTGTACACCCGTGGGGAGTTCACCGGCGAGACCCGTGGGCACCGCCACTGCGGGGACGCCCGCGAAGCTGGTGGCGGTGCACAAGCGCAGTGCCGAGGTGACGAGTTCGTGGCCCGCCTCGTCGCGCGACTCCAGGCCGGGCTCGACCGGCGTCTCGGTGAAGACGGGGCCGAGCACGAGGGGGTACCGGTCCAGGAAGTCCGCCCACGAACGCCGGATGTTCAGCCGCAGACCCACGAGACGCATGTACTCGCTCAGTCCGGCCGTCCCGGTTCGCGCCATGCCCATCCCGAGGTAGCGGTCGCCACCCTGCCCGAGCAGCGGGGCGACCGCCGGCCATGCCTCCGCGAACTCCGTCATCAGCCATCTTCCGTACGCCTCGACCGTCTCCGCCAGTCTCGGCACGTCCTCGACCCTCTCGACGGCGTAACCCGCGTCCGCCAGCGCCTCCTCGGCGCGTCCGACGGCCCGCCGCACCTCGGGGTGGACCCCCAGGCCGCCCGGGTCGGTGACGACGGCCACACGCACCGGCCCGTCGAGGGGTTCACCGCGCGTCGGAACGGGCACCGCACGCGGATCGGAGACGTCTGCGCCCGCCAACACCTCGAAAGCGAGCCGCAGATCGGCCACGGTGCGCGCCAACGGGCCGTCGACGACGATCTGCTGGGCCCCGGGCGGCGGGTCGTCCGGTCCCATCCGGTGATCGGCGGCGAACCGCCCGCACGTCGGCTTCAGTCCGGCGACCCCGCAGAAGGAGGCCGGGACGCGGACGGAGCCGCCCGCGTCGTTGCCGAGGCCCAGCCCGGCCATGCCGCAGGCCACGGCGACCCCGTCGCCGCCGCTGGAGCCGCCGGGCGTGCGCCCGGGGTCCCACGGGTTGAGGGTCTCACCGAAGAGCTCGCTGCGAGGGTGCATGCCCGCGAGCGTGAGCGTAGGCATGTTGCTGTGCCCGACCGGGATCGCCCCGGCGGCGCGCAGACGGGCCACTGGCGGCGCGTCGCGCTCCGCGACGAGGTTCCGGAACCGGGCGGCCCCGTGCGTGGTCGGCACTCCGCCGACGGCGATGCTCTCCTTCACCGTGAAGCACACCCCGGCCAGCGGACCCGTTTCCTCGCCCCGGGCCCGTCTGCGGTCCAGGTCCGCCGCGTCCCGGCGGGCGCTCGAGGCCAGCAGCCGCGTGATCGCGTTCACCGCGGGGCCGGTTTCGGCGATGCGCGCGAGGTGACTCTCGACGATCTCCGCGGCCGACGTCTCGCCGTCCCGCACGGCTGCGGCCTGCCGCGCCGCCGGCTGCGCCCACCAGTCGCCCGTGATCCCGTCCATGACACCCTCCCGCTTTCCGATGCACTTGCATCGGAACGGTACCCTCGAAGCGATACGGGCGCATCGGAAAAGGGACGAGAAGGGGTGGGGCGGCGGTGCCGAAGCAGGTGGACCACGAAGGCAGACGGTCCCGGATCGCGGATGCGGTGTGTCTGCTGGCCGACGAGAGCGGGCTGGAAGGCGTCACCCTCCGGGACGTGGCGGCCCGTGCCGGGGTCTCCATGGGTGCCGTCCAGCGCTGCTTCGCCACCAAGGAGCAGATGCTCGTCTTCGCCGTGCGGCACATCGGTGCCCGCGTCCGCGACCGGAGCCGTGCCCGGCTGACGAGCAGCCCCGCGCAGTCCGTCAGAACCGCTCTCGGACACGCCCTCTCGGAGATGTCGCTGCTGCGGGAGGAGAACCGCGCGGAGGCCCGTGTCTGGCTGGCGTTCGTCGCGAAGGCGGCGGTGAGTCCCTCGCTGGCCGCCGAACTGCGGTCCGGCTACGCACAGTTCCACGACACTGTGGCGGCTCTGCTGCGGGAGGCCACGGGCCGCACCGATCCGCACGTCCAGGCCCGTACGCTCCTCGCGCTGGCGGACGGCCTGACCACGCATGTGCTCGTGGGTCACCTCAGCAGCGACGCCGCGCAGCAGACGCTCGACGCCCATCTGCGGACCCTGTGGGACGACGCCCCCGCCGAGTGACGGTCCGGTGGACGGCTGCCGGCGGCTGTCCCCCGGCGGTTACGCGGACGTGCCCGCCCGCCGTCCGGCACGCGCCGTCACGTGCGTCCGAGGCGCCGGAGCAGGAGAGCCGATGCCACCGGCCGGGCGCCCGCCGCCGCGCTGTCGTCCGCCACTTCGCGGTCGGAGGAGACGACCACCACCGGACGGCCCGGCGGTTCCGCCCGCACGAGCTGCCGGATCAGTTCGTCCGCTGTCTGCCCCGGCTTGCTGAAGAGCACCCGCACCCCGCGCGGCGGCGCGAGCAGTACGGGTGCGGCAAGTTCGGCCCCGTCGAAGACGCAGGTGACCTCGGCACCGGACTGGGCGGCGAGCCCTGCGAGGCCGCCCAGGAGACGCAGCCGCTGCTTGTCCAGCGGCATCGTCGGATAACCGGTCTTGGTGACGTTGTAGCCGTCGACGACCAGATGCGCCTGCGGCAGAGCGAGGAGCTGGTCGAGCAGTTCGGGGTCCGTCTCGGACAGTGCGCGAGCTGCGATGTCACGCGGCGTCATACGGCCCGGCTCGACGGCGTCGACGGTCTCGGCGGGACGGCTCTCCGTGGGCGGCAGCGCCAACTCGCGCCGCAGTCCCTGCGCGGCGTCCAGCACCGTGTCCAGCAGCAGACGGACCCGCATGTCCTCCAGGCTGCGCCCCTCGCGGGCAGCCCGACGCCCCGCCTCCAGCGCCGACTCGGTCTCGGCGAGCCGGGTGCGCAGCCGCCGGCTCTCACTGTCGGCGGCCGTCTTCTCGGCGGCCGCGGCCGAGCGCAGCGCCTCCAGGTCCGCCCGCAGCTTCCGTGCGGCGGCCTCTCCGCGTTTCACGTCGCTCTGCGCGCTGCGCAACTTCCGCTGGGTGGCCTCCAGTTCCCTGCGGAGCAACTCGACTTCGCCACGTCCGCGCTCCGCCTCGGTACGCGCGGCGGTACGGGCGGCGGCCAGTTCGCTGCGGAGCCGGGCGAGTTCACGCTGAGCCTCCTCCCCCGCCTGCTCGGCCTGCGCCCGCTGGGCCTCCTCCCCCGCTGCCGCGACGAGCTTCGGCCAGTCCGACGGGCGCAGTACGTACGCCACCGCCGCCACATCGACCGGGTCCGCGGCGGGCGGCGGAGTGGCCGAGGAGAGCGCCTCGGTCAGGTCCGGGAAGCGCTCGCGCAGTTGCTCGGCGATCCGCTCGCGGAAGGCCGCGTCCTTCTCCAGGGACGTGGCCATCGCGTTGGCGGCGAACTTGGTACGGCGCTGCGGGGTGAAGCGGGCGTACTGGCGCAGCGGGACGGGAAGTTCGGTGACCGTCAGACCGCCGAGCGCGTCCCCGGTGAGGGCCACGACGCGACGGCGCACCTTGTCGGGCAGCGGACGGTCCATGACCTCGCCCGGCCCCGTACCGGAACCCGAATCCGGACCAGAACCAGTACCGGAACCGGAATCCGGACCAGAACCAGAACCGGAATCCGGAGGGGACCCGGAACCGGAATCCGCGTGCGACTCCGGCGCGGCATCCGACGTCGACGGCTCACGCTCCCCGCCGCCGCCCGTCGCTTCCACCACCGTCACACCCGCCGTTTCTCAGACCTCTGCGCCCGGCCGGTCGACGAGCTCGACCTGGTCGGCAGTGTCGCACCACCGGCAGCGCACGGACTCGATGCTCTCACTGAGCACCTCCTGCTCCTCGACCCTGGACTCACCGGCCAGATCCAGATGGACGTACTCCACGACCCTGCTCGAACGGGTCACGTCGAAGCGCGTCAGGTTGCCGCAAAGCGTGCAGCGCCACCGGGTTCCTGCTGTGGGCCTGGGGACCGCCATTGCCTCGACCTCATTCCTTCGAGCGTTCACGGGCTTCGGTGCGGTGCGTGCACGCCTCCGTCGGTAACCCGACGGAGGCGCGGCAGTGCTTGCCGTAACCCTAAGACCTGCCGCCCGTCCCCGTGTGTCGAGGAGTCTGCCCAGTGACCGAGCCATCATGATCCGCCTCATGCCGAAGCACCCCGTGCTGACCTGTACGCTCATCGCCCTCTGCTGCCTGGTCTTCCTCATCAGCCCGGCCTCCGGCTTCCTGCCTGTCCACGGCACCGGCGCTTCGCTGCACCGTGCTCAGGCCGACTGGTTCCAGCGATGGGGTGTGCTGCCCCGCACCCTGTGGGACAGCGCCGCTCTCCGGCCGCTCCTCACCCCTCTCACCGCGCTCTTCCTGCACGCGGACTGGCTGCACCTGCTCGGCAACATGCTCTTCCTGTACGTATTCGGAGGCCCGGTCGAGATGCGTATGGGCCCTTTCCGCTTCGCCCTGTGCTATCTGAGCGTCGGCTACATCGCCATGCTCTGCTACGCCGCGGCCCACCACCACTCGGACCAGACGCTCGTCGGGGCCTCCGGTGCCGTCTCCGGGACGCTCGGAGCCTTCCTCTACCTCTACCCGAAGGCACGGGTGACCAGCGTCTTCCCCTTTCTCCTCTTTCTGCCGCTGCGCTTCCCGGCCTGGCTGGTGCTGGTCTTCTGGCTGACGCTGCAGTGGATCGCCACGCGGCAGGACGGCGACGGGCCGGGCGTCGCGTACCTCGCCCACGTGGTCGGATTCACGCTCGGCTTCCTCTACGCCTGGCTCCGATTCCGTACGGCTACAGTGGGCACGCCCGCTCCGGCGACCCAGGGAGAGTCCACACCGTGATCACCTCGATCGTGCTCATCAAGACCAGCACCGACCGCATCCCCGAGATCGCCGAACAGATCGCGGCGCTGGAGAGCGTCAGCGAGGTCTACTCGGTCACCGGTGCCCACGATCTGATCGCCCTTGTGCGCGTGGCACAGCACGACGACCTGGCGGACATCATCCCCGGCAAGATCAGCAAGGTGCCGGGGGTGCTGTCGACGGAGACCCACATCGCCTTCCGCACCTACTCGCAGCACGACCTGGAGTCGGCGTTCGCCATCGGGCTCGACTCCTGACGCCTCAGTACGGGAACGTCACCCTTCCCGGGACCACGCCCCCTGAGCGTCCCGCACGGCCTGCGGCGCCCGCGGACCTCGCGCTCCCTGCCCGCGTCCTGGTCCCGGCAGGCGCCGGGTTCCCCTCACTCGCCGCATCCGCTGCCGCACGTCCGTCCGGTACGCAGCGCCCGTCCTCCGTGCGGTAGTGCCACCGCGCCCCGTTGCGCACGAGTTCACGCACTGCCCGGACGAAGCGTTCCACGTGCTCGTCCGGCGTTCCCGCGCCGAAGCTGACCCGCACGGCGGCGAGCGACGCCCCGCCACCCGTCCCCTGTGCTCCGCACCCGCCGCGTTCGTCACTCCCGGCGCCCAGCAGCGTGCGGACGAGCGGGTGCGCGCAGAAGAGGCCGTCGCGTACGCCGATGCCGTACTCCGCGGAGAGTGCTGCGGCGAAGTGCGAGCTGTTCCAGCCCTCGACCACGAAGGAGACCACACCCACCCTGCCGTCGGCCGCCTCGCCCGGGTCGCCGGCGCCGAAGAGCGAGAGCACCTCCACCTCGGGGACCTCGGCCAGCGCGGTGAGCAGCCGCGCGGTCAACTTGCGCTCGCGGGCGACCAGTCGGCCGAAGCCGGCCTCCGTCAGTGCCCTGCACGCCGAGGCGATGGCGAAGGCACCGATGACGTTCGGGGATCCGGCCTCGTGCCGGGCGTGGCCGCTCTGCCACTCCACCGACACACCGCCGCCCGGTTCCCGTACGACACTCCGGCTGGCGCCCCCGCCCGCCAGGTACGGCTCCGCCGCCCGCAGCCAGTCGGAGCGGCCCGCGAGAACGCCCGCGCCGAAGGGCGCGTACAGCTTGTGCCCCGAGAACGCCACCCAGTCGACGCCCAGTTCACCGATGTCGACGGGGTGGTGCGGAGCGAGCTGCGCGGCGTCCAGCACGATGCGCGCGCCGTGCCGGTGCGCGGCTTCGGCAAGCTGCCTGACGGGCCAGATCTCCCCGGTGACGTTCGAAGCCCCCGTCACGCACACCAACTTCGGGCCCGCGGGCTCGGCGTGCAGTCGCTCCTCCAGCGCCGCGACGGCCCGCCCGGGCGAGCGCGGCGTGTCGAGCCACGTCGTCCGCAGTCCCCTCCAGGGGAGCAGCGCCGCATGGTGCTCGCTCTCGAAGACGTACACGCGGGTGCCCTCGGGCAAGGCGGACGCCAGCAGGTTCAGCGAGTCCGTCGTGGAGCGCGTGAAGACGACGTCGTCCGTCTCGCGGCAGCCGACGAAGCGCGCCACCGTCGCCCTGCTCTCCTCGAAGAGCGCCGTGGAGTGCTGCGAGAGGTGGCCGGCGCCGCGGTGCACGCTGCCGTAGTACGGGGCGTAGGCGGCCACTTCGTCCCAGACCCGCTGCAGGACGGGGGCGCTCGCGGCGTAGTCCAGTGCCGCGTAGGCGGCTTCGCCGCCCGTGACGAGCGGGACGCGCACGTCCAGGCCGAGCACGGGCAGCGCGGGACACCCGGAGCCGCCGCCTGCGGACGCGTCGAACGGGCCGGGACGTGTGCCGGGAGCCGCCGGGACGGCGGAGGGACGGAACGCGGGGGCGGGAACGGCGGACGCGACGTGCTGACTCACGGAGAACTCCCTCAGGACCAGGGATCCCTGGCCGGGGCCCGCCACGGGCGGGACAGCGGGATCCGTGCTTGCCGCACGACCTTGCTGTCGTACGGCCCGGTCATCACCCGGGGCACCCCACCACGGAAAGGAGGGTTGCCGGACAGCGGGCCGGGGCCTTGATCGCTGTCACTCGTGACCTGGCCGGGAGTATGGCACACAGCTTCGGCGTCGCCGTCCGGCAGTCCGCATCGCGGACGGGACCGCCCGACGGTCGTCGCCCCGGCTCCCGGAGGAACGGCGGGTCGGCGCCACGTCCGGCTGCCGGGCGCCCCGGGGCGTCGTCCCGCCCGCCCTGCGACGTGCGGGCAGGACGACGGCACCCGGTCCGTCACATGTGGCTCGCTGCCACCCAGCGCTCCAGCGCCGCGCGGGCCGCGCCGCTGTCCACCGACTCGGCCGCCCGCACCATCGCCGCGGCGATCTGCTCGGCCAGCGGGGCCTCCCCCGGTTCGAGGGCGACGAGTGCCGCCGCCGAGTTCAACAGCACGGCGTCGCGTACGGCGCCCTGCTCACCGTCGAGCACCCGCCTCGCCACATCGGCGTTGTACGCCGCGTCCGCCCCGCGCAGCGCTTCGACGGGCACGATGTCGAGCCCCACGTCGCGGGGGTCGAACGACTCCTGCCGCACCGCGCCGTCCCGTACGACCCACACCGTGGAGGTGGCCGTGGTCGTCAGTTCGTCCAGCCCGTCGTCCCCGCGGAAGACGAGGGCGGAGGAGCCGCGTTCGGCGAGCACGCCCGCCATGATCGGTGCCATCCGGGCGTTCGCCACGCCGGTCGCCTGAGCCTGTACGCGTGCGGGGTTCGTCAGCGGGCCGAGGAAGTTGAACGAGGTCGGAATGCCCAACTCGCCCCGGGCGTTTGCCACATGACGCAGTGAGGGGTGGAACTTCACGGCGAAGCAGAAGGTGATGCCCGCCTCCGAGGCCACCTCCGCGACCCGCTGGGGGCTCAGCTCCAGGTTGACGCCCAGTTTCTCCAGCACGTCCGTGGCACCGCTGGCGCTGGAGGCCGCGCGGTTGCCGTGCTTGACGACCTTCGCGCCGCAGCCGGCCACGACGATGGCGGACATGGTGGAGATGTTGACCGTCTTCGCGCGGTCGCCGCCCGTACCGACGATGTCGACCGTGGGCCCGGGGACCTCGATCACGTTGGCGTGCGCGTACATCGCCCGTACGAGACCGGTGATCTCATCGACCGTCTCGCCCTTCGCCCGCAACGCCACCGCGAAGCCCGCGATCTGCGCGTCGCTCGCCTCGCCGCGCATGATGCGGTCCATCGCCCATGCGGTGGCCTCGGCGTCCAGGTCCTCGCCGGCGAGCAGCGAAGTCAGTACGTCCGGCCAGTTGTGGGAACCCCCGGGGGCACCTCCCAGGCCGGAGGCGCTGGGGGCGGGAGAGCCGGAAGACGGAACGGCACTCATGATCCCTCCTGAGGTCCTGGAATCGGCAGAGAACGGACGTCCACCCCCGGCGCCCGCGGCTTCCGCAGGCAGCGAACGCGGCCGGCGGCGCGCACCACGAAGGCACGGGCTGGAGACCCGGCCGGGCGACTCCGGTATGCGGAGATTCCGGCCGAGCCCCCACCCTAGCCGCCTGACGCCCCGGCCAGGACATCACCCGGATACGGGCCGTGACTCGCACCCCGCACGCCGGACACCCGCGCACGCCCGAGGGGCCGGGCTCCCCTCGGGAAGCCCGGCCCCTCGTGTGCGACGACGCTGCCCCTCGGAGCAGCGGCCCCTCAGTGGTGGCCGTGGCCGCTGGTGATCTCCCGGTACTCCTCGGCGGTCGGCTTCGGAATCTGAGCCTGCTCGCCGTAGTAGCCCTTCGAGAACCGCGCGCGCAGCTTCTGGGCGCGGCCGACCTTGCGCTGGACGCCGTTCTCGTCGGTCTCCGGACCGATCTCGTACGGCTTGTGCTGCTCGTGCGCGGTGAGCGTGTGCAGCTGCTCCTGCGAGAGCTGCTCGTGCACCTCGACGAACTCGCCGTGCGGGAGCCGCTTGATGATGCCGGACTCGCGTCCGTGCAGCACCTTCTCCTTGTCCCTGCGCTGAAGTCCCAGGCAGATCCGCCGGGTGACGAAGAAGACCACGACCGGCACCACGAAGAAGGCGATGCGCACGAACCAGGTGATCGAGTTGATCGACAGGTCGAAGTGCGTCGCCACCAGGTCGTTCCCGCCGCCGATCAGCATGACCGTGTACCAGGCGATCCAGGCGCAGCCGAAGGCCGTACGGGTCGGGGCGTTCCGCGGCCGGTCCGCGATGTGGTGCTCCCGCTTGTCGCCCGTCACCCACGACTCGATGAACGGGTAGACGGCGATCGCGGCGAGCACCAGCGGGAAGACCATCAGCGGAATGAAGACACCCAGTACGAGGGTGTGGTCCCACAGGTGGATCTCCCAGCCCGGCATGATGCGGATCAGGCCCTCGGAGAAGCCCATGTACCAGTCGGGCTGCGCGTTCGTGGACACCTGGTCCGGACGGTACGGGCCCAGCACCCAGATGGGGTTGACGGTGAACGTCGCCGCGATGACGGAGATGACACCGAAGACGAGGAAGAAGAAGCCTCCCGCCTTGGCCATGTACACCGGCAGCAGCGGCATTCCGACGACGTTCTTGTTCGTACGGCCGGGACCCGCGAACTGCGTGTGCTTGTGGTAGAAGACCAGGATCAGGTGGGCCACCAGCAGGCCCAGCATGATGCCCGGCAGCAGCAGCACGTGGACGGAGAAGAACCGCGCCACGAAGTCGTGTCCGGGGAACTCGCCTCCGAAGAGGAACATCGACAGGTACGTGCCGACGATCGGCACGGACAGGACCGCGCCCTCCATGAACCGCACGCCCGTGCCCGAGAGCAGGTCGTCCGGCAGGGAGTATCCGGTGAAGCCGGTGAACATGCCCAGCACGAACAGCAGGAAGCCGAACAGCCAGTTGATCTCGCGCGGCTTGCGGAAGGCGCCGGTGAAGAAGACGCGCATCATGTGCACGAACATCGCACCGAGGAAGATCAGCGCGGCCCAGTGGTGGATCTGCCGGACGAGCAGACCGCCGCGCACGTCGAAGCTGATGTCCAGCGTGGAGGCGAACGCCTCCGACACGAGCTGGCCCTGCATCGGCACGTAACTGCCGTGGTACTCCACCTCGTTCATCGACGGGTGGAAGAACAGCGTCAGGTACACGCCGGTCAGGATGATGATGATGAAGCTGTAGAGCGCGACCTCACCCAGCATGAAGGACCAGTGGTCCGGGAAGATCTTGCGCATGTTGGCCTTGGCGAGGCTGTAGATGCCCAGCCGGCCGTCCGCCCAGTCGGCGACCCTTTCACCTGCGGGTGCCTGCTTCTTCGCGGCGGTGCTCTCGCTTGTAGTACTCATGCTCGACGCTCCCAGTAGGCCGGGCCCACGGGTTCTTCGAAGTCGCCCTGAGCTTCGAGGAATCCTTCGTTGTTGACGCTGATCTTCAGCTGCGGCAGCGCGTGGCCGGCCGGGCCGAAGATCACTCGCGCACCGTCCGACAGGTCGAAGGTCGACTGGTGGCACGGGCAGAGCACATGGTGCGTCTGCTGCTCATACAGGCTGACAGGACAGCCGACGTGCGTACAGATCTTGGAGTACGCGACGATGCCCTCGTGGGACCAGTCCAGCTCCCGCTTGTCCTTGATGTCCTCGGGCTCGAGGCGGACGAGCATCAGGGCCGCCTTGGCGATCTCCTTCTGGAACTCCTCGTCGTGCTCGTCCAGGCCCTCCGGCATGGCGAACGTCAGCGAACCGACGGTGATGTCCTCGGGACGGAGCGGCTCGTGCGTGTTCTCGTTGACCAGCAGCTTGCCCTTGGACCACAGGGTGTGCTCGAGCTTGTCCTCGGGCAGCGGACCGAGGTCGCGCAGCAGTACGACACCGGAGAGCGGAACGAGCGCCAGCGCGCCGAACATCGTCCTGCGGATGAGCGGACGCCGTCCGAGCGCGGACTCCTTGGCACCCTGCCGGAAGTCGTCCATGACCTTCGCGCGGGTCTCCGGCTCGGCCGCGACCGGGTGCCGCTCGTCGACCAGTTCGTGGTCCGACATCAGGGTGCGCGCCCAGTGGACCGCGCCCGCGCCGATGCAGAAGAGCGCGACGCCCAGCGTCGTGCCGAGTGCGAAGTTCAGCGCACCGATGTTGCCGATCGGCCAGATGTGCACGTACTTGTCGACCGGCACGGTCACAAAGCTGGCGATGAAGCCCAGCGTGGCCAGCATGGACACCGTGAAGAGCATGGCCACGACGCGCTCGGAGCGCTTCGCCGCCTCCTCGTCCACGTCCTGGATGCGGGGCTCGTGCGGCGGCATACCGGGGTCGGCGAACGGGTTGTCCGCCGTGGCCACCGCACCGTTGCCGTTCTCCTGGGCGCTGGGCAGATTCTCGTCAGACACGTTCTCGTGTGATCCAGTCTCGCTCATGACTTCCTGGCCTTTGCGGTCCGAGCCGCGACCCAGACGGCGACGACGATGAGCGCGCCGAGCCCGAAGATCCAGGCGAACAGGCCCTCGGCGACCGGTCCGAGACCGCCCAGCTTGTAACCGCCGGGCTGCTCGGAGTCCTTGCTGTTCACCGTCTTCAGGTAGGCCGCGATGTCCCTCTTGTCCTGCTCGGGCAGCACCTTGTCGGGGAAGGACGGCATGTTCTGCGGGCCGGTCTGCATGGCCTCGTAGATGTGCTTGGGCGCGACGTCCTCGAGACCCGGGGCGTACTTGCCGTGCGTGAGAGCGCCGCCTTCACCCGTGAAGTTGTGGCACTGGGCACAGTTCGTACGGAAGAGCTGACCGCCGTTCGCGACGTCCGCGCCGCTCGGGTCGTACTGGCCCTTGGTGGGCGTGACAGGACCGGAGCCCAACGAGGCGACGTACGCGGCGAGCTGGTTGATCTCGTCCTGGCTGTAGATCTTCTTCTTCTCGGGCACCTGCGCGCCCGGCTGCTGCGCGGGCATACGGCCGGTGCCGACCTGGAAGTCCACAGCAGCGGAACCGACACCCACCAGGCTCGGGCCGTCGCTGGTGCCCTGGCCGCCCGTCCCGTGGCAACTGGAGCAGCCGGTGGCGTAGAGCTTCTTGCCCTCTTCGATGGCGAGGGACTGGCTCGAGGCCTGTTCGGCCTTCGCTTCGCCTGCGGGGGCGAACGCGGCGTACAGCCCCCCGGTGGCCGCCAGCGCGAAGAGTAGGACGACGAGCGCCGCCAGCGGATGGCGCCGTCGTGCGGAGAGCTTTTTCACGGATTACCCCGGTGTCAGGATCTTCTGCGTCGATGCTTCTGTTGGTGTCTGTCACTGTCCGGGACGGGCCCGGACCGTCGCCCGACCGGTTACTTGATCAGGTAGATCGTGGCGAAGAGGCCGATCCAGACGACATCGACGAAGTGCCAGTAGTAGGACACGACGATGGCCGCAGTGGCCTGCTGATGAGTGAAGCGCTTGGCCGCGTACGTCCTGCCGAGCAGGAGCAGGAACGCGATGAGCCCACCCGTGACGTGCATCCCGTGGAAGCCGGTGGTCAGGTAGAACACCGACCCGTAGGGATCCGAGGAGAGCGAGATGCCGTCCTTCTCGACCAGCTCCGTGTACTCGAAGACCTGGCCGCCGATGAAGACGGCGCCCATCACGAACGTGACGATGAACCAGCCCCGGAGCTTCTTCACGTCACCGCGCTCGGCCGCGAACACGCCGAGCTGACAGGTGAGCGAGGAGAGCACCAGGATCGTGGTGTTCGTCGCCGAGAACGGGATGTTCAGGGCCTCGGCATGTTCCTTCCAGTAGTCCGCACCCGTCACGGACCGCAGGGTGAAGTACATCGCGAAGAGGGCCGCGAAGAACATCAGCTCGGAACTCAGCCAGATGATGGTTCCGACGCTGGTGAGGTTCGGCCGGTTGACCGACGGGTGCGCGTGCCCTGTTTCTGCTGCAGTTGCTGTCGCCACGATCGACATTATGTCGGTCGCTCATCCGGCCCTTACTGCCGGGGTCCCGTTCGGTGTGTCCGGGCGGTTCCCGCCGCTCCGGAAAGCCCTTCGGCAGGCGTATGCGCCGGTGTTGAGCCGCGATGCGAGGGAGTAACATCCGCGCAGCGGCTCCACCGGCCGCGAAAGCCCGAACCGGGGACGGTTCCCGCCGGACCCTTACGTGAAAACGCGAGACCCTCAAGCGGAGGAACAATGCAGCCGACCGCCACGGTGCTGGTCTACAGCGACGACGCCAACACCCGCGAGCAGGTCCGGCTCGCCGCCGGCCGCCGGCCTGCCTCCGACGTACCCGCCGTCGAGTACGTGGAGTGCGCGACGCTTCCCGCCCTCCTGAGCACGCTGGAGAAGCAGCACGTCGACGTGTGCATCCTGGACGGCGAGACCGCGCCCGCCGGAGGCATGGGCGTGTGCCGGCAGATCAAGGACGAGATCTTCGACTGCCCGCCCGTCCTGCTCCTGATCGGACGCCCCCAGGACGCCTGGCTCGCCTCCTGGAGCCGTGCGGAGCGGGCCGTCTCCCACCCGATCGACCCGATCGCCCTCGCGGGCGCGCTGGCGGACCTGCTGCGCGAGAACAACGGGGCGCAGGCCGAGGTCCAGCCGCTGTGAACCGGTGAGCACACAGCCGTGACCGGCCCCGGGGCGCGCGCCCCGGGGCCGGCTGCTGTCAGCGTGGCCGCCCTCAGACCTGCGGGCGGAGCCTGCTGACGTCGGCGGAGCTGCCGCCGCTGTCCTGGGCGCCGGGGCGTAGTGAGCTTCCCTCCTTCCACTTCTTCCAGGACAGGTTCCAGTCCCCGAAGCCGTTGCCGAAGGGAGCCATCCGCTCGCCTTCGGAGTTGACGTGGGTGACGGGCACTCCCGGACGTACGAGGTCGAAGAACCACTGGGCGTTGCCCGTGCTCATGCCCGTGCAGCCGTGGCTGCTGTTGGAGACGCCGTGCGATCCGGACGACCAGGGGGCCGCGTGCACGTACTCGCCGCTCCAGGTCAGCCGGGTGGCCCAGTGGACGCCGAGGTCGTAGGACTCCCCGCCGCCGATGCCGACGCTGCTGCTGCGCATCCGCACGAACGACTCACGGCCGAGGACCACCTTGGTGCCGTTGCGGGTCTCGAAGCCCGACTTGCCGGTGGTGATCGGGATCTCCTTGACGACCTTGCCGTTCTTCTTGACCTTCATGCTCAGGCCGGAGGCATCGGCGAGGGCCTCCACGCGGTTGCCCGTCTTCAGCCGCAGCGACTCGGCCTTGTCGCCGTAGAGCCCCTTGCGGACCTTGAGGCCGTTCAGGCGGCTGCTGACGCTGATGGTGGAGTGCGCGGGCCAGTACTCCTTGGGGCGGTAGTGCAGTTCCTTGCTGTCCACCCAGTGCCAGGAGCCCTCCACATGGGGGCTGGACTTCACCGTCAGCGCACGTTCGACGATCCGGCGCTGTGCGGGGCTCTTGACCTTGTGGCTCAGTTCCGCGGTCACGGGCTGGGCCACGCCGTACGTGCCGCTGTCCGGGCCGAAGGTGACCCCGAGGCGCTTCGCGTGGGCGGGCTTGGTCTGGAAGTTCAGAGTCCGGCGGCCCTGCTCGCCCTCTCCGTTCTCGGTGCTGATGCGGACGGTGTAACGCACGCCCGCGGCCAGAGGTGTGGTGCTCTGCCAGCGGGTGCCGTCCTCGGAGAGCTTGCCGCTGAGGAAGCGGCCGGCGGTGTCGACGGCGGTGACGTCGGCTATTCGCCCCTCGTTGGAGGTCACCTTCAGGGGGCGTGAGGGGTCGATCGTGCTGCCCTCCTCGCCCGCGCTCACCGATATCTGATTGCTGGCGTCGTACGGGGCTCCCGCCAGCGGGTTGCCGTCGCTTCCGGCGCACGAGGTGAGGCCGACCGCGAGCGGAGCGAGTGTCAGGGCACATCCGGCCGAAATCCGGCGCTTTGTCTTCGATGAGTGATTCATAGGCCCAAGGTAGGAACTGACGCGGTCTTGGGCCTGTTGGGCGCAGGCAAACGGGTCGGCCCCCGGACAACACCGGGGGCCGACCCGTCTGCGGACTGCCTCTGCCGCGAACCTTACTGAGTGCGGTTCTCGCCGTGGTAGTACTCGAAGACCCATCCGAACAGGCCGACGAGCAGCACCGGCGCCGAGACGTACACCAGCCACCACCCGAAGGCCACGCCGAGGAACGCGAAGGCGGCGCCGAGTCCGAGGGTGAGCGGCTGCCAGCTGTGCGGGCTGAAGAAGCCCAGCTCACCGGCGTCGTCCGCGACGTCGGCCTCCTTGTTGTCCTGCGCGCCGGCGTCCACCCGGCGCGCTGTGAACGCCAGGTAGTAGCCGATCATCACGGCGAGACCGAAGGCGAGGAACAGCCCCGTCGTACCGACGGGCTCCTTCGACCAGGCGCCGTAGACGATCGCCGTGGCCAGCAGGAAGACGCCCAGGCCGAGGAAAATCTTCCCCTGGATCTTCACTTTCCGTCCTCCTTACCGCCGACGAGCGTCCGCTCGCCCGCCGCTTCGTACTCCCCGAGCTGGTCGAGGGCCGCTACCTCGGGGTGGTGCAGGTCGAAGGCAGGCGACTCGGAACGGATACGCGGCAGCGAGAGGAAGTTGTGCCGCGGGGGCGGGCAGCTCGTCGCCCATTCGAGCGACCGGCCGTAGCCCCACGGGTCGTCGACCTCGACCTTCTTGCCGTGCTTGGCCGTCTTCCAGACGTTGTAGAGGAACGGCAGGATCGACAGGCCCAGCAGGAAGGAGCTGATCGTCGACAGGGTGTTCAGAGCGGTGAAACCGTCCACGGCCAGGTAGTCCGAATAGCGGCGCGGCATGCCCTCGACACCCAGCCAGTGCTGCACGAGGAAAGTGCCGTGGAAGCCGATGAAGAGCGTCCAGAAAGTGATCTTGCCGAGCCGCTCGTCGAGAATCTTTCCGGTGAACTTCGGCCACCAGAAGTGGAAGCCGGCGAACATCGCGAAGACCACCGTGCCGAACACGACGTAGTGGAAGTGGGCCACCACGAAGTAGGTGTCGGAGACGTGGAAGTCCATCGGGGGCGAGGCCAGGATGACGCCTGTCAGGCCGCCGAAGAGGAACGTGACCAGGAACCCGATGGTCCACAGCATCGGCGTCTCGAAGGACAGAGAGCCCTTCCACATGGTGCCGATCCAGTTGAAGAACTTCACGCCCGTCGGTACCGCGATCAAGAACGTCATGAAGGCGAAGAAGGGCAGCAGCACCCCACCCGTGACGTACATGTGGTGCGCCCAGACCGTCACCGAGAGGCCGGCGATGGCGATGGTCGCCGCGATGAGGCTGATGTAGCCGAACATCGGCTTGCGGCTGAAGACGGGGACGATCTCCGAGACGATGCCGAAGAACGGCAACGCGATGATGTACACCTCTGGATGGCCGAAGAACCAGAAGAGGTGCTGCCAGAGCAACGCGCCGCCGTTCGCCGCGTCGAAGACATGGGCACCGAACTTGCGGTCGGCCTCCAGCGCGAAGAGCGCGGCGGCGAGGACCGGGAAGGCCAGCAGCACCAGCACACCGGTGAGCAGCACGTTCCAGGTGAAGATCGGCATGCGGAACATCGTCATGCCGGGTGCGCGCATGCAGATGATCGTGGTGATGAAGTTGACCGAGCCGAGGATCGTCCCGAAACCGGAGAGCGCGAGACCCATGATCCACAGGTCGGCGCCGATGCCGGGCGAGCGGATCGCGTCCGAGAGCGGCGAGTAGGCGAACCAGCCGAAGTCCGCGGCGCCCTGCGGGGTGAGGAAACCGCCGACCGCGATGAGCGAACCGAAGAGGTACAGCCAGTACGCCAGCATGTTCAGCCGCGGGAACGCCACATCGGGTGAACCGATCTGCAGCGGCATGATCCAGTTCGCGAAGCCCGCGAAGAGCGGGGTGGCGAACATCAGCAGCATGATCGTGCCGTGCATGGTGAACGCCTGGTTGAACTGCTCGTTCGACATCACCTGGAGGCCGGGACGGGCGAGTTCGGCGCGCATGAGCAGCGCCATGACGCCGCCGATGCAGAAGAAGACGAAGGACGTGACGAAGTACAGCGTCCCGATCTTCTTGTGGTCCGTGGTGGTCAGCCAGTCGACCACCGCGGCTCCGGGCGTCTTCTGTCGTACGGGTGGTGCTGCCTCAGCCGTCGTGGCGGCACCCTGGGTGTCGTTGAGGATGCTCACGGGTTATTCGTCTCCGCATTCTTGGCGCCGCCAGTGGTGGGGGTGCCCGACGGGATGTAGCCGGTCTGGCCCTTCTCGGCCAGGTCCTCCAGGTGCTTCTGGTAGCGCTCCGGGGAGACGACCTTGACGTTGAAGAGCATCCGCGAGTGGTCGACGCCGCACAGCTCGGCGCACTTGCCCATGTAGGTGCCCTCCTTGCTGGGGGTCACCTCGAAGCGGTTCACGTGGCCGGGGATGACGTCCTGCTTCATCAGGAACGGCACGACCCAGAAGGAGTGGATGACGTCGCGGGAGGTCAGGATGAACTGGACCTTCTCACCCTTCGGCAGCCAGAGCGTCGGGCCCGGGTTGCCGTTCTGCGGGTTCTTCTCGCCGGGGGTGCCCACCGCGTAGACGCCGTCGGCGCCCTCGGGGAAGCTCTTCGTCATCCTGTCGGGGATGGCGGAGAGTTCCTTGTCCCCTGTGTTGGAGGTGGAGGCGTCGCCGTCCACGTCCTCGATGTAGTTGAAGCCCCAGCTCCACTGATAGCCGACGACGTTGACCACGTGCGCCGGCTTCTCCGTCGTCGCCAGGAGCTTGGTCTCGTCCCGCGCGGTGAAGTAGAAGAGCACCGCCACGATGATGATGGGCACGACCGTGTACAGAGCCTCGATGGGCATGTTGTACCGGGTCTGCGGGGGGACCTCCACCTTGGTCCTGGAGCGCCGGTGGAAGACGACGCTCCACAGGATCAGGCCCCAGACCAGTACGCCCACGGCGAGCGCCGCTGCCCACGACCCCTGCCAGAGGGAGAGGATCCGCGGGGCCTCGTCCGTGACCGGGGTGGGCATGCCGAGGCGGGGGAAGTCCTTGGATGTGCAACCGGTAGCGGTCGCCAGGACCAGGCCCGCGGCGAGCGCCTGCTGCGGCTTCCGCCGCATCGGGCGCCGCGACATGGGGGTACCGCCCCCGCCCTTCGGGCGGTGGGGGAGGTCGGAGCCGTTGGGACTCACGTAGCGCCTTCCCGAGAGTCTCGCCCGCCCATCCGGGCTCGGCCGTGTTGCAGGTCGGGCGCGGGCCCTGGCGCGGGCAGGGGTTTGGATGTTTATGCGGGGCAAACCTTACTGGACCGTTCCCGGGCTCCTGCGGGGAGGGTCCCCAACGCGCCGCGAGGCCCCTGCCAGCACCGGAAGGCGGCGCCGCGGCGGGAGGCGGCAGGGCGAAGACGGGCCGCACGGGGCGCGGTTGGGCGCGTGGAGGTGGACGGCCGTGGTGCTGCGTGCGGAGCGCGTCCCCGCTCCGGCGCGTGCCGCTCACCGCGCCTGCCCCTGACGCGGCGTCGGGACGGAGCGTCCCGCAGTACCGCGGTAGTGACGCGGCGAGGAGCCTCCCGCGGCGGCCGGCTCCCGGAGGCACATGCACCGCAAGGAGCCGCGGGAGGCACCGCAGACACACAGGACACACGGACCGCAGGAGCCCGCAGCAGCCGCGCCGGTCTCACGGGAACAGAGTTAGCGTTCCTCTGTGCCCTACTTCGATGCCGCATCGTCCGTTCCTCTGCACCCCGTCGCCCGCCAGGCCCTGGCCGCGTCCCTGGACGAGGGGTGGGCGGACCCCTCGCGACTGCACCGGGAGGGGCGGCGGGCGCGGTTGCTGCTGGACGCCGCGCGTGAGACCGCCGCGGAGGCCGTGGGATGCCGTCCCGACGAGCTGGTTTTCACCCCCTCGGGTACCGGCGCTCTGCACAGGGGAATCGCGGGCGCCCTCGCGGGGCGGCGCCGCGTGGGACGGCGGCTGGCCGTCTCCGCCGTGGAGCACTCGGCGGTCCTGCACGCGGCCTCAGCCCACCGGGAGGAGGGCGGCTCCGTCACCGAGGTCCCCGTGGACCGCAGGGGACGCGTCTCCGCAGCCGCGTACGAGGAGGCGCTGACCGAGGAGACGGCGCTGGCCTGTCTCCAGTCCGCCAACCACGAGACCGGCACCGTGCAGCCCGTCGCCGAGATCGCCGGGCTGTGCGCGGAGGCCGGCGTACCGCTGCTCGTGGACGCCGCGCAGTCGCTGGCCTGGGACCGCCCCGGGGGAGGCTGGTCGCTCCTGGCGGGCAGCGCGCACAAGTGGGGCGGTCCGCCGGGGGTGGGGCTCCTCGCGGTACGCAAGGGGGTGCGCTTCGCCGCACCGCCACCGGCGGACGAACGCGAACAGGGTCGCAGCCCGGGCTTCGAGAACATCCCCGCGATCGTGGCGGCGGCGGCCTCCCTGCGTGCCGTACGCGCGGACGCGGATGCCGTGGCGGCCCGGCTCCGCCCGCTGATCGAGCGTGTCCGCGCCGAGGTCCCGCGGGCGGTACCGGACGTGGAGGTCGTCGGTGACCCGGTGCACCGGCTGCCGCATGTCGTGACGTTCTCCTGCCTCTACGTGGACGGCGAGGCGCTGCTGCACGCGCTCGACCGTGCCGGCTTCTCGGTCTCCTCGGGCTCCTCGTGCACGTCCAGCACGCTGACGCCCAGTCACGTCCTGCTGGCCATGGGAGTGCTGTCGGAGGGCAACATCCGGCTGTCGCTGCCCCCGACGCCCGAAGAGTCGGTCGAGGCGGACGTCGAGCGGTTCCTCCAGGTGCTGCCGGAGGCTGTACGCGAAGTGCGTGAGCAGTTGAACGCGCCCGCCGTGCCACGGGAGCGGGCCGCGGGGTACGACGCCGCCGTTCAGGACGCCGCCGTTCAGGACGCCGCGGTTCAGGACGAGGGGACGAACCACCACGCGGCCCGCTACGAGGAGCAGCGGACGGTCCCCGCAGAGGGCGCGAGAGAGCTGACCGTCGACGCGCTGGGGACGCTGTGCCCCATGCCCGTCATCGAACTGGCGAGGAACTTCGACGACGTGCCCGTCGGGGGTGTGATCACAGTCCTCGCGGACGACGAGGCGGCTCGCGTCGACATTCCGGCCTGGTGCGAGATGCGCGGGCAGGAGTATCTGGGCGCGCAGGGCACCCGGTACCGCGTCCGCCGCCTGAGCTGAGCACGGGTGCGGAGGCGGGACCGGAGGTCGCAAGCGGAAGGGGCGGCCCGCTGCCGGGCCGCCCCTCGCCGTCGTCTCTCGCTGTCCGCTCAGTCGCGCAGGTGCGCGGTGACCTCCGCGGCGGCGTCCTCGCCGTAGCGCTTGGTGAAACGCTCCAGGAAGTGCGCCCGGCGCAGCTCGTACTCCTGGGTGCCCACCGTCTCGATGACGAGCGTGGCCAGCATGCAGCCGACCTGGGCTGCGCGCTCCAGGCTCACTCCCCAGGCGAGGCCGGAGAGGAAGCCCGCGCGGAAGGCGTCACCGACACCGGTGGGGTCGGCCTTGGCCTCCTCCTTCGGCACGCCGACCTCGATGGTCTCCTTGCCCTCACGCTCGATGCGGACGCCCTTGGCGCCCAGCGTGACGACCCGGGTACCGACCTTGGCCAGTATCTCCTTGTCGCTCCAGCCGGTCTTGGCCTCGATGAGCTCCTTCTCGTACTCGTTCGAGAAGAGGTACGTGGCGCCCTCCATGAGGGTGCGGATGTCCTCGCCCTCCATGCGCGCGATCTGCTGCGAGAAGTCCGCGGCGAAGGGGATGCCCCGCTTGCGGCACTCCTCCGTGTGACGGGTCATCGCCTCGGGGTCGTCCGCGCTGATGCACACGAGGTCGAGACCGCCCACACGGTCGGCCACGGTCTGGAGTTCGATCTGGCGGGCCTCGCTCATGGCTCCGGTGTAGAAGGAGCCGATCTGGTTGTGCGCCTCGTCGGTGGTGCACACGAAGCGGGCGGTGTGCTTCAGCTCGGAGATGTGGACGGACTCGGTGTCCACGCCGTGCCGCTCGAGCCAGGCGCGGTACTCCTCGAAGTCCTCCCCCGCGGCGCCGACGAGGATCGGGTTCGCCCCGAGCTGCCCCATGCCGAAGGCGATGTTGGCGCCCACGCCGCCCCGCCTGATGTCGAGGGTGTCGACGAGGAACGAGAGGGAGACGGTGTGCAGCTGGTCGGCGACCAGCTGGTCGGAGAACCGACCGGGGAACGTCATCAGGTGGTCATTCGCGATGGAGCCGGTGACTGCGATACGCACGGCGAAAACTGCTCCTGTCGGAGGACGCTGTCGGATGGCAACATCACGCTACCCGCTCGGCCCTCGTATCCGAACAGGACGGAACTACCCGATAGTAGGGCCTTCCGGGCCCCTCACCTGCTGCGTAGCGTCGGAGGATGCAGAACCTGACGCAGAACCTCACGCAGGACCTCCCCCTGAGCCGTCCGCACGACAGGCTGCGGAGCACCTCGGCGGAACCCGAGTCGATGGACGAGCTGCGCAGTGACTGCGCCCGCATGGCGCCGCACTGGACGGGTCCCATTTCCCCCTCCGCCACGCCCTCTTGGGGCGCCTCGCACCCCGCACGCCGGGTGGGGCAGGCGTCCTCGGCGGGACGGAACGGGACGGCGGGGTCGTACGGGACTCCGCAAGGGGTGCGCGTGCCTGCTTCCTCCGCACGGCTGCTGGACGGCATGTCCGAGTACGGCCTCTGGTGAACGGTCGCGGCCTCCCGTGAAGTGACCGGCAGCCGGACGGCCGGTCCCGCGGGCCGAGGTCAGCCGCAGGCCGGAGGACCGCGCGGGGAACCAGCTGGGCTCCGCCTCCGTCACACACATGTCCCTTGCATGCAGGGTCGGGACCTGAAGTGATGAGCGGAGCCGAAGGAGCATTGCCGTGAACACCGACAAGTCCCCCGCCGACGGTGGGGGTTCCCCTTCCGCAGACGTACGGCCCGGGCGGCACGGCCGCCGGCAGCTGTCCGTCGTCACGGTGGCGGCGGCCGTACTGCTGGCCGGCGGTGGTGGCGCGTACTGGGCCTCGACCGCAGGTGACGGCGGCGATTCCGGACCCGGCACCTCCGGGCCTCCGAAGCTGGCGCTGGACGGAATCTCGGCGCAGGGCGGCCCCGGCGAGGACGACGGAGCCGGCAACGGCATCGCACCCGGCGAGCCGAACCCCAACGCCCAGACGTACCGCGCGAACGGAAACTTGCCGGACGGCCCTGACGCGGCCAGCGTCTACCGCACGCCCGGCAGCGTCCCGCGCTCCGCGGTCTCCGCGCTCGCCGAGAGCCTCGACGTGCCCGGCGAGCCGCAGAAGAAGGACGGGCGGTGGCTCGTCAACAAGGACGGAAAGTCCGGCGGCGGCGGACTGACGCTCACCGTGAACGACGAGCGCCTGGCCGGCAACTGGACGTACCAGACGTCGGATTCGCCCGTCATGCCGTGCGGGAAGCCGCTGCCGACGGTGCCCGGCGGCGACGCCGTGCCGTCCGGGGGACAGGCGGAGCGGCCCGGCTCCTGCCCGGCCATGCCCGGTTCCGGCGAGGGCGACCCGGTCTCGGAGAAGAAGGCGAAGGACGCCGTGCGGCCGGTGCTGAAGACGCTGAAGCTCCAGGACGCCGAGCTGGACGCAACCGTGACGACCGGTTCGCTGCGCATGGTGAGCGTGACGCCCGAGGTGGGCGGCATGCCGACCAAAGACTGGAACAGCACGTTCACCGTCGGCAAGGACGGCAGGATCGTCCGCGGGCACGGAAACATCGGCGAGCTGAACGAGGGCCCCTCGTACCCGGTGATGTCGGCGAAGGAGACGCTGAAGCACCTCAACGAGCAGGGCGCCACGGGCCCGGGCAGCGGCTCCGGAACCGTACGTGAACCGGCACCCGCCCCCAAGGCGGACGACAAGCCGGGCAAGGACGAAGCCGCCCCGGGCAAGCCGCTGAAGGTGACGGGCGCCGAATTCGGACTGGTGACGCGCTACTCGGTCGGCAAGCCGGTGCTCGTACCGTCGTGGATCTACGAGGTGGAACTGCCGGGCGGCGACCAGAAGGCCGGCGTGGCCCACCCCGCGGTGCGGCCCGAGTACCTCAAGCCCGCCAAGCCGCCGAAGCCCGGGGCGGATCCGGACGCGTCCGACGGTTCGGGGCAGGCGCAAAAGCCCGGCGAGAAGCCTGACTCCGGCACCCCCGTACAGGCCGTGAAGTCCTACAAGGTGGACGGACGCACGGTGAAGCTGACCTTCTGGGGCGGTGTCTGCGACAAGTACACGGCCAGCGCCGAGGAGTCCGGGAAGTCGGTGAAGGTGACCGTGCGGCCCGAGAAGTCCGACCCGGACAAGGTCTGCGTGAAGATGGCCAAGCCCCAGACGGTCGAGGTCGAACTCGAGAAGGAGCTCGGCGACCGGAAGGTCGTGGACACGCAGGACGGTGAGGGCGTACCGAAGGCCGGATGAGGCCGTCGGCAGCCCCGCGGGCGAGAGGTCCGCGAGGAATTTCGCGGGCGGGACCCTTGAGCGGCCCCCGGAGGGGCACAAGCGACGAGAACCGGAGCTGAGGGAGAACGGGGGCAGGAACGACGGAGGCGGCGGACCCCTGGTGGGGGGAGTCCGCCGCCTCCGTCCTTTTCAGCTCCGGCAGTTCGGGCCCGGATCGTCAGGACCGGGACCGGCCTCCGGCCGGGGGCCGGAGGGCTGCTCAGTTGAAGGAGTCACCGCAGGCGCAGGAGCCCGTGGCGTTGGGGTTGTCGATCGTGAAGCCCTGCTTCTCGATGGTGTCGACGAAGTCGATGGAGGCTCCGCCCAGGTACGGGGCGCTCATGCGGTCGGTGACGACCTTGACGCCGTCGAAGTCCTTGACCACGTCGCCGTCGAGTGAGCGCTCGTCGAAGAAGAGCTGGTACCGCAGGCCGGAACAGCCACCCGGCTGGACGGCGACCCGCAGCGCCAGGTCGTCACGACCTTCCTGCTCCAGCAGGTTCTTGACCTTCGCCGCGGCGGCGTCGGACAGAATGATGCCGTCGCTCACAGCGGTCTCGTCCGATACGGACATCTGCTTCTCTCCCGGGTTGTTCGGACTGCTCTGCCGCCAGCTGAAACCGGCGGCGTCCCGGATTCATTCCAGGGCCGGCACGTTCATTTTCCGTTGTTCTCGGTCCTCATGCTCCCACACGGCCGGAGCGAGTGGGAATGCGTCACATCGACGCGAACGCCATCGTCAAAGTGACGTGAAGCAGTTATGATTAATAGCGTCAATTAGACGAAAAGCCGCTTGCGGCGCTAGAGAAAGGGTGGGTGCCGTGACCGCCCAGCCACTGGACGTACAGCCGACGCCACTCGCGCTGCTGCTGCTCGGCCGCGAGTCCGACCCCGGCAGTGAGCGTGGCGTCGACTGCCCCGGCGACCTGCCGGCCCCCTCGGACCCCGGCCTGGTCGAGCGGGCGCGTGCCGCGAAGGCGAAGCTCGGCGAACGGGTCTTCGTGCTCGGGCACCACTACCAGCGGGACGAGGTCATCGAGTTCGCCGACGTGACGGGCGACTCCTTCAAACTGGCGCGGGACGCGGCGGCACGGCCGGAGGCCGAGTACATCGTCTTCTGCGGCGTGCACTTCATGGCCGAGTCGGCCGACATCCTCACCTCCGCCGAGCAGCAGGTCGTCCTGCCGGACCTGGCAGCGGGCTGCTCCATGGCCGACATGGCCACGGCCGAACAGGTCGCCGAGTGCTGGGACGTGCTCACCGAGGCCGGTGTCGCGGACGTCACAGTGCCCGTCTCGTACATGAACTCCTCGGCCGACATCAAAGCCTTCACGGGCAGGCACGGCGGCACGATCTGCACGTCCTCCAACGCCCGGCGGGCGCTGGAGTGGGCCTTCGGCCAGGAGACGGGGGGCGCCGGGGCCGCGTCACGGAACGGCTCCGGCTCGCATTCCGGCTCCGGCTCCCGCGCCAACAAGGTGCTCTTCCTGCCGGACCAGCACCTCGGGCGCAACACGGCCGTCCGCGACATGGGGATGTCGCTGGAGGACTGTGTGGTCTACAACCCGCACAAGCCGAACGGCGGGCTGACCACCCAGCAGCTGCGCGACGCGAAGATGATCCTCTGGCGCGGCCACTGCTCGGTCCACGGCCGCTTCTCGCTGGACTCCGTGCAGGACGTACGGGCCCGCATCCCGGACGTCAACGTCCTCGTGCACCCCGAGTGCAGGCACGAGGTCGTCGCCGCCGCTGACCACGTCGGCTCGACCGAGTACATCATCAGGACGCTCGAAGCCGCCCCCGCCGGATCGAAGTGGGCGATCGGCACGGAACTCAACCTGGTGCGGCGGCTGGCGAACCGCCATGCGGACGAGGGCAAGGAGATCGTCTTCCTCGACCGCACGGTGTGCTTCTGCTCGACCATGAACCGGATCGACCTCCCGCACCTCGTCTGGGCGCTGGAGTCGCTGGCGGACGGCAGGCTCGTCAACCGCATCCAAGTCGACGACGAGACCGAGAAGTTCGCCAAGCTGGCCCTGGAGCGGATGCTGGCCCTGCCGTAGCCTGCGGCAATGCTGGTGAGGCCGCTGAAGGACACCGAGGAGGACGCCGAAGCCGTCCGGGTGCTGGCCGAGACCTCGTTCGCGGGCGGCCCGGCGGCCGGCGCCGTCCCGGCGGAGCCCGGCACCGCGGCACAGGGCGGCGGCGCACTTCCCGCCATGCCCCCGCCGGGCGCGGGGAATCCGGCCCGCAGCCGGGAGCGGGTCCGGCATCTGGTGCGTACGGACCCCCGCGGGAGCTGGCTGGCCGCCGACGCGGCCGGACGTCCCGTCGGCGCCGCCCAGTCCCTCGTACGGGAAGGCACCTGGGGGCTGGCCCTGCTCGCCGTACTGCCCGAGGCGCAGGGCAAGGGTGTGGGAAAGGCGTTGCTGGAGCGGACGCTGGAGTACGGCAGGGCGTGCCTTCGGGGGCTGATCTGCTGCCCCGGCGATCCGGTCGCCGCACGGGTCTACCGCAGGGCGGGCTTCGAGCTGCATCCGGCGATGCGGCTGGAGGGCACGGTCGACCCCGCCCCTGCGGCCGGTCCCGACGGCCCGGTCGTCCCGGGGTCGGGGACCCACCGGGACCTGATGGACTCCGTCGACCGGCGGCTGCGGGGCGGGGCGCACGGCCCGGACCACGAGTTCCTGCTGCGGCACTGCCGCCTGTTCGTCGCCGACGACCTCGCCGGCAGCGGATACTGCTATCTGCGTGAGCAGGGCCGCGTCGAACTTCTCGCGGCGACCTCGCGGCGCCTCGCCGCACGCCTGCTGAGCGCGGCACTGCTGAGCCTCCCCGAGGACGTCCCGGCCACAGTCCCGTACGTCACGGCCGAGCAGCAGTGGGCGGTCGATGTCGGCCTCGCGGCCGGGCTCAGGCCGGGGAACGCGGGCTACGTCTGCCTGCGGGGGATGCGTGCGCCCAGTCCGTACATCCCGTCCGGCGGCTTCCTGTGAAGGGTGACCGCTCCGGCCGGTGCCGTCCGGCGTCCCCGCATCAGGTCCCTGGCCTCACGAGTCCGTTCTCGTAGGCGGCGACCACCAGTTGCGCACGGTCGCGTGCGCCGAGCTTCGACATGGTCCTGTTGACGTGCGTCTTGACGGTCAGCGGGCTGACGGAGAGCCGTTCGCCGATCTCGTCGTTGTTGAGCCCTCCCCCGACGAGCGTCAGCACCTCGCGCTCGCGTCCTGTCAGGGCTTCGAGCGCGTCGGGCGCGGGCGTCGGCCCACCGCCTCCCTCGCCGGCGGCCTCCCTGGTGGCGTACGGGCCGCTCTGCGCCAGGAAAGTGGCGATCAGTCCCTTCGTGGCCGCCGGTGACAGCAGCGCGTCGCCCTTCGCCGCCGTACGAATCGCGGCCAGCAGCTCTTCCGGCTCGGCTCCCTTGCCGAGGAACCCCGAGGCACCGGCGCGGAGCGCCTGCACCACGTAGTCGTCGACCTCGAAAGTGGTCAGGATGACGACCCTGACGCCGGAGAGCGAAGGATCGGCGCTGATGGCACGCGTGGCGGCGAGACCGTCGGAGCCCGGCATGCGGATGTCCATCAGGACGATGTCGGGGCGCAGCCGGCGTACCGCTTCCAGCGCTTCGGCGCCGTCCGAGGCCTCGCCGACCACCTCCATGCCGGGGTCGGAGTCGACCAGCACCCTGAAGGCGCTGCGGAGCAGCGCCTGGTCGTCCGCCAATACCACCCGGATCGTCATGCGGAGGTGCCTTCCTGGGGGTGGGCGGGCGCGTGGGTCTGCTGCCTGAGCTGCCGGCTCCCCGGCGGCGGCTGCGGGGGTGGCACGGACTGCTCGGTGTGCGGGCCGTCTCCGTCGTGCTGGTGCGCCGCCGGCCGGAGCGGCAGCCGTACGTGAACGCGGAAGCCGCCGCCGCGCAACGGCCCGGTCTCGCAGCTCCCGTGCAGAGCGGCGGCACGCTCACGCATCCCGATGAGACCGTGGCCGCCGCCTCGCCCCTCTGCGGACGTGCCGGTGCCGCTCCCCGCACCGGAGGGCTCCTCACCGGTTCCCGTGCGGGAAACGGCCGTCACGGCCTCGGCGGCGGTCGCCCCTTCCCCGGGGTTCTCCGGGGGTGCGGGAGTCTGCACGGGGGGCGGTGCGGCGGTGCCCGCGCCGTCGTCGGTCACGGTGATCTCCAGCCCGGGAGGTGCGATGTCGATCGTGACGTCGGCGTGCGCTCCGGTGCCGACATGCTTCTGCACGTTCGTCAGCGCCTCCTGTACGACGCGGTAGGCCGTCAGGTCCAGGGCCGAGGGCAGATCCGGCGCGGCGCCGGCCGTCGGCCGCGTGTCGGTCAGGGAGACGGACACGGAGAGTCCGGCACGTGTGAAGCCCTCGACGAGCTCGTCCAGCACACCGAGGCCCGGAGCCGGTTCGGTCGGGGCGAGGCTCTCCCCGGACTGCCGCAGCAGACCCACCGTGGCCTGCAGTTCTTCGAGCGCGTGCCGGCTGGCCTCCCGTACGTGCGCGAGGGCTTCCTTGGCCTGGTCCGGCCGCTGGTCCATGACGTGCGAGGCCACGCCCGCCTGGACGTTGACGAGCGCGATGTGGTGAGCGACCACGTCGTGCAGCTCGCGTGCGATGCGCATCCGTTCCTCCGCGACGCGCCGCCGTGCCTCCTCCTCGCGGGTACGTTCCGCGCGCTCGGCTCTCTCACGTATGGCGTCGACGAACGCCCGCCGGCTGCGTACGGCCTCTCCCGCGGCGGCGGCCAGCGCCGTCCAGGCGAAGATGCCGAAGTTCTCCTGCGCGTACCAGGCCCGGCCGCCCAGCAGCATGCCCGACGCCGTGAGCACCACGACGGTCGCCGCCCCGGCCCGGACGCCGGTGACGCGGTCGGTGCGGTCGGCGACGGTGTAGAGCGCGATGATCGCCGCGACCACGATCGGAGCACGGTGGCCGTGCGGTGCCACGTCGGCCGGCGGATCGGTGAGCAGGCCGCACACGGTCGCCAGAGTCGCCGCGCACAGGACCGGGATCGGTGCCCGCCGCCGCAGCACCAGAGCCGCACAGGCCAGCGCCGCCAGCAGGACCGTCAGCGGCTGCACCTCGCGTTCGCCGAAGCGGGGACGTACGTCCTGACCGTGCGGCGTGGCGGCGGCAGCGGCGACGATCGCCAGGAAGGCGGCGAGCGCGAGCACGGCGTCGACCACGAAGGGGTGCGCGCGCGTCCATCGCCGCACCCCGCACACCAGCCGCGTGCCGGGGCCGCCGTTCGCCTCCGGAACGGGATCGGGCACGGAATCGTCGGCGGCCATGTCGCGGGTCACGTCAGGAAAGGTACGGCCTCCGGGCCTCCCGTCCGGCGGGCCGCCTCCCCGCCCGGCTCCGGGCGGGGTGACGGCGGCTCGCGGGCGGTCGGCGCCGGTGCGGCTCAGCCCGGGATGAGGCCGTCGTCGGTGAGCATCTCCCGTACCTCTTCGAGTGACGCGTCGGGCGAGGGGAGGATCAGCTCCGAGGGCTCCAGGGAGTCGTCGGGCAGGGCGGTGCCCATCGTGCGTACGGCGTTGAGGAGCGCGCTGAGAGTACGGCGGAAGCCCGCGTCGTCCCCGGACTCCATCTCGGCCAGCAGCTCGTCGTCCAGCTTGTTCAGCTCGGCGAAGTGGCTGTCGTCCAGCTTCACCTGGCCTTCCCCCATGATCCGTACGATCATGTCGCTCTCCTTCTGGCGTGGGGCCGTAAGCCGATTCTCGATGTGACTGCTCGCCGGGAGGGCCTGGGCACCCGCGGCTGCCGCCAGGTTCCGCCCGGGGGTGCTACTTCTCGAACTTGGGGGTGTCCTGCGACTGCTGCCCCTGGCCCTGGCCGGTGCTGCCGCCGCTCTCGATGGCCTGCTGGTCGCCGCCCGTGCCGCCCGCCAGCTCCGCCTTCATCCGCTGCAGCTCCAGCTCGACGTCCGTACCGCCGGAGAGGCGGTCCAGCTCGGCGGTGATGTCGTCCTTCGCCATGCCGGTGGGGTCGTCGAGGGCACCGGAGGCCAGCAGTTCGTCGATGGCTCCGGAACGGGCCTGCAGCTGTGCGGTCTTGTCCTCCGCACGCTGGACGGCCATCCCCACGTCGCCCATCTCCTCGGAGATGCCGGAGAAGGCCTCCCCGATGCGGGTCTGCGCCTGGGCGGCGGTGTAGGTCGCCTTGATGGTCTCCTTCTTGGTGCGGAAGGCGTCCACCTTCGCCTGCAGCCGCTGGGAGGCGAGGGTGAGCTTCTCCTCCTCGCCCTGCAGCGTCTGGTGCTGCGTCTCCAGATCCGTGACCTGCTGCTGCAGGGCCGCACGGCGGGAGAGAGCCTCACGGGCGAGGTCCTCACGTCCGAGAGCGAGGGCCTTCTTGCCCTGCTCCTCGAGCTTCGAGGACTGCCCCTGCAACTGGCTCAGCTGCAGTTCCAGACGTTTGCGGGACGTCGCGACGTCGGCGACACCCCTGCGCACCTTCTGAAGCAGCTCCAGCTGCTTCTGGTACGAGTAGTCGAGCGTCTCGCGCGGGTCCTCAGCCCGGTCCAGGGCTTTGTTGGCCTTCGCGCGGAAGAGCATCCCCATACGCTTCATGACACCGCTCATGGGCCTCGCGCGCCCCCTTCGTAACGGACTGAGCCTCAGCAGCACACCTACAAGACCCAAGACTACGGGCCCTGCTCCCATTACCGCACTGTTCGGACGCGGATGCGCTCCTCCTGAAGGACGATCGCGGCCGTGGACATCCACACCAGGGAGTAGGAGGAGGGCCCCGGCGAGGCTCCACGGCTGCTCCCGCCGTCCCGACGGACGTTGCCGGATCGTTCCCGACCGGGCCTGGGGAGCACCGCAGGTCGCACCGTACCCTGGGGACCGTGTTCCGAAGCCGTTCGAAGGAAGGGCAGGCCGCCTCCACCCCCCGGGTGAGCGCTGCCGAGCCCCAGCAGCCACGCGACCCGCAGGCCCCCAAGGGCCGCCCCACGCCCAAGCGCAGCGAGGCGCAGTCACAGCGCCGCTCGTTCGCCAAGGCGCCGGCCAACCGCAAGGAGGCCGCCAAGCGCCAGCGAGAGGAGCGCCGCACCGCCATGGCACGACAGCGACAGGCGCTGGCCGGCGGCGACGAGCGCTACCTGCCGGCGCGCGACAAGGGTCCCGTGCGGCGCTACGCCCGTGACTACGTGGACTCGCGGTGGTCCGTGGCGGAGTTCTTCCTGCCCATCGCCGTGATCATCCTCGTGCTGAGCATGATGCCGTCGCTGCAGCTGAAGAACATCTCGCTGCTGCTGTGGCTCTTCGTGATCGTGATGATCGTCCTCGACTCCGTGGGCCTCGGCTTCCGCCTCAGGCGGGATCTGCGGACGCGCTTCCCGGACGAGAACAAGCGGGGCGCCGTCGCCTACGCACTGATGCGTACGCTCCAGCTGCGCCGGATGCGCCTGCCCAAGCCGCAGGTCGCACGCGGCGAGAAGCCCTGAGCGGGCAGCTGGGCCGGATAGGGCAGCTCGGCCCGCTCGAACAGCAGCTCCTGGCCCGTCAGCTCGACGAGCAGACGGCCGCCGTCTTCGAAGCGGACCGCACGCTGCGGGTGCTCGACGTGGGTCTGGGCCGCGGCGTGCAGGCTCTCCGGCTCGCCCGCGCCGGGCACCGGGTGACGGGGCTGGAATCCGACCCCGACCTGCGCGACCTGGTCGAGAAGGAGCTGGCGGACGAGCCCGAGGAGATACGCAAGCGCGTGCGCCTCGTCCCGGGCGGCAGCCAGGACACCGGCGCCCACTTCCTGCCCGGCACCTTCGACGTCGTGCTGTGCCACGGGGAGCTCATCCAGGCCCGCGACCCGGGAACGACGCTGGCCGGTCTCGCGAGGGTCCTGGACGGCGGGGGTCTGCTGTCGCTGCTGATTCGCAACGACGACGCGCTGGCCATGCACCCGGGCCGTACCGGTGACTGGGACGCGGCGCAGGCCGCACTGGACTTCCCCGAGCGTGCCGGACGGGCATTCCGGCTGGAGACGTTCACCAGGGGGCTGGCGGGCATCGGCACACCGCTGCGCCAGTGGTACGGCGTCGGGATATTCGGGCACGACCGCCTGCCCGAGGAGGACGACGAGGCCGAGCGGATGCTGGCCCTGGAGGAGCGGGCGGCGCGCACCGACCCGTACCGCTCGGTGGCGGCGATGCTGCACGTGTGCGGAGTGCGCGGCGGCTGAACGGCGGCGGCGCTCCGGTTCGCCGGGCCGGCAGGGCCCGGCGAACCTCAGGCACCCGGCACGGGCCGGGGCGGACCGTACGGGACGGGCGGAGGTCCCGCCGGTCAGATGGCGGAGCTCTCGCCCTCTTCGTCCCCGTCGGTCGGGTGCAGGCTCATCGGCCCGTAGATCTTGCTGCTGTCCTCCAGCAGCGTCACCTGATCGGTGCCGCCCTCCAGCAGCTCCTTCCAGACCTCGCCGATCCAGGACTCGGCGTCGCCCTGGGTGGGGAACTCCTCAGGCTGTACGGCAGGTTCCGTCTCCGACCCGTCGGCCTTCTCGAACCGCCACGTCCACGCCATCTGTTCCTCCCGAGATCGACAGTTGCTGCCCGCAGACTAATCCTGAGTGCGCGACAGCCGGCGGCGCGCGAGACGATCGAGACGTGGAACTCACTCTGCTCGGTACCGGAGCCCCCGGCGGACTGCCCCGCCCCGACTGCCCCTGCGCCGTGTGCGCCGCGGTCGCCAGGGGCCGTTCGCACACGCGCGCGGCGACCGCGCTGCTCGTCGACGGCACCCTGCTCCTCGACCTCACCCCCGGGCCCGCCTTCGCCGCCGCCCGTGCGGGGAAGTCGCTGCACGGCGTGCGGCAGGTGCTGCTCTCCCACCCGCACGACGGCCCCGCACTGGAGATCCCCGCCGGGCTGCCCGCGCCCGTACGGGTGTCGGAACGGCAGGAACTCGCGCTGATCAGCGGCCACCGGGTGCGTGCCGTCGCCCTGGACTCGCCCGGCACCGGTTACCAGGTCACGGGGCCCGCCGGGGAATGTGTGCTCTACCTGCCGCCCGGGGCGGCACCGGCCGGTCTGGAGGAGGGGCGGGACGAGGCCGGCACGTCCTATCCGTACGACATGGTCCTCCTCGACGTGCTCGGACGTCCCGACGCACTCGCGAAGCTGCGGGGCGTCGGCTCGGTCGGTCCCGCGACGGACGTGCTCGCCGTCCACATCGACCACGACGTGCCGTCCGGTCCCGAGCTGCACCGCAGGCTCGCGGCGGCAGGGGCGCACACGGAGCCGGACGGGACGACGCTGGTCGTCGGCGACTACGCCGACCTGCCCGAAGTGCCGCGCCGCACACTGGTGTTGGGCGGTGCGCGGTCGGGGAAGTCGGTGGAGGCGGAGCGGCGCCTGGAGTCCTTCCCCGGCGTGGTGTACGTGGCGACGGGCGGCAGCCGGGACGGTGACGCCGAATGGGCGGCACGCGTCACCGCGCACAAGGAGCGGCGTCCGCCGTCCTGGCGCACGCAGGAGACCTGCGACCTGGTGCCGCTCCTGGAGGAGTCGGGACCGCCTCTGCTCGTGGACTGTCTCGCGCTGTGGCTCACCGACGCGATGGACAGAGCCGGGGCGTGGGACGACGACCGGTGGCGGATCAACGGCTCCCGGATGGTGGAGGAGCGGGTCGGGCAGCTCGTCGAAGCGGTCCGCCGCACGCGGCGCACCGTGGTCGCCGTCAGCAACGAGGTGGGCTCGGGCGTCGTTCCGGGGACGTCGTCGGGCCGGCGCTTCCGCGACGAACTCGGGCGCCTGAACACGGTGTTCGCAGCGGAGTGCGAGCACGTGCTGCTCGTCACCGCCGGCATCGCGCAGCCGCTGCGGGGCTGAGCGCCGATGCGGTGTCCGACGGGGTGTCCGATGGGGTGTCTCCTCCTCACCGGCGGCCGGTCCGCGCCCGCGCCCGTACCGTACGCTTCGCCATCATGAGCGACCGCACCCTGGACCTGGACGACTTCTCCGATCTCATCGAGCGCCCGCACGGCGGACTGCGCCGGGACGCCGAGGAGCGCAGGGCGAGGACGGGCCTCCCGGGCCAAGCCCTGGGCCGTCTCGACGAGTTGGGCGAGTGGCTGACCGCGGCGCAGGCCCGGCTGCCGGTCGAACCGCTGCGCCAGCCGAAACTGGTCGTCTTCGCCGGGGACCACGGGGTGGCGGAACTGGACGTCTCCACTCGTCCGGCCGGCAGTGCGCACACGCTCGTACGGGCGGCGCTGGACGGCCTGTCCCCCGCGGCGATCCTGGCCCGCCGCCTCGAAGTCCCCCTGCGCGTGGTCGACATGGCGCTCGACTGCGACCCGGGTGAGCTGCCGGCCGAGGTGACCCGGCACCGGGTACGCCGTTCGTCGGGGCGGCTGGACACGCAGGACGCGCTCACCGCCGAGGAGGCGGAGCAGGCTTTCCGTGCGGGGATGGCGGTCGCGGACGAGGAGGCCGACGCGGGCACCGACGTGGTCGTGCTCGGCGACCTCTCCGTGGGCGGTACGACGGCGGCCGGCACGCTGATCGCCGCCCTGTGCGGCACGGACGCGTCCGTCGTGACCGGCCGCGGCGGCGGCGAGATCGACGACCTGGTGTGGATGCGCAAGTGCGCCGCCATCCGCGACGGGCTGCGGCGCGCACGTCCCGTGCTGGGCGACCAGTTGCAGCTGCTCGCCGCGGTCGGCGGCGCGGACCTGACCGCCATGACGGGCTTCCTGCTCCAGTCGGCGGTGCGGCGCACGCCCGTGATCCTCGACGGGGTGGTCTCGGCCGCCTGCGCGCTCGTCGCGCAGCGCGTCGCGTTCCGCGCCCCCGACTGGTGGGTGGCGGGCCACGCCAGCAAGGAGCCGGCACAGGCGAAGGCGCTCGACCGGATGGCCCTCGAACCGCTGCTGGACCAGCAGGTCGCAGTCGGCGGGGGAACGGGCGGACTGCTGGCCCTGCCGCTGGTGCAGGCGGCAGCCCAACTGGCGGCGGAGTTGCCCGTGTCGGAAAGCGAAGAGGACGGCGGAGACGGCGGAGACGGCGAGGACGGGGCCGCGGAGGAAGGCGACGGCGGCGCGAACGCGCATGCGCTGGACGCCACTTGACGCGGACGACGGCTTGATGCCTCCCGGCACCGCCGGCCGCCGCGCTGAGCGGAACGGACCGGTCCGGAGGACGTGCGGTGCAGCGGAGTGCGTTCCGACGGTGCCGCTCGGCACCGTCAGGCGCTAGCCTGCGCTCCGATGAACGCCACTCCCCCGGACGGGTCTTCCGGGTCCGCCGAAGACCCCGACGGCACCGACGGCACCGCTGGTCCGGAGAGCACCGGCCCTTCCGGGGACTCCGGCATGCCCGGGACCCCTGACTCGTCCGGCGACTCGCCCTCGTCCGGGCACACCGACGGTCCCGCCGCCGGCGCCGGGGCTTCCGCCGACTCCTCCGGCTCCGGCTCCCCCGATCCCGCCGACTCCTCCGGCTCCGGCTCCCCCGATCCCGCCGCTTCCGGCTCCTCCGCCTCCCGCGCCCGTGCCGCCGCCGCTGCTGCCGCCGCCGAGGACGGCGTCCGCTTCGCCCTCGGCACGCTCACCGTCCTGCCCGTGCACGTCGAGCGCTGGGACCGCGAGGCCGCCCGGCGCGGCATGGTGTGGGCCCCGCTCGCCGGTCTGCTGGTCGGCGGCGCCGCCGCCTTCGTCGGACTGGTGGCGCTGATGTCGGGGATCTCGTCGCTGCCTGCCGCGGTGATCTCCGTCGCAGTGCTCGCCGTACTCACCCGCGGCCTGCATCTGGACGGGCTCGCGGACGTCGCCGACGGCCTGGGCAGCGCGAAGTCGGCCCGGGGAGCACTGCGCGTGATGAAGCAGTCGGACATCGGCCCGTTCGGGGTCGTCGCACTCGTCTTCGTCCTGCTGGCCCAAGTCGCCGTGCTCGACGAGCTGTACGGGCAGGTGGGCTGGGCGCAGGGGGCGCTCGGCGTCATGGTGGCCGCCGTCACCGCGCGCTGTGCGATCACCCTCGCAGCTCGTTCGGGTGTTCCTGCGGCGCGGACCGACGGGCTGGGCGCCTCGGTGGCGGGAACGGTCCCGGTACGCGCCGCGGCGCTCGTCGCGGCGTCGCTGGCCGTGGCAGCCACGGTCATCGGCGCGCTCGTGTACTGGGGTGACGCACTCCACGGCGCGGTGACGTGCCTGCTGGCGGTCCTCATCGGGCTGACCGCCGCCGAACTGCTGCTGCAGCACTGCCGACGACGCTTCGGCGGTGTCACGGGCGACGTCTTCGGCGCGCTGTCCGAGACGGCAACGACCGCTGCGCTGCTGGCATTCGCCCTCGGCTGAGCCCCGGCCCGACAACGCACCCGGACCCACAGCGGCGACCTCACGTGTGTCATGACCGTGCGCAGCAGCAGGGGTTGAGCCACAGGCAGCGCGTATCGTCTCCCGCAAACGACGTTCTGCTCGGGCATACGATGCCCTGCGTGCCGGAAGCCGATCACCCGTAACCGACGACCCGCTGTTCCGGCCTCTCCAAGGAAGAAGGTCCTTCTCACCGTGTCTGCTCTGACTCTCAGCACCTCGTCCGCCACGACCCAGCGCGGGGACGTCGTCGTCATCGGCGTAGCCAAGGGCTCCAAGGGCAGCCCCGTGGTCGCCCCCGGCGGCGAGACCGTGGACAAGGCGTACGGCGGGAAGCTAGCCGCCACGCTCGAAGCGCTCGGCGCGAGCGGCGGCGAGGGCGAGACCACGAAGATTCCGGCGCCCCCCACCGGGCTCAAGGCGCCGGTCGTCATGGCAGTCGGTCTGGGCGAGGCACCCGGCAAGAACGAGCCCTACGACCTGGAGACGCTGCGCCGTGCCGCCGGTACGGCCGCCCGTGCGCTGGCCGGCACGGAGAAGGCCGTCTTCGCACTGCCCACGGACGACGCCCCGTCGGTGGGCGCCGTGACGGAGGGCGCGCTGCTCGGGGCGTACGCCTTCACCGCGTACCGCAGCACCGGCGACGGCAAGGGCAAGCGCGGCGCCAAGGCGGACAAGAAGGACCAGGAGTCCGGTGCCCCCCTCGCCGAGGTCGTCGTCGTCGGCGCGAAGGCGCGGGACAAGGCGCACAAGGCCGCCGCCGACCGCGCGCAGGTCCTGGCCGCCGAGGTGGCCCGCGCCCGCGACCTGATCAACACGCCTTCCAACGACCTGACTCCGGTCGTCTTCGCGGACCAGGCCAGGAAGGCCGCCGAGCAGCACGGTCTCGACATCGAGGTGATGGACGAAGACGCCCTCGCCAAGGGCGGTTACGGCGGCATCCTCGGCGTCGGCCAGGGTTCGGAGAACCCGCCGCGCCTGGTCCGCCTCGCCTACAGGCACCCCAAGGCGAAGAACTCGCTCGCGCTCGTAGGCAAGGGCATCACCTACGACTCGGGCGGCATCTCCCTGAAGCCCGCCGGTCACAACGAGACGATGAAGTGCGACATGAGCGGTGCCGCGGCAGTCTTCGCCGCCGTCGTCTCCGCCGCCCGTCTCGGGCTGCGCGTCAACGTGACGGGCTGGCTGGCGCTCGCCGAGAACATGCCGTCCGGGTCGGCCACACGTCCGGGCGACGTGCTCAACATGTACAGCGGCAAGACGGTGGAGGTGCTCAACACCGACGCCGAGGGCCGTCTCGTCCTGGCGGACGCCCTGACCCGCGCGTGCGAGGAGTCCCCCGACGCCGTCGTCGACGTCGCCACCCTCACCGGGGCCATGGTCCTCGCCCTGGGCAACCGCACGTTCGGCGTCATGAGCAACGACGACGCCTTCCGCGGCACGGTGCACGAGCTCGCCGACGAGGCGGGCGAGGCGTCCTGGCCGATGCCGATGCCCACCCACCTGCGCAAGGGCATGGACTCCCCCGTCGCCGACATGGCCAACATCGGTGAGCGGCCGGGCGGCGGCCTCGTGGCCGGTCTCTTCCTCAAGGAGTTCGTGGACGAGGACGTGCTGTGGGCCCATCTGGACATCGCGGGCCCCGCGTTCAACGAGTCGGGCCCCTTCGGCTACACCCCCAAGGGCGGCACCGGCTCCGGGGTCCGCACGCTCGTCCGTCTCGCGGAGCGGGCGGCTGCGGGCGATCTCACCTGAGGACGCCCTCCGGAAGGCAGCAGCAGTGCACCAGGTCCCGGCGGAGCGCGCCCCCGGGCGGGCCGGGACCGGGTCGCTGCCCGTGAGCAGCGTCACACTTCACGCTCCGCCCCAGGGGTACGCCGGTCAGTCCCCTTGCGGTACGGCCGCGTTCGCCCTCAGCGATCGCGGCCGTACCGCCCGGTAAAACGGCCCCGCGTCCCGCTGCCCGCCGACAAGTGCGAAGATGGGTCCCCGGCAGGACAGGGCCCCCGCGCGCGGCTTCACCCAAGCCGAGTCAGGGCCGAGCAAGACAGCGGCCGAACTGAAAGCCGCCCGGTCAGTAGGAGACCGGCTCCGGCGTACCCATGCATGGAGGACGTGACGTGGCGAAAGACGCCAGCACCGTTTTCGACCTAGTGATCCTCGGAGGCGGTAGCGGCGGCTATGCCGCTGCCCTGCGCGGGGCGCAGCTGGGTCTGGACGTCGCCCTGATCGAGAAGGACAAGCTGGGCGGCACCTGTCTGCACCGGGGCTGCATCCCCACCAAGGCGCTGCTGCACGCCGGCGAGCTGGCCGACCAGGCCCGCGAGGGCGCGAAGTACGGCGTGAAGAGCTCCTTCGAGGGCATCGACATGGCCGGGGTGCACAAGTACAAGGACGGCGTGGTCTCGGGGCTCTACAAGGGCCTTCAGGGTCTGGTCGCCTCCCGCAAGATCACCTACGTCGAGGGCGAGGGCCGGCTGTCCTCCCCGACGTCGGTCGACGTCGACGGCCAGCGCTACGAGGGCCGTCACATCCTGCTCGCCACCGGCTCGGTGCCCAAGTCGCTTCCCGGCCTGGAGATCGACGGCAACCGCATCATCTCCTCGGACCACGGGCTGCACCTGGACCGCGTCCCGGAGTCGGCGATCATCCTGGGCGGCGGCGTCATCGGCGTCGAATTCGCCTCCGCCTGGAAGTCGTTCGGCACCGACGTGACGATCGTCGAGGGTCTGCCGCACCTCGTGCCCGCCGAGGACGAGAACAGCTCGAAGCTGCTGGAGCGCGCCTTCCGCAAGCGCGGCATCGCCTTCTCGCTGGGCTCCTTCTTCGAGAAGGCCGAGTACACCGACAAGGGTGTGAAGGTCAGCCTCGCCAACGGCAAGGAGTACGAGGCGGAGTTGCTGCTCGTCGCCATCGGCCGCGGCCCCGTCTCGCAGGGCCTGGGCTACGAGGAGGCCGGGGTCGCCATGGACCGCGGCTTCGTCCTCGCCGACGAGTACTGCCGTACGAACGTGGAGACGATCTCCGCCGTCGGCGACCTCATCCCGACGCTCCAGCTCGCGCACGTCGGCTTCGCCGAGGGCATCCTCGTCGCCGAGCGCCTGGCCGGGCTGAACCCGGTACCCGTCGACTACCACGGCGTGCCGCGCGTGACGTACTGCCACCCGGAGGTCGCCTCGGTCGGTGTCACCGAGGAGAAGGCCAAGGAGATCTACGGGGCGGACAAGGTCGTCACCCTCAAGTACAACCTCGCCGGCAACGGCAGGAGCAAGATCCTCAACACCACGGGTGAGATCAAGCTGGTGCAGGTGCGCGATGGTGCCGTGGTCGGCGTCCACATGGTCGGTGACCGTATGGGCGAGCAGGTGGGCGAGGCACAGCTCATCTACAACTGGGAGGCGCTGCCGGCCGAGGTCGCGCAGCTCATCCACGCACACCCCACGCAGAGCGAGGCGCTCGGCGAGGCCCACCTGGCACTCGCGGGCAAGCCGCTCCACTCCCACGACTGACCGAGGCCGGGCGCGACCCGCATCCGCACCATTCCGATAGGAGCAACCGAAACCATGGCGGTTTCCGTAACCCTGCCGGCGCTCGGCGAGAGCGTCACCGAGGGCACCGTCACCCGCTGGCTGAAAGCCGAGGGTGAGCAAGTGGAGGCCGACGAGCCGCTGCTCGAGGTCTCCACCGACAAGGTCGACACCGAGATCCCGGCCCCCGCGGCCGGCACCCTCTCCTCCATCAAGGTGGCCGAGGACGAGACGGTCGAGGTCGGCGCCGAACTCGCAGTGATCGACGACGGGGCGGGTGCGCCCGCGGCAGAGGCACCGGCCGCCGCCGAGTCCGCTCCCGCACAGGAGGCGCAGCCCGAGCCGGAGCCCGCGCCCGCGCAGCAGGCCCAGCCCGCGCAGCAGGAGGCCCCGGCGGCGCCGGGAGGCGGTTCGGCGGAGGGTACGGATGTCGTGCTGCCCGCGCTGGGCGAGTCGGTCACCGAGGGCACCGTCACCCGCTGGCTGAAGCAGGTCGGTGAGGAAGTCCAGGCGGACGAGCCGCTGTTGGAGGTCTCGACGGACAAGGTCGACACGGAGATCCCGGCCCCCGCGGCCGGCACTCTGCTGGAGATCGTGGTCGGCGAGGACGAGACGGCCGAGGTCGGCTCGAAGCTCGCCGTCATCGGCGCCGCGGGTGCCGCACCGGCCGCGGAGTCCGCACCGGCCCAGCCCGCACCCGCGCAGCAGGCCCAGCCGCAGCCCGAGCCGGCACCGGCACCGGTTCAGCCCAAGGCCGAGCCCGCACCGCAGCAGGCACAGCCGCAGGCGCAGCCCAAGGCGGCCCCCGCGCCGGCTCCGGCCGCACCGGCCGTGGCCGCACCGCCGGCGTCCGCTCCGGCCGCGGCGGAGAACGAGGGCGCGTACGTCACGCCGCTCGTCCGGAAGCTCGCCAACGAGCAGGGCGTCGACCTGTCCTCGGTCAGGGGCACCGGCGTCGGCGGACGCATCCGCAAGCAGGACGTCGTCGCCGCCGCCGAAGCGGCCAGGTCCCGGGCGGCTGCCGCTCCCTCCGCCGCGTCCACCGCACCGCGGTCGCCGAAGCTCGAGCCGTCTCCGCTGCGCGGCCAGACGGTCAAGATGCCGCGCATCCGCAAGGTGATCGCGGAGAACATGATGAAGGCGCTGCACAACCAGGCGCAGCTGTCCACCGTGGTCGAGGTGGACGTGACGCGTGTGATGCGGCTGCGGCGGCGGGCCAAGGAGTCCTTCGCCGCGCGTGAGGGCGTCAAGCTCTCCCCGATGCCCTTCTTCGTGCAGGCCGCCGCCGAGGCGCTGAAGGCCCACCCGTCGGTCAACGCACGCCTCAACGACGACGGCACGATCACCTACCACGACGTCGAGAACATCGGCATCGCGGTGGACTCCGAGAAGGGCCTGATGGTCCCGGTCATCAAGGAAGCCGGGAACCTCAACCTGGCCGGCATCGCCCGCAAGACGGCGGATCTGGCGAAGAAGGTCCGCGAGGGCGGGCTCGGTCCGGACGACATGTCCGGCGGCACGTTCACGATCAGCAACACCGGGTCGCGCGGCGCGCTGTTCGACACGGTCATCGTGAACTACCCGCAGGTCGCGGAGCTCGGCATCGGTGCCACCGTCCGCCGTCCCATGGTCATCGACCACCCGGAGCTGGGCGAGACCATCGCCATCCGGGACATGGTCTACCTGACCCTCTCCTACGACCACCAGCTGGTCGACGGGGCGGACGCCGCCCGCTACCTCGGCGACGTCAAGGCCCGCCTGGAAGCAGGCGAGTTCGAGGGCGAACTGGGTCTCTGACCCGCGGCGCCCCGGCGTACTCGACGCGGCGGCCCCGACGGTACGGCTTCGGCCGTACCGTCGGGGCCGCCGTCGTGCGTGGCACGGGCGTGCGGTCCGGCTCGGCCGTTCTGTGCCTGAACGTACGCACTCGTGCTGCGACCGGGAACGTTCACCGGCTCGGGACGCCCGGCACGGCATTAAAGTGTCGGCGGGCGCTCCGCGCCATACGCCCGGGGTGCCGAGGCACCGACGCACCCGTGAGCGGAGCGCGGACCACGGCCGTGACCGGAACCGGGCCGCGAGGGAACACCGCATGCTGCGCATCCACTTCACCAGTACCGACCTGGCGCGCACGCACGTCGCCGAAGGCCCCGACCCGCTCTGGGAGACGGTCTTCAGCCTGCACATGCTCCGCGCCCGCTACGGCCGTGTGCCGTTCGCCGAGTGGCGCCGGGACGTACGGGCAGACCTGCGGCGTCACGGGAAAGCGGACGAGTTACGGCAACTGCTGCCGCTCGTCCCGGACGCCAGCTACTTCCCCGACTTCCTCACCCCGCCGGAGGGGCTGCTGGGGCTGGAGGAAGGCGTCGAGGCCGTCGTCGCGACGCCCCGCGAGCGGATCGACCACGAGCTCGGCATCCTGAACGAGCGTGTGGGCGCGCCCAGTTGGTCGCACGAGCTCACCGAGCGCTCACCGCACGCGCGCAGGCGGCTCGGCGGAATGATCTCCGGTTACCACGAGCGGGCGCTGGCCCCCTACTGGCCCGCGATCCAGCGCCGCGCCGCCGCCGACCGTGCGGTGCGCACGAGGGCACGCCAGGCAGGCGGAGTGGGGGGTGTGCAGGGCCTGTTGGCCGGTTTCCGTCCGGCGATGCGATGGCGTCCGCCCGTCCTCGAGATACCCGCGCATCCTGTCGACCGGGACCTGCACCTTCAGGGGCGGGGGCTGCTGCTGGTCCCCTCCCAGTTCCTGTGGAGCCGGCCCGTGCCGCTCGCCGACCCGGACTTGCCGCCCACAGTCCTCTATCCACTCGACCGCAGTCCCGACTGGATGGTCCCCGCGCCGCACAACAGCGCGGGCACCGCGGGCGATCCGCTCGCCCGGCTGCTGGGCTCGACGCGGGCGGCGGTGCTGCGCGCGACGCCTCTGCCCGCGGTTGCGTACGGGCAGGGGCGTTCCCACGGGCGGCAGTCCGAACCTTGCATGCCGTTCTCGGACTCCGGGCCGCCGGAGCGGAGGCGGGCCGGATCGAACCCCCAGGGTCCTCCCGGCCCCGCCTCGCTGCTTCCCCCTTTTCCGGGACGACGTGCGACGTACGTCCCGTATACGAGGACTGTGACGGAGGGCTACCGTTCTGACCATTGTGTTGCAGTCAGAGACACAACACGCAGGTCGTAGGGTGCGAGTTCGCGTCTTTCGCCGAGTCGGGCAGCCTTCCGGCGACTCTCCCCGGGCGGGACGCCCGGTTCACCCGCGGGCGATGAGGACGTACCGTTCGTCGGTCACGGGGCGGCCCCAGAGCGCGGCGTTGCCGCTGAGGGATTCGAGACGGAGTTCCGCGACGAGCGGCCGTACCGCAGCGGCCAGTTGCTCCGCGCCGACGCCGCCGTGCCACGGCAGCTCCTCCGCCCCCGCGACGTACGGCGCGCCGCGCTGCCCCGGCTCGCGCCAGCGGCCCTCCACCAGGATCAGCCGTCCGCCCGGCAGCAGACGGGACACCCAGTCGCGGAGGGCCGCCTCCGGATCGGGCAGGGTCCAGAGCAGATGCCTGGCCAGCACCGCGCCGAAACGCTCCTCGCCTGTGGGAGGCCGCATCGCGTCCCCCGTCAGGAACCGGGCGCCGAATCCGGCCGTCTCCGTCTTCGCACGGGCCTGCCCGACCATGCGCGACGACAGGTCCACTCCGGTGACCCGGTGCCCGTCGGCTGCGAGCAGCAAGGACAGGGAGCCCGTGCCGCACCCGACGTCGAGTACGTCGACCGGCTCACGCGGCATCCAGGCACGCAGCAGCCGGGTCCACTCGGAACGGACGTCCTCGGCCCGCAGTCCGTGATCGGGTTCCTCGTCGAAGTCCGCCGCGGCGGCGTCCCAGTAGGCGGCGATCGAAGCAGTACGTGAGGTCATGCCGGGACTCTTTCAGTGGCCACTGACACCGCTGGTGCGGCAGAGCCGAACCGGCGCCGTTGCGCTTTCCGGGCCGGTCACCCACCTGCGCGACCGCGGACTCCGTCCGGCAGCCGGAGGCCGCGGCTCTCGGCGATGCGCACCGCGTCGCGCAGCGACTCGGCCAGGCGGGCGCCGGTGAAGCGCAGTTCGCGCGTTCCGGCGTGCGGGTCCGCGAGTAGCGGCCCGGCGTGATCGAGCACCTCCTCGGCGGATACGAGCAGCGCCGCCTCCGTCTCGTCGGCCACCCGCGAGAGCAGGCTGCGGGGATCGTCCGTGCTCAGGTAGCAGGGAGCGCCCTCCGGGGTGGTCCATGGCAGCAGCCGCATCGGCGTGCCCTCTCCGTCGCACATCACCGCACCGTCACCTCGCACATCTCCATCTGCCCCATTCGTCTGCCCGGTCACTGTGTGTGGCGTCAACGTTGCCCTGAGGCAGATGGCACCGACAGGGATGACTCGTCCCGATGTCGGGCGCGGGACGGCCGGGCCGTCCCGGCTTTCCGTACGGGACGGCAGAGAGGGCACGCAGACGATGAAGTTCCGCCCGCAGACGTTGACTCCCGACAGGTCCGCCCGCCACTTCTTCGGGGCGGAGCTGCGCCGTCACCGGGAGGCGGCCGGGCTGTCGCTGGTCCGGATGGCCGCGGTGGTGCTCTCCAGCAAGAGTGCGCTGGCCCGGATCGAGACGGCGGAGCTGATGCCGCCGCCGGACCTGCCGGGCAAACTCGACCTCGCCTTCGGGACGGACGAGTTCTTCACCAGGCTGTACGGGCTGGTGCGCCGGGAGGTACATCCCGACCAGTACCGGCGGTACATGGAGTTCGAGGAACGGGCGGAGGTCGTCGAGGACTTCGCGCCGCACGTCGTCCCCGGCCTGCTGCAGACCGAGGCGTACGCCCGCGCCTTCTTCGGATACGCCCCCGGCATCACCGCGGAGCAGACGGAGGAGCGGGTACAGGCCCGCCTCGGACGCCAGGAACGCCTGCGCTCGTCGAATCCCCCGCGGTACTGGGCGATTCTCGACGAGGCGCTGTTGCACCGCACCGTCGGCAGCGCCGAGGTCATGCGGGGTCAGCTGTCCGCACTGCTCCCGATGCTGGACACGGAGCACGTGAAGATCCAGGTGCTGCCCTTCTCGCACGGTGGACACGCCCTGATGGAAGGGCCGTTGAAACTTCTGAGGATGCCGGGCGGACAAACCGTGGCCTATGAGGAGGGCCGCCGGTCCGGTCAGCTCCTGGAGGATCCCGAAGAAGTGAAGGGACGCTGGGCGCTCTACGACGCGCTCCGGGCGTACGCTCTGTCCC